>JAFTAJ010000036.1 GCA_017458585.1 Bacteroidaceae bacterium
GGCGACATTCGTCGAAGTAAGATGTTTGATGTAAGATGTAAAATTTTTTTTGTTTTTGCCAATGAGCCGTGAGCGTTAGCTCTTTGGCGAAGACGCTGCGTGTGGCGCGAGCTTGCTTGCAGCCAGACGCAGAGGCTGCGGCAAGAACGTATGCAATACGTGGCTCATTGGAGTTTTTTATGTTTTTGTTTAATATCTGTGTCGATTCGTGTTTTATTCCTATAACCAATAACCTATAAACCTTCCTCCCCCCTACAAGGGGGATAAGAGGGGGTCTGTCCAATTTAACGCTGACTTCGTCACCAACTAACGCTGACTCTGTAGAATTTAATGCTGACTTCGTGGAAATTAAAGCTGACGGCGCTCAGCCTAAAATCGTCAATTGTTCTCTGTTTTGCCCCCTTTCGCTGCACAAACAATTGTCAATTCCTTTCGCAGCATTCCTTCGCTAAACGTAGAACTTGTGCTCCCGCAGCACCTGCCAGTTGCCGGAGGTGAAGTCGGGCACTTTGACGGGCATGCCGCCACGGGCAGCGGACTGCGTGGAGAGCTCCACTATGGCAGACCACTCGGCAGCATCAAAGACATCCATATCCAGCGGCAAGCCGTTGCGCAGACAATAGACGAGGCGGCTGTCCATAGCATGGTTCATGGTGTTGGGCGAGCCCTTGGCCACACCATCGTCAATCCACTCGCTAACGCCGCGCTCGCGGAAGGTGGCGGCGAGGCTCAGCGCCTCATCGCCCTCCAGGGTGGAGTCCATGCCCTTCAGCCGCACGGTGGGCAGAGGGTATTTCTGCACGAAGCCGTCGGTGCCGCACAGCTGCTGAAGACGGTTGTAAGGACGCGGGGTGCCTATGTCGTGCTGGAGCAGTATAGTGCGCCCCTCCACGGTATGGATGAGGGTGGTGTTGACGCGCCCGTCGAGCTGCCGCCCACGGCTGGTGAGCGAGACGAGGCTGTCCATACGGTCGCCACGGTGCAGATTCATGTGCAAGGCTATGGCGCCGAGGCCGTGTGTGGGATAGGCATTGCCGCCGCAGGCGAGGGTGTCGCGAGCCATCCAGTAGTTGTCGAGCCCACCATTCTCTGCTATCTCATCGTCGAGATTATGTATATAGGCTCCCTCGCCGTGGGTGATATCGCCCAGCAGTCCCTGGCTGACCATCACGCGCGTGGCGGAGGCGAAGGTGTCGTAGCAGCAGTTCTCGAGCATCATGCAGTGGCAGCCCGTAGCCAAGCTCGTGTCGATGAGAGCCTGGCAGTCGGCAACGGTAAGGGCAGCGGGCACCTCCACGGCCACATGCTTGCCGCGGCTCATGGCCTTAAGGGCCAGCATGGCATGGGTGCGCCACTCGGTGCAGATATACACGAGGTCAACATCTGCATCGCCTATCAGATTGTCTGCCGCATCGGCACCGCTATACTCGCGCCCCTTGGGGCGGCCGTCGGCCTCCATCAGACGGTTGGCAGCCTCCACACGCTGCGGGTCGCGGTCGGCCAGCGCTATTATCTCCGCTCCCTCCACCAGCGCATAGCGCTCCACGGCCTTCAGGCCACGGTGGCCAAGGCCCACGATGCCTATGTGGACTGTGGGCAACGGCTTGACACTATACTCGAGCAATTGGCGCATAGAAGTACAAGTTCGAGAGTTCAAGAGTTCGAAAGTTCGAGTGTTTAATGTTATTCTCGGGTGCAAATATACGAAAAAGTATGCCAACCTGGGTAAGATTGGCATACTTTTCATTTCTTTGGGCCTCGCTTTTTTACTTCTTGCGGGTAGCAGCGTAGCGGCTTAAGAACTTATCAACACGGCCGGCGGTGTCCACCAGGGTAGCCTTGCCTGTGTAGAAGGGGTGAGAAGTGTTGGAGATCTCCACCTTGATCAGCGGATAGGTCTCGCCTTCAAACTCGATAGTCTCTTTTGTCTTGCATGTGGAGCGGGTGAGAAACATGTCACCGTTGCTCATGTCCTTGAATACCACCGGACGATAGTCGGTAGGATGGATGTCTTTTTTCATGTCTTTTATTGTTTGTTGCTTCGTTATTTTCGAAAAATCGGAGTGCAAAGGTAGATATTTTTTTTCTAACACAAAAAATTTCTGTACTTTTTTCTTACCTGCGCTCTCATTTTTTGCATCGTTTTGCTCACGATTGACTATTTTATGCAGATAGTGGTGGGTTATTTGAGATTTATTGCGTAATTTTGCGCATCATGATAAAGTATGTGCGAACGATACTGTTTGTCCTCTTGACAGCCCTGGGGCTACAAGACGCAGGGGCGCGGGTGATAAAGGATCTCTTCATCGCCATGCCCGACTCGCTGATGCCTATGCTCGACAACAATGCCCGCAAGGACCTCGTGGATATATGCCTGAGCGGCATGACCACGGCGCTGCCCAACGAGTGGGACGGCATGAGTGTGGTGCAGAAGCTGACCGACAACTTCCTGCAACTGCGCGAGGACAGCGAGGGCATCGTGACCACGCGCATGGCATTGCTGACGCATGGTAAGGACACGGTGGTGTGCATGGTACGCACGTTGCGCACGCCGCAGCCCGCGAGCGAGGTGCAATTTTTCAACTCCCGCTGGCAGGAGCTGAATGCCGACAAGCTAATCCAGATGCCGCTGCCCACAGAGTTTGTGCGCGACGATGAGAAACTGACGGAGGGTGTGTTGCCTGTGGAGTTTGTGGAGGCCGACCTCCAGATGACGGAGCGGGGCGACGCCACGCTGACCTTCACTACCAACACTTCTGCCAATGCCATTGTTTTCCAGTGGAAAGGAAAGAAGTTTGTGCGCGTTAAAAATAAATAAGGAGCAACATTGTTTTCAATGCTCAATGCTCAATTTTCAATACATGGCCACCATCATACATATAGAGACATCCACCAACATATGCAGCGTGGCACTGAGCCACGAGGGACTGTGTCTGTTCAGCAAGGAGGACCGCAACGGCCCTAACCACGCGCGGACTCTTGCTCCTATGGTGGAGGAGGCTCTGGGCGTGGCCGACAGCCGTGGCCTGCCGCCCGACGCGGTGGCGGTAAGTGCCGGTCCCGGCTCCTATACTGGCCTGCGCATCGGAGTGAGCACCGCCAAGGGGCTCTGCTACGGGCGCAACCTCAAGCTGATAGGGGTGAAGACACTGGAGCTGCTGTGTGTGCCGATACTTTTGGAGGAGTTCGAGAGTTCAAGAGTTCAAGAGTTTGAAGACTCGGACTTCCTGCTCTGCCCCATGATTGACGCCCGCAGGATGGAGGTATATACCGCCCTCTACGACCGCGCCCTCAATCCTCACAGCGAGGTGGAGGCCAAGATAATCGATGAGAGCAGCTACCAAGAGGTGCTGGCCGAACGGCCTGTGCTGTTCTTCGGCAACGGTGCCGCCAAGTGCAAGAATGTGATAAAGCACAAAAATGCCCATTTCATCGAAGAGATTGTTCCGCTGGCACGCTATATGCTGCCGCTGGCCGACAAGGCGATGATGCTGGGCAAGACTGAGGACGTGGCTTACTTTGAGCCTTTCTACTTGAAGGAGTTCATCGCTGGCACCTCCACGAAAATTAATAAAGTAATAGAGAACAGAGAATAGTGAATAGAAAATAGCGATATGGATTACAATACTACACGACCGAAACTCACTCTGCCCGAATACGGACGCAACGTACAGAAGATGGTGGACTACGCGCTCACCATTGCCGACCGCAACGAGAGGCAGCAATGCGCTGAGACCATCATCAAGGTGATGGGCAGCATCTTCCCCCAGCAGAAAGGCTCTGCCGACTTCGAGCGCATGCTGTGGGATCATCTGGCTCTCATCGCTGATTACAAACTCGATGTTGACTTTCCCTATCCTGTCACCGTGATTAGCGAAGAAGAGACAGAGCACCCATTCCTTAGCTATCCCAAACAGCAAATAGACTATCGCCACTACGGTCATACCCTCGAGCAGATGATAAAGGCACTGCCCTCCATTCCCGAAGGCGAAGAGAGGGATGAGGCCGTGCTCTTGGTGGTGGCACAGATGGCCAAGAGCCTGGCGACATGGAACCACACCGTGCTGTCGCCCGACAAACTGACCAACGACCTGCGCGAACTGACCGGCGGACAAGTGGAGATGAACATCAGCACGCAGCGTCTGGAGAAAATCATTGCATCGGCACGCGCTCTGACCAAACCCGTCAATAACAAGAAAAAGAAGAGATAAGCGATATGGCATCATTCGTAATAGAAGGCGGCCACAAGCTGCAAGGCGACATCACCCCCCAGGGCGCCAAGAACGAGGCTCTGGAAGTGATTTGCGCTACTCTGCTCACTAGCGAGGAGGTGCGCATCAGTAATGTGCCCGAGATACTCGACGTGCTCCATCTCATCGAGCTGCTGCGCAATCTGGGCGTGGAGGTGACACGGTTGGGCAAGGGTGACTTTGTGTTCAAGGCCGCCAACATCAATCCCGACTATGCAAGCAGCGAGGAGTTTATGCGGCAGTGCGCCACCCTCAGGGGCAGCGTGATGCTGGTTGGTCCGCTGTTGGCACGCTTCGGCACCGCCGTACTGGCCAAGCCCGGCGGCGACAAGATAGGCCGTCGCCGTGTGGACACCCACCTCTACGGCATGCAGCAGCTGGGCGCCTCACTCAGCAGCGACAACGAGAACTCGCGCTACACCCTCAAGGCTGAGGCTCTGCTCGGTACCGACATGATACTGGACGAGGCGTCCGTGACCGGTACAGCCAATATCATCATGGCCGCTGTCCTGGCCAAAGGCACCACCACCATCTACAACGCAGCCTGCGAGCCATACGTGCAACAGCTCTGCAAGATGCTCTGCAATATGGGTGCCAAGATTAGCGGCATATCCTCCAACCTGCTGACCATCGAGGGCGTTGCCTCGCTACACGGCGCCACCCACAAGGTGCATGCCGACATGATTGAGGTAGGCAGCTTCATCGGCATGTCGGTGATGCTCGGCGGCGGACTCACCATCCACGATGTCAACGTAAGCGAGCTGGGCATCATTCCCAAATCATTCCAGCGGCTGGGCATCAGCCTGGAATACGGCCCCGATTATATCCGTGTGCCTAAGCAGGAGCATTATCAGATAGAGACCTTCCTCGACGGCTCGTTTATGACTATCGACGATGCACCGTGGCCGGGCCTCACGCCCGACCTGCTGAGTGTGCTCATCGTGGTGGCCACCCAGGCCAAGGGCACCGTGCTCTTCCACCAGAAGATGTTTGAGAGCCGCCTGTTCTTCGTGGACCGTCTCATAGAGATGGGAGCACAGATAATACTGTGCGACCCTCACCGCGCCGTGGTGGTAGGTCACGACAAAACCATCAAGCTCAGAGGCCGCCGCATGGTGTCGCCCGACATCCGTGCCGGTATCGCTCTGCTCATTGCCGCACTGAGTGCCGAGGGCACTAGCCGCATTGACAATGTAGAGCAGATTGACCGCGGCTACGAGGACATAGAAGTACGCCTCAATGCCCTAGGCGCAAAGATAACACGAGTATGATACACCCCGATGAAGTATTCTACATAGGACGACTCGGCAGCACCCACGGTCTGAAGGGCGAGTTGACCTTACGCTTCACCGACGACATATTCACCAGCGAGGACTGCAAATACCTGGTGTGCGACATCGACGGGCTGCTAGTGCCCTTCTTCCTTGAGGACTGGCGCATCCGCAGCAGCGAGACGGCAATAGTGAAATTTGAGGGCTACGACGATGTCAACGCCGTGCAGATACTGCAAAATGCCGACGTCTATTACCCCAAGTCTGCCGTGGGCAGTCAGCGCGGAGAACTCACGTCGTGGAAAGTGCTCACAGGCTTTGCAGTAAGCGATGTGACAGCAGGAGTGCTCGGCACCGTGACAGAGGTGGACGACACCTCTGCCAACACACTACTGGTGGTGGAATCGCCCGATGGGAAGGAGCTGGTGCTGCCAATGCACCCCGACCTCGTAGAAGCCCTCGACATCGACGCCCGCACCCTGCAGCTACGCCTGCCAGAAGGACTGCTGGATATCAATTGATATTGAAAATTGAATATTGAACATTAAAGACATGTCTAAGAAACGAATCGCCATCCTCGGCTCCACAGGCTCCATAGGCACACAGACCCTGCAGGTCGTGGCTGAGCACCCTGACCTCTATGAGGTGCGTGTGCTCACAGCCCACAGCCAAGCCGACGCCTTGATAGGGCAGGCGCTACGCTTTGAGCCCGACGCCGTGGTGATTGTTGATGAGACACAATATAATAAGGTACGCGAGGCACTGGCCGACAGTCCCGTGAAGGTCTATTGCGGAGCCAAGGCTCTGACAGAAGTGGTGCAGTTGCCCTCCGTGGATGTGGTGCTCACCGCCACGGTAGGCTTCAGCGGACTCGAGCCCACCATCGCTGCCATCAAGGCTGGCAAGCAGATTGCCCTGGCCAACAAAGAAACTCTTGTGGTGGCTGGCGAACTGATTACCGACCTGGCCATGAAGCACAGGGCCGCCATACTGCCCGTGGACAGCGAGCACAGCGCCATCTTCCAATGCCTCGTGGGCGAAGGCAACGAGCCCGACAAGATACTGCTCACCGCCTCGGGCGGCCCCTTCCGCCAGATGAGCAAAGAGCAACTGCAGACCGTGACTGCCGCACAGGCCCTACAGCATCCCACCTGGCACATGGGCGACAAGATAACCATCGATTCCGCAACCATGATCAACAAGGGTTTCGAGGTCATCGAGGCCAAGTGGCTCTTCGGCATAGGGGCGGAGAAGATAGAAGTGCTTGTGCATCCCCAGAGCATCGTGCACAGCGCCGTGCAGTTCTGCGACGGCAGCGTCAAGGCACAGCTAGGCCTGCCCGACATGAGGCTGCCCATACAGTACGCTCTCTCATACCCCCAGCGCCTGCAACTATCCGGCCCGCGCCTCGACCTGCTCAAGGTGGCAGACCTCACCTTTGAGCGACCCGATCTGCAACGCTTCCCATGCCTACCGCTCGCCTACGACGCCATAAGGCGTGGCGGCAATATGCCCTGCATACTCAATGCAGCCAATGAGGTGGCCAACCTCGCCTTCAGGCAGGATAAGATAACCTTCCCGCAGATAAGCGAGGTCATCGCCACCACCATGCAGACCGTCAGCTTCGAGGCCTCACCCTCGCTCGACACATATCGCCTCACCGACAGCGAAAGCCGCCGTGTAGCAACAGAGATAATTTCTAATTCCCATTAACTTCCTGTTAACTTCCCATTAACTACCCATTAACTTCCTGTTAACTTCCCATTAACTTCCCATTAACTACTTTTAATTCTTAACTTTTACATGGAAATTTTCCTTATTCGCGCCGCACAGCTCATCCTCTGCCTCTCCATATTGATAGTCCTTCACGAAGGCGGTCACTTTTTCTTTGCCAAACTCTTTGGCATCCGCGTAGAGAAATTCTTCCTCTTCTTCGACTGGAAGTTCCGTTTCTTCAGCACCTACTCCAACTGGTGGCGCCGCCTGCGTGGCAAAGAGCCTCTGCAGAAGGACGACAAAGGCAACTATCCCTATGTCGGCACCGAATATGGTATCGGCTGGATACCCCTGGGCGGCTATGTCAAGATATCCGGCATGATCGACGAGTCGATGGATCGCGAACAGATGCAGCAGCCCCCACAGCCGTGGGAGTTCCGCACCAAGCCGGCGTGGCAGCGACTGCTCGTGATGCTCGGCGGCGTAATGGTCAACTTTGTGCTTGCGCTGCTTATCTACTCTGCCATCCTCTTCACCTGGGGCGATAGCTATATCCCCATCCGCGACATGAAGATGGGTTTCACCTACAACGAGAAGGCGCAGACCATCGGATTCCGCGACGGCGATATTCCCGTCAGTGCCGACGGTGAAGTCTTCCGCGACTACAACACAGATGTGCTGCGCTCCATCAGTAATGCCCATGAGGTGACGGTGCTGCGTGAGGGCAAGGAAGTAAGCATCCCAATGCCCAAGGGTGGCCAGAGCCTGCTGGAGATGCTGCAGGGCGACCGTCCCTTCGTCGCTCTCTATCTGCCCAGCGTCGTTGACACCGTGATGCCTGGCTCTGCCGCCGACAAACAGGGCATAGTCAAGGGCGACCGCATAGTGGCCTTCAACGACAAGCCCATTGATAGCTGGACTGACTATGACGTGCAGATAAATCATCTCAGCAAAAGCCTTGAGGGTGCCACCACCAACGACTCTCTGCGCAAGCGCAGCGTATGCATCGCCGTACTGAAAGCCGACAGCACCGTCGACACTTTGCACCTCGTCCTCAACAGCAAACTGCAGATGGGCATTGGCAAGACTTACGCCCTGCGCTACTATAAGTCTGTCAAAGAGGACTACGGCCTGCTGGAGAGCATTCCCAAAGGCTTCAGCTACGGAGTGAAAGTATTCTGCGGCTACGTCAGCGACCTCAAGTACCTCTTCACCAAGGAGGGCGCCAAGAGCGTAGGTTCCTTCGGTGCTATCGGCAGCATGTTCCCCACCAGTTGGGACTGGCAGCGCTTCTGGGAGCTCACTGCCTTCATCAGCATCATTCTGGCCTTTATGAACGTGCTGCCCATTCCTGCCCTCGACGGCGGGCACGCCCTGTTCCTCATCATCGAGATAGTATTCCGCCGCAAGTTCAGCCTCAAGTTCCAGGAGCGGGCCCAGATGATAGGAATGTTCCTACTTCTTGCCCTGATGGTATATGCTATAGGCAACGACATTTTCCGTTTCCTCCTGTAGTCACATCAAAATTTACAGTTATGCATAGAAGAACAATCATAACAATCATTGCTGCATTTGCAGCGATAATCACCTTTGCCACTAACGTCGAAAATAATTGCGGCACCGACACTGCAACTGTTAAGTTATATCGCAATGGTGTGGCCACCACTCAACTAAACATAGACAGCATCACGGTCGAAGAAACACTCGGCCCTGTGATAGCAGGGCGCAATGTTGCTATGATTATGTTAGTTTATGATAGTTTAATTAGTAAGTCTCGCCAAATTCTGGTTATCAATGGCAAAGAAACTCCTTTACCTATGCCCGACAATGAAGAGGATTACACACCAACTTTTATTGGCTATAGCAACGACAATCTATATGTAGTAGGACAACGTGAAACCGATAAAGGAAAACTTGCCAGTTGGACTTATAATTACGAATACGCTGTTTGGAAAAACCTTGAATACCAATATACTATCAGCGATAGTCGTTTCGTCTGCCCCTTTGGCATAGATATCTGTTTAGATGGAGAGGATATCTATCTCTTTGGCAGCACAAGCACCTCCTTATCTGAAGCAGATAGTGGTAAGGACCATGTCTTTTTCTTTAAGAACGATGAGAAAGCCAAAATACTTACAGCATATGGGCAATCTAATGTTTTTGATGTAGAGAAAGGAAAAGTTTATGTTGCATATATGCCTCGTTTATCTGGTTCATACCACTCTACTAGCAGTGCATGGTCTTGGGGCCAAATTACCGAGTTGTGGTGCGATGGAGAGTCATATTATTTGCAACGTGTTGATCGCAGTAAACTAATTTACAACACTGGGATGAAAGTACACAACGGCATTGCTCATATTGTAGGCTACACCGATTTACTTGATGGTGACTTCAACGGAACAAAAGAGCGTCTCTTTTCTGCCTATTACTACGATGGCAATGACACCCATGAAGATCCTTATTACAATAAAAACTACTGTATAAACATTGATAACGATAACATATATATTGTTAGCCGACGCAAAGCTATTGAAGACAGGGAGGGTGCTTTTGTGCTACTGAAAAATGGCAGTGAACTTTATGAATTGCCTGACGGGGAACCAAATTGGTTGGAGTCTTTTTCCTCTGGCGCAAAGAAACCGCGTATATTCTTTGACGGCAGCGATGTTTATGTGTTGGCGAGAGGTTTCCACGAGGGAGAAGACAACGAATATCACTACTACGACATGATATGGAAGAACAGCCAACTTTTCTGGAAAAGTGGTGAAAGGTACCCCCAAATATATAAAATTGTAATCTATTAAGGCTATGAAGAGACATCTACTACACTTTATCATAGGTACGGCAGCATTTTCCTGCCTCAGCAATACGGCACGAGCCGAGTTTGCCATTACTATGAGCAAATTCTCTAACATTGAACGGCAGGAGGCTCTTGCCTCCATCGGCCGCCTTGAGATGAGTGGGGAAAACCTGTTTCTCGTCAGTAAGGAAGGAGTACGTCTTGGTTCCACAAAGATAGAGAAAGGACTAAAAATTGAGTTCGGCGATGTGGATGACGATTTGCTTTCTGTACCTTCAACAACAGAAGGCGTAAACAAAATTGCGTTCTCAATAGAAGAAGACTACATCAGAGTAAGCGGACTGACGCAGCCAACGGTGGTACGCATTTTCAGCACCAATGGTCTATTAGTCAAGAGCATCATGCTTGCAGCAGACAGAGAAGAAAACATATATCTTGCATCCTTACACAAGGGGATTTATATCCTGCAAATCAATACAGAAATCTTAAAGCTCCAAAAGAAATGATATTCCCCAAACCATTATTCTTATTCCTCTTCTTTGCAGCAATAGTAAATGCGCAAACCACCAAAACCTTCATCTTCCATAAAGACGGCAAAGTAATACACACTGTATCCACAAACGAGGTTGACAGCATTGTCTTTGTTCATAATGACAAAGACAAACCTGATGACCCGACTCCCCCTGGCCCAGCGCCGATTGATTCCGTCAAACCTGCTAACAACTGTACTGACGACAACCATCCGCACGCTATCGATCTTGGACTACCGAGCGGATTACTTTGGAGTTGCAGCAATGTCAATGCGGAATCTCCTACAGATTTTGGCGGTTATTATGCGTGGTCAGAAACTGAAACAAAAGCCACCTATGATTGGGAGAACTATAAATACTGCATCACCCAAGAAACGTATACTGGCGAAGAATGGAATTACCCTGACCATTTCTTTTTTACAAAGTACGTAACTAACGAAGACTATGGCGAGATTGACAATAAGACAACCCTTGATCTTGAAGACGATGCCGCTCATGTAAATATGGGTAATAACTGGCGTATGCCTACAGCAGACGAGATGCAGGAACTCATAGACCAGTGTACATGGACATGGACAACGCAAAACGAAGTCAACGGATACAATGTGGTTGGCCCCAATGGCAATAGTATTTTCCTACCTGCCTCCGGCAGTTACAACTTCGGCAGTTCGCTTTCCAACAAATACACCGAGGGATTCTACTACACCTCTTCCCTCTATGAGCAGCACTGCAAGGGAGCCCTTTACCTATACTTTAGCGAAGACAGTGAAGCGCAGGTAACAATCTTCGACTCCTACTTTGACCGCAGGGATGGCCGAACAGTAAGAGGTGTCTGTCATAAATAAGACAAACCTGTAATGACATCCGTATAAAAAAACTGTATTATACGGGCGTATATATTAGACCTTTTTATGTTAGCGTTTTCTCCCATACGGACTTTCTCGTGTGGGGGAGCTTTTTTACTCCATTTGCTTCCCGCAACTGAGAAATACAGACCTCTTTCTCAAGCAAAAATCATCACAAATGGGGATTGTGGGGCTCGGCCTTTTGTTGTAATTTTGCAGCACAAAAATCACACCGTCATGAAAAAAATATTTTTGCTCTTAGCCTTAACTGTCAATAGTCAATGGTCTATGGTTTTAGGTAATGACTTTACAGTTCCCGACAGCAGCAAGATTGTTGACGTTGAGGAAGTTGTAGTCATCGCCACGCCCAAAGAGCAAGGCAAACTCAAGGAACAGCCATCGTCAGTGAGCATCATAAGCCAGCAGGATATGCTGCGCCACCACATCACGTCTGTCAAGGGCATAAGCTCCGTAGTGCCTAACCTTTTCATCCCCGACTACGGCTCGCGACTCACCACCGCCATCTACATCCGCGGCATCGGCTCGCGACTCAACACTCCTGCCGCAGGACTATATGTTGACAATATTCCTTACTATAACATGTCGGCCTTCGACTTCAACCTATACGACATCGAGCGCATCGACGTGCTGCGCGGGCCGCAGGGCACTCTCTACGGTCGCAACTCGATGGGCGGTCTGCTGAGGGTGAACACTCGCTCGCCCTTCACCTATCAGGGCACCGACCTCAAGTTGTCGATGGCCACCGGAGACTGGCACCGGCGCGCCTCTCTCACCCACTACCACCGCATCAGCGACCGCTTTGCCTTCAGCGCGGGCGGATACTATGAGGGTAGCAGCGGCTTCTGGCACAACGCCACACGCCATGAGCGTCAAGACAAAATGAACTCTGGCGGCGGCAGGCTGAGATTTGTGGGCAAGCCTTCTGATAGGCTGACTCTCGACGGCTCTATCGGCTATGACTACACTCACGAAGGCGGATATCCGTATCTGCTAATCAAAGATGAGGACTTAGACCTTAACAATAGCGAAGTCCTCTCCAACGAAAAGACCAGCTATCGCCGCGGTATGCTCAACGCTGGCCTCAATGTCCAGTGGAAAGGCAAAGGCTTCACACTCAATGCTGTGACGGGACTGCAGCATATGCAGGATCGTATGTTCTTGGACCAAGACTTCATTGCCGACAGCATCTACACCCTGGAGCAGAAGCAGCGACTCACCCTCCTCAGCGAGGAGATTACGCTCAAATCTACGGTCAGCAAGCTCTGGTCAACAGTCAGTGGCCTCAGCACCGCCAAGCAGTGGCTACGTACCACGGGGCCTGTGACCTTCCAGACCGGAGGCATTGATATGCTGGAGCGCAATATCAACGGCTTTATGCCCGACCTCTCCGCACGCGGCATCTCCTCGATGGGCGTGGACATCACCGACAACAACTTTATCACTGGCGGCACCTTCCAGACTCCGCTATGGAATCTCGCCGTCTTCCACCAATCGACATTCAACTTCACCGACCGCCTCTCTGCCATGCTGGGCGTAAGGCTCGACTATGAGCACAACTCGCTGACCTACAATGCGCCTGCACTGCTCAACTACGACTTCACGATGCAGAGCGGACGCATGCCACTGGCTCTCAACGGGCTGCAGGCCGCCCCCCTCTATGACGGCAAGATAAAGAAGGACTACTTCGAGGTGCTGCCCAAGACCTCCATCAAGTACATCCTGACTCCTCAAGTATTCATCTACGCCTCCGCTGCCAAGGGTCTGCGCCCCGGCGGCTACAATGTGCAGATGTTCTCCGACCTCCTGCAGGGAACCATGCGCAACGAAATGATGCAAGGCATCAAGGACGGCGCCAACGCTACCCTCGACCGCTACGCCCAAATGGGTATGCCTGAGCGAGTGATACAGATGATTCAGGCTGGCCTCGACCAAATGCCGGTTGGCGGAGAGATGGCTGATGTGCAAGACGTGGTGACCTACAAGCCTGAATACAGCTGGACCTACGAACTGGGCGCAAAGTTTAAGCACACTGTGTTCAGCTTTGAAGGCTCTGTATTCCTCACCACCGTGCGCGACCAGCAGATAGCCCGCTTCAGCGAGAACGGCTTCGGCCGCATGATGGTCAATGCAGGCCGCAGCCGCAACTGGGGCACAGAGCTAAGCCTCGGCTATAATCCCAACGACCGTCTCAGCACATGGCTGAACTATGGTTTCACCCGCGCCACCTTCACCAAATACGATGACGGTAGCGGCACTGATTACACTGGCAAATATGTCCCCTTTATTCCGCGCCACACCCTCAGCCTCGGCGCCGATTACACTCTACCTTTTGCTAGCAGCAAACTAAAAGCTCTCACCCTCGGACTCAATACTCTTGGCGCAGGACGCATCTATTGGACCGAAGCCAATGACGCCAGCCAGGCTTTGTATTTCACCTTCGGGGCACACGCCCTGCTCGACTTCGGCCGCTGCGAAATCAATCTTTGGGGACGCAATCTCGCCGACAAACACTACAATGCCTTCTACTTCGAAAGCATGAACCGCGCCTTTGTTCAGAAAGGAAAACCACTGCAAGTAGGCGTGGACCTGAACGTAAAGTTCTGATTTTTCCACAATATATTTGGCCTTTCCCTTCTTTTTCCGTAACTTTGCCTCCTAATGTATGCGCAGGAGGAGATAAAGCCCTATAGTACCGAGGGAGGGAAAGGACAGCAGGTGGAGCAGATGTTTGACAACATCGCCCATTCCTACGACCGTCTCAACCATGTGCTGTCACTAGGCACTGACCGCGGCTGGCGGCGCAAGACTATCCAGGCTTTGCTGCCTTACAGCCCCAAGACTGTGCTGGACATCGCCACCGGCACCGGCGACTTCGCCCTGCTCTCTGCCAAGATACTGCAGCCCCAGTCCATCGTGGGTGCCGACATCTCCGAAGGCATGATGCAGATAGCGCAGCAAAAGGTGGAGAAGGCGGGACTCGCCCACATCATCTCCTTCCGCAAAGAGGACAGCATGAACCTCACTTTCGCTGACGCCACCTTCGACGCCGTCACCGTGGCATACGGCGTGAGGAACTACGCCGACCTCGACCGCGGACTGAGGGAGATGCTGAGGGTGCTCAAGCCTAGCGGCCATGCTGCTATCCTGGAGCTGGCTGCCCCGCGCCGCTTCCCGATGAAGCAGATGTTCTGGCTCTACAGCCACGCCTACATGCCAATGGTGGGCAAGGTCGTTTCCAAGGACAAGCGTGCCTACTCCTACCTGCCCCAAACAATGGAGGCCTTCCCACAAGGCAAAGAGATGAAGGCGATCATGGAGCGTGCAGGCTTTGCCGATGTCAGTTTCAAGGCTTTCACCTGCGGACTGAGCACCATGTATATAGGAAAGAAGACATGACTGAATACGCACTCATAGGCTATCCGCTCATCCACTCCTTCTCTCAGCAATACTTCACGGAGAAGTTTGAGCATGAGAACATCCGCGCACGCTATCTCAATATGGAGATGCAGAGCGTCGATGGGCTTATGGACTTCATCGAGGCACACCCTCAACTGAAAGGTCTAAACGTCACCATTCCCCACAAGCAGGCCGTCATGCCGTTGCTACACGGCGTCAGCGATGAGACCCTCGCCATAGGAGCCGTCAACTGCATCAAGATAGAGCGCCAGCCTCTCACCCTCACGGGCTACAACACCGATGTCATTGGCTTCGAGCGCTCCATACAACCGCTACTGCAGCCCCATCATAAGAAGGCATTGGTGCTCGGCACCGGCGGCGCAAGCAAGGCTGTGGTCTATGGCCTTAAGAGACTGGGTGTGGAGCCTGTGCTGGTCAGCCGCACCCCTGCCGACGGCATGCTGGGCTACGACCAACTGAGCCACGGCGTCATGGATGAGTATACTGTGATTGTCAACTGCACTCCGCTCGGCACCTTCCCCAGTATGGACACCTGCCCCGACATACCTTATAAATATATAGGTGGCAACCACCTGCTCTACGACCTGGTGTACAACCCCGCCGAGACCCTCTTCCTGCAAAGAGGCAAACAGCGTGGCGCCACCACCAAGAACGGCCTCGAGATGCTCCACCTGCAAGCCGAAGCAGCCTGGCAAATTTGGACTCAATCTTAACATATATCTACCTCTATCTACTTCTATCTACCTCTCCCATGAACATTCCCTTCTCAACCAAGAAGACCTCTCCCCTCAAAGGATGTCTCGTAGCAATAGTAATGGTTTTTGCCGTTATCATAATGGTGGCCCTTGGGCAACAACTCCAAGGAAGCGTATCGCCGGGTCTCCTGCTGCTAATCGCCGTGGTTGTGGGAGTTCTTATCATTGCCTCCCTCAACGCTCGTACCAAGAATTTCTCTGCCGAGATAGACTCTCTCAAGGAAAAGAGAAAAGAGCTCATCAAGATAGGCGACAAATACAACGAGGATGTCAAGTTGCTCGAGCAGGAATACAAGAAAGAGAAGAAAAGCACTAAAATCCGCCAAGCCTATAGCGATAAGTACGACCAGATATACGACAACTACAGGGCGGAGACCACCGCATTCGTAAACCAATGGAATGCCACCCACTCCAATGAACAGCGGCTCAAGGGCATGTGGAGTCGCGGCATGAAGGCCTGCGTCATAGCACTGCTCGCCGCGGGAGGCCTCACCACGGGCATTAAGATTCATGAGGCAGAGCCCGACCGCATGGCCGCACTGATGGAGAGCCGCATGTGGAACGCCGACAACATCCCCATGCCCCACATGCAGGATGCCACCAAATATGTCAGCAATCCCGACTCCATCCTCTCGCCCGCTATCGTGGACAGCATCGACCACATCATGTATCGCCTCGACACCAATCTGGGCATTGAGTCGGCAGTCGTCATCGTCGGTCACATAGAGGGCGACGACCCCATATCCATGATTCGTGGCATATACGAAAAATATAAGGTAGGGCGCGATGACCGCGGCCTTGTCATCGTGGTCGGCTATCTCGACCACAGCTACTTCATTGCCCCTGGCCGCAATCTGGAGGGCGATCTCACCGACTTGGAGACCAATCATCTGGCACAGGACTACCTCATCCCCAGCATGAAGGCAGAGCTGCCCGACAGCGGTATGCTCTATCTCGCTCGCGGCGTCTATGCCCTCATGGCCAACAAGGATATGCCGCGCATGTCGGCTCTCTCTGCCCCACAGAGTGATGATGACAGTGGCGGCATGTCTAACAATCTGCTACTCATCATTTACTCCATTCTGCTGCTTGGCCTCTTCTTCTACAGCATACGCAAGTCCAAGCAACTGGGATGGGCGGGCCTCAGCTATCCCATGTTCATCGCCGCCAACCCGTTCTCCTACACCGAAAGTAGCGGCGGCGGCAGTTACTCTGGCGGTGGAGGTAGCTGGGGTGGCGGTGGCTCCAGCGGCGGTGGCTACGGCGGCGGCAGTTGGGGCGGCGGTGGCTCTGGCGGACGCTGGTAAAATCTATAAACAATAACCGTTAAACAATAAACTATAACCAATAACCTTTATCATTATGAACAAAAAGACTATTATTATCGTCGCCATTGTGGCAGTACTCGCATTCTGGGGCATCGGCGCCTACAACGGAATGGTAAGCGTGGAAGAAAAGGCCACCACCGAATGGGCCAAAGTACAATCATCCTATCAGCGTCGTGCTGACCTCGTGCCCAATCTCGTAGAGGTTGTCAAGGGCTATGCCGCCCATGAGAAAGAGACCCTCGAAGGTGTTGTTAACGCAAGGGCCAAGGCCACCAGCATCACTGTAGATGCCTCCGACCTCACTCCCGAAAAGATGCAGCAGTATCAGGCTGCACAGGGCGAGCTGTCCCAGGCGCTGGGCAGACTCATCGCCGTTGGCGAAGCCTATCCCGACCTGAAGGCCAACGAGAACTTCCTCGACCTGCAGAAGCAGCTCGAAGGAACCGAGAACCGTATCAACGAGGCTCGCAACTCGTTCAACAAGGCCGTGCAGGACTACAACATCAAGATCCGCAAGTTCCCCAACTCGCTCCTCGCTGGCATCTTCGGTTTCGACAAGATGGCTAAGTTTGAGGCTGACGCAGGAGCCGACAAGGCACCCGAAGTAAAGTTCTAATCCCATCACCTCCAAGATGAACAACCGTTACATGATGCGTGGCGTGAGCGCCATGAAGGAAGACGTTCACGCCGCCATCCGCAATATCGACAAGGGGCTCTACCCGCAGGCTTTCTGCAAGATTATCCCCGACATACTTGGCGGCGACCCCGACTACTGCAACATCATGCATGCCGACGGGGCCGGCACCAAGTCCAGCCTCGCCTATATGTATTGGCGCGAGACGGGTGACCTCAGTGTGTGGAAAGGCATTGCGCAGGACGCCCTCATCATGAACACCGATGACCTGCTCTGCGTGGGTGCCACCGACAATATCCTCGTCTCCAGCACTATAGGGCGCAACAAGAACCTCATCCCGGGCGAGGTAATCAGTGCCATTATCAACGGTACCGACGAACTCATGGCTCAGATGCGTGAGATGGGTATCGGTATCTACGGTACCGGCGGAGAGACAGCCGACGTGGGTGACCTCGTACGCACCATCATCGTTGACTCAACCGTCACCTGCCGCATGCGCCGCAGCGATGTCATCAACAATGCCAACATCCGTCCGGGCGATGTGATAGTAGGACTCTCCTCCAGCGGACAGGCCACCTACGAGTCGGCTTACAACGGCGGCATGGGCAGCAACGGACTTACTTCCGCCCGCCACGACATGTTCTCCAAATATCTCGCTGAGAAATACCCCGAGAGCTACGACCATGCAGTGCCAGAAGAGCTCGTCTATAGCGGCAGCTTCCGCCTTGACGATGTGTCGCCAGAAGTGCCCTGCAACATGGGGCAGCTCGTCCTCTCCCCAACCCGCACCTATGCCCCGGTGGTCAAGGTGCTGCTCGACCATCTGCGCCCGCAGATTCACGGCATGGTCCACTGCACCGGCGGTGCGCAGACCAAAGTACTCCACTTCGTGGGCGACAACTGCCGCGTGGTGAAGGACAACATGTTCCCCGTGCCCCCGCTGTTCAAGGCCATAGCCCAAGAAAGTGGTACCGACTGGAGCGAGATGTACAAAGTCTTCAACATGGGCCATCGCCTCGAGGTATATCTCAGTCCCGACCACGCCCAGGAAGTCATCGACATCTCGCGCTCCTTCAATATCGACGCACAGATTGTCGGACACATAGAAGAAGGCCCGCGCTCACTGACCATCCGCAGCGAGTACGGCGAATTTAACTATTAAGCAATGAACTCATTACTCGAAAAACTCGATTCCCTCGTTGCTCGCTTTGAAGAAGTTAGCACCCTCATCACCGACCCCTCTGTCATCGCCGACCAGCAGCGCTATGTGCGCCTCACCAAGGAATACAAGGAGCTGGAAGACCTCATGGCGGCCCGCAAGGAGTACGCCACCCTGCTCGCCAACCTTGAGGAAGGCAAGGACATGCTCGTCAATGAGACCGACCCCGACCTCAAGGAGATGGCTCGTGAGCAGGTGGCCGACTGCGAGGAGCGCATCCCTGCGCTGGAGGAGAAGATAAAGATTATGCTCGTGCCCAAAGACCCCGAGGACAGCAAGAACGCCATCCTCGAGATACGCGGTGGCACAGGTGGCGACGAGGCAGCCCTCTTCGCCGGCGACCTCTTCCGCATGTACACCAAGTACTGCGAGTCCAAGGGCTGGAAGCTCGAGGTGTCATCGTTCAGCGAGGGAGCCGTGGGCGGCTATAAGGAAATTGTCTGCTCCGTCACCGGCACCGATGTCTATGGCACCCTCAAGTATGAGAGCGGAGTCCACCGTGTGCAGCGAGTGCCCGCCACCGAGACCCAGGGGCGTGTCCACACCAGTGCCGCCACCGTCGCCGTGCTCCCCGAGGCCGAAGCCTTCGACGTCGTCATCAATGAGGGAGAGATAAAGTGGGACACCTTCCGCTCCTCCGGTGCGGGAGGACAGAATGTCAACAAGGTAGAGTCAGGCGTGCGCCTCCGCTACAACTGGCGCAACCCCAACACCGGTGAGGTGCAGGAGATACTCATCGAGTGTACCGAGACACGCGACCAGCCCAAAAACAAAGAGCGTGCCCTCGCCCGACTGCGCACCTTCATCTACGACAAGGAACACCAGAAGTACGTTGACGACATAGCCTCGCGCCGCAAGACCCTCGTCTCCACCGGCGACCGCTCCGCCAAGATACGCACCTACAACTATCCCCAGGGGCGCATCACCGACCACCGCATCAACTACACCATCTACAACCTCGCAGCCTTCATGGACGGCGACATACAAGACTGCATCGACCACCTCATCGTGGCCGAAAACACCGAACGCCTCAAGGAAGCAGCCCTCTAATTCCTCATTCCCTTCATGACCCTCCAACAACTCATCGCCAACATCCGCCGCAAGCAGAGCTTCCTCTGCGTCGGCCTCGACACCGACCTCAAGAAGATACCGCCCCACCTGCTGAAGGACAATGACCCCATCTTCGCGTTTAACAAGGCCATCATCGATGCCACCGCGCCCTACACCATAGCCTACAAGCCCAACCTCGCATTCTACGAGTGCTTCGGACTCAAGGGCTGGCAGGCCTTTGAGCGCACCGTGCGCTACATCCACGCCAACTACCCCGACCAGTTCATCATCGCCGATGCCAAGCGCGGCGACATTGGCAACACCTCCGCCATGTACGCCCGCTGCTTCTTTGAGGAACTCGACATCGACGCCGTCACCGTCGCTCCCTACATGGGTGAAGACAGCGTCACTCCCTTCCTGCAGTACCCGGGCAAGTGGGTCATCCTACTCGCCCTCACCAGCAACAAGGGCAGCCACGACTTCCAACTCATCGCCAACGCACAGGGCGAGCGCCTCTTTGAAAAAGTACTAAAGAAGAGTCAGCAATGGTCCACTCAATGTTCAATGGAACAACTGATGTACGTCGTCGGTGCCACCCAGGGTGAACTCTTCCGCGATATCCGCAAGATAGTGCCCAACCACTTCCTCCTCGTACCCGGAGTGGGGGCACAGGGCGGCAGCCTCGAGGAGGTATGCCGCTACGGCATGACACCCGACTGCGGACTCATCGTCAACTCCTCGCGCGGCATCATTTATGCCGATTCCACCGAGCAATTTGCCGAGGTAGCCGCCACCAAGGCCCGCGAGCTTCAGCAACAAATGGCCTCTCTCCTAACTCCTAACTCCTAACTCCTAACCGTGATCATCAACGACCCCGTCCACGGCTTCATCGAGATACCCAAGGGCATCCTCACAGCCTTGGTCAAGCACCCCACCTTTGTGCGCCTCAACCGCATAGAGCAGCTCGGCCCCACCTCCTATGTCTATCCCGGTGGGCGCCACACCCGTTTCTGCCATTCCATCGGGGCATTTCACCTGATTAGTGAGGCTCTCGCCATACTCCAGCGCAAGGGTTGCGCCATCACTCCGGAGGAGGCTGAGGGTGCCAAGATAGCCATGCTTCTCCACGACATAGGCCACGGCCCCATGTCGCACACCTTGGAGGGATGCTTTGTCCACGGCCTCACCCACGAAGATATGACCCTGCTGCTCATGCAGCAACTCGACCGTGAGTTTGGCGGCGCCCTGCAGCTCGCCATCAGCATCTTCACCGACACCTACCCCAAGCACTTCCTCCACGAGCTCATCTGCAGCCAGCTCGACATGGACCGCCTCGACTACCTGTGCCGCGACAGTTTCTTCGCCGGAGTGCGCGAGGGCAATATCGGTGCAGCACGCATCATCAAGATGCTCAATGTCAATGCCGACCGCCTCGTGGTGGAGCAGAAGGGCATCTACACCATCGAGAACTACCTCATGGCACGGCGCCTGATGTATTGGCAGGTCTATCTCCACAAGACAGCCCTCGCCGCCCAGCAGGTGTTGCTCGCTGTACTGCAGCGGGCCGCCGAGCTGATAGCGCAGGGCCAACGGCTCCCCGCCTCCGCCACCCTGCAGTATTTCCTTCACAACACCATCGACCGCGCACACATAGAGACTCATCCCGAGGCACTGGTCAACTACGTACTGCTCGACGACAGCGACCTCCTCTCCGCCCTCAAGCAATGGATGCAAGGCTCCGACAAGGTGCTCGCCATCCTTGCCGCCAACTATATCAACCGCCATCTCTACAAAGCCCAAGAGCTCACCGCTCCCGCCACCGAGGCACAGCTCCTGTCGCTGCGCACGTCCGTGGCCGACCAGCTGGGCATCACCATCGACGAAGCACGCTACTTCGTGCGCCCCCTGCGCGTGTCGCAGATGCTCTACTCCACCAGCGACGATCACATCACCATACTCATGAAGGACGGCACCGTGCGCGATATCAGCGACTTCTCCGAGCTGCTCCACAGCGAGATGGTTGACCGACGCAGCGAACGACACTATATCTTCGTGCAAAGAGTCAAATAGACCATTACTGTGGAAAGATAGGACTCTTTCAGTGCCCTAAAACGCATAAAAACAATAGCATTATTCGCCCATGTCATTATTTTTTACGATATTTGCACCACTTTATTAAACTACATTAACAACAACATGGATTTTTCCGCACGCCAGATTGCCGACTATCTGCACGGCACCATCGAAGGCAATGAAAACGCAACCGTCAGCACCTTCTCCAAGATAGAGGAAGGGCTGCCGGGCACCATCACCTTCCTGGCCAACCCCGCCTACGAGCATTACATCTACGACACGCAGGCCACCATCGTGCTCGTCAACGACAGCCTCCAGCTTGCCCGTCCCGTAAGCGCCACCCTCATACGCGTGCCCAACGCCTACGAGGCCATCGCCGCCCTGCTCACACTCTATGAGAAGAGCAAGCCCCGCAAGACAGGCGTTCATCCCCTCGCCTTCATCGACCCCACCGCCAAGGTGGGCAACGACTGCTACATAGAGCCCTTTGCTGTGGTGGGAGCCCGCGCCGTCATCGGCGACGGAACACAAATCTATGCCCACGCCACCGTAGGTGAGGGCGTCAAGGTGGGCAACAACAGCATCATATATCCCAACGTGAGCATCTACCATGACTGCGTCATCGGCAAACGCGTCATCCTCCACTCGGGCTGCGTGATTGGTGCCGACGGATTTGGCTTCGCCCCCTCCGCCAACGGCTACGAGAAGATACCCCAGATAGGCATCGTCACCATTGAGGACGACGTAGAGGTAGGCGCCAACACCTGCATCGACCGCTCCACCATGGGCACCACGCTCATCAGCCGCGGCGTCAAGCTCGACAACCTCGTGCAGGTGGCCCACAACGTCACCGTAGGTCCCAACACCGTGATGAGCGCCCAGGTAGGCGTGGCAGGAAGCACCAAGATAGGCACCGCCTGCACCTTCGGCGGCAAGGTAGGCATCGCCGGTCACATACATATCGCTGACCACACCACCGCAGGCGCCACCGCCGCCATCGCAGGCACCATCAGCAAGGAGGGCACCACCGTCATCGGCATCCCCGCCATCGACGCCCGCCGCTTCGCCCGCTGCAACGCCGTCTTCCGCAATCTCCCCGACCTCGCCGCCGAGGTACAGCAGCTCAAGCGCGAACTGGCCGAGCTGAAGAAAGAAAAATAAAAGAAGTTACCGCTTCGCTCCGAAGTTAACGCCCGCAAGCGGGCTCGAAGTTAAATCTCGCACAGAAAACACAGAAATCACAGATATTAAACGAAAACGATAACAAAAACAATGAAAAACCCCCTCTAACTCCCCCTCTATGGGGAGGACTTAAATTTCTCCCCCTAAACTAGCGGGGCCCCCTCTGGGGAAGTAAAAATGGATTCTCCCCCTTAGCAAGGGGGAGTACGGCAAAGCCGGGAGGGGGTGTGTAAAACCCCGAAGGGGTGTCAGATAACAGGCAGGTGGTGCCGTTTCCGTAGGAAACAAACCCCTGCAATAGACGTTAGACCAGAATAACCCCGAAGGGGTGACAGAATAACCACATAACTAAATAGTAAATAGTAAAATCGTAAATAAACTACCCGTGTCCAAACAACATACCCTCAAGAGTACCTTCACCGTGTCAGGCAAAGGCCTGCACACCGGCATCGTGACCACCGCCACCTTCTGTCCCGCCCCTGAGAACACCGGCTACCGCTTTCAGCGCACCGACCTCGAGGGTCAGCCCATCATCGAAGGCATCGCCGAGAACGTATCAGAGACCACTCGCAGCACCGTCCTCCAGAAGGGCGACGCCCGCGTAGGCACCGTAGAGCACGCCCTGGCCGCCCTATATGGCATGGGCGTCGACAACTGCCTCATCACCGTTGACGGTCCTGAGATGCCTATCCTCGAAGGCAGCGCCATGACCTATGTCAACAATATCAAAGCAGTGGGCCGCGAAGAGCAGTCAGCCCCGCGCGACTACTACGTCATAAGAAAAAAGATAGAGCTGCGCAACGATGCCACCGGAGCTTCCATCGTGCTCCTTCCCGACGAGCGCTTCAGCCTCACCGTGATGATAAGCTACGAGAGCGACTGGTTCTCCAGCCAGTTTGCCACCGTGGAGGATGTCAAGGAGTTTGAGACCGAGATAGCCGGAGCCCGTACCTTCGTCTTCGTGCGCGAGATAGAGCCCCTCATCAATGCGGGCCTCATCAAGGGCGGCGACCTCGACAACGCCATCGTCATCTACGAGAACCAGATATCGCAGGAACGTCTCGACCGTCTCGCCGACACCATCAACGTGGAGCATCAGGACGCCACCAAGCTTGGTTTCCTCAACACCAAGCCGTTGGTGTGGCAAAACGAGCCCGCACGCCATAAGCTGCTCGACATCGTGGGTGACATGGCTCTTATCGGTCGTCCCATCAAGGGCCGAATCATAGCCACCCGACCGGGCCACACCATCAACAACAAGTTCGCCCGCCAGATGCGCCGCGAAATACGCGCCCACGAGGTACAAGCACCGTACTACGACTGCAACGACGCACCGCTGATGGATGTCAACCGCATCCGCGAGCTGTTGCCCCACCGCTATCCCATGCAGCTTGTCGATAAGATTATCGAGATAGGCAGCAACTATATCGTAGGCGTGAAGAATGTCACCAGCAACGAGCCCTTCTTCCAGGGCCACTTCCCCCAGGAGCCCGTCATGCCCGGTGTGCTGCAGGTGGAGGCCATGGCGCAGGCCGGCGGCCTGCTGGTGCTCAGTGGCCTCGACGAGCCCGAGAAGTGGAGCACCTACTTCATGCGCATCGACAATGTGAAGTTCCGCCAGAAGGTAGTGCCCGGCGACACCCTCATCTTCAAGGTAGAGTTGCTCGCCCCCGTGCGTCACGGCATCTCCTCCATGCGCGGCTACATCTTCGTGGGCGAGAAAGTCGTCAGCGAATGCACCTTCACCGCCCAGATCATCAAGAACAAGTAACTTTTCTTATATACACAACACGAAGAGGCCTCCCATTTTGCGGAGGCCTTCTGTCTTTTTTACATCTCCCATCTTACTTCTTACCTCATACCTCTTTTTAGTGGTACCTTTGTTTCTATAGGTTAGGACAAAAGCATCCCTTGCTACAACAAACGCTAATCTTCCAGAACCTTAGTGCGACCTCACGAGCAATAAAGCAGACTTCGTCAAAACTAAAGCTGTTTTCCCGCAAGAAAAAGCTGACTTTGCCTAATTTTAAGCAGACTTCGTCAAATTATTTCCGCCGAAACATTACTTTATCTCGGCGGAGACAATGTAGTGTTTCGGCCGAAATAATTTATTATCTCGGCGGAGATATTTTCATGAGAGCGCGCTAAGATATTATGAAGTCGCACTAAGATTTCATGAGAGTACGCTAAGATTCCACAAAGTCGCGTTATTTTTGCACGCACTCCGCCAAAAAAACCACGAGATTACGCTTATTTATAAAAAGACATGGGATAATTTGCCTACTGTCCGATGCGGGAGATTTTATGGTCGAAGGAGCTGAAATTATTTGAATTTTGACCTTTGATATTTGAAATTTAGATAAATCGTGGGAATATGTCATTTTATTTATTTACCTTTGCGGACACTATTAAGAAAACTGAAAAATTGAAAAACTGAGGTGCTTCAATTCTTCAACTCTTAAACTATTCAATTCTAAAATAATGAACAACATCAGTCCTTTGGCTTTTATCGACCCTGCCGCCAAGATTGGCGACGGATGTGAGATTGGGCCTTTCTGCTTTATCGACAAGAATGTGGTTATCGGCGACAACAACAAGCTGATGAACAGCGTGACGGTGCTGAGCGGCGCTCGCATCGGCAACGGCAACGTGTTCTTCCCGGGCGCAGTGATAAGCGCCATCCCGCAGGACCTGAAGTTCCGCGGCGAGGAGACGACGGCCGAGATTGGCGATAACAACAAGATACGCGAGAATGTGACTATCAACCGCGGCACGAACGCCAAGAAGCGCACTATCGTGGGCAACGGCAACCTGCTGATGGAGGGTGTGCACGTGGCGCACGACGCCATCGTGGGCGACAACTGCATCATCGGCAACAGCACCAAGATTGCCGGTGAGGTGATTGTGGATGACTTCGCCGTGATTAGCGCCAGCGTGCTCATCCACCAGTTCTGCCGCGTGGGCAGCTACGCAATGCTCGGCGGCGGCACTCGCACCAGTCAGGACATTCCGCCTTACTCCACCGTGGCACGAGAGCCCGCCACCTACTGCGGCCTCAACCTCATAGGTCTGCGCCGACATAAGTTTACTGCGCAGCGCATTGAGGACATCCACGAGGTGTATCGCATCATATACAACCGCGCCTTCACTATGGATGAGCGCATCGCACAGATTCGCGCACAGTTCCCCGACAACCCTGACGTGGACTATATCCTGCACTTCGTGCAGTCCTCGAAGAGGGGAATAGTGTATTAATATTGAGGATTATAAGTAACGAAAACGATAACGAAAACGAAGACACATCTTACATCTGGCATCTGACATCTCTTGCCTCTTGACTCTAAACTCTCGACAATAAAAATTTGAATACTATATGCTATACAAGATTGCCCTTATATGCGACGAGGTCGCTGACTTCTTTCGCGAGATAACTATTGATGCGGACGCAAAGTTTCTGGACCTCAGCAACGCCATACTGGCGGCGTGCGGATACGACGACAGCCAGATAACGAGTTTCTTCACCTGCTCCGACACGTGGGACAAGGAGCTGCAGATTGTGCGCGAGGACATGGGCACCTCCGCTGAGGACGAGGATGTGTATCTGATGGCTTCGACGCCGCTGCGCGACCTGCTGGAGGACGAGGAGCAGAAGATGATATATGTCTTTGACCCCGCCAACGACCGCATCTTCTACCTGGAGCTGACGGAGATAGTGACGGGCAAGTCGCTGGACAAGGCGGAGTGCACGATGTCGCGCGGCAAGGCGCCGCAGCAGCTCAAAGGCTTCGATCTGGACTTCAACACTCTGGGCAGCGACAATGCTGACCTGGACCTGGATCTCGACGACTACAGCGACGACGGTTACAACGACGACGAGTTCGACCCCGACGCCTTCGGCATCGATGGAGAGGGGTAAAAGAACTTTGTTTGTCCTCCTCGGCCCTACGGGCGTAGGGAAGACGGAGTTGGCGCTGCGCATTGCCGAGATGCTGGGCACTCCCATCATCA
The DNA here is from genome assembly GCA_017458585.1 of Bacteroidaceae bacterium. Classification (GTDB taxonomy): domain Bacteria; phylum Bacteroidota; class Bacteroidia; order Bacteroidales; family Bacteroidaceae; genus UBA6382. The sequence goes on from JAFTAJ010000036.1 coordinate 27,100, forward strand.
ACGCTGACTCACGACAGATATACAAGGATATTCCTATCGGCACTGCCGCACCGACTGCTGAGCAACAGCAGAGGGTGCGGCATTACTTTGTGGGTACGCTGGCGCTGGACGAATACTACAGCGCGGCAGAGTATGAGAGGCAGGTGTGGGATCTGCTGCCCACGCTCTACGAGACGAACCCTTGCGCCCTGCTCACTGGCGGCAGTATGCTCTATATTGACGCGGTGTGCCATGGCATTGACGACATACCGACGGTGGAGCCAGAGACGCGCGCCATGATGCGGCAGCGGCTGAAGGACGAGGGGCTTGAGCGCCTATGCGCCGAGCTGCGGCTGCTCGACCCGACGTACTACGCCAAGGCGGACCTCCACAACACGCAGCGCATTGTTCACGCGCTGGAGATTTGCTACCAGACGGGGAGGGCGTATTCGTCATTTCTTGGTCGCAAAGCCGCAAAGCCGCAAAGCTCTGAGACTAACAATTATCAAATAGTTAAGGTTGGTCTCTACCGTGAGAGGGCGGACTTGTTTGACCGCATCAACAGGAGGACGGTGCAGATGGTGGAGGAGGGATTTGTGGAGGAGACCCGCAGAGTGTATGCGCTGCGCCACCTGAACAGCCTCAACACGGTGGGCTACAAGGAGATGTTTCGCTACATCAGCGGGGAATGGACGCTGGAGCAGGCGGTGGAGAAGATACAACGCAACACGCGAGTGTATGCCAAAAAGCAGATGACGTGGTTTAAGCGTGACCAGGACATCCACTGGTTCCACGCCAACGAGACAGACAAAGTGCTGGAGTACGTAAAAGTATTACTAAAATGATTGAAGGACACGGAGACGACTTATACAGATACAGCGTCATAGAGAGCAATTTCTCGTCAAATATTTGTTCACACCCCGACAGCAGGCTGCAACCGCTGATGGAGCACCTCGCGTCAATGCCCGCACTGCTCAGTCACTATCCCGAGCCAGAGGCGTGGTCGCTGGAGAAAATGATTGCAGAGCGCCACGGCATTGCCCCCCAATGTGTCATCGCCACCAGCGGAGCCACCGAAGCCATCTATCTGGTGGCGCGTGTACTTAGGACAGGTGCCGTCATACCCAGCCCCACCTTCAGCGAATATGAGAAAGCCTGTTCCTTAACAGCCTATCATACATATACTCCCCTTTCACTGAATACTCTACCTAAAACCGATTCCGTTCTATGGCTGTGCAATCCCAACAACCCTACAGGAGAGGTTTTGAGCCAGAGCGAGGTACGTCAACTGCTACGCCGATACCAAGATGTGGTTATCGACCAGTCATACAAACGCTATACCGACATCCCCGTTATGTCTGCTCAAGACGCAGTGCGCATCCGTCACATAGTGCTCATCCACTCCATGACCAAGGACTATTGCGTGCCCGGACTACGCCTTGGATACATCGTAGCTGCACCGCAACAGGCCAATCTTTTTCGACGCTATATGCGCCCATGGGCAGTGTCATCGCTGGCCATTGAAGCAGGCAAATATCTACTACAACATGACGACCTGCTGGCACAGCCAGACCTGCGCGAGGCACAGAGACTACACCAACGGCTACAGCAGATAGAGGGCATTAGTGTAGCCCCCACTCACACCAATTTTATGCTGTGCAAACTGAAGCACGGGACAAGCCATGATCTCAAGGAATATCTCGCCCGTGAGCATAAGATGCTGATACGCGATGCTGCTAATTTCCGCGGTCTGTCAGCACCATACTTCCGTATCGCTGCTCAGACTCCGGCAGAGAACGATGCTCTCGTAGAAGCTATCAGACAATTTCTTGATGAGTTGACGAGTAGACAAGAATACAAGTAGACAAGGTATTGCTTAATTGCTTATTCATATTGCCACTGCTGGTGGGCTGGGTGCTCGACCTGCTATTGGGCGACCCCGCCTGGCTACCTCATCCCGTTGTGGGGATGGGCAAGATGATTGCATCGGGCGAACGCCACCTCAACCGCGGCAGCCATCGCATGCTGAAGGGAGCACTGTTAACCGTGACACTCATTGCGCTGACATTCGCCGCTGCGTGGGCTATACTCCATTTCACACCTTTTCCTTATGACCTAATCCTCGAAGCGATTGTGGTGTACTATTGTCTGGCAGGCACCACCTTAGTGCGCGAAGTGCGCGGAGTGTTTAAGGCACTTGACCGTTCGCTTGAAGAAGGGCGACGGCAGGTGAGCCGCATCGTAGGACGCGACACCAACGCGCTCTCTGCCCAAGAGGTACGCACGGCAGCACTCGAGACACTGGCCGAGAACCTCAGCGACGGAGTTATCGCTCCCCTGTTTTGGTATGCTCTGCTGGGCGCACCGGGCATGCTGGCCTACAAGATGGTCAATACTCTCGACTCGATAATTGGCTACCGCAACGAGCGCTATCGCCGCTTCGGCTGCTGGGCGGCACGGATAGATGATGTTGCCAACTTTATCCCCGCACGCCTCACGGCTATGCTGATGGTTTTGTCAAGAGCCAAGAGACTAGTGTCGAGACTTAATTTTGTTTTGAAGCACGGCCCGCGTCATGCCTCGCCCAACAGCGGATATCCCGAGGCTGCTCTCGCCGGCATACTCAACTGCCGCTTTGGAGGACCACACCTCTATTTTGGCGAGATGGTGGACAAGCCATACATCGGTGACAATGACCGCAAACTGACAACACGCGACATGAAGATTGCCGTCCGTGTCAACCGTATCGCCGAGGTGCTGATGGTGGCGATAGTGGCGGGTGCGGTTGTGCTTAAAAATACTTGGTGATTTGTGCGCCCTGGAAATTGTTCATCTCGTTGACCATGCGCACCGCGGAGTCCACGAGAGGGAAGGCGCAGAGGGCTCCCGTTCCTTCGCCCAGCCGCAGACCTAAATGGAGCAGCGGTTTGGCGCCTATGGCATCCAACATCTTCTTATGGCCGCTCTCATCGCCGCAGTGGGTGAAAATCATATAATCCTGTGCAGCGGGGCGGAGCCTTATGGCTGCCATTGCGCATGCCGTCATAATGAAGCCGTCAATCAAGATAATCAGTTTCTGCCCGGCTGCCCTTAGCATCGCCCCTATTGCTGCCATCATCTCGAAGCCGCCGAAATAAACGAGAGGACGAGTAGTTGACTGTTCGGGATTTGGAGTGTTATGCAAATAATTACTTACTGCCTGTGAGAGAATTTGGTATTTATGGCGTATGCCCTCGTCGTTGAGCCCGGCGCCCGCGCCGATGCACTCTTCAAGAGGGGTGTTGGTCAGCAGATGCATCCATATGCTTGATGGCGAAGTGTTGGCTATGCCCATTTCGCCAATGCTAAGGATGCGACATCCCTCCGCTACGCAATGGTCCACGAGGTAGCTGCCCACCTGAAGGGCGCGGTCAAACTGCTCCTCTGTCATAGCCGGACCATGAAGGAAATTTGCTGTGCCCCGTGCTATCTTGCGGTCGAGGATGCCGTCCACACCAGAGAAATCATAATCAACCCCCACATCAACAATGCGCAGGGTGAATCGGTGCTGGCGGCAGAACATATTGACTGCACCTCCACCTCGGGTGAAGTTGAGCATTTGCTGCCATGTCACCTCGCGCGGCGATACGCTGACACCTTCGCGCTCTATGCCGTGATCACCGCCCAGCAAAAGGTGGCAAGGGTGGGCAAGGCTCGGTGACAGGGTATGCTGCACGAGACACACCTGCATAGCAAGTTCCTCCAAGCGTCCCAACGAGCCTTTGGGCTTGTTGAGATTGTCTATCTTATGCTGTATGGCCGGCTGCATGGAGCGGTCAACAGGCTGTATGGCAAACGTCTTCATTTTATTTTCACTTCTATGCCGCTGACCATAAGGATTACCTCATCAGCGCGAGTGGCTATGTATTGGTTCATCCATCCCTGCAGGTCAGTGAAACGACGCTGAAGCGCATTATCACTCACTGCACCGCTGCCTATCTCATTGGTAACGAAGATGTAGGTTGCATCGTGAGCGGTGAAGGCATCGAACTCCTTCTTGGCGGCTTCCAGACACTGTTCTATGTCGGACTCAAGGCGATAGAAGAAGTTGGTGAGCCACAAGGTTACGCAGTCCACCACCACTACGCGCCCAGTAAGATCGTGGCGGCTGAGATATAGCTCCTCCTCGATATTGGTCCACTGTGGACCACGCCGCTCCTGATGACGGACTACACGCTGGCGGAACTCTTCGTCCCATATATGTGCAGTAGCCACATACACGGGATTGTCACTCAGCGAGAGTGCCAGTTGCTCGGCCTTGGTGCTCTTGCCAGAGCGCTGGCCACCTGTTATAAGAATAATACGACGGTCAGACATTAAACATTGAGCTTTGAGCATTGAGCATTAAATAGAAACTTAGCTCCACCATCAGGCATACGGCTCCGCAGCAGTCACCGGTGTAGCCGCGAAGTCTGTGCCAGATAAAGAGATAGAGGAAAAACATCACTAAGGCTGGAAGTATTAATAACATTGAGCATTGAGCATTGAACATTGACACTTCGTTCTCGAACTTGCTTGCAAGATTTGCACCGGCTTCGCCGACAGCAAATGCAAGTTCTCGCGACTGCTGCGCAGTTGAACATTGAGTATTAAACAAAACCCAGCAGGCCAAGGGCAGCAGTCCCTGCACTGCAAGGCTGATTCTTGCCCCAGTGGTGAATCGGCGATAGACCGTCTTGTTCTTGGCTTCCTCCTGGCTGCGTGCGTATGGCATCAGTGTCACCAGTTGCGCCGCCAGCATTTTGGCCAGCGGGTCGCCCACTATAATGGCAAAGACTGCAACCATAAGGGGCAGTGATGCGAGCACTGCAATCAGCAACAAGACATACACCACCAGTGCGAGCACCCCGTAGGTGCCTATATGCGAGTCCTTCATGATAGCAAGGATGCGGTTGCGGTCGCGACCACCGCCACCGAAGCCATCGAAGAAGTCAGCCAACCCGTCTTCATGCAGCGCTCCTGTGAGTAGCATACGTGTAGCCACTGCCAGCACCACCGCCACAATATAAGGCAAGAACTGGCTGCCCAGCCATAGTGTGGCTGCCATCAACCCGCCCGTGAGCCAACCCGTGAGTGGCCAATACTCCACCACCGAGACATAGCACTCCTTCGGTGGTTGGCGCAACCGCCAGAAAGGCAAGCGCGTAAAGAAGATAAACGCCGCCAACGGTCGGTCAAGGAAACTGATTGTTATTTGCATTTGCTTGCATCACACTGATTATTTTGCACTACAGCTATAATATATTCAATATCTCGGCTAAACTCTCCACTACGTAGGTGGGGGAACTGTCGGCTCTCTCAAGACCATCCCGTAAAAACATCTCGTCCGCAGTCACATTCCAGCGATTGTAGAGGAGGGTGTCAAGACCTGCCCTCATGGCACCGAAGATATCGGTCTGCAGATTGTCGCCTATCATGAGTGTGGTCGCGACCTCTGCCCCCGACTGGCGCAGGGCGTAGTCGAAGAAGGCAAGCGAAGGTTTGTTGGCACCGGCATCCTCGCTGAGGATGATGGTGTCGAAGTAGGAGCGCAGTCCGCAGGAGGCGAGTTTCTTATACTGCACCTCATGAAATCCGTTGCTGGTCATGTGCATGCGATAGCCGCGTCGCTTGAGGTAATCCATCAGCTCATAGGCTCCGGGCTGCACGCCGGACTTGGAGGCACAATGGTCGAGGAAACAGTCGCTCATCTCTATGCAAAAGGCAGCAGTGATATCGAGACCTACTCCCGTGCTCAGCGGACGGCGGAAACGCTCCACAATAAGATAATCACGCGTTATCTCACCGCGCGAGTAGCGGCCCCACAAATCTATATTGGCAGCCCAGTAGGCATTGTAGAAGACCTGTGGGTCGGCAAAGTAGCGGTCGAGGCGATAGTCCTCAAAAGTCTCGCTCAGCGCGATGACGGCATTGCCATAGGTGTCGTACAGCGTGTCGTCTAAGTCGATAAAAAGATCCTTATATTTCACTGTTTGACATTTTCGCCAGTTGACAATTTAGACAGCAGGGGGCGCAACACTGTCATTACTACGCAGCTGACAGTCCAACAAACCACGGCGATGACCAACAGCGCGAAGAGGAGTCCCGCATAGCCTGCCCAGTCGTAGGCCAAGTGGCCAAAGGCATTGCGCAGCGGCACCAGCACCGGTGCACTCTGAAGCAAATAGACGCCAAGGACGAAACGGGCGACAAAGAGAATGGGACGGCTTTGCGACTCTGCGACTTTGTGACTTTGTGACTGCGTAAACAAAGAGAATATGGCCATGCTCTCGAGGATGACGAGAGGGCAGTTGTAGTTCCATACCATAGGCGTATGCTTAGGCTGCCACCACTCAGGCTCGGCAAGGAAGAGAATACCCATCGTTGCAGCGCAGACTATGATGAGCGGCAGGGCGAAGCGACGGATAAAGCTATTGACAGGAGCGTCGGGGAAGAGGCGCATATAGCGTGCCAGCACATAGAGGAGGATGAAATGCACCACGTTGTAGCCGCTGGCGTTGACATAGCCCCATGCAAAACCGAAGACGAGATTGAAGACCAGCAGGGCGAGCAGGATATACTCCATTGTCTTTCTGTCGATAGAGGCAAGGCCGCGCTCAAGCAGCGGCGCCACCAAGAGCAACATAAGGTAATGGATGATAAACCACCAATTGGTGAACTTGGCACTCTCCCACCACTGGCTCCACGGTGGGCTCGGCACTGCCCTCTGGCTCTGCGCCAGCAAGAAAGCGACGAGTCCGAAAACCGCGCAGGTGATTATCAATCGAAAGAAGGGACGCCAAACCCTGCGCACGCCAAACCATCCGGTAATCATGACAAACAAGCTGACGCCCGTCACGGCAACGGAGTTGGTAAAGATGCCTGCGTAGCCCTTGGAGTCGGGAGTATAGGTAGTGAGGTAGCCACACACGTCGGCACCGAACAGCAGCAGGTGGTGGACGGTGATAAAGAGAATAGCCAATATCCTGAGCTTCTCAAAACGGCTGTCGCGCTGTTGTGCCATCTCGCTACTCAGTGATTGTTACGGGTGAAGGAGCAGGAGCGGGCTCGCCACCGCCGCCATCGTCGGCAGGAACCGCGGAGCTATAGCCTCCGCGACGGTAGCCGCACTGATAGCACTCGCGGGGGACAACCTTATCGCTGACCTGCGGAAATTTCTGCTTGTAGCGAGTGAAGCGAGTGTCGCTAAGAGTCTTTTGTATGAAGCGTCCCCAGATGGGCAGTGCCAGGCTGGCACCGGAGCCGTAGGGATGAATGTCGCGGTACTCACCGCCTACCCATACGCCGCCCACAAGATTGGGCGTGGCACCGATATAGAGGGCATCGGTAGATTCGTTGGTGGTGCCCGTCTTACCACCAAAGTCGGTGGTGGAGGTGAAGCCGTTGATATAGCTATACATAGGTGCAGAGGTGCCCTCCAGTCCGGCGTGGAGCATCTGCTGCATGAGGAAGGCGGAGCGCTGCGACAGCACTTGCTGCGTGGGCTCCTGGTCTTCGCTATAGACTACCTTGCCGTAGCGGTCCACCACCTTGGTGACAATGATGGGGATGCGCACATAGCCGTTGGCGAGCATCACAGCATAGGCGTTGACCAGCTCCACAAGCTTAATGGACGACGAGCCGAGCGTGAGGTTCTGGTAGTCGTTGTAGAGAGGGTCTTTGATGCCAAGCTTGCGGGCGAGGCGCACTACGCTGTTGGGGCCAACCTTGTAGCAGAGATTGACAGCGGCGGCATTCTTACTATGCTTGAAGGCGGAGCGCAGCAGCATATTGGCACCCGACCAGCGCGTCTTCTTGAGCTTGGCACCGCGGGGCGGCTTGTCCTCGATATTGTCGCAAGGGCTCCAGCCCTGTTCCATAGCCTCGCAATAGACGATGCCCTTGAAGGTAGAGCCTGTCTGGTGGCGGGCTATGACATTGTCGTGGTTCCAGGTGCGGAAATTGATATTGCCCACCCACGCTTTAACATGGTGGGTGCTAGGCTCTATAACCACGAAGCCTGCCTGTAGGAAGCCGAGCATCGTCTTGATGGAGTCGCGCGTGGAGAGCATCATGGCCTGCGGACCGGTATAGGGATTGTTGATGATAACTTCGTGGGGCTCGTTGACCTCGACGGTGAGGAAATGATTGAGGGAATCGGGATAGTCCTTGAGTTGGCGATAGCGTGGCAGCGAGCGCAGGGCGGTGTTGGTATATTTCTCCGCCACGTCGGCACGCAGATGGAAACCGCGCTGCAGATTGTTGACATGGGTGATGGTGGCGCTCTCGGCGTAGTGCTGCATACGGCTGTCGATGGTGGTGTATATCTTGAGACCGTCGCTATAGAGATCGACACTGCCGAGCCCACTCTCGCGGAATTTCTCGGAGAGGAAGCGAGCTATCTCCTGACGCAGATAGGGGGCGGAGCCGTCATATACCTTCTCTACCTTATATTTACTGATGTCGATGGGCAGAGCAGAGAGCGAGTCGTACTCCTGACGTGTGAGGTCGCCGTGGGTAAAAAGATTGTAGAGCACAGTATTGCGGCGCGAAAGCGACTTCTCGTAGTTGCTGTGGGGGTTGTAGGTGGAGGTAGCCTTGAGCAAGCCTACGAGGACGGCGCTCTCCTCAACCTTGAGTTTGTCGGGAGTAGTGCCGAAATAAGTGTTGGCAGCGGTGCGAAGGCCGTAGGCGTTGGAGCCGAAGTCCACTGTGTTGATATACATCTGGAGTATCTCGCGCTTAGAGTAGAGCATCTCCAGCTCGGCAGCAGCGATACACTCCTTGGTCTTCATGATAATCATGCGCAGTCCGGGGATGTTGCCCAGCAGTCCGTTGGAGTACTGGGTGCGGACGCGGAACATATTCTTGGCCAGCTGCTGGGTGATGGTAGAAGCACCGCGGGGACTGCCTAGGAATATGTCCTTCACGGCAGCGATGACGCCCTGGAAATCGACGCCGTGGTGCTGGTAGAAACGCTCGTCCTCAGTATCGATGAGGGTCTTGTAGAACATGGGAGAGACATCCTCGTAGCGCACGGTGGAGCGATTCTCGCGGAAGAACTTGCCTATCTCCACGCCGTCGGCGGAATATACGACGGAGGCCTCGCTGGTCTCGGGATGCATGATGCTATCGACTGACGGCATCTTGCCGAAGAGCCACAGCAGATTGACGAAGACAGCGAAGACGTAGAAGAAAAGGAGCAGGAAGAAAGACACGGTAGCCGTGAGCAGTTTCTTGTACCAAGGCTTACCGCGATAGAGTCCACTATACCAGCGCCACATAGACACCGGCAGCATACACAGACTCTTTATTACATACCACAGCCAGTCAGCTGCACGCTTGAAGAAATTCATGTCTGTGCAAAATTACCATTTTTATTGCGGATACGAAGTTATTTATATAGAAAATATAACTTTGCCGCCTTTTTTTCGTAACTTCGCGGGGAAAAAAGACACACCCCCTCCCCCCTGCGGGGTACTCCCCCTTGCTAAGGGGGAGAATCCCAAGCCTTAGCTTCGAGGGGAGAACTATTTAACGTATTATAAAATGAAAAGTACTACGAAAGCAAAGATATGGTTTGCCGTTGGCGCAGTGATAGTGGTGGTGGGCATTGCCGCCGCCGTAAATGCCGTGACAGAAAAAGTAGAGACGCTGTCGATGCCCACGCTGTCGATAGAACCGAGCGACATGATGCCCGCGGAGCTCACACCGCGTAAGGCACAGTATGACAAGAGAATTAACCCCGAGCCGCTGACCGCCGCACCCATACAGGGGGAGCGCATCATCAAGCGCAGCGGCTACACCTGCTCCTACAACAACGAGCGTCGTCAGGCCAACTATGTGGCGTGGGCTCTGACGAAGGCGCGCACTTACGGCGAGAACAAGCGCGAGCCGCAGTTCTACGAAGACCCTACGATTGAGACAGAATATCGCGCCCTGCTCAGCGACTACTATAACAGCGGCATGAGCCGCGGCCACATGTGTCCCGCTGCCGACAACAAATGGGACACCCAAGCAATGGCAGAGTCGTTTATGCTGACGAATATTTGTCCGCAGACATACACCCTTAATGGTGAAGACTGGGAGCATCTGGAGTCTTTTTGTCGCAGATATGTGAGGAAGAATCATACCGTTTTGCATATTATCTGCGGCCCTATCTATACCAGCGACCCCGCCCGGCGGAGGCGCAGGCGCCTTTATGTGCCCGACAAGTTTTTCAAGACCATCGTTTGTCTGGACAAAGGCGACGAGCGCGGCATCGGGTTTATCTATGACAACAACGAAGAGATGCACCCGATGAGTTATTATGTGCGGTCAATAGACCAGGTGGAGAAACTCACGGGGCTGGATCTTTACAACAAGCTCGACAAGAAGTTGCAGCAACGCATAGAGTCGCAGGCCAAACTCAGCGACTGGGAATAGAATTTTATACCGCGTTTCTACTTAGAACTAGCTAATCGATTTTTATAGCGACCTCCTGCTATTTTAGTGAGAGGTCGCTAATTCTTAGCGCGCCCTTGTCAAATCTTAGTGCGACTTTGTCGAATTTTAGCGCGACCTTGTTGAATTTTAGCGCGACTTCCCAGCCGTATCTCCGCCGAAATACGATTTTATCTCGGCGGAAACATGACCGTGTCTTCGCCGAGACAGAGTTGTATCTCGGCCGAGATAAAAACACGGAGTCGCGCTTTTTTTCGGGGAAGTCTGCTTAAAATTCCGCAAGGGCTGCGTAAGATTTCATGAGGTCTGTGTAAAATCTGGGGAGGGAGGCGTGTGTTTGGGCGAAGGCTGCGTGTGTTTGGGCGAAGGCTGCGTGTGTTTGGGCGAAGGCTGCGTGTGTTTTTTTGCGAAGGCTGTGTAAGTTTTCGAGGAAGTCTGTGTTTTTTCATACGCCCCACTGTTTACACACCCCCTCCCCCTTTTGGGGGACTCCCCCTAGCTTAGGGGGAGAATATTTAACTATAACAAAAAACGAAAACAAAAATGAGACCGGAAGAGTTTGTGCTCTCCCGGTCTCGCGTTATACTAACTCAAAAGACTTATTCAGGTAGTTTGATGTACCAGTTGGTCTTGTCGAGCATTTTGGCTTGGAGGGTTGCATCGACCTCGGCGGCGGGATCGGTTACGCTCTTGTTGCGTCGGCCTATCTTCCATGCGAGCCAGTCGGTGCCATTGTCGCCAGCCTGGTTTTTGTGCTCAGCGACACGGATGAGGTCGGTGAAGCGATGGCCTTCGAAGGCGCCTTCGAGTGCGCACTCATCAACGATGAGGTTCTCCACTGCATTGATGATAGCCTGCTTGTCGTCAACGAGCAGGGTGTCGCCGCTATAGAGAGTCTGTGCATATTCGAGCTGCTCCTCGTAGGAGAGGCTGTTGTTGCGGGCATAGTCCTCAGCAACCTTCTCGGCAACTTGGCGGGCATAGGTGTAAACGGTGTCACAGATACCTCCCACATCGCCGCATCCACGTGAATGCACTCCGAAACCAGGCATATAATCCTCTACAACCTCAGATCTGCTCCACTTTGCATCGCTTTTGAAATCGAGGAACGGATAGTTCTGCATTTCCTTCATCTCATCCATAGAAAGGTAATACATACCTCCTGTCATGGCACGCGGGTCTAGAATATATTCTACATCGTACCACGACTCCTGAACATCGGCAGGGATGTCTTCGAGAGTGGTGCCCTCGTAGTCATCGGTGGGAGGAGTAACCCAGATGGTGTCGCCCAAATACTTGTCGCCATAAACGAGCTTCGTGGAGTCAACGGTAAAGTCAACCTTTGCACTGAGTCCGTCGTTGACAAGCTTACCAACCATCACAGCATAAAGAGTATCTACACGGATGAGGGTGTCGGCCTCAGTGTCCATAACCCTTACGGTCTTACTTGCATCCTTAACAAGACTAGTTTGACCGAGAGTAGGCATGTTCTCCACATAGAGACCGTCTTTGAGGATACCGAATGCGAGCTCGGGGAATCCGAGACGATTGACGGCCTCTGCAAAGCGCAGCAGGACAAGGGTCATGCGCGAGAGAGAGATTTGGTAGTTCTTGGTGAAGGATCCATAACGCATCTCTATGCCCTCATAAATGGTCATGTTGGGCATGGCAAACTTGGAAATGATGTTGCTCTTGTCGCCATTGCGGAAAGTTACGCCTGGTGCCCATCCGTAGAGACGTCCGTCACCGCCTTGATATTGCTCGCGCTTAAGAACGTCACCATCTTGTTTGAAGCTATTGTATGTCTGAGCTTTGTTGAGGGAGATATACTGCTGAGAGGGATATACCTGCTGGCTTTGCTCATGAGCAGAGAGGGACCCTCTCTCCATCTTGAAGCCAGTAACCTGCTGCAAGACATCGAGAACACGACCATCTGCAGAGGTGCGCGCACCAGAAGCGGCAGAAATAATCTGACCGATGGATACACCATTGTTGTTTAGCGAATAACGTAGATTGCCGGAACTAACTAACTTGGTCTCAACACCATCCGTAATCATTCTATTCCCATCTGCAGATTGGAACATATTATAGTCAGAGGGATTACTCTTAGCATTGTACTTGAAAAAGTCATAGTAGTAACGTGCCGCATTCTCATAGTCGTTCTTCATAAGGTAGGCATCAGCCATCACAATCTGCACGGGGAAAAGGTTTCCCTGCGAGCTGTAGGAACCTTCGCCATTGGTGAATGTTCCATAATCAGGCATACCAACAACGTGCTGCAAGTCGTAAGCCTCTGAAAGACCTGCTTCGAGCAGCATGTCAATCAGGTTGCTGGCATTAACTCTGGGGGCACTCTTCTGCAAGCTTGCAGCCTCGTCAGTACTCATGACAGGAGTGGTGACGAAAGGCACCTCGCCGTAGAGACGCACGAGCTGGATGTAAGCCCAGGCACGCATGGCCTGCACCTGCGCCCACTCGCGCTCCATAATCTTAATACCATTCTGAGTGACGGTGGTGTCAACATTGGCGAGATAGAAGTTGCAGGAGTTGACTACATGGTAGTAGTCAGCCACATTGAGCAGCTCGGAAGAGCCATTCTCCATCTCACCAAAGTTGATGATATTACCAATAGAGTCGGTGGTGTAGGTGCCATCGGTGACGAGGTCACCGCGGCATTCTCCGAGCAGCACTGTGCGCTCAGCTATGTTCTGAATAGAACGCAGCACACCCAGAGCCGAGTACACGGAGTCACCTCCAAACTTTTTCTCGGTAGCATAGCGGTCGAGATCCGGTGTAAGCATGTCCTCGCACGATGTGGACAGAAGCATTGCCGACAGTACGAGAGTCAAGAACGAAAGGATTGATTTATTTTTCATCGTTGTATAGTTTTTACAAGTTAATAGTTACACCGAAGTTAAAGCTGCGCGACGTAGGCAACATGCCAGCGTCGATGCCCTGATAGAGGGTGCTATTTCCAACTGAGAACTCGGGATCGGAACCTGTGTACTTAGAGAAGGTAACGAGATTGTTAGCCTCTGCCCATACAGCCAGACCCTGCAGCCATGAGAGGGAGAGAGGCAGGTCGTAGGTGAGGCGCACATTCTTGAGTTTGAGGAAGGATCCGTTCTCAATCCAACGATCTGAGAAGCGCTCGTTGTTAACCCACTCTGAAGAGGAGGTAAGCACTGCGCGCGGAACATCGGTGGCTTGCTTGTCGTAGGTCCAGCGGTTGGCCATAGCCGTGGTCTGGTTCCAAAGGTTGTTGCCTGCCTCAAGCTGTGAGCGCTGATAGTTGAACACATCGTTACCGATGGAGTACTTAAAGAGCACGTCGAGAGTAAAGTGCTTCCAGTTGAGGGAGGTGAAGATATTGCCGAAGATATCGGGATTGGGGTCACCAATCTTAACCATATCAGCCTCAGAAATCCATCCGTCGCCGTTCTGGTCGATGAAGTGAACATCACCGGCCTTGAAGTCGCGGTAGGGGTCGCCAGCATATCCGGTAGGATAGCGCAGATGGCCAAACTTGCCCGCATTGGCGGCCTCATCCTCAGAGGTGAAGATTCCGTCGGTCTTGTAACCGTAGAACACACCTGCGGAGCTACCTACAGCGGTCAGCACATTGTTGGTGCCATAGATGGAAGAGGTGTAGCCCTCAATGGTCTTATAAACACCGGCCTTTGCACCGTCAGCATCCAGATTGTAGGTAGTGATGGTGGAAGCGGGGAGCTTGGTAATCTCGTTGCAATAGTGACCGATGGAGAAACCTGCCTGCCACTTGAAGTTCTTGGTGTTGAGCAGGATACCGTTGGCATTGATGGTGAAGCCCTTGTTGGTCATAGCGCCAGCGTTGGCCCACATGGAAGGCAAACCTGCGAGGTAGTCGAGGCTAACCTTAGCCAAGAGGTTGGATGTCTTGCTCCAGAAGAAGTTGAATCCCAGGTTGAGACGGTTAGCGAAGAGGCTGGTCTCAAGGCCGAGGTTGAAGCGGCGTGTGGTCTCCCACTGGATGGTGGAGTTCTCAATGTTAGCCAGATTGAGCGAGGTAGCACGACCGAGATACTTGATGTTTGCAAAGTAAGTACGCGAAGCATAGTAGTCGATATTGTCGTTACCGGACTCTTCGTAGCCTGCAGAGAGCTTGAGGAAGTTGATGGCCGGAACATTGAACCAAGGCTCAGATGAAACAAGCCATGCTGCCTGCAGTGAGGGGAAGAGGCCCCACTTCACACCGAAGAGCTTGATGCCATCCTTGGTGTTCTTACCAAAGCGGGATGAAGACTCCGCGGTGAGGGTACCATTGAGATAGTACTTGTTCTTGTAATTGTAAGCTGCATCTACGTAGTAGGCAAGGTTGATCCACTTGTCGTTGGCACCGCCGTAAGTGTGATACTGCAGTGAAGGCGACATGTTAGGCATCTTGTCGTTGGTGTTGTTGTAAGCGGAGATGTAGCTGTTGGAGAAGTTGTAGGAAGCGAGGCGGAAACCACCGACGGCCTTGAGAGTGTGAGCAGCAAACTTCTTGTCGAAAGTGAGGTAGAGGTTGTTGAACACAGTCGATTCGTCGCCGTAGAGAGTGCGCACTACGCTGGAGATGGTGCCGATGCCCTCAGCATACTTGTGAGGTGTGCCGTCGTAAGGCATGTAGTACATCTCGGAGGTGCGGTTAACCCCATAGCTGAATCGGTCGGCCAACTGGAGGTTTGCATTAATCTGATAGCGGGGATTGAAGTTAACCGCAAACTGCGACTGCTCCTGGAAGTTCTTGTTGTCGCCATCGCCATTGCGCAGAATCCAATAGGGGTTGGCCGTAGCGTCGGTGCCGTAGTCAACACCGAAGCGGAATGGATTGTTGACATCGTTGAATGTCTTGCCCGAATAAACATCGGGGTTGGAGCCAATCTTATTGGATCTGGTAGCGTCGTCCCAATAGAGGAAGTAGTCGGTCTTGCTAATCATAGGAGCATCGATAAGGCCGAGCACATTGGGCGAAGAGATGTTGAACCTATTGTAGTCGGAAGCCCAGCCATTGTCGCGCAGATTGTAGGTGACGCGGCTGTAGGAGATGTCGCATGAAGCGTCGATTCTGCTACTGAAGATGATGTCGGTGTTGAAACGCACGTTGAGACGGCTGAAGTCATTCTTCTTGGCAGTAGCGTCGGAGCCGGTATAACCAAGCGAGAGGCCGTAGAGTGCGATATCATCACCACCCTGCACATTAACACGATAGTTCTGGGTGAAGGCGCTGCTATAGAGGCCGCGCTGCCAGTCGGTGTTGTTGTGATACATATCGTAGTAAGTGTAGGAGGGATCCTCATTCATGAAGGGCTGCGAAGCGATGCTCTGCAGCGAGCTGGTAACGGAGGAACCGTCGCTCGGCTCGAATGTGCCGAGGATGTCGGAGATATAGTTGCGATACTGCGGGCCATTGAGCACGTCAATGGTGTTGGGGCGAGTCTCAAAGCCGCCGTAGAGGCGAACATTGATGCGGGTGGCACGCTCCTTGGCACGCTTGGTAGTGATTTCAATCACACCATTGGCACCCTTGGCACCATAGATGGCAGTACCAGTGTTGAGCACGCGCACCTTATCTATGTCTTCAGGGTCGATAGTGCTGAGCACATTGTTGAAGAATCCCTGGTGAGAGGTGCCGCGGTCGTACTGGGCATCCCAAATCACACCGTCCACCACGATGAGCGGCTGGGCACTGGTGTTGAGAGAGGTAATACCGTTGATGAGCATGTAGGCACCCTGGCCGGGCATGCCACCACGCATGGTGGTGAGCACATTGGCATTGAGGACATTCTCAATATCATTCTCTACTGTAATGGCCGAGGTGTTGGACCACGAAGCCTCTGCCTTGGTGAACACATCATTGGCGTCCTTGTAGAAGGACTTGAATACCGAGCTATAAATCAGAGTAGTCTGCTCGGTGTCGCGCACAGCAATCTGGAGAGGATTGTACTCAGGTGTAGAGATATAGAGAGTAGTTACGAACACCGGTATAGAAAGAGTGTAGGTTCCGTCCTCTTCTGTCATGGCAGAATAGCGGGGGTCGTTGAGAGACTGCACACGCACACCGGCGAGCGGTTTGCGGGTGGCAGCGTCAAGGATGGTTCCCTTCACCTCACGCATCTGATAGGTGGGTGTCTTTGCGATAACCGGGCGCTTGATCATCACTTCTTCCTCTTGCTCCTCGACCTCCTCGTCAGTGTAGTCGTCCTGAGCATAGAGAGGTGTGGTGCCAGCAAGGAAGAACAGGCTCAAGGCTAAGCCAAAAACCTTACCGAATAGATTGTTGCAAAATATCTTTTTCATTGTTTCCTATTTTTTAAGTTTGTTGGCTTATTCATCTTTTGCTACTAAGAGTATGCAGTCGATGTTCAAGTTAGGCGTACATGTCTTACGGTCAGCGAGCTTGAGCGCACTGGTGATGGTGAGCATGGGCTGTGAGTTGTTGATCTGATAGTAGGTGGTGGGGAACTTGAAGTCCTGGAAGAGGAGGATGGAGTCCACCTTGGTTACATCAGAAACGAAGGTTCCCTTGTCGGGTCCCTCTGCAGTGACCGTAAGCGGCTGTCCGTTTTCATCATAGTCGTAGGTGAGAGTGGCGGTAAACTTGTTAGCCTTCGGATTGGTGTTGAAGGCATCGGTAATGTTCTCCGGCACAATCACCACATACACATCGTAGGTGCCTGAAAGCACTTGGCTCATCTTCAAAGCCACCTGTG
Source organism: Bacteroidaceae bacterium (assembly GCA_017458585.1). GTDB lineage: Bacteria > Bacteroidota > Bacteroidia > Bacteroidales > Bacteroidaceae > UBA6382. Next base: position 44,271 of record JAFTAJ010000036.1, read on the forward strand.
GGTTTGCAGCCGAAGAACTCGGCACAAACTCCTGATAAGCATCTTCGCTCACGTAACCGAGCACATCGGGATTGCGGTTACCCTCAGACACTGCGTGGCGCACACCCGTGGGCGAGGCCGTAGAGAGCGACTTAGAATACTGGGAACTCAGGTAATAGCCTCCCTCAATCTCGTAGGTGAGGTCGAACTGCCATGCGCGGTTGGCCTTGAAGTTGAAGTTGTCAAGGATGAAGGCATAACCGTTGGAAGCCTCGATAGGAGTCTGGTGGTCGGTGAGCTCGTTGCACTCAGGAGCATGCTGGTGGTAGAGATGATTACGATAGTAATACTCTGTGGAAACAAGCGAGTCGGCTGTCTCGAAGAAGTTCTTGACAGACTCTACGCTTGCGTTCTCCACGTCGAAGCCCTTCTGCTCATATAGGCTATAGTAGGTATTCTTGAAGAGCGCCTCCACTGCCTTAGCCTCCTGGAGGGAGTCGGCGCGAAGGGAGTCGGTATAGACATTGCCGCGCTCATCCACATAGGAGTAAGCGTCCTTATACTGGAAGAAGGTCTTGATATGCTCGATAGCCTGGTCCCAAGCATCGTTGGTGTAGTAGAGAGCAGCGGCGAGGGAGTCGGCGCGGTTAGCGATGGACGGCATCACCTTGTTGTTCTCATAGAAGAAGGAGTCAACATACTGCATCTTACCTTCAACAACGGAGCCCTCGGTACTCATGTTCTCCATGAAGACGAGAGTATCGTTCTTGACGATATAGTCGTGCATGTGAGAGAGCTCAGGAGTGGCGTCGATAATCTCGCGGAGGTCGAAAGCATAGTCAATGCTGCCTTCGAGCACATGGACTGTACCGTTGACAGACGGAATATTCTTTTTCTCACCTGTTGCGATAGGCACAGTCTTGATGGTGTTGCCCTCCACGTCATAGACAGCATACTTGCCGTTGGCCAAGGCGATGCGCTTGGTCTCAGGATAGCTGCCGCTATAGTTGAAGTAGGAGAGATGGTTTTGGGCAAACTGCTTCTCCACAATCTTGTAAGCCTCTGCAGCACCTACTCGGTCGCCAGCAGCATCGAGCTCAGCAGCCTCATCGAGTTTGTCGAGCCAGTACTGGGCATTGTAGGTACCATTCTTGGGAGCCCAGACAGTGAGAGCCTTGGTTCCCTTGAGGAGGTCGCCATAGGTGAGGGAGGCAGGAGTGCCGTAAGACTTCTTGTTGACGATAGCCTTGTCGAGGATCATCAAGAAGGAGTCGCACTCCTCAATAGCCGCGAGATTATCGTAGAGAGTACCCGTGGCATTGGTAGTATTCAGGTCATAGTGGTCATCCGAACAGGATCCGAGGCAAAAGACAGCCATGAGTCCGAGCAATCCACCAGTGAGCCATTTAATATACTTGTTTTTCATAATCTATTGTTTTTATCAGGATTATTATTTGCTGGTTATCAGGCATCAGTTTTTAACGATGGTTTCGTCGGTAACCCATGCGGGATTCTGTACGAGAGCGGTGTTAACCTTGATTTCCTCCTGATATACAGGGTTGAATAGTGAATTGATGGTAGCCAACTTAGCCTTGATAGCGCTTGAGTTGGTGGAGTACTTGATGACCAAGAGGCTGAGCATCTTGTTGGTGTTGCCCTGGCGCATTGCGTAGCGCACGAGGTCGAACCAACGCTTGCCCTCAGCAAAGAGCTCACGCTGACGCTCACGCATCACAAGTTCCTCAAGAGCCTGAGCAGAGTTGTAAATCTCAAACTTGAGGTCATCGGCAGACTCAATCATAGGATTGGAACGGGCGAATACACCCTTGACCATTTGGAAGCCCTCCCTGAGCATCTCCTCGTCGTCGGACTTGAGGATGTACTCCTGCAAGCAGGCGATGGCCTCAGCCTTCATGAGCAGAATATCGGAGATACGATAGACAACATAGTTAGCATCAAAGTTACCTGAGCTACGCCAATTCTGGTAATTGATTGTAGTTCCCGAATTGGTAATATCGTTAGCCCCGTCAGTGGTAACCATCTCACAACTATACTTGGCGATATTGAACACCGTCGAAGTGGAAGAGCCAGCGGTCTTCTCGATATTCTCATAGTAACGGAGGTCGGTCTTAGAGTAAGCTACCGTAGCATCGTCGGGCTTGCCGCTAATGCTCTGGAAGGCAGCTGCTGCAGAGAGAGCACCCGGTGAAACCCTATTGTTGTTTCCATAGCCGAGGAATTTTGTGAAAGCATTATTCTTGTTTACATCACCATCGAAGGCAATCTCGAAGAGACCTTCCAAGGAATACTTGTCACCAAAGATAGTGTTGTAAGGAATGTCTTGCACCCGGCGGCTCTTATCTGTTGTGTAGAGCGGCAGAGGCACTACGTCCTCACCCTTGAACGGCGAGCGATCAGAGCCGTAGTAGTCCTGCCTCTTCTCGCGGAACTGAGTGAGGAGGTCGTCCTTGAGGAAGTCGGCATACTCAATGACCTTGCGATAGTCGGCCTCAGCCTCGCCAGGATATTTGGCGATGGAGTCGGGCGACGAATTCTTGGATGCTCTCCAGAGATAGATGTCGCAAAGGAGGGCATAGATACCATTGCGGGTGAAGCGAGCCTTGTTGAGGTCGTCGCTACCATAGTTAATCATACCGTTGTCCTTCACTGCCTCAAGGTCGTTGATGAGGAAGGAGAGTATTTCCTCTGAAGGAGCCTGCGGCACGGGGTCGGTAGCACCCTCGCTGGTGTCGTTAGCCTCAGTGGTGAACGGGACATCGCGGAAGGCGCGCACGAGATAGAAATAGTACAGTGCGCGGAGCGCCTTGAGCTCTGCCTCGATGGGTTTCCAGTCGTTCTCAGAGAAACTAGCGTCAATCTTTATTGTCTCCTCTCCCTTCTGGAGGCAGAGGTTGCAGTAAGCAATGCCAGTATAGAACCATGACCAATCAAACCACCAGTTGGTAGGCAGGAGGTTGGCATTCATGATGTTCTTGAGATTCTCATCACTCTCAGAAGTGAGCAGGAAGTTATCGGAGCGAAGCTCACCCCATGCAAACATCTGCTGTACGGTAGTAGGATGGCCACTAGTAGGCACAGGAAGTGTCAACTGGCGGTAGCAGGAGTAGAGCACACTGTTGAGGTCGCCCTTGTCCTCCCAGAAAGTCTCACTGGTAATCTGGTTGGTAGGATACACCGTAAGGAAGTCATCTACCGCACTACAAGAGGTAAACAATCCTGCCAGCACAATGCCAAGCGAGAGGATAACCTTATTATATAATTTTCTGTGTTTCATATTTACCTAATGTTTTAAAGTTTAGAAATCTACCGTCAAGCTGAATGTAACGGAACGTGAACGCGGAGTTTTGGAGGTGTCGAATGCGGGCGACCAGCCGGAAGCTGAGTGCTCGGGGTCAACACCCTTGTACCTGGAGAGGAAGAACAGGTTGTTGCCAGAAGCAGAGAACCTGAGACCCTTGAGACCAATGCGCTTCACCACCTTGGGATCAAACTGATAGGACAGCTGAACATACTGCAGACGGATGAAGTCGCCGGACTCTACGTAGCGGTCGGAGGCCAGAGCGTTGTAGGAAGAACCTGCATTTTTGTTCATGGCGCGAGGAATCTCGGTGATGTCGCCATTCTTACGCCAGCGCCAGTTGACGGCACGTGACTGATTCTTGTTGGAGCGCATCTCCTCAGCCACCATGCGAGCTACGTTGACAATCTTGGCACCTGTACGGATGTTGAAGCTGGTCTTGAGCTGCCAACGACCGTAGGTGAAGTCAACGCCGAAACCGCCGGTGAACTTGGGGTTGGAGTTGCCCAGATAAACGATATCGAGCTCGTTGATCTGGCCATCGTGGTTGATATCCTCATAGATGACGTCACCACCAGAGAACTGATAGTTGGTGCCACCGTAGTTGTAGTACATACGGAGGGGATTGCCGCTGGCATCAAAGATGATGTTGCCGTTAGCATCGTGAGCGATGGGACAGGAAGCGTCCTCACCACGCGCGGCGGCAGCGGCAGCGGTGTTCTCGCCATAGACAGTGTTCTTCGACTCGTCGGCGAAGTAGCCGGAGTGGTCGTAGTCGTAGCGATAAACGCCGAGGTTGCGGAAGCCGTAGATGGAGTAGAGGGCGTTGCCAATCTGCACGCGGCTCATGTACCTCTTATAAGGATAGTCATCATCAATAGCATAGTTGAAGTCTGTATTGATGGAGCTGAGCACGCTTGCGTCCATAGAGGTGATACGGTTCTTGTTCTGAGCAGCGTTGAACTTCAGTTTGAAGTTAAACTTGCTCTCCTTAGGCAAGAGGGGACGTGTGCTTGCAGCGAGCTCCCAACCAGTGTTCTTCATCGAACCTACGTTACCCCAGTCGAGAGAGGAGTAACCAGTGGAGGAAGGAATCTTCACTCCAGACTGGAGGAGGTTGGTGGTACGCTTCTGATAAATATTGATATCGAAATCAACGAGGCCGTCGAGGAGGCCGAGGTTGAAACCGAGGTTCCATGAGCTGGTCTTCTCCCACTGCAGGGTGGTGAGACGGAGGTTGGTAGGCCTGATGGCCGGCATATTAGTCTTGCCAGTGGCGTAGGAGCCATTGTTGGAGTACATATTAAATATGGTTGACTGCGTGGAAGGAGCATTACCCGTGATACCCCAACCCGGACGGATAGCCAACATGCTGATGTACTTCTTGAATGGACGGAAGAAATACTCATCGCTGATGTTCCAACGAGCGGAAACAGCGGGGAAGTAACCCCAGCGCTTGTCCTTACCGAAGGAGGTGCTACCGTCGGCACGGAGGGTGGCGTCAAGAGCATACTTCGATTTGTAGGAGTAGTGAGCCGTAGCCAGGAAACTGAGGCTATGCAACTTGGATGTGCTCGTAACTGGGGAAGAAACGTTTGCATCCAGTACGAGGTAAGCATCCACGGTGGGGTCGGTGATGCCACCCACGAGACCTGTGGATTGCATACTCTGACTGGAGCCGGTGTAGGTGCTCAACTCACCGCGGAGCAGGAACGACAGACTGTGATCCTCCGAAAGTTTAGGAGTGAATATCAAGTCGTGCTGAGTGGTGAAGGTCAAACCACGCGATGAAGAGGTACCGGCAATATTGATACCGTCTGACCAGCGGCCAGAAGAGAGGATGCCGGGATAGTAGCCCTTGGTGGTATTGGAGGTGGAGTTCATGTAAACCTCGCCTCTATAGTCAAGCATTGTCTTGCTGGCATCCACGCCGAGCAGCTTATACTTAATCTCAAACTGCGGAACAATCTGATACTGGCTGGTCTCCTTCCAAGAGAGGTTGGCGATAGCAACGGGATTACCGTTTTCAACCATGTCTTTAAGGAACATAGAAGAGTATCCGTCGGGCACCATACCCTGTTGTCCGTATAGCTCATACATCTTGAAGTACTCGCCCGTGTTTACATCGCCATCGTAGCGCCAGATGCTCATGTTAGGCATGGCATTGTAAGCCTTGGCGAGGATGTCGGTGTAGTTCTGCTTGTTCTTAGTATAGGTAAGACTGAAGTTAGAGCTAAACTGGATACGTGTAGAAACCTGATAGTCGAGAGTCATACGAGTGGAGAAACGGTCGAGCACCTGCTTGATGATGGTACCGGTCTCGTGGTCGTAACCTGCGGAAACGCGGAACTGAGCCTGGTCGCCACCACCGCTAAGGTTTACATAGAACTTGTGGGCCTGACCAAACTGCGTTACCTCGTCAACCCAGTCGGTATTCTTGTTGTAGTTGTTGTAGTACATCGGGCGCTCCTGGTTGTACATGAGCTCGATGATGTTGGAGGTGAGGTCGCTCTGCTTGGGGTTGAAGTAACCCTCCTTGAGCATCATGGTGTATTCGTCACCGTTGAGCATCTTCATGCCTGCGGGCTGCCAGCTGCCGGAGAAGTAGTAGTTGCCACTGATGGTGGTACGACCTTTCTTACCACGGCGGGTGGTAATCTCGATTACACCATTAGAACCGCGTGAACCCCACATGGCGCAGGCGCCGGCATCCTTCTTAACCTCGATGGACTTGATATCCTCGACGTTTACGGAGAGGAGGTTGGCGAACTGCTCCTGGTTATCCATATCCTGAAGGTCGATATCTGTGGAGGAGTAGTTCTCGAGGATATGACCGTCAACGACGATAAGAGGCTCCTGGTTACCGGAGATGGTGGTAACACCACGCACACGCATACTCATACCCGAACCGAGGTTACCGGAGTTGGCCACAACGTCGAGACCGGCAATCTGACCCTGAAGGGCCTGGTCGGCAGACTCGAAGGCGAGACCTTTCATCTCATCCATATCGAGTTTCTGTGTGGCCACTGACACCTCTCGCTCGGGGATGACGAGGCCGTTGGACTTTACTACCTTGCGGCCCGTTACCTTTACCTCCTTAAGGGCCTGGGTGTTGTCAACAAGCTGAATACGGAAGGAGGTCTTCTCACCTATCACCTGCTCAAAGGGGCGATAGCCGTAGAAGTAAACCTTCAGCTTGTTCTTGGGGTTTTTGATTGTCAAGGCAAAGTTACCGCTCATATCGGTAGTCGTAGAAGACTGAATACGGTTGTTGCCGTCAATCTCAAGTACGTTTGCCATCATGATAGGACCGTCCTTAGGATTAAAGACATGTCCCGAAATCCTCTTCTGGGCATAAGTCAGGCTCAAGCCACAGCAAAGGAAGAGTAACAATAGATACTTTATCTTATTCATAGTTGCACTTTTTTATCTGATTGGATACTTTGCCATGAACTTCTTAGCCTTGGCCGAGGTGTTGTAGAGTCCCTCGTATCTGCCGTTCGGAAGAGTGGTGTAGTTGAGCACACCATCAATCTGATGGAGCACAGCAAATGAGGATGTCTCAATGGTTGAGGCACTGGCACCTGCCTTATCAAACTGGAGGTCGCGAGTAAGGATATTGTAGCGAGCCTCATCGGTGGAAAGGTGACGAGTGTTGCCGACGTGGTCGGTAACGGTGAGCTGCTTGTTGCCCGAGTTCTCCACCTTTACAGTGATGTAACGGTTTGTCTCCGCATTGATGCAAGCTGTCTCATACTCGGTGCCGGGGATGGAGGGCACATCGTTGTAGATGGCGTCATCCTGGAAGTGATACTTCACGAAGTTGATGAGAGCAACGCACATTGCCTGGGCCTTGGTCTTGTAAGCCTTGGTGTCTTCCTCAGCATTGTAGCCCGGATTGTTCTCTTCCTTTTCCTGGATTTCCATCTTGGCATTGTTGATAAACTCCTCAATGCTCTCCCAAGTGGGCAGGCCTTTGTCTATCTCCTTCTGTACCGCATCGTTGGTGGGAATATAAACGGTGTAGCGATAGGTGCTGAAGAAGCGAACGTTGTAGTCCATACATGGGTTAGTGGAAGTGAATATGTTGTACTTCTCCAGACCCTTGTCCTTCTTGGTGCGGTCGGGGAAGAGAGTCTCATCGTCAACGAAGCCAGCCTCCTCAATGACATTGGGGTTAACCTGGCAGAGCTCGAAGAACTTAGCGTAAGGTGAGTCTTCTGCGCCATTGTCGTTGAGGATGTTATATACGGAGTGTACGGTTGACTGGATTGGTGCATCGATAATGTAGGTCATACCGTTACCGTAACCGTTGGTCTTGCGCGACTTATCGAATATCTCCTGAATGTTGCAGAACTTATTGCGCTCAATCTGCCATGCGCCCTGCACCTTACCACCGTTGATGCCCTTGGCGGGATCGGTGACCTTGATGGGTGCACCGCCCTTGGTGGTGTAGAAGCTCTTGCCGCTAAGGATGCCGTCCTCCTCCGACTCATCGTGAACGATGATGTGAGCGTCGAGCATATCCTTCAGACGGTTGTAGAGCAGAGCGGGCTTGATGGTGGCAGTCATGCGCACGGAGTCAGCCTGATCAGTATAGGGATCATACTTGTAAGCGTATGCCGAGATGGGCGTCGACACATTCTTGCTATCATAGTTGAAGGCAAGCATGTAGGGCTGACTGGAAGACATCGAAACGGGGTCGTAGTAACGCTTCAGCGCATTGTCCGTCGGGATAAAGAAACTGAAGGTGGAGCTCATCGCGAGCAAGTAGGTAGATGTAAATGAGTTCAGCGGGGCAGCGTTGGGGTTGGTGATATACTTATCATCGGCCGTGATTGCCCAGTTGAAGATATGGAGGCTGTCGCCCACGAGTGCCGGTGCTGAAACCGAAGCGTACTTCGCAGGTGTACGTACCTCATTCATTATATAAGCAACACCGTTGTTGGCAATGAGACAAGTGTCTATCTTCTGACAGTATTCCTCCACTGTATTGACGTCGGAGAACATCGGGTCGCGTGCATCGTTCATAATACTGAGGTACTTGCTCGGCACTGACTCGATGAAGGAAATCTTCATCAGGTTGTTGATGAGCTGCTGGATTACCTCGAGAGGAATCTGGTCGAGGTTGACCTCCAGATTCTCTTCGGTGTTGGGCTGGATAGCATAAGCGTTCATAAGGAACTCGCCACCACCGCCAGGGAGGAAGTACTTAGCCATAGCCTCGTCGGAGGGTACGAACATAGCGCCGATATCCTGCTGCACGCCGTGGCTGGCATTGTAATAAGTGTTCCATCCCGGGTCGTAGTTGAGGAACTGCGATACACGCTTGCTCTGAGGATCGCTCTCCAAAGCGTTGCCGCCCTGCGAGCGAGCGGAGAAGTAGCGCTTTTCAAACACAGAGTCCACTGCCTCGTAGCCAGGCAGCTGACGCAGCGAATTGGTGAGGGATGGGCTGTAGTAAGGAGCACTGAAACGGTCGAGCAGATGGCTGTACAGCTTGGTGCGTCCATTGGTGCGAATCATCTCCGCCATGTTGGTGGGAGCGAGCAGCACACGGTCCATCTTGTCGATGTAACCATTCTGGCAGGTGATGTCCTGCTCAATAATCTTGCTGCCATAGATGTAAACATCATTCTTTTCGCGCGGACGACCTACGATAACCTCAAAGTCTTCGTCGGTGATGCCCTGCTCCTCCATCTGGCCATTGATCCAGTGAATCATCATGGGCACAGTACCGTCGCCGGCCATGTACATGCCACCCTTGGACTGCTCACGGAAGCGAGCCCAATAGTCCTTGTCCTCGGGATTGTTGGTGGTCGGAATGGCGTCGCTGCTCCACTTGAAGAAAGAGATAGAGTCAGTAATCTGCAGCGAGGTAGGCCTGCGCATACACTGATTTTTCTCCAGATAGCCACCGGTGGAGTTCTGACTGTTGGAAGTCAGGTTGGGCAGCATCTCAAGCAGATAGGGGTTGTCGAGCATGGCAGTGTGAAGCAGCAGCTTCTTCTGCGCAGAGGTGAGGTCCTCGTAGCTACTAACGCCCCAGTCGTTCTTTTTGTAGAACTCGTTGAAGGCATCGTCGTCAGCTACAAACAGGGTCTTACTACCCGTTCTTGCAAGAACGGTCGCATAGTCCAAATCATCGATCAGCTTAATCATGTTGGTGTAGCTACCATTAGAGGGGTCCTTCAAGTAATCATAGATACTCGAACCCAACCAACTCGGCGTCTTGTCTGGCAGATCGTAATCGTCAGAGCAAGAATACATCAACGCGCCAATCAATAGCAAGCCCATTGTTCCAAAGAGCTTCTTGCTAAACCTGAATAAACGGTTTTTCATACACATTGAGTTTAAATTATTATATTATTTCAGTTTTATCTCACGTGCATAGTTACACTATGTAAGGTACAAAATTAAGAAATCTTATTAAAACTACCACATTTTGCTACCACAAAATGACACTTATTTGCATTTATTTTTGTTTTTACACTAAATTTTCCCCAAAAAAGGCAAGAAAAGCCGTTTTCTGCGGTTTTCAGAAAAAGGAGCATCTAGACAAATTATGCCCTCTTTGACTCTAAAAGTTCCCTCGCTCTTTATTATAAAAAATATAATGTACGCGCGAACATTATAATATAATTAATATCTTTCTTCTGCTTTTCCTGGATAAATTGACGCATACCTTTAGGGAAAAAGGTCTCTTTCAGAAATAAATTCACTAAATTTGCACAGTAAACGACCCACAACAAGATATTCCATGACCAACACCACAACCCTTGACTACCGATTGATCTTTGCTCTTATGAACGGCAAAGTAAGTACAGCGTTGCGCAAACGTCTCAACGCAGATTTCAAGACCGCAGGTATAGAGATAAACGGCGACCAGTGGGATGTGCTGATGGCTATCAGCAGTCGCGACCTGTGTACGCAGCAGGATCTGTGTGACGCCACCTCGTTTAGCAAATCTACCATGACGCGCATCATCAACTCGCTGGAAGAGATGCATGCGGTAACTCGCCGCAAGGCTAGAGTGGACTTTCGCAACAACTATATCACCCTTACTATCACCGGCATGCAGATAGTGGACCGCGCACAGGCCATTGCTGTGCATACCCTGAAGGAGTGTCTGCGAGGGATAAGCAAGACGGATATCCTCACCTCGCAGCAAAGCCTTAACATTGTGCTCGAGAACCTACAACGCCATGAGCAACAAGTAGCCCTTGAGCAGTCGGAAGAACAACACCGTCTCTCCGAAGCACACCGTCGCGCAGTACGCCGCATGCATGCTGCTACCTCCCGAAAGCGCCTACCGCGCAAACCACAAAAAAGAGATTAAAAGAGACAAAGATTGTTCCTATTATAGGCAAAAAGATTAAAAAAGCCCTTTTTTTATCTCAGTTAACACAAAAAATTCCTATATTTGCATATTGATACCTAGACTATACGGGACGATTCCTTAAAATGAAGTCAATTGACAAGATAAAGAAGATAAAGAAAATCCGCCTCCACCACGAAGGCACGTCTATACTAACCATCAGCGGCTTGCTTCTGGTGGTGTTTAATGCGCTGTGCTTCTGGATATTTTTCCATCTGCTGTCTTTGCCTATTGTCTTTTATGTCCTTCTGGCCGTCTCGGCAGTGGTTTATGGAATAATGGTCAATTTCTTCCGCTGCCCCATCCGCTATTTCCAAGGTGACACCAACGGCATTGTTGTAGCTCCGGCCGACGGCAAGGTTGTAGTGATTGAGGATGTGGAGGAGAACGAGTATTTCCATGCCCCGCGCAAGATGGTGTCTATCTTCATGTCGCTGACAAATGTACATGCCAACTGGTTTCCTGTGGATGGCATCGTGAAGAAGGTGGAGCACGAGAACGGCAACTTCCATAAGGCTTGGCTGCCAAAGGCCAGCATGGAAAACGAGCGCTCTACAATAGTAATAGACACAGAACTCTACGGAGAGATTCTTGTGCGCCAGATAGCTGGAGCCATTGCCCGCCGCATCGTCACATACGCCCACGAAGGCGAAGAGTGCTTTATTGACGAGCATCTAGGCTTTATCAAGTTTGGCAGCCGTGTGGATGTTTTCCTTCCTCTTAGTGCAGAGGTTACCGTGAAGATGGGGCAATCCACAGTAGGCAACAACACAGTCATCGCCCGACTCAATAACTAGCAAGAAGAATGAAACGACATATTCCCAACACCATAACACTGTGCAATCTGATCTGCGGATGCATAGCTATCACCTACGCTTTCCACTCGCACCTAGTGGCAGCACTGCTGTTTATCGTCTTGGGAGCATTCTTTGATTTCTTTGACGGTTTTGCTGCCCGCAAGCTTGGCGTCACCTCGCCTGTGGGCAAAGAACTGGACTCTCTGGCAGATGTCGTCACCTTTGGCCTAGCACCATCAGCAATGGTATTTATCTTGCTTTCCTCGTATGTCCACCTCTACTCCATCAGCTCCGGAGTCTCGCTGGCGGGCAACCCGATAAGATTTCTTAATGTCGCAGCATTCCTTATCGCTGCTTTCTCAGCCCTACGGCTTGCACACTTCAATGTTGACGAACGGCAAACCTCTTCATTCATAGGCTTGCCTACACCTGCCAATGCCCTATTGTTGGCTTCCGTTACCATCACTCTGGGCAATCACCCCGAATGGCTCCGCACCATTGGTTGCGGTATGCCCTACTCGCTGGCAGGCATCATAGTCCTATGCATATTGATTGTTATTAGCTGTACCCTGCTTGTGTGCAAGTTGCCTATCTTCGCATTGAAATTCAAACATTTTGAATGGAAGGGCAACAAAGTACGCTACATCTTTCTGATAAGCGCAGCCGTGCTGCTCGCCATCGGTGCAGCATGCAGTCTCACCCGTCTCATCGCAGCCATAGGTGTAGTGATTGTATGGTATATTATTCTGTCACTTTTCACTGCCAAGAAGAAGGAAAACCATGAGTGTTCTTAGTCTTCTCCTTTTATTTATAATCATATACTTCTGCGCCAAAGCCATCGGCAGTATATGGCATGACGCTTTCGGCACCATTGACGGCAGCGAACAGAAACCGCGCAGCAGGACACGGCAGCAGAACACCGCCTCCAAGCCTGAAAAAGACGAACAACCTATTGGAAAAGGCGAGGGTGAATATGTAGATTACGAAGAGCTATGACTACACCAGCGCTTCGCTACCACTTAATTTGAAACCATTTAGAAATGCCGACACTGGCATTCTTTTTTTGCCTGCAAGTTGCAGTTCAGTAATGCGCAACATTCCTCCCTTTACAGCCACATCCATTGTCTTGCGGCCATCGCTAAAGATTGTGCCCGCCTTGAAATCGTGACTTGTAACAATCTTCTGTGCTCCAAAGATTTTTATCTCCTGTTGTGCATTACCGCTCTCCAAGTAAGCCCACGCGCCTGGATAAGGAGATAGTCCTCGTACAAAATTATAGATTCCATCGAGAGATTTAGTCCAGTCGATGCGGCACGTCTCCTTAAAAATCTTAGGTGCAGGACGTAGCGGCTCATCAGTAGCAAACTCACTCTGAGGAGTGCTCTGCACCGTGCCATTGATTATGCTGTCAACAGTCTTTAGAGCGAGGTCACCACTGAGAGACATCAATTGGTCGTGCAATTCTCCACAAGTACACTCTTCACCTATCGGCACACGTATCTGATCAATTATATTGCCCGTGTCAATATCATGTTGCAGGAAAAATGTTGTGAGACCGCTCTCCTTGTCACCATTCATGATAGCCCAATTGATAGGCGCAGCACCACGATATTGCGGAAGAAGCGACGCATGGATATTGAACGTGCCAAGCCGCGGCATAGCCCAGACAACCTCAGGCAACATCCTGAAGGCCACAACTATCTGGAGGTCGGCCTGGTAGCTCCTTAACTCAGCAAGAAAGCCCTCATCCTTCAAGCGCTCCGGTTGCAACACCGGCAATCCCCGCTGCACGGCGTACTCCTTTACAGGACTTGCTTGCAGACGATTCTGATGACGACCCACAGGCTTGTCGGGCATAGTAACGACAGCCACAACATTGTAGCCTCCTTCCACAAGCCGCCTCACTGCCTCCACTGCAAACTCGGGAGTACCAAGATAAATGATACGTAAATCTTTCTTTTCCATTCTCTTATTTTCACTACTACTTTTACTCCTCCGAGAAATCCACAAGAGTCTGTCGGTAAGCCTCAAAGAGAGCAGTCTTATGTATTATCCCCACAAAACGCGAATTTTCGTCTATCACCGGTAGCACCTCCGTGCCAGACCTCTCAAAACTATCCATCACATAAGTCATTGTCGAAGTAATGCTGATGATGTCCGAAGCAGGCTCCATCAATTGCTCGGCCGTAAAGACCGCATACAGTTCTTGACGAAACAACACCTTGCGTATATTAGCCAAAGTTATCATTCCGCGCAAATTGCCACTACCGTCCACCACTGGAAATATGTTCTCTTTCTCTTTTGCAAGAATATGTACGAGCTCACCCAGAGTCATTGCCGGCGGAATCCGAATGCAATATTTGTCGATCACACTGTCGAGATTCATAAGCGTGAGTATCGCTTGATCCTTGTGGTGCGTAACGAGTTCTCCCTTTTGTGCAAGGCGCATAGAATAAATGCTGTGACGCTCAAAGATATTGATAGTAATATATGAAATGACCGTAACCAGCATCAGGGGCACCAAGAGGTCATAGCCACCGGTAATCTCTGCGATTAAGAATATACTCGTTAACGGGGCATGCATCACAGCTGCCATCACAGCTGCCATGCCAAGTAAGCAACTTATGGTGGCAGGCATAGGAGTGATCAGTTCCCATGTGTTCCATAAAGTAGCGAAGACAAATCCCGTGATACAGCCAAGGAATAGAGAAGGAGCAAACAAACCGCCGCATCCACCAGCACTAGTAGTGACCGTAGTAGCCAAAGCCTTGAAAAGGATTATGCAACCAAGCATTACGAGCAACAGATGAGTGCCGTAGAAAGGTGAATTGTTGAGCAAATCGTCAGGGTTGCCGTTAAGAAGAACGTTGATGGTACCGTAACCCTCACCATAGAGGATGGGAAAGAAAAATACCAAAGTGCTGAGGATTATTCCTCCTATCAGCCACTTCAGATAAAGTCCCTTAATCTTACGAAACAGCGACTCGATGGCATTGGTCACCTTAGTGAAATAGAGAGAGATGAGGCCGCATGCTACACCCAGCAGGATAACAGGCCAGACATAGACTATCCGGAACTCACCCACATCCTGGCACACAAACATCGAGTCAAAGCCACTCACGGCAAACGTAAGGATTGATGCTGTAACACACGACACCAGCAATGGCACAAGGTGCGCCATCGTAAGGTCGAGCATCAGTACTTCAAGAGTAAAAAGGAGACCTGCAAACGGAGCCTTGAAAATACCCGCTATCGCTCCTGCAGCCCCGCAGCCTATAAGCAGCATCAATGTCTTTTGGTCCACGCGAAAGAGGCGTCCTAATGAAGAACCTATCGCAGAGCCGGTGAGCACTATCGGAGACTCAGCACCTACCGAACCTCCGAACCCTATGGTGATACTACTGGCAATAACACTCGACCAGCAGTTATGACTCCTTATTCTGCCCTGTCGCCGAGAAATGGAGAACAGTATCTTCGTCACTCCGTGGCCAATATCATCGCGCACGATGTGGCGTATAAACAGAGCACTGAGCAGCACTCCTATGGCAGGATAAACAAGATAAAGCCAATTTATATGAGTGATGTCAAAACCGTGGGTCAGCAAACTCTCTATCAGTTCAATCAGATTCTTCAACACCAGTGCGGCAAAGGCTGTGAACACACCCACAAGGAAACTAAGCAGCACTATCAACTGCTTACCCCGGAAGTGATTCTTGAGCCATCTCGCTATCTTCAATAAGTGCTCTTTCATATTGCTACACTGCTATCTGATTATCTTTACTTCTCCTCCGCGCCCCAGCCTAATAATAGAAGATGGAGCTGCAGCAACAGTGTCATCCTGTCTGTACTTTACGACATAGTCCACACTGCGAAGAATCTCCTCGTCTATCTCACTAAAAAATCTTGGAGCCGGCGTCCCACTGATATTTGCAGAAGTGGAAACTATGGGGGCACGCAGATGGAAGCATAGTTGGCTAGAAAAATCCTCACGGCTCAGGCGAATACCCACACTGCCATCCTCTGCCAGCAAGTTTGGAGCCAGATTGCGGCCCTGATCAAAGACTATTGTAGTCGGCGAGGTAGCCAGTTCGATGATATCCCATGCCACCTCAGGAACCTCCACCACATGATATGCTATCATCGCCTCTGTGTTGGCAAGCACGATGAGAGCTTTACTGTCCTGACGCTGTTTTATCTTATATATACGCTCCACAGCGACGCTGTTGGTAGCGTCGCAGCCAAGTCCCCAGATGGTATCCGTAGGATAAAGAATTATTCCTCCAGCCTTGAGGATTTTCACAGCCTCCGCCATATCTTCCTTGTCAAAGGGCCACTGCTTGCTACGCATCTCTTAGAAGTCGTTAGTGAAATGAAACTTTATGTTCTTAAAATCCTGTTGCGCCATTTGCAGCACATAACTACTGTCTGCAAGAAATACATCGCGTCCATCGCGGTCCTTCGCCATATACTGGTACTTGCGGCGCTTGAAATTGTCTAATTCTGCCGCATCGCTGCTCTCTATCCAGCATGCCTTATAGAGGCTGATGGGTTCCCAGCGGCATTTAGCATTGTACTCATTCTCCAGCCTATACTGAATGACTTCAAACTGCAGCTGTCCCACTGTACCGATAATCTTGCGATTATTAAATTGATTGACAAACAATTGTGCTACTCCCTCGTCCATCAGTTGCTCAATACCCTTGTTGAGTTGCTTGGCCTTCATGGGGTCGGCGTTCTCTATATATTTGAACAACTCAGGCGAGAAGCTGGGAAGACCCTTGAAGTGGAGCGGCTCTCCCTCGCTGAGAGTGTCGCCTATCTTGAATGTCTGGTTGTCAGGCAAACCCACTATGTCGCCCGGCCACGCTTCGTCAATAGTGCTCTTGCGCTGCGCCATGAATTGCGTAGGCGATGAGAAGCGCACTTGCTTGCCACTGCGCACCAACAGATAGGGTGTGTTTCTAACGAACTTGCCACTACACACCTTGCAGAACGCAATGCATGAACGGTGATTGGGATCTATATTGGCTGTTATCTTAAAGATAAATCCCGTAAACTTTGGCTCCTCAGGCTGCACCATGCGTTCCAATGCTTGTACAGGTTTAGGTGACGGAGCTATCTCCACAAAACAGTCAAGCAATTCCTGCACACCGAAGTTGTTAAGTGCCGAGCCAAAAAACACAGGAGCTACGTCTGCGCTCAGATAGGTGTTGACGTCAAATTCGGGATACACTCCTTCTATCAACTCCAAATCCTCGCGGAGCTTGGCAGCATCCTTCTCACCGACATGAGCCTCAAAATCTGCGCTATCCACGTCCACCTCAACCTTTTCCGTCACTTTCTGTTTGTCGGGGGTGAAGAGATTGAGATTCTTCTCGTAGATGTTATACACGCCTTTGAATCTCGCGCCCTGATTAATAGGCCAACTCAGCGGGCGCACTTTTATCTGCAATTCTTGCTCCAACTCATCGAGTAGGTCAAAAGGGTCTTGACCTTCGCGGTCCATCTTATTGATAAAGATAATAACGGGCGTTTTTCTCATACGGCACACCGTCATCAATTTGCGGGTCTGAGTCTCCACACCCTTCGCTCCATCAATAACAATTATCACACTATCCACTGCAGTGAGAGTGCGGAAAGTGTCTTCCGCGAAATCTTGGTGACCAGGGGTATCCAAGATGTTAACCTTGTAGTCCTTATAATCAAACTCCATCACACTGGTGGTTACAGAGATACCTCTCTGCTTCTCAATGTCCATCCAGTCAGAGGTAGCCGTCTTGCGTATCTTATTGTTTTTCACCGCTCCTGCCACCTGTATCTGTCCACCAAAGAGTAGCAGCTTCTCCGTGAGCGTTGTCTTGCCTGCATCAGGATGAGAGATGATGGCAAATGTACGGCGACGTGTTATCTCATTCATTATACTTATTCCTTTTTTTCTCCCTACATATTTTCTCCCATTCTTTTCAAACACTCGCGCAGCGAGTCTTCCCAGTATGGCACGCTGACACCGTAAACCCTCTTTATCTTAGCCTTGCTAAATACCGAGTATGCGGGACGCTTGGCTGGCGTAGGATACTCCTTGGTAAGGATAGGCTGCACATCACACTCCGTTATTCCCACCATCCGATGGATAGCCTTTGTAAAGTCATACCATGACACTGCACCCTCATTACTATAGTGAAAGATGCCATAAGTCTTTTCTTTTGCCGTTGCTATCTGGAGCACAGCCTTGGCAAGGTCGGCAGCATACGTGGGCGAACCTACCTGGTCATACACTACACCCAACTTGTCGCGCTCACGGCCCAAGCGCAACATTGTTTTTACGAAGTTATTGCCATAGGGAGAATAAAGCCATGCCGTACGCACAATCACATGGCGTGGGTTGGCAGCCATTACGCCCTTCTCACCGTTTAGTTTGGTGAGGCCATACACTGACTGCGGCCCCGTGGGCATTTCTTCGGTATAGGGTGTGCAACTCTGCCCACCAAACACATAGTCCGTAGATATCTGTATTATCTCGCCACCCCTGTCTGCCACTGCCTTGGCAAGCAGCACTGGAGCCTCACCGTTAAGAACTCTGGCACGCGGCTCATCGGTCTCGGCACGATCCACTGCCGTGTAGGCAGCGCAATTTATGACAAGGTCTATCGCATTTCCATTGACGGCAGCCCTCACAGCAGTGCCATCGGTGATATCGAGTTCCTCCACGTCGGTGAACACAAACTCGCATTCTTCGTAAAGTCCGGCTATGTTTCGTATCTCTGTGCCTAGTTGACCATTGGCACCCGTTACAAGAATTTTCATCGTTTCCTCTATTTCGTCGAAGCCTCAAAATTCCAGCGGCTCCATGCGGTCTTTAATATAATAATCACTCAAACTGCCAAGAAATGTCGATATTATCTCTACAGCCTTGGTCGTATCATTGCTTATCTTGCGCCCCTGCATCTTGAGAAGCATCACTCCGTATAGCAGTTCGAAGCAACTCTCCATTTCTGTATGCTCCGTATCCTTGCCTTGCTTGGCACGCAGCTCCACAATCAGCGGCAAAGCCTTTTGGTAGGCTGCATGGTAATAAGGATATTTCTGCGAAGCCATCAGCCTCTCGTGCAGGTCGCTGAGATTGATGAGCACATTACTGCAAATTTGCATGTGCCCTTTTTCGGCCACACCCTCACTACGCATCATTTCTATGATGTCGGCATACCACTGCCGCAGATCGGCCTGCTGCTTTGCTTCGAGCGAGTCAAAGCGCGAGAGATAATCTCTCTCCAATTTATCAATGTCAAGACCGAAGGCCCTCACAAGGTCTTCCACCTGCCACATATAAAGCAAATATTCGGCTATATTCTCGGCTCTGAGTTTATTCGCAATAAACATTAATCCTTACTCCTTTCAATACCAATGCAGCCCGGTAATGGTAAATACAAAACCAGCAATAGCTGCCGCAATCACAATAGATCCGATGGTAATATTGAGCACCCTTATATAGCGGTCGCTGAAAGCGTTGCGAATCTTGTTTATCACAAACGACAGGAAGAACCACCATAGCATGGCACCCACTATAATGGCAATAAAGCCCAAACCCATATTTATGGGAAGGTCTGGTGTAATAAAGTCAAAGCGTGCAAAAAGCACAAGGAAAAGAAGAATTATAAGCGGGTTGGAGAACGTTAGGAGGAAAGCCGTCAAAAAGTTGTTTAAGAAAGTCTTGTCTTGCGACACCTTCACATCTCTATTCTTAGGCTTACTGAAAAGCATGTATAACCCAAAGACCAACAGCATTGCACTACCTGCAAGCTGCATAATCAGTTTGTTGCTTTCATTCTTCACAAACTCCGTCACAAAACTCATGCCCAGACCTGACACCAACGCATAAATAATATCGCTCAGCGCGGCACCCATGCCAGTAATGAGACCAAAACGGAATCCCTTCTTCAGTACCCTCTGGATACACAGCACACCCACAGGACCACACGGCGCCGAACATATCACGCCGATAAACAATCCTTTTATTATTACAAGAGGCAATGCTATCAGATCCATATCAATGTGCAATATCACAGAGTTCATAACTCTTTGGCATGGCAAAGTTGCCACTTTTTTTTGGAATACACCCCCCTCATAGCCAACAAATCGCAGTCTTACCCCTTTTATCCGCACAAAAAATCGCAGCAAATACTCCTTTTGTGTTAAAAAACGACAGCTCAGGTATAAAAACAACGATTTTTTCTGAGAAAATTTGGTCGTTTAAGAAAAAAGATGTTTCTTTGCACAGATTTTAACACTCACCACAGTCTAACAACTAAAAACATTATTGCCTATCGAAATGACATTACTCTAATTGTAACAACGTAGTAATGAATAATTTCAAAGCTATGACCGACGATGAATTGGTTGGTCTTTACGCGCAAGGCAATAATGTAGCTTTTGACATTCTGCTCAGCAGATACGAGTCTAAGCTTTATTCTTACATCTTTTATATAGTACATGACGAAGAGGTTGCTAACGATCTCTTCCAAGATACCTTTCTCAAGGTTATCATGCGCATACAGGAAGGCAACTACACTGGCTACGGCAAATTCCAAGCCTGGATTACTCGCATTGCCCACAACCTTGTGATGGACTACTTCCGCGACAAGGAACAAGCCAATACTATCTCCAACGACGAGGCCGACTACGACCTTCTCAACAACATACGTCTGGCCGAGCACACCACCGAAGACCAAATGCTCATCAGCCAGTCACTCAAGGATGCCAAGGCCATTATGGAACTCCTTCCTGAGCCGCAGAGCGAAGTAGTGAGAATGCGCTTCTACGAGAATCTGTCCTTCAAGGAGATTGCAGACAAACTCAACATCAGTATCAACACTGCATTGGGTCGTATGCGCTACGCAGTTATCAATATGCGCGCCATAGCCCAAGAGCGCCACATCGCCCTCTACGCCGAATAAAAGAACTCTTTCGAACGACAGCGAAAATTTCCCCCCTAAAAAAATTTTTCTCTTTATATAATATAAGGTACTTTATTGCGTTATAATAATGAATATTATAACACAAAGTGCCTATGAATGAAACTCTACGCTTAGAACTCTGCCCCCACCCAGAGACAATTGCTTTACTTAGAATCGCTGCCAGAGTGATGCAGCGCAATGGCACATCCGCCACTACAATTTGCAGAGCATAAACCTCGCTACTGCACTCCCCTGCGGAGGTAAACATGAACAATGCGACCCCGAAAGCCACAGCGCCTTCGGGGTCGTAAACTTTTGTCCTATTTCTTTCTCTCTCTTAGAGCAGAGCCAGAATCTTCTCCTCAATTGTTGAGGCTGGTACAGCACCGATAGTCTTGTCAACCACCTCGCCGTTCTTCACAAAGAATATAGCAGGGATATTGCGCACGCCGAACTTGGCTGTCAGTTCCTCGCTCTCGTCCACGTTGCAAGAACCAATTATCACCTTGCCGTCATATTTCTTGGCAAAATCCTCAATCACAGGAGCCATAGCGCGACACGGACCGCACCACTCGGCGGAGAAATCCACCACCATAGGCTTTCCCTGAGCCAGGAAAGCATCGTAATTCTGATCGTTGATGTTGAAATTCATACTCTTGTTGTTTATTTCATTAGTTTTGAGACGGCAAATTTACGCATTATTTTTCAATCAACAACCGTAAAGCAGGCATTTATTTCAAGTCAGAGTATTTGCGCACTCTTTTCACATAATATGCCCAGAGCAAACAACTAGGTCTTTGCTCCGCAATTTTGTCCACCGTAACCGCCTGCATATTTTGTCTGCGCACCTCAGCATACTCATGCCGAAGACGCGAATAGTCAAAGCGGGCTCTCACCACTGCAAGCGCCTCTTTCCTCTTTCCGCTTAGCAACATCTGCAGCGCAGCCAGATAGTCAAGGAAATAGCGTGCCGCTAGCACACCCGTACGACGACCTTCAGGCAGATTTTTGTGGAGCATCAGCAAATTGTTACGGAAATTAAGGAATGTCTTGCGGGGATTGTGGGTGTCAAGCGTAGCGCCACCAAGATGATAGACCACGCTCTGCGGCACACACCACACCCCGTAGCCTCGGCTCTTAAGTCTCCAGCAGAAATCTATCTCCTCCTGATGGGCAAAAAAGCGGGCATCCAGTCCCCCTACCTTATTATATATACGCGTGCGCGCGAAAAGAGCAGCACCGGTAGCCCAGAACACTGGCACTGGCTCGCCGTCATATTGTCCCTCGTCTTTCTCCACCATGCTCATGATACGTCCGCGACAGTATGGATAGCCGAGAGAATCAAGGAATCCGCCGCAAGCTCCGGCATACTCAAACTTCTCCTTGTGGTTATAGTTCAGTAGCTTCGGCTGGCAGGCTGCCGCCTCGGGATGCTTCTCCATAAACGTCAGCAGCGGCTGTAGCCATCCCTCCGTCACCTCCACATCGCTGTTGAGTAGCACAGTGTATGTAGTTTCCACTTGTGCTAGAGCCTTGTTGTAGCCCTCGGCGAAACCGTAGTTCTGGTCAAATGCCATCACCTCCACCATAGGAAATTCCTTTTGCAGAATCTCTAACGAATTGTCTGTACTACCATTGTCGGCGACTATCACTGTAGCCTCGGGCGAGTACTTCACCACCGACGGCAGGAACTTGCGCAGCATCTCCGCTCCGTTCCAATTCAATATTACAACCGATACACTTTCCTTATTCATCATCTTTAATTTTCAATACTCTATGTTCAATGTTTGATGCTCAATTGTTTTCCCCACCAGTGCCGTTTGATCTTCATTAAAGCCTGTGAGTCTATAATTAACTACAGCATTGTCGGGCTGCACCCCTGCGGCAGTGTCCACCTCCACATGTATATAGTTGTCGGTAAAGCCTTTGGCGGCCAGTCCTATGTGGCTATGCTCCGTCAGCACAGGCCTCACCTGTCCAATATGACTGGAATAAAAGTTCTTGCGCTTCTGCTCCGATAGGGCTATCAGTCGTTGGCTGCGCTCATGCTTTACCTTCTCCGTCACCTTATAAGGAATACGCAAAGCCGCCGTGCCCGGACGCTCCGAGTAGCTGAATACATGAAATTGCGAGACATCTATCTTGCTTGCAAAGGCAAACGACTCCTCAAATAGTTCGTCTGTCTCTCCTCTGGTACCCACTATTATGTCAACACCGATGAAGCAGTCCGGCATTGCCTTTTTTATATAATCCACGCGCGAAGCAAACAGCTCTGTGTCGTAGCGGCGGTGCATCAGCCGCAACACCTCGTCGCTACCGCTCTGCAAGGGAATGTGGAAGTGAGGCATAAAGCGGCGACTCTCTGCGCAGAAATCGATTATCTCCTCCGTCAGCAAGTTGGGTTCAATAGAGGATATGCGGTATCGCTCCACGCACTCCACCTTGTCCAGGGCTTTGATCAAGTTGAAGAAACTCTCGCCCGTGCTCTTGCCAAAGTCACCGATATTCACTCCTGTAATCACTATCTCTTTGCCGCCTTGTGCCACGGCGTTCTCCGCTTGCTTCACAATATCTGCTATGCTGCCGTTGCGGCTTCGTCCTCTGGCAAATGGAATCACACAGTAGGTGCAGAAATAGTCGCAGCCATCCTGCACCTTTAGAAAAAAACGCGTCCTCTCACCGCGCGAACAAGAAGGAACAAATGGCATTAAACACTGACTCTCGACGCTTGGTTCTTGGTTCTTGACTCTTGACTCTTGCAGCCTCTCAATTATCAACTCCGCAGCACGGGCCTTGTGCTCCATGTCTATCACCATATCTACGCCCGTCATCGCGACTATCTCGCGAGCAGCCATCTGGGCATAGCATCCCATCACCACCATCAGCGCATCGGGATTCTCGCGAATAGCGCGGTTGATAGCCTGACGACACTTATGGCTACTGGTCTCGGTCACTGTACACGTGTTCACCACGCACACGTCGGCCTTCTCACCACGAACAGCACGCCTCACTCCCGCCGCTTCAAGACGGTCGCCCAAGGAGGAGGTTTCAGCAAAATTCAGCTTACAGCCCAACGTGACATATACTGCCTTCTTATCCAACATAGCCTTTAGAGCATATATATCTACTAATTTGAAACGCAAAGTTAGCAATTTTTTGTTAACCGCCAAAATAAGTAAAAAAAATCGTTCTTCGATTTATATTGAAAATCAGCATTTTACAAAAAAGTTACAAAAAAGGCCATAAAAAAAGTCTCAAAATTGTTTGTACTTTCAAAAAAGTGCGTACCTTTGCACCCGGTTTTAATAAACACTAGTCGTTTAACCACTAAACAAAAAAAGAAAAATGAAAAAGTTACTGTTCGCTTTTGTAGCTCTTGCAGCAATGTCTTTCGCATCTTGCGGCAACGCCCAGAAGGGTGAGGCTACCGACTCTGTTCAGGACAGCACCGTTGACACCACCGCTGTTGACACTCTTGCTGCTGACACTGTTGCTGCTGACACTGTTCAGGCTTAATTCTTAGCGAATACTAAGAGAGATTGAAACCTGCGGAACATGTTCCACAGGTTTTTTGTTTTTTTCTTCAAAAAGCAAGCGGGGAAAGAGTTTTCTCTCCCCGCTACTTGTACCCAGAGCCGGGATCGAACCGGCACGCCTTGCGGCATTGGTGTTTGAGACCAACGCGTCTACCAATTCCGCCATCTGGGCATAAACTCGTTTGCGGCTGCGAAATTACAAAGAAAAAATAAAATACGGGGGATGAAAGGACATTTTTTTCACTCTTTACTCCTTTCTCCTTACTCCTTATCCCTATTTCACCAACTCCTGGCAGATAACATCCTGAAAGTCGCGGCCCTCTTGAGAGTTAAGAATCCCCTGATTGAAGATGCAGAAAGCCAGGTGTTTACCATTGCCGGCCGTAGCATATCCTGCCAGCGTTGACACCTTGCGCAGAGTGCCTGTCTTGGCGTGGATGTTACCCTCGGCTTGAGTGCCTTTCATTCTTTTCTTTAGGGTACCGTCGATGCCCGCCACAGGCAGCGATGGGTAAAGAATCGCTAAGATGTCGGGGCGGCTCCATACATGGCGTAGCAGTCTCACCACGAGCTGGGGCGTTAGATAGTTGTATAGTGAAAGTCCGCTACCATCAGCCACGGTATAAGCGTCGGGGTTAAGACCCAGCTGGCGCATAAGAGCATATTCTCTCTCCGCCGACAACCGCGCCGTAGCTTTCTGCCTTGCTGCACTAAGCTGATAAAACAGCGACTCGGCATACAGATTGTCGGACTCCTTCATCATGTGAGTTAACATTTGCTCCACGGTGTGAGTACGTTCGCACAAAACGGTTAGGTTTGCTGTATTGCCATTAGTGATGCGCCCATAGCCGGTGGGGTGTACCACGGAGTCGCCGTCCAACGCTTGCAGAAAGCGGGGCATGAACATATCTTTTGCTTTATATAGCAGTGGTGTCAGTGTGGCTTCTTTATCATCCCAGCACCATCCCTCGCCCCACTTGAGTGTGTCCTTGAATGAAAGGTCGGCAAAGACACGACCATCAATGCGGCGGATGCCACGCTCAGTCAACGACTGCACAAAAGCGCGCATGTCATCCTCCCCGAAGAGCGGGTCGAACCCACCTTTTATATATATATCACCGCGCAATACCTGCCACTCGTGGAGCGAGTCACTCATCAGCGTATCAGGCTCTATGATTCCATTGTAGGCCAGCGTGGTGCGAAAGGGATAGTCTGCTCCCAACTCGTTGAGGGCAGTGGTGGCGGTGAGCACCTTCATAACCGAGGCGGGGCGCATCAGTTGGCGCGAACCGTGGTCATACACCACCGAGTCGCCGTCAAGGTCATATACCTGGATGGCCACCTGCGAGCGTAGGAACATCGGATTGTCCAGCAGTGAGTCGAGCGTCGCCCTAAGAGTGTCGCCCCACTGGAGAGTCGCAGTCTGGCTACGAAGGGCTATCGGCATCATGAGGATGGCGAGGGCCAAGACGCATCTTAGCAGCAAAATTTGAAACATTTTTCTCATAATCACCGCAAAAGTACAACTTTTTTGTCAAATAGAGATTGGTATTAAAGATTTTTATGTAACTTCGCTACGCTTAAAATGTCTTATAAGAAATGGTTCGCAAGTTTGATTTCCTCGTTATTGGCAGCGGAGTGGCAGGAATGTCATTCGCCCTGCAGGTGGCATCAGCCAAGAAGGGCAAGGTGGCTTTGGTATGTAAGACCACTATTGACGAGGCCAACACAGCCAAGGCTCAGGGCGGCGTAGCCTCCGTCACCAATCTCAAGAAAGACAATTTTGAGAAACATATCCACGACACTATGGTGGCCGGCGACTATATCAGCGACCCAGCCGCCGTGAAGCAAGTGGTGGAGAACGCTCCCGCAGGCATCGAGCGCCTCGTGAACTGGGGTGTCAACTTCGATCGCAAGGAAGACGGCACCTTCGACCTTCACAAGGAAGGTGGGCACTCCGAGTTTCGCATACTCCACCACGCCGATGACTCTGGTTTTGAAATACAGCGCGGACTGATAGAGGCCGTAAGACGCCACCCCAACATCAAGGTGCTCGAAAACCATTTCGCCGTAGAGATAATCACTCAGCATCACCTCGGTGTGGAGGTCAATCGCCAGACTCCCGATATAGAGTGCTACGGCGCCTACATCCTTGACCCCGACACGGGCAAGGTAGACACTTTCCTCTCTAAGGTTACCCTGCTCGCCACCGGTGGCATCGGCGCCATCTACACCTCCACCACCAATCCTGACATCGCCACCGGCGACGGCATCGCCATGGCCTATAGGGCCAAGGCCACGGTCAAAGACATGGAGTTTGTGCAGTTCCACCCCACCGCCCTATACCACCCGGGCGAGACGCACCCTGCCTACCTCATCACCGAGGCCATGCGTGGCTATGGCGGTATCCTACGACTGCCCAATGGTGAGGAATTTATGCAGAAATATGACAAGCGACTCTCCCTCGCGCCGCGCGACATCGTGGCCCGCGCTATCGACAAGGAGATGAAGATACATGGCATTGACCACGTATGCCTAGACGTCACCCACAAAGATGCTGAGCAGACCAAGGCTCACTTCCCCAATATCTACGCCAAGTGTCTGTCTATCGGCATTGACATCACCAAGCAGTACATTCCCGTCTGCCCATGCGCCCACTACCTCTGCGGCGGCATAAAGGTGGACCTCAACGCATGCAGCAGCATCCGCAGGCTCTACGCCGTGGGCGAGTGCTCTTGCACAGGACTCCACGGCGGCAACCGACTAGCCAGCAACTCGCTCATAGAGGCCGTCGTCTATGCCGACGCTGCTGCCCGCCACGCCCTGAGCGTGATAGACAGCTACAGCTACAACACCAAGATACCAGAGTGGAACGATGAGGGCACCATGACCAACGAAGAGAAGGTGCTCATCGCCCAGGACATGAGGGAGGTAGGACAGATAATGTCCAACTACGTGGGCATCGTACGCAGCGACCTACGACTCCATCGTGCATGGACACGCCTCGATATCATCTACGAGGAGACAGAGGAACTCTTCAAGCGCGTCAAGGCTACGCGCGATATCTGCGAACTGCGCAACGCCATCAACGTCGGCTACCTCGTTACCCGCCAGGCCATAGAACGCAAGGAAAGCCGTGGACTGCACTATACCCTCGACTATCCCAAGCATGCATACGACTACAAAAACTAAAAATAAAATCAACAAAATCATGAAAAGAACTATTTTCCTCCTAATTGCGTTAGTAGCCATTGGTCAGTGGTCAATGCTCAAAGCCCAAAGTGTCACCGTCTATGAGAAAGAGACTCCCGTAGGCTTTAATGTGAGCGACATCGACAGCATCATCTTCTCGCCCGAGAAAGCCAACAACCCCAAATACCAGACTCTCGACGGCAAGCGCATCGTTGACGCCCACTGGCTCAGCCTCGGCACCTCCATCACATGGTATAACGACAATGTGTCGTCAGCCTTCACCAAAGGCTACCAGACCCGTGTGCTCGAGCAGCTCGCCTTCAAGCAGTTCACCAACAAAGGCATCAGCGGAGCCACCATCAACTCTACCGTCGGCCAAATCATCAAGGCTGACTACTACACCATAGAGCACGGAGTCAACGACTGGGGACACTCCACACCCGTGGGCACCATCGACGACTACATCAACAACACCAAAAACGGAACTTTCGCTGCCTACTACCGCGAGATAATCGATGCCATCTACAAGATAAACCCCAAGGCTATGATTATCCTCTGCACACCGCGCAAGGCCTACGGCTTCGGCACCTATCTGCCCGCCCACTGGTATGACGAGTTCAACGGCATCTACCTCAAAGACTATGCCGACATCATCAAGGAGATAGCAGAGTACGAGAGCCTCCCCGTTGCCGACTGGTTCAACCTCTGCGGCAACCAAACCAACCTCGCCCGCCTCTCCATCGACCAGGCACTCCATCCTAACGACGACGGCTATCAGCTCATGGCCAATGTACTCATCCAAGCCTTCGAGCAAGTCCTCGTCCACTAAAAAGACTACCGCTATGAAAAAAATATTATTACTCATAACTCTCACGCTCACACTCACGCTTACGCTTTTCGCTGGCGTGAAAAATGCCACCACCCTCTGTGTGGAGGACAAGACCGGAGCCGTCCTTAAGTTCTCTCTTGCCGACAGGCCCAAGATAAGCTTCCGCGGCAACTACACGGTGATACAAGCAGCAGAGATCAAGCTCCTGCAGTTCCGCAACCTCTACAAGGCATACTTCACCGATGAGGACGATCCCACCGCTGTCAGCGAAGTGGCAGCAGGGCAAGAGAGCATTGACGCCCGCCTTGGCACCGTAAGCTTCAGCGGTTTCAAACCCCTCACCCCCGTGCTCATCTATACCCCTGCGGGCACTTTGGTGAAGAAAGCGCAGACCAACGTAGACGGACACCTGCAGATGACGCTGCAAGACCTACCTCGCGGCATCTATGTAGTGAAGGCCGGCAAGAAGAAAGCATTCAAATTTGAACTTTAAAATTTCAGACTTGACAAATTAAAGCTTCTTTTAGAAACAAAGGAGCGGTGCGCACAAAAAACGCATCGCTCCTTACTTTATACATATCTCGAAAACTTAGAACAATCAGAAAAAAAGATAGCGGACTCTTTTCTCTATTTGCGAGTTTTTTTTTAACTTCGCAGAACCTTTTCTCCGCAAAGAAACAATATTATGCAAGACTTTGTTCATCTCCACGTACATACGTACTACTCTATCCTTGACGGAATGTCGCCCATCCCCAAGCTTGTTGACAAAGCTGCCAAGAACGGCATGCGCGGCCTTGCCGTGACAGACCATGGCAATATGTTTGGCATCAAAGAACTCTTTGACTGTTGTGCCGACCTCAACAAGAAGCGGAAGGAGGAGGGGCTGGAACCGTTCAAACCCATTTGCGGCTGCGAGATGTATGTGTCAAAGTTCGGACCTAAGGAGCAAAAGAACAAGGAAGACCAGAACGGCTATCACCTGATTGTGCTTGCCAAAAACCTGACGGGCTACCGCAACCTGGTGAAGCTCGTGTCGAACTCGTGGACCGACGGTTTCTACTACCGTCCGCGCACCGACCGCAAGGACTTGGAGAAGTATCATGAAGGACTCATCGTCTGCTCCGCCTGCATTGCGGGAGAGGTGCCGGCCAAGATTCTGAGCAACGATATGGAGGGCGCCCGCGAGGCAATAGAGTGGTATCACGGCATCTGGGGCGACGACTATTATCTGGAGCTACAGCGCCATGAGGTGAAAGACCCTGCCCAGCGTGCCAATCGCGAGACTTTCCCCCTGCAGCAGCAGGCCAACAAGGTGCTACTGGAGATGGCCGAGGAGTATGGCATTAAGGTAATATGCTCCAACGACTGTCATTTTGTGGACGAGGACGATGCCGAAGCGCACGACCACCTACTCTGCCTCTCGACGAGCAAAGCTCTGGACGACCCCACGCGACTGCTATACACCAAGCAAGAATGGTTTAAGACGCGCGAGGAGATGAGCGAAGTCTTTAGTGACCTGCCGCAGGCCCTGGCCAATACGTGTGAGATTCTCGACAAAGTAGAATTCTACAGCCTCGACAGTCTGCCCATCATGCCCAATTTCCCCATACCCGAGGAATTTGGCACAGAGGACGAGTGGCGCAAGAAATTCACCGAAGAGGAACTGGTGCGCGAATTCACCTCCGATGCCAACGGCCAGAACTCCTCATCGTCAGAGGAGGTAGAGGCCAAAATAAAGAAGCTGGGCGGCATCGACAAACTCTACCGTATAAAATTTGAAGCCGACTATCTGGGCAAACTGGCCTACGATGGCGCGAAGCGCTTGTACGGCGACCCCGTGCCCCACGAGGTGGAAGACCGCATTCGCTTTGAGTTGCATGTAATGAAGACGATGGGATTCCCTGGATACTTCTTGATTGTGCAGGACTTCATCAACGCAGCTCGCAACGATTTGGGTGTTTGGGTAGGTCCCGGCCGTGGCTCGGCAGCGGGCAGCGTCGTGGCCTACTGCCTCGGCATCACGCGCATCGACCCACTGAAATATGACCTGCTGTTTGAGCGTTTCCTCAATCCCGACCGTATCTCTCTGCCAGATATTGACACCGACTTTGATGACGACGGCCGTGGGCGTGTGCTGCAATGGGTGATGGACAAATATGGTGTGGAGAACTGCGCGCACATCATCACCTACGCCAAGATGGCGACCAAGAACTCTATCAAGGACGTGGCACGAGTGGAGAACCTGCCGCTGGCTACGAGCAACGCGTTGTGCAAAGCGATACCCGACCGACTGCCCGACGTGAACGGCAAGACTCCCAAGATGAATCTCGCCAACGCCATCAAAGCAGTGCCCGAACTGCGCGACGCCGAGAACTCGAGCGACCCACTACTAGCCAACACCATCAAGTATGCCCGCAAGCTGGAAGGCACGGTGAGGGGCACAGGCATCCATGCCTGCGGATTCATCATCTGCGGCGACCCCATCTCCAACCATGTGCCCGTATCCACTGCCGACGACCCTGACTTCCCTGGCACCAAGACCACGGTAACGCAGTATGACGGTCATGTGATTGAATCGACGGGTCTCATAAAGATGGACTTCCTCGGGCTGAAGACGCTGTCCGAGCAGAAAGAAGCAGTGAAGATTGTGAAACGTACGCGCGGCATAGACGTGGACCTCGATAACATCCCTCTTGACGACGAACTGACCTATAAACTCTTTCAAGAGGGTCGCACCATCGGTACCTTCCAGTTTGAGTCGCCGGGCATGCAGAAATATCTGCGCGAACTGCACCCCACGGTGTTTGAGGATCTCATAGCCATGAACGCCCTATACCGCCCGGGACCTATGGACAAGATTCCGTCTTTTATCCGCCGCAAGCATGGAGAGGAAGAGATAAAGTATGACATCCCCGAAATGGAGCGCTATCTGAAGGACACCTATGGTGTGACTGTCTATCAAGAGCAGGTGATGTTGCTAAGCCGTCAGCTGGCGGGCTTCACCAGGGGACAGAGCGACTCGCTGCGTAAGGCGATGGGCAAGAAGCAAAAGAAGATAGTCAACGAGATGAAACCGAAGTTTATCGACGGCGGCAAAGCAAGGGGACACGACCCTGCAATGCTCGAGAAGATTTGGGGCGAGTGGGAGAAGTTTGCCGAATACGCCTTCAACAAATCTCATGCGGCCTGCTACTCGTGGGTAGCTTACCAGACAGCTTATCTCAAGGCTCACTACCCTGCCGAGTTTATGGCCGCCATAATGACATGCCGCCGCAACGACATCAAGGAGATTACCATTCTGATGGACGAGTGTCGCCTGATGGGTATTACCACGTTGGGGCCTGATGTCAACGAAAGTTATAGTGATTTTGGCGTCAACCAGCACGGCGAGATTCGCTTTGGCCTTGCAGCCATAAAGAATATGGGCGAAAACGCTGCCGAGTCGATCATCGCTGAGCGTGAGAATAACGGCCCATTCCGTGACATCTACGATTTTATGGCCAGAATCAACTACTCACTTGTCAACCGCAGATGTCTGGAGGCTCTCGCCTACAGCGGTGCGCTCGACAGTTTTGGCTATAAGAGACAGCAGATTTTTCTTGCCAACAGCAAGGGCGATGTGTTTCTCGACGCCTTGATGAAGTATGGCGCTACCTGCCAAAACGACAAGATACTGTCGCAGGGTTCACTGTTTGGCGACATGGAGGAGTATAGCATCACCAAGCCAGACGCACCGACATATATGGGCGAGGCCAACACGCTCGACATACTCAACATGGAGCGCAGTTTTATCGGCATTTATCTGTCAGCGCACCCGCTGGACATGTATAAGCTGTTTCTCAAGAAGTGCTGCGATGCTCACCCCGCCCAGCTGGCTGGCGATGAGCGTGAGGTGCTGCTGTCAGAGAAACATACATGGCTATGTGGTGGCATTGTGACTGATGTACAAGAACGAATGACGAAAAAAGGCATGCCGTTCGGCAAAGTACATATAGAGGATTTCGACAGCGACGGCGAGATTGCCATCTTTGACCAATGGAAGAATGTGAGGAACTACTTCGTGAAGGACGCAGTGGTGTTTATGAAGGTCAAGTTGGAGCAAAATATCTATGTGCCCAACAGGATAGACATGAAGTTCCTTGAAGTGAAAGGACTTGAAGAGGCTCAGCAGGAAATGATGCATAGTTTCACCATCAAGGCGAGTGCAGATCTCTTTGATGAGCATCTTAACAATATTCTGGTCAATGCAATCAAAGATAATAAGGGGCCAACACAAATCAAGATTCTTGCTTTCGACCCCCAGACGCACACTCCTCTCACCCTCGTGGTGCCTCACCGCGTAACGCTCACCTACGATATGGTGGAAACCATCGAACAATTTGATGGTGTCACAACGAGTTTTGAATAAGAAAAGGGAGCAACCATAGTTGCCCCCTTTTTTTTCTTTGTTGCAGCTCTTTTTACTCGGAGAGTTGGAGGAGCTTTGCTATTCTTGCCTGGAAGGCGCGGCTGCCTGCTGCGTCGCCGCCGATGATAGCCGTGTAGATGGCTACCACGTCAGCGGTGTTGACTGAACCGTCGCCATTGACATCGGCTCCCTCTTTCGTGAAGCCGCTGGCGGAGCCCTTCTCAATATAGGTATAGACAGCCACTACGTCGGCGGTGTTGGTCTTGCCGTCACCATTGACATCGGCAGAATCGTCCACCTCAGGCCACTCCAGACCTTCGATGACGATGGTGAGGTCAGTCTCCACATCCTTCACCTCGCCCTTGTAGTAGGCAGCGTCGATGGCGCCAGTGTTGGCTCCAATGCCTACGGGCTCAGGACGGCATACAAAGGCGGAGCCGTCGGAGAAAGCGGTACCTCCGGGAGTAGACTCGGAGAACAGCATACCATGGATGCCGTTGACGGGCATAGCCTTGTCGGTAACTTCAGAGGGGAACGGGATAACGAGCTCGCGGGACTCGCACTCCTGCTCGGGGTCGCCAAGGACGATGATGCCCGACTCGCCTGCTGCAATTTCATCCTTAAGGTAGAGTTCTACGGTAGTGGAGCCGTCGTCATTCTTGGTCATCTTCTTGATGCCATAGAGATAGACATCCTCGTTGTAGTCAGCAATGCTGGTGAGGTTATAGGGCAATGCGATTACATCGATAAGGTTGTTGGCAAAGATATCAATAACGATGAGCTCTGTCTGGTCAGGATCAATCTCCTCAAACCTCCATGCTCCATCGCCATAGACAGCAGCCTCGCCCACCTCTACATGCTGACCGGTGAGGCAAGCCATCATCGCGGCATTATTGCCCACCTCGTTGGTGAGGAAGAATCCGAAGGAAGCGTTGCCTAGCAGCTGCACATCGTAAGCCACAGGCTTCTGCGCGGTATAGATGCTGGCTCCCTCCTTGTTGCCCTCGCCCATATAGAGGCCTGTGCCGAGATTCTGAACTGCATACTTGCCGTCCTCCATCTCCACGAGTCGCCACATGGAATAGGGGTCATACTCGTAGTTGGGCAGGAGTTCCTCGGTGAGCAAACCGTAGCGCACGTGGTCACCGCTGTTGGGGCCGTCGGCATAGAGCGCAGCGTTGGCCATCGGCAACGGGTCGTCAGTGGAGCCGCCATTGTAATGATATTCAGCTTGGGAGGCGGAGAGGATATGATACCACTTGCCAGGCTCGGGCAACTTGATTGTAGCAAGGAAAGCAGCCTTGGCCTCCTTGAGCTTGGTTGTTGCAGCGTCCACCTCTTCCTTCACGAGCGGAGTGGTGAAGCCCGTTTCCTTAGCCTCAGCCACGGCGGTGCGGAGAGCGTCAACAGCTTCTTGCGTGGTCTCGCCAATGCCTTCGCCGATGACAGCGGTGGAGACATAATCCTCAAGCTGTGCGGCAAGCTGTGCCACATAAGTGGTGTCGGCATAGAGAGCCTTCACGGCGGCTATGGCATCGCGCATCTGGGCAAGGTCTTCGTCGGTGACGGTGCCATTGGCTACCTTGGTAGTGCCCTCGTTGGCCATAGCATACATAACATCAGCCACCTCGGCCATGCCCTCGGTGTAGCAGTACTGCGAGAGAGTCTCGTCGAGCACTACGGGATAAACCTGCAGCTCAGCGAGCGAGAAGAACGGATACTGCGCTCCCGAGTTCTTACGATTCTTGTTGGTGGCCACCACGTCCATGCGCACATACTTATATTCTTTGCCCAGGTCTATGGTCGGCGTGGTTGCCCAGTTCTGATAATTATCGGTGTTGTTGCCCCAGAGGTCCTTGATATCTACTTGGCGGATGAATGTCCAAACCTCTTCTTGAGTAAGAGAATCCTTTTCCTCATTGGAGGCATAGAAGGAGATCAACACGGGGCGGTCTTGCGTTCCCCAGCTGTCGCAACGCTGCTGCATCTTCATCTCAAAGCCCGATACGGGAGTCTTGGAGAAGTCAAACTGCAGGTTATGAGGCTTGGTCAAAGGATCGTTCGCAACATGCCAAGTGGAGTGGAAGAACGTCTTGGCGTCATTGGGATCGCTGGGGTTACCGTCGATAAGAGCAGCGTAGGTTCCCTGACTGGGGTCTTTGGCGTTAGACCAGATCTGGCAGTCGGGGTCATCGTCGGTAGTATTGGTAATAAGTCCCTCGGTGCTTACGGTGTAGTGGGTGATATTGTCCCATAGATTGCCTGCCTCCTTGAGAAGCTCACTCATCATGTCGTTGCGCTCCATCTGTGCCTTTATATCGCCAATATTATCGAGAATGGAGTCGGGTACCACGCGGATATACCATGTTGACATACCGTTGATGGCGTTGTCGCTCCACACCACGATGTCGCCGCCCTGTCCGCTGCCGGAGCTATGGCTCTCGGGATGGTAGGTAATCTTGCTGAAGGTGCTGTAGAGAATCCACTGCAGCGAGCCGATAGGCTTGATAATCTGCTCATAGCCTTCGGTGGACGACAGCTTAACCTTCTGGCTGCTGGCGTCGCGTTCGGGACCATTGATGTAGCGCTCGTTCCAAAAGTTCTTGATAAAGAAGTTGCCGCTGGCAAGGGGCGATATCTGGAAAATCTGCTTGGGGTCTTTCATGTTGAGCGTAGTCCAGCCGAGCTGGGTGTCGGAGTTGACGGTCATCGCCTTCTCTTTACCTTGCTTGTTCATGAATTCGGGGAAGGCACTAACAATATAGTAGTAACCGTCGGTGAGTGGGTTAACGCTGTTCTCCACCGCCTCCTTGGCAGCAATCAGCTTATCCATCGCGGCCTGATACTCCTCGTCGGTGTGGTCTTCCATAGAGCAGAGCAGAGCCTCCTCCAATGCCTGATTGAAAGCATCCACCTTGTCCTGCGGATAGAGACCGGGCTGATCGCCAGACTCATAGTCCACGCCTGCCTCGGAAATCTCGTCAATCAGCGCCAACAGGTCGCCCTGCAGGTCGTGCTGATAGTAGACATAGTAAGCGTTCCACGCATTGGTGTCGTGATACTCGCCCCAGCTGAATACGGAGCCGATACCCCAATAGGCGCAGTTGCAAAGGAAGTTCTGGTGCCCATTGTCATCGCGGAAGCAGAACACGGCAGAAGTCTCGTCCCAAGTAGGACCATACTTCTCGTTCACCTCTGACGAGTCCTTGGCCAAGTGGATGGAGAAAGGCAGAGCATACTCAATGTCGTCCTTCATCGTACCGAAGCCGCTCTGGCCTGCACCCATCGGGTCTGCATGGTTGTTGCCCAGAAACTGTAGTGTAGCCAGGTTCTGAAGGAAATAAGTCTGCAGACCACGACTATCCTTAGGTCCCTCGACAACAATCCAGGAGGTACGGGTACTCCAAGGCTTCACATTGTGGAGGGCACCAGACTCGTCCACACCCATGTAGTAGTCGGTGTTGTTGCCCTGGGTTCCACACCAGAGGGCAATAGTATCACCGGCTTTAATCTCATCGGCAGCCACACGGTCGCCCAGCACATAGCGGGCCTCCGCCGTCTGCCACATAGCTGCGCCCATGAGCGCAACCATCACGCATAGTAAAAAACGTTTCATTTTATTATAGTTATTAGAGGTTATTGATATTGGTTATTATTAATGCCTATGATGCCTATGGCGGTGATGACGATGATGGGTGTGGTGATGACCGAAGCGGTGGAGGTTGTCGAACCCTTCGGGGCGGTGGAACAGCTTTGATTTGTAGAGCTTCCTTGCTATAACCATAAAGATGATGGCCGACACCCATCCCGCCAGCACGTCGATAGCGTAATGCGCACCGATGTACACCGTAGATAGGCAGAGCAGCACATAGAACGGCAGCATGAGCATTGCCCAACGCTTCTTGAGCCTATACAACATAATAAAAATTACCGTGGACACACCCACATGGCTGCTGGGGAAAGCGGCGATGGGTGTCTCGCTGCCATGTAGCAGATAGACTAGATAACTGAACGGCCCCGAGTAGCTTGCGGGCAACTCCGAGTGGGTGCGAAACCAATCGTCTATGAAAGGAAAGACTCCGTTGGCAGCATCCACCCCGGGAGCGGTGAAATAGAACTGCGGGCCGGCGCTATTGAACAGGAGGAACACCACATAGTAAAGGAAGAAGGTGCACATCATCACAAACGTGACGCTGTCGAAGCGGCGCGGCCTCTTGGTCATCACTATCAGCACCATGAGCACTATCATGGCGAAATAGGAGAAATAACCGAAACAGAATAGCTCCTTCCAGAACGCACCGCTCAGCGCCTGGCTAAACACTAGCGCAGGCTGACACCCGAAGATGGTTTGCTCCACATTGGCCAGCAGATGATCCTGATTGGGCAGCATCGAGGAGAAATGATAAATGTCAGGGTACCAATAAGCCAGCAGTGCCACCTGAAACACTACGCGCAACTGATATGTAGCATGGCACGGGAATCGTTGATAGAGCAGATAGAGCAAGAAGGCTATCGCCACTATAGCTATGCGCCCTCCCACTACGCTAATCAGCGCTGCGCTCTCCATATCGCCATAATAGAGTGCCGTAAGCAGCAGGGTAAAACCTATATATATTGCTGCCAGTTTCTCCACTCCAAGCAGTCCGGGCATCGGATACTGCTCCTTAAAGTAATTTCTTATATCCATTTTTGTTGTTTATACCAGGCCACCGTTTCCGCCACTCCGCGAGCCAGGTCGTATGCTGGCTTATAGCCAAGCTCCTCCGCTGCTTGCGAGATGTCGCATCGCCAGTCCCTGCGTTTTAATATGTTATACTTATCTGTGTTGAGCGTAGTCATTTTATGACTGATGCCAGCCCACCATTGCCCTACGCAGCATACCGCCTTGAGCAGCCACAGAGGAGCCGTGATATGCACCACGCGGCGCACGCCCATTTCTTTCTGCAGCAAACGGCTGAAGTCGCGGCTTGTGTAGGTGGCTCCGTCAGACAGGGGATAGATGGCTCCGGGCTTGTCGCCTGTCAATGCCAGCATGGTCGCAGCGCATAGGTCTTTCACATAGATAAATGTGATGTGCTGCGGTTTGTAGCCCACCGCGAAATCCACATGTCTCTTTATGCTCTTCGCCATAAGGAAGTAGTCCTTCTCGCGAGGGCCATACACTCCCGTCGGGCGCAGTACCACGCAGTCCATCTTGTCAGCAGCATCCCTTACGCGCTGCTCTGCCGCCAGTTTCGAGCGACCGTAAGCCGTGTCGGGGATGCCTGCACTCAGCGAACTCATCAGAACAAAGCGTCGCGGTTCCATGTCGAGCGCACAGAGCACATCCAAAAGATTAGCCGTAGCCTCGCAGTTAGCACGCATAAACTCCGCTTCATTGGCGGCCTTGGTAGCACCCGCAGCATGTACCACATAATCCCATCCTGCACCGCTATGCTCTAACTTGAATACACTAAGTTGCTTGTGCAATGCCTGGACGTCATTGAGTGACAGAGTGATGAAATTGATGCGCTCGTCTTGCAGCCATCGCCGCGACGACGTCTTTCGCATCCCAGCCCATACCTTCATACCAGCATCCAAAGCCGTCTCCACGAGGTGACTGCCCACAAAGCCGCTGGCTCCCGTAATCAGTATGGACTTGCTTTTCATTTCTATTTCAAAATCTCCACCAGTCTCTTCATTCCCTCCGTAGCTCCCGCCATGATATGCGTTACATTCAGGCCATAGGGCACCTTCACTTCTTTAGGATCAATCAGGTAGATGGGCACGCCAGGCTGGGCATAGTTGATTAGTCCCGCGGCGGGATACACATTGAGCGACGTTCCAATAATGACAAAGATGTCCGCCTTGCTCACCTGCTCAGCAGCAGGCGCAATCATCGGCACTGCCTCTTCAAAGAACACAATGTAAGGCCTCAACAGCGAGCCATCGCCAGCCTTAGTGCCTGGTTTCACCTCCCAGTTATCGCGGTCAAGCACCTGCCAGTAGTTGGGGTTCTCCACATCGCGGCTGGAGCATACCTTGAGCAGCTCGCCGTGGAGGTGGATGACATGTGAGGAGCCTGCCCTCTCGTGGAGGTCGTCAACATTCTGGGTCACTACCGTGACATTGTAATCCTTCTCCAACTCAGCCACCAATCGATGGCCTCCGCAGGGCTGTGTGTCGAACAACTGGCGGCGCCGTTCGTTGTAGAAGCTCGTCACCAAGTCGGGGTCTTCCATCCATCCAGTATGGCTCGCCACTTGCATCACGGGATACTGTTCCCACAGTCCGCCACTATCGCGAAAGGTGGAGATGCCACTCTCGGCACTCATACCTGCACCGGTAAGAAAGACTACCTTCTTTGCTGCCATTTCACCTTAATTTATAAATATATAGGGCAAAGTTACAACATTTTAACAACAGACGGCTCATTATTTGAAAGAAAATGCCTTACTTTGCATAACAAAACACATTTCTTATGAAAAACAAGACTAATCTACAGAGCCGTGCCAGCAAACGTGAACTCGCACATGCTTTGATGGACTACTTTGTAGCCAACCCAAACCAGGACTTCACACCGACCGATCTCTGCAAGCAGTTTAAGATTAAGAGTCATCCCTCACGCAAGGTGCTTGCCGACATACTTGACGACCTTGTCATGTGTGGATACCTCACCGAAGGCAACCGCGGACGTCGCACCAGCTACAGGCTGCTCCAGCAGGAACTTGGCGAATTATTAACCGAAGGCACCATAGAGCGTCGCGGATTTCAGGTAGCCTTCAAGCCCGATGGCCAGGAAGAAAGCATCTATGTCAGCGACCGCCACTCGTGTAACGCCCTTGATGGTGACCGTGTCAGCGCAGCCATCCTCTTCAACCGCAAGCGCAACCGTCGCGAAGCAGAAATAGTCAACATAGTGCAACACGCCAAAGACACCTTTGTGGGCGTAATCAATGTGGAGCCACACTTTGCCTTCCTTGATGTCAACGACCGCTACCTGCCATGGGACATCTTCATCCCCAAGACAGAAATAGGCAACGCCTGCAGCGGTGACAAGGCAATAGTAAAGATAATAGAATGGCCCTCTAAGGAGAACCGCTCCCCCGTAGGCAAGATAATAGAACTGCTGGGAGCCTCAGGCGACAATAATGTGGAGATGCACGCCATCCTCGCCGAGTTCGGCCTGCCCTACTGCTATCCCGAGAACCTTGAAAAACTGGCAAACAAAATCTCCGACCACATTTCCGACCGTGAATTGGCGCGCCGTATCGACTTCCGCGATGTCACCACCTTCACCATCGATCCCCGCGATGCCAAAGACTTCGACGATGCCTTGTCGCTGCGCCGTCTGCCCAGCGGATTGTGGGAGGTCGGTGTACACATTGCTGATGTCACCCATTATCTCAAGGAGGGCTCACCTATTGACCAGGAAGCCTACAAGCGCGCCACGAGCGTCTACCTCGTGGATCGCACTATCCCCATGCTTCCCGAACGACTATGCAACTACATCTGTTCGCTGCGACCCGATGAAGACAAACTGACCTACAGCGTCATCTTCCAGCTCAACGACCGCGCAGAGGTGCAAGACCACCAGATAGCCCGCACCGTGATACGCAGTAATCGCCGCTTCAACTACGAGGAGGTGCAGGTTATCATCGAACAAAACGGCGAAGCCTCGCCCGAAGACCTCACCAAGCCTGGCGAGCATCCCAAACGAGTTGAGCCCAATCCCGACGGCAGCCCTGTGGGCGAGTACGCCACAGAACTCCTTACTCTCAATCGTCTGGCCAAGCATCTCAAGGCCGAGCGCATGAAGAACGGCTCCATAGAGTTTCAGCGCGACGAAGTACACTTTGAGATAGACGACAAAGGCCACCCCATCGGCACATATATCAAGGCCTCCACCGACTCCCACAAACTGATAGAAGAATTCATGTTGCTGGCCAATAAGTATGTAGCGCAGAAGATAGGCTTAGTCCCCAAGGGCACAAAAGCAAAAGTATTCCCTTACCGCATCCATGATGTGCCTGATCTCGAGAAGTTGCAGCGCCTCTCCACCTTCGTGTCACGCTTTGGATACAACATCAAGACAGAGGGCAGTAAAATTGACATCTCGCGTTCCATCAACAAAATGCTCCACACCATTAGCGGTCATCGCGAGCAAAACGTAGTCGAAGACCTTGCCCTGCGCTCAATGATGAAAGCTCGCTACTCTACCCACAACATCGGGCACTATGGACTCATGTTCCGCTATTACACCCATTTCACCTCGCCTATACGCCGTTATCCCGACCAGATGGTTCACCGTCTGCTCACCCGCTATCTTGAGCAGGACGGCCGCAGCGTCAACCAGCTACGCTGCGAGGAGCAGTGCGAGCACTCCAGCGAAATGGAGCAACTGGCCGCTAACGCCGAGCGCGCCTCCATCAAATATAAGCAAGTAGAATATATGGCAGATCGACTTGGGCAGGAGTTCGCCGGCAAGGTAAGCGGCATCACCGACTTCGGCATATATGTGCTGCTTGACGAGAGCCACTGCGAGGGACTCGTGATGATGCACACTCTGCTCGACGACTACTACTCCTACGACCCCGACCGCCTCTGCGCCACGGGGCGTTCTTCCCACCATCGTATAAATATCGGTGACCCAGCCCGCATACGCGTAGAAGCAGCTAACCTTGAGAAGCGGCAGTTAGATTTCCGCCTGCTCGAAATCAATGGGAGAACAGTTGATCACTCTTAACTTTCCCTTATCTTATAACGACTTTCTTACCACGATGGATATATACGCCCTTGACGGTAGGTTTGTCACTAAGCTTTACTCCGCTGAGAGTGTACCACTGCTCGTCATCCATTGACGATTGATCTTTCTTGATTCCACCCACAGCGGTGATAGTGCCCTTTATCTCCAAGTCGCGTGCAGGCATAGTTTCAGGCAGGCTTCTCCAAGTATAATAGTAGTCCTCATCCTCTGCAATAAATTCTAGGAGATTTGTTCCAAAATCAACCATAAAAGTCTTGTAAGGCTCACCATCAATAATGTAAGTCAGTTTATACTGATTGATTGTGAACTGAGCTGTATAGACAACATCATGAGCAGGCACAGTCGTTGTGTCACTGAGGAACTCTCCGTCTTCGTCCATCCAGCCTGTGAAAGTATGGCCTGTCTTGACAGCGTCGCGGTCGAATACAATAGTGCTGCCGTAGGCGTATTGCTGCTTACCCCATTGGGTTCCATCAGGAAGGACATACTGGACATAGTACTTGTTTATCTTGAAAGAGCCCTTGATGGTCACGTCTCTGTTAGGCATAATCTCTGGTGCCGTGCTCCAACCACTGAAGGTGTAGCCCTCCTTCTCAAGTGGAGGCAACACTGTGATGGTGGCATTGTAAGCTACGGAATCTGTGTGGTAGTCGGCATCATCAAGGAGGTATTTGACAGCATAATAATTAACTGCAAACTGGGCAGTGTAGACAACATCATGGGCGGGCACAGTCGTTGTATCACTGAGGAACTCCCCGTCCTCGTCCATCCAGCCCGCGAAAGTATGGCCCGTCTTGCTGGGGTCGCGGTCGAAGACAATCGTGCTACCGTAGGCGTATTGCTGCTTACTCCATTGGGTTCCATCAGGAAGGAGGTACTGGACATAGTACTTGTTTATCTTATAGACGGCTGTCACGGAGATGTCGCTTGCAGGCATCGTCGTGGGCAGACCTTCCCAGCGGACAAAGGTGTAGCCCTCTATCTCAGCAGGCGCGAGGGTACCCAACTCTGTGCCGTAGGCCACGTCATCGACACGATAAGGCTGTTCGTTGACGAGGAGGGTGAGGTGATACACATTGGGAGTAAGCTCTGCGGATATCTCCATATCGTGGGCAGGCACAGTGGCGGGCACATCGTTCCATCCACTGAAGGTATAGCCCTCCACTTCTGGCGCGGTGGGTGCGGTGATGACGGTACCATAGTCTTGTATGGTCTCGCTGACCAGCTTGCCGTTGGCCACAAAACGCATCCTGTACTTATTGATACGGTATGCGCCTATTACGGTGACATCGGTGGCGGGCATCACCTCGGGCACACTGCCCCATCCGGTGAAGGTATAGCCTTCCCTAACGGGGGTGTCGGGCAAAGCGATGGGGGTGCCCATCACTACAGCCTGCTCGCTATGCACCGTACCGTCAATCACAAACTTCAGCTGGCTAGTGGGGGGCTCCAGCGTAACTATACCGTCAACTATCCAAAAGGGTGTGGAGCCGTCAATGTCGATATTGGTGACCACATCATCCTCAATGATGTATTTCTTGCCTTTGCCCCAATTGGTATAGTTGCTTTGGCGAGCTCCAAGGTGGAGACGGTATGCACCGTCGGACAGGTGGGAGGGCAGGATGCCGATATAGGTATCGGTGCGGGCGAAGTACTTGCCCTTTTCCATCTCATAAATGGTGAGAGTGTTGCCAAACGTGGTGATGTTACGGCCTGTTACATAGTCGGAGACGAGCATCTGCATCGTTCCGTTGAAGGGCAGGTCAGCGATGTTCATCACATTGGTGGCAGAGAGAGTGAGCTCGCGCTCTGCTGTCTTGGTCACCTCGATGTGGCTGGCTGCAACGGCAGCTCTGTAGTCGGCAGCTGTATTGGTGATAGTAATGGTGGTAGTGCTGTGCGACATAACGGTAGTCTCTGTGCCTGTGCTGATGTCGTAAGCGTAGCACCGTAGGGCGTAAGTGCCGCTCTCCACTGTCTCGGGCACGGTGGTGGAATAGAGATTTATGCTTGTCTCCAGTCCCTGCCTTAAACTAACACCTGCGGACGCTATGCGAGTCTTTACACCATCGGCATCGACCAGATATACTCTCATCTCTCCATTGAAAGGCTTAAGGCTTGCGCTGTAGAGATTGCTGAGTCTAAGGTCGAGCTGGTCGCTGCTCTCAAGGTTGAGAGTGCTCTTGTTGGAGGTAATTTCTTTAATCTGCAGGGTGTTGTTGCGATTATGGATACCATCGTCGGGCTGCAGTCCGATAATCACACTGATGTCATCCGACAAGGCGTTATGCTCCACACCGTCATAGCACAAGTTTGGCATCACATAGTAGCCATCGTAGCGTCCACGCCATCCCCAATTGATATAGTAAGCAGGGGTACCGTCGTCTCCACGTTGATAGCCGTGAATCACAAACATGTGACCTGCTCCCGATTCTGTCCAAGCAGCAGTTAGCAATGGGCGGCGAGCTTCGAGTTCCTCAATGAGAACACTGTGCCAGGCTTCGTCGCTCATACGTTCTCTCTTGAGGATAGCCATATCGTCGTCGTAGCCGTAGTATTGATTGAGGCTGGACATCAGCGTGCCGTGCTGCGAGCCGCTCTCCTCGTCATAATCCATATTTACCGATACACCGCAGCCGAAGAACAGCTCGCCGATAGCCTGCCCCTCCTCCTCGGAGGTGCCGCTTGTAGGATAGTCCTCTTTCATAAGATTCCACTGTATGGGGTGGTCGTCGAAGTTCCAACTGAGCTTTAACTTCTTAGTCTTTGTGGTATATGAATTATAACCGTGGGCACAGTCAGGATAGCGGTAGTAGTACATACACTGAGCCATGGCAGTGGCACCACAACCCGTGGCAGAACGGCTGCCTGCCTTATACTCAGGGCATAGGCGGTTGTAGGGGTCATACTGTCCCCATGTGGTGTGAAGAAATGGCTCCACTCCCTCGGTGGCTCCTACCACATACGATTTATTCTTTGCTATTTCTTCTTTAGCTTCCAGTCTTTGCTCGTACTCCGTCGCGTACAGTTGCAGCCACGCCTGCAGATTGCCGGGCAGACTGTCTGGACAGAAAGAGCCTTCTTTACTATAGGCCAGCACG
The DNA here is from genome assembly GCA_017458585.1 of Bacteroidaceae bacterium. Classification (GTDB taxonomy): domain Bacteria; phylum Bacteroidota; class Bacteroidia; order Bacteroidales; family Bacteroidaceae; genus UBA6382. The sequence goes on from JAFTAJ010000036.1 coordinate 88,507, forward strand.
GGCGTCATGCGCTCATCGCCCGACACAATGACGAAGCCCTCGCCCTGCTCGGGATGAAGGATATAGTAAGGCTGCTCCGCCGCAGCATCGACAGAGACATATCCCTTGCTTCGGGCGTAGGGCGACAGGGTTGCCTGCAACGAAGTAGCACTGACAGACAACTTGGCAGCAGCTATTTCACAAGCCTGGTCGAAGGTGCGCCTCTGGCCAAAGCATACAACGGTGATCAATAACAATTGACAAATAGCAAATAATCTTTTATTCATATTCCCTGAATTTATTACATCTATATTTCTATCTCACGGAACTCGAGGGTTAGAGCGTCAAAGGTAAGCATGCGATTGGTGAAGAGTTGGCCTATGCCGGTGATGTGCTTGATGGCCTCCGCAGCCTGCAGGGCGCCAAGCACGCCTGCTACCGCGCCCAACACGCCCGCCTGAGAGCATGTCTGCACAGTTCCATCGGGCGGTTGCGCCCCGAAGATGGCGCGTAGGTCGGCAGCACCAGGCACATAGGTGAACAGATGCCCCTCATACTGTAAGAGGGCTGCGTGGCTATATGGCTTGCCAAGGGCTACACATGTGTCGTTGATAAGATACTTGGCGTCAAGGCTGTCGGTGGCGTCGATAATGAAGTCGTAGGCAGCAATAGTCTGCTGCGCATTGGCAGGGCTGAGCATCTCTTCTATCGTCTCGATGCAGATGTGGGGATTGAGTGCCTGCAGTTTCTCGCTGGCAGAGAGAGTCTTGCCTCTGTTGAGGTCGGGGGTAGCGTGGAGTATCTGTCTCTGCAGGTTGCTGAGGCTGACCTTGTCGCCGTCCATAAGGGCTATGGTTCCTACTCCGGCTGCCGCAAGATAGAGGGCTGCCGACGAACCGAGGCCGCCCACGCCGATGACTAGGACGCGGGCGGTCTTGAGTCTTTGCTGCCCCTCAGTGCCGAAGCCCGGCAACTTGATGTGGCGGCTATAGCGCAACGCCTCTTCGCCTGTAAGCACAGTTGTCAAGGGTATAAGTTGCTAAAAACCTCTGAAAGCTGTACGACGTTTTTGGAACTCATCGTAGGCTTTCTTGGTAGCTTCGTCCATCTGGCCATCCATGCCGTAGAGGGCATTGTCCAGCTGGTTCATGCTCTTGAAAAGCTCGGTATCGCTACCGAAACCATCCTCGCCTTGCATTACCTTACGCTCATTTTCCTTCAGTTCCTCAGCCGTGTAGTTCTGCTCGAAATAGGTAAGGATACCATCCATCTGCTTTACTACCTCGGGATAGTCCTCCGGAGTAAGGCTGAACATGCGGTCGGTGAGGTCGCTCACTTTGCCTGCGTCGTAAGGCTTGCTGCCGCAGGACATCATGAATGCTGCCAATGCAGCGATTGCAATAAATTTAATCTTTTTCATTTTAAAAAATTTTGTTAGTTATTAGTTACTTGGTTTTACCATTTTGTGTCTTTAGCAATTGCTTGTACCACTCTGGCTCCTTGCCGAAGATGCTGCGCAACTTGGCAGCATCAAACTTAGGCTGACGATCGTAAGTGAAAATGCCGTTTTGCTCCTGCTCCACATCGGTGAGTTGGGTATAGGTGTAGCCATTGATGTAGTCAAAGGTTAGCACTGTGTCCACCGTGCTCTCCAGTCGGGTGTAGAACGCCTCAAGGTCCTTGGGGCCTTCTCCATAGCCCCAGGTATTCTCGGCATACTTCTCGACAACCCAACCAATTCCACCGATTTCATCGAGGAAATAGGGCTGCCCTTTATACTTAGCCTCCTTGCTTGCATCGAGGGTGGGCACAGAGCCGTCGCCCTTGAGAGTAAGTTGCTTTTTCAACTCGGCAGCATTGCCCTCATAGTCGTGGAACGACCAGATGTCGGTCTTAGCCTGATGATAACCGCCGCTGACATCGTGCACAGGGCGATAGTCGATGCGGTGGGTGAGGTCATACACATCGCCAAGCAGACGATCGTGAGCTATGCCATCGCTGCCACGGCCCCAGGTTTCGTTAAAAGGAGTCCAAGTGATGATGCTGGGATGGTTGCGGTCGCGCTCCACCACTTCCTGCCATTCCATGAGGAAGTTGCGGGCTGCAGCTGCACCATTGACGTCCATACCCCAAGAGGCGGACTCGCCCCAAGTGAGATAGCCAAGTTTGTCGGCCCAATAGTGGAAGCGCTCCTCAAATACCTTCTGATGCAGACGGGCAGAGTTGAAGCCCACAGCCATAGAGCGCTCGATATCGCCCTTGAGATCGGCGTCGGTGGGAGCTGTCCACACCCCCTTGGGATAGAAGCCCTGGTCGAGCACCATGCGGAGGTAGAGCGGCTTGTTGTTGAGGTAGTAGCGATTGCCTTCAATGTGAATCTTGCGCATTCCAGCATAACTGTTGACACGATCAATCACTTCGCCCTGCTTATTGAGCACCTCGTATTCCAAGTCATAGAGGAACGGACTCTCCGGCGACCATGTCTTGACATTCTTAACGGGCACCATCACCGTCATTGGGCGCGTGGCTTTTTCCGTTGCGGTGAAGATGGTCTTGCCGCTGTCCTTAAGACGTACGCGGAACTGCAGGCCGTCCTCCAAAGCATAGAAGGCGGGCTCGAGGATGAAGCGGCTGTTGTCGAGGTCGGGCTTTACATAGACGCCCTTAAGACCTTGCGGTGCTACAGCCTCCATCCATACTGTCTGCCAGATACCAGTTACGCGGGTATAGTAGCAGCCAGAGGAATAATAGCTATGGCTCTGCTTTCCACCAGTCTGGGTGCCAGAACGCACATCGTCCTTTACCCAGAGAATGAGGTTAGCCTCTTCGCCAGCCTTGACATAGTCGGTGATGTCTATCTCGAAGGAAGAGCTGCCGCCCCAATGGCGGCCAGCCACCTTGCCGTTGACATAGAGGGTGGCAAAGTAATCTACGGCTCCAAAATGGATAAGGATTTTCTTGCCGTCCCATGCTGCTGGGATGGTGACCTTGCGCTGATACCAGATGGCAGGGATGAAATCCTTGTAGCCCACACCCGACAGCTCGCTCTCGGGGCAGAAGGGCACGGTAATGGTGTTGGAGTAGCCCTCGCTCTTGTCGAACTTGCGCCCCACACCTGTGTTGCTAAGGTCAAACTCATAAGTCCAAGTGCCGTTGAGATTCACCCAGTCGGTGCGCTCAAACTGCGGACGGGGATATTCGGGGCGCGGCACGTCGCTCTGCGCCATAGTCACAAGGCTGACGGCTGCAGCAAATAATGTTGTCAATAGTTTCATTGTTATTTATTTATATAAGGAGACTCAACTTATCTTCTGTGGGGTGCATGGCGCGAAGGTGCCGGAGCATGGTGACGCGGTGCGGCAGCGCGGTGATGATGTCTTACTACGTGATACTGTGGCGCATCGTAGTAGTAGCCATAGTAGTCGTCGTATGGCCAGAAAATGCAGCTGCCCATTAGCAGCGTGCCGCCGACAATCAGCAGCAAAGTAGCGAGTTTTTTCATTTTTGTATGGTTTAGAAGTTATTTGTTTGTTTCGGTAAGCGTGAAGGCCGAGCTACCGTCAAAGCAATGGGTGCAAATCCTGCACTTTGGCAGGCCGATAGCCTTGACCAGGTCCTCGAGCTTCGTGAACTTGAGGCTCGTAAGATTCAGGCGCTTGGCAATCTCGTTGACCATGCGCTGATACTGCGGCGAGTCGGTCTCGGTGTATTTGCGCAGCACTTCTTCGGTGGGATTGTCTCCCTCAAACTCCTGTATGATTCGGCGCGTGATGAGCTCCATATCGCTCTTGGAACTGGTGAAACCGATGAAGCGGCAACCATACACCAGTGGCGGACAAGCGATACGCATGTGCACCTCCTTGGCTCCGTCGTCGAAGAGCACCTTGGTGTTGTCGCGTAGCTGTGTGCCGCGCACGATAGAGTCATCGCAGCACAACAGTCGCTTTCCCTTGAGCAAGTCGCGATTGGCAATGAGCTTCATCTTAGCCACAAGGTTGCGCATCTCTTGGCTGGGCGGCATAAAAGAGCGTGGCCAAGTGGGAGTGTATTTGGCAATGCAGCGCAGATAAGGCACTCCCCTGCCGGCAGCATAGCCTGTGGCCATACCTACGCCAGAGTCGGGTACACCGCATGCGCAGTCCACCTCTGTGTCATCCCTCTCGCCCATGGCGCGACCGCACTCAAAGCGAACCTCCTCCACATTGCGTCCCTCATAACAGGACGTGGGGAAACCATAATACACCCACATGAAAGCGCATATTTGCATCTTCTCATTGGGCTTGCGTAGCTGCTCCATTCCGTCGGCTGTGATGCGTACTATCTCACCCGCCCCGATATAGTAGGTGGTCTCGTAGTCAAGGTTGGGGAAGGCGGTGCTCTCGGTGCTTACCGCCATTGCGCCTTCCTTCTTTCCCACCACGACAGGAGTACGACCCCACGCATCGCGAGCGGCAATCACTCCGTGCTCGGTAAGCAACAACATGGAGCAAGAGCCCTTTACCTTATTATATACATTCTCTATACCCTCCACGAAGGTGCGCCCTTTGATAATCATCAGGGCAATGAGCTCCGTGGGGTTGATGCGCCCCGAGGTAAACTCGCTCAGGTGTTCGCCCTCATCGATGAGCTCCTGAGCCAGCTGCTCGAGATTGTTTATCTTGGCCACCGTAACCAGGGCAAAGCGTCCCAAGTGGCTGTTGGTAAGCATCGGCTGTGCGTCGGTGTCGCTGATGACGCCTATGCCTGACCTTCCATCAAACTTCTCCAGCTCACCCTCAAAGCGCGGACGGAAGTAGGAGTTCTCCAGATTGTGAATCTCGCGTTCAAAATGTCCTGATTCGTTTATCGTGACGATACCACCGCGACGAGTGCCGAGGTGAAACTGATAGTCTGTGCCATAGAAAAGGTCGGTAATGCACTTCTGCTTGCTTACGACGCCAAAAAAGCCGCCCATTTGTTTGAGGTTTAGTTATTTAGAGTTGAACAAATATTTTCTTTTTGCGAATTAGACCGCAAATATAGTAATAATTTGCGGAAAAAGTGGCCCGTTTTCCAAATATTAACTAATTTTGCACCCGAAAAAGGCTGTCCCTGTAGTTCAATGGATAGAACAGCAGTTTCCTAAACTGCTGATTTGGGTTCGATTCCCAGCGGGGATACAAACTGACATGATCCGCTGACGCACTAAGGCGTTTGCGGATTATTGTTTTTCTTCGTGGCGCCGCATGTTGCGGGGATGATGCAGCAATATCTCCTCGCGCAGTCGGGAACGGTCGATATGTGTGTATATTTCTGTGGTGGCAATACTCTCGTGCCCCAACATTGCCTGTATCACACGCAGATTGGCTCCCCCCTCCAGCAGGTGAGTGGCAAAAGAGTGGCGCAGCGTGTGGGGCGAAATATTCTTTTTGATGCCGGCCTTCTCCGCCAACTGCTTGATGAGGTGAAACACCATGATGCGCCCAATATTGCGGGTGCCCCGGCGGACTGTGATAAAGACATAGTCCTGATACTCAGGTGGAATCACCCAAAGGTTGCGATCCATGAAATAAAGGCGCAGTTCTTTCACCGCCCTGGGCGAAATGGGCACGAGACGCTCTTTCGACCCTTTGCCCTTCACCTTGATAAATCCCTCGTCGAGAAAGAGGTCGCTGAGCTTCAGATTGCATAGCTCGCTCACACGCAGTCCGCAACTATAGAGCACCTCTATCATCGCCCTGTTGCGCTGGCCCTCCTTGGTGTCGAGACGGATGGCTGCTATCAGCTGGTCGATCTCCTCCACACTCAACACCTCAGGCAGGTGCACACCTATCTTGGGCGACACAAGCAGTTCGCCGGGGTCGCGGTCGGTGAGCCCTGAGAGCATCAGAAACTTGCAAAAAGTCCTCACCCCCGACAGGATGCGTGCCTGCGAACGGGCATCCAGGCCTATGTCGTAGAGCGCTGCGGCGAAGGCGTGCAGGTCGTCGATGGTAAGCGTAAGAGGGTCTTTGCCTTCCTCTGCAAGAAAAGTGAGCAACTTGTCAAGATCGCGCAGATAAGCATCAAGAGTGTTGGGCGACAGACCACGCTCCAGCTGCAGGTATATGCGAAAGGGACGCACATATTTTTCTTGCATTTTCTGCTCCGACATAGAGTCCATGTGAAATATTCTTTCTAATTTCGCAGCAAAATTACAGAAAAAATTGAAAAATGAAATTTGATTTTTGAAATTTCACACATATAACATCCCGCATTTTACATATAACATATTACATCTCACAAATTACATCCTATGAAAATCCAAATCATCAATGGTCCCAACCTCAACCTGCTGGGAGTGAGAGAGCCCGAAGTATATGGCAGCACTAACTTTGATTCCTTCCTCGCTGAGCTGCGCAAAGCCTACCCCCAGGCACAAATAGAATACTTTCAGAGCAACACGGAGGGAGCCCTCGTCGATAAGATTCACGAGGTAGGTTTTTCCTTCGATGGAATCGTGCTAAATGCCGGCGCATACACCCACACTTCAGTAGCTCTGCTCGATGCTATCAAGGCTGTCAGCACACCCGTGATAGAGGTGCACATTTCCAACATCCACCAGCGCGAGGAGTTTCGCCATCACTCCATGATTTCAGCCGGATGCAAGGGAGTGATCTGCGGCTTCGGCCTCGACTCCTACCGTCTGGCTGTCGAATCGATAGTTGGGAGTTCAAATGTTTAAGAGTTCAAGAGTTTAAGGGCCAGAGGTGACTCTCTCCGACTACATAGAGCAACACATAGATAAGGAGCACCCTTATCTATATAAGCTATGGCGCGACACTAACCTGCATCAGGTGAGGGGCCACATGGCTTCGGGCCATCTGCAAGGCGTGGTGCTGAGGATGATTGTGGGCATGATTCGTCCTCGTCGCATACTGGAGATAGGCACCTACACAGGCTACTCTGCCCTTAGCATGGCCTCCGCGCTGGATGAAGGAGCCACCATCGACACATACGAAATCAACGACGAACTGGAGGACTTTACCCGTCGCAACATCGAGCTCTCACCCTGGGCCGACAAGGTGAGGCTGCATATCGGCGATGTAATGACAGAGCTGGGTGGAGGGCAATCATCTGAATTATACGACCTTATCTTTATTGACGGCAACAAGCGACAATACTGCGACTACTACCACCTTGCGCTGCGCCTGCTCACCCCCCGAGGCTATATACTTGCCGACAACACCCTGTGGGACGGACACATCATCGACCCCGCCTACGATCACGATGCTCAGACTCTCGGAATACGCGATTTCAACGAAGAAATCGCCCACGACTCGCGAGTAGAGAAAGTCATCCTCCCATTGCGTGACGGACTCACCTTGATTCGTCGCAAGGACTAATCTTTTTGTCTTCAGCTAACAACATTTTTCTCTGAGCAGATTTCAACAAACACCGCTCTGAGAAAATTAAACTGCGTGCTCGCGAGAAAAAAGAGCGTGCTCATTTATTTTTGATGCCCATCAAAACGAAATTTCATGGGCAACAAATTTAATTTTCATGGGCATCAAATTTGCACGAGATCGCTTTTTTATTTTCTCTGCTCGATGTTTTTCTTCACAAGGTCGCTCTTTTTTCTTACGAGCTCGCCTTATTCCTTTTGTTGGTGGCTCCCAGGCGAAAGGAGCAAAGTTTATGCTTTTAGGCATAAAAAAGAAAAATTTCTTTTGTCTTGCCCCTGACTTTTCGTAACTTTGCCGCGCAAAATTCTAAAACACCTATAATTCCGCAAATAATGGACTACAATTTTCAGGAAATTGAAAAGAAATGGCAGCAGCGGTGGAAGGAACGCAAGACCTACCGCGTTGTCGAAGACGAGAGCAAAAAGAAATTTTACGTACTAAATATGTTTCCCTACCCCAGTGGCGCCGGCCTGCACGTGGGCCATCCGCTGGGATACATCGCAAGCGACATCTACGCTCGCTATAAAAGGCAGAAGGGTTTCAATGTGCTCAATCCTATGGGCTACGATGCCTACGGTCTGCCCGCAGAGCAGTATGCCATACAGACCGGTCAGCATCCTGAGAAGACCACCTTCCAGAATATCGACCGCTACCGCGAACAGCTCGACAAGATAGGTTTCTCCTTCGACTGGGACCGCGAGGTGCGCACCTGCACCCCCGACTACTACCATTGGACACAATGGGCGTTTCAGAAGATGTTTGACTCCTATTTCTGCAACAAGACGCAGAAAGCGCAGCCTATCCAGCAGCTCATCGACCATCTCAACGCCCACGGCACAGAGGGACTCGATGTCGCGCAGACTGAGCAGCTCAACATCACTGCCGACCAATGGAAGCAGATGGACTGCAAGCAGCAGAGCGATGTGCTGATGAACTACCGCATTGCCTTCCTCGGCGAAACGATGGTTAACTGGTGTCCGAAGCTCGGCACCGTGCTGGCCAACGACGAAGTGGTTGACGGAGTGAGTGTCAGAGGCGGCTTCCCCGTGGAGCAGAAGAAGATGCGCCAGTGGTGTCTGCGTGTCAGCGCTTACTCACAGCGTCTGCTCGATGGTCTGGACACTATCGAGTGGAGCGACTCCATCAAGGAGACGCAACGCAACTGGATAGGCCGCTCAGAAGGTGCCGAGGTGGAGTTTAAAGTAGCCGACAGCGACCTCTCCTTCACCATCTTCACCACTCGCGCCGACACGATGTTTGGCGTAACCTTTATGGTGCTGGCTCCCGAGAGCGAACTGGTGCAAAAAGTCACTACCGCCCAGCAGCGCGACGAGGTGGACAAATATCTCACATATGTCAAGGGCCGCACCGAGAGGGAGCGCCAGATAGACCACAAGGTGACGGGCGTGTTCTCCGGCAGCTACGCCATCAACCCCTTTACCGGCGAGAAGAATCCTATTTGGATAAGCGAATATGTATTGGCCGGCTACGGCACCGGTGCCATTATGGCCGTGCCTGCTCACGACAGTCGCGACTATGCCTTTGCCAAGCACTTTGGCCTGCCTATCGTGCCGCTGATTGAGGGTGCCGACGTAAGCGAAGAGAGCTACGACGCCAAAGAAGGAATCGTGTGCAACTCTCCTGCTGCAGGCAAGGAGCCCTACTGCGAGCTTGTGCTCAACGGACTGACGGTGAAGGAAGCTATCGCTGCCACCAAGCAGTTTGTGGAGAAGCAGGGCCTAGGCCGCGTGAAAGTAAACTATCGTCTGCGCGACGCCATCTTCAGTCGTCAGCGTTATTGGGGCGAGCCTTTCCCTGTATATTATAAAAATGGTGTACCCCAGATGATACCCGAAGAGTGCCTGCCGCTGCAGCTGCCTGAGGTGGAGAATTTCCTGCCCACCGAGACTGGCGAGCCCCCATTGGGCAACGCACAGATTTGGGCGTGGGACGAGCCACAACGCAAGGTGGTGGACAAAGCTCTTATCAACAATAAGACCGTGTTCCCCATCGAGCTTTACACCATGCCCGGCTTTGCAGGCTCATCGGCCTACTATCTCCGCTATATGGATCCCCACAACGACAAGGCCCTGGTAAGCAAAGAAGCCGACGAGTACTGGCAGAACGTTGACCTCTATGTGGGCGGCTCGGAGCACGCCACCGGTCACCTGATTTACAGCCGTTTTTGGAACAAATTCCTCTATGACTACGGATACAGCTGCAAGGAAGAGCCTTTCCAGAAGCTTATAAATCAGGGCATGATACAAGGTCGCAGCAATTTTGTTTACCGTATCAAAGACAGCAACACCTTTGTGTCCTACGGACTGAAAGACAAATACGACACCACCCCCATCCATGTGGACGTAAACATCGTCAGCAACGATGTGCTCGATATCGAGGCGTTCAAGGCCTGGAGACCGGAATACGCTGACGCGCAGTTTGAGCTGGAGAATGGCAACTATATCTGCGGCTGGGCTGTGGAGAAGATGTCGAAGAGCATGTTCAATGTTGTGAACCCCGATTACATCGTGGAGCGCTATGGCGCCGACACTCTCAGGCTTTATGAAATGTTTCTCGGCCCCATCAACCAGTCAAAGCCCTGGGACAGCAACGGCATCGACGGATGTTTCCGCTTCCTGCGCAAGGTGTGGGGACTCTTCTACAGCCGTGATGGTCAACTGCTGCCCACCGACAGCGAGCCCACCAAAGAAAATCTGAAGAGCATCCACAAACTGATACAGAAGGTGAGCCAAGACATCGAGAGCTTCTCATATAACACCGCCATCAGCGCATTCATGATTTGCGTTGGCGAGTTGTCGCAGCAGAAGTGTAGCGCCAAGCCGGTGCTCGAGTCGCTCGTAGAACTGCTTGCGCCATTTGCTCCGCATCTGTGCGAGGAGTTGTGGGAGGTGCTCGGCAACGAGGGCAGCGTTTGCGACTCCCCATGGCCAGAGGTGAACGAAGAATATCTGAAACAGGACACCGAGACCCTCAGCGTCTCCTTCAACGGCAAGACCCGCTTTACCATGGACTTTGCACCCGATGCCTCCAAAGAGGACATCGAGCAAGCCGTGATGCAGGCCGAGTCCACAGCCCGCTACACCGACGGCAAGCAGATAGTCAAGATTATCGTTGTGCCTCATCGCATTATTAACATTGTCTTGAAATAACTCTTCCTACTCTCGATAATTATGGATTTAATGAAACCCAAATTCCGTCACATAGCGCACGACGTCAGCCTGATGTCGATAGGTATAATAATGTATGCCATCGGATTTACGCTCTTCCAGCTGCCGTATCACATCACGCCCGGCGCCACCACCGGTTTGGCCGCCATCGTGTTCTATGTCACAGGGCTGCCAGTAACGGTTACCTACTTCCTTATCAATATTGTGCTGCTGGTTGTGGCCCTTAAGATACTGGGCTTCAAGTTTATGACCAACACCATCTACGGTATCGCCTTCATGACCTTTGTGCTGTGGGCCATTCCCGCATGGTTTGGCGATGAACACGGCATGCTGCCGCAGGTGCTGGGCGAGAACGACATGTTTATGGCCTGTATCATCGGTGCCATCATTGAGGGCATAGGCCTTGGCCTCGTCTTTCTGGGCAACGGCAGCACCGGCGGCACAGATATCGTGGGAGCCGTAGTCAATCACTACCGCGACATCAGCATAGGACAAGGCATCATGATAGCCGACCTGCTCATCATCTCAAGCAGCTTCCTCGTCTTCCACGAAGTAAGACTGCTCATCTACGGCTATTGCACGCTGTTCATAGAAGTCATGATGATTGACTACGTAATGAATCGCGACCGCCAGTCTGTGCAATTCTTTATCTTCTCCGAGAAATACGACGAGATTGCTGCCGAGATAGCCAAGACAGGTCGCGGCGTTACCGTGCTTGACGGCCAGGGTTGGTACACTAAGCAAAATCATAAGGTGCTGGTGGTGCTGGCTCGCCGCAGGGAAAGCCCTTTTATCTTCCGCGTCATCAAGACTATCGACCCCAAGGCTTTCGTTTCGCAGAGCAAAGTTGTCGGTGTCTTCGGCAACGGCTTCGACCGCATCAAGGGCAAGTAAAATAAATAGCTACTTCGCGCGTTATATATAAGTAGAAAACAAGAAATGAACAAGATAGTCTTCGCCACCAACAATGAGCATAAGCTGCGTGAGATTCGTGCTATTCTGCACGATGAAACCGAAGTATTAAGCCTCGCAGACATTGGCTGCCACGCCGATATTCCCGAAACAGCCGACACTCTGGAAGGCAACGCTCTCATTAAGGCACACTATGTCTACGACAATTACGGCCTCGACTGTTTTGCCGACGACACAGGGCTGGAGGTAGAAGCACTCGGTGGCGCACCGGGAGTGCACACGGCGCGCTATGCCGGTGACGAGCAGGACTCACAAGCCAACATGCGCAAGCTGCTCCACGAGATGAAGGGCATCACCAATCGCAACGCCCGCTTCCGCACCGCCATAGCCCTTATTCAAGGGGGCGAGGAGCACTTGTTCAGTGGCGAGGTGCGCGGCACCATCACCACCAGGGCTCTCGGTCGCAAAGGCTTCGGCTATGACCCCGTGTTCATACCAGAAGATACTGGCAAGACCTTTGCACAACTGGGCGAAGACATTAAAAACCATATCAGTCACCGCGCCCGCGCCGTTGCAAAACTAATAGAATTCCTTAACAATCATTGAGTTTTGAACTATGAAAAAGCTTCTAATCATTCTTACCCTGGCCTTCTCTCTCCCGCTCATCGGCAAGGCCGGTGATTGGAAATCGTATATCTCTTACCACGATGTTACCCAATGTCTGCCCGTGTATGACAAAGTGTATGCCGTGGCATCAGGCGGACTGTTCAGTTACACCTTCGGTAGCGACAACGCCCGCACCTACAGCAAGTCCTCCGGACTAAGTAGCACCGACATCACCCACATCGCCTATTGCGACGATCTCGAAGTGCTGCTGCTTGTCTATCAGGATTATAACATCGACATCCTCGACGTGCAAGACAGTATCATCAATATCCCTCAATATAAAAACTCCGCATACACCGACAAAACCATTAACGACGTCACCATAAAAGGCGAGACAGCTTACCTGGCTACCAACTTCGGCGTAGTGGAAATCAACCTGCGCAAAGCCGAATACACCAACGCCTACGAAACAGGCTTCGTGGTGCGCTGCGCTATTGGCGACAATGACAATATCTATGCCCTGGGCCCTGACGGTATCTATGTCGGCAGCAAGCAGACCAATCTCTTAGACCGCACTAACTGGAAAAAGAAAACCAACTCTTACATGCACAAACTCATTGCTTTCGGCGACGAGATATATGCCTTTAACAATAAAACAGGCCTCTACTCCTTTGACACCTCCACCGCCCAGACTGAATGTCTGTATGAAGGCACATTTACTCACTGCTCCAGCTATGGCGACGACTTGGTGCTCCGCAATCCCACCACTATCGTCACCATGAACGATAAACTTCACTTCAACACCTATAGCCTCGACAATGATTTCCGCGACCTGGGCAGCGACGGCACCCACCTATGGGCTTCGTGCGGCACCCTTGGCCTGCAAGCCTACAAAGTCAGTACCGACACTCTGGGCAATAAGACTCTCACCCCCGATGGGGGCGGCATCGTGCCCAACAGTCCTGTGCGCAATTACTTTCACAACATGCAGCTCACCGACAAAAACCGCCTGTTGGTGGCTGGCGGTGCGCTCAACTACAGCGGAAAAACCGTCTTCGAGGGAACGCTCATGATGTTTGAAAACGGTAGATGGTTTAACTTCCCTGAAGACAGCATAGCCATCTGGACAGACGCGCAGTACTCTAACATGACCTCGCTTGTGCAAGATCCCAAAGACCCCAACCACCACTTCGCCTCTTCTGCCACCGCCGGACTCTACGAATACCGAAACGGCAACTTTATAAATCTTTACAACAACGACAATAGTCCCATCTCCAGTATTTATCCCAAAAGGGCAAACTACAAAGTGTATAACCGCCTGTGCGGTGCCACATACGACAGCAACGGCAATCTGTGGATGTTCAACAATCAAGTGGACACCATCATCCGAGTAATGAAGCCCGACATGACATGGGAAAGCTTCTACTACCCTGAGATAAAGGGCTATCCCACCTTCGACCACTATATCTTCGATAGTCGCGGTTGGGTGTGGATGACTCACAGACGCTGGGCAGGAGCATATCTTGCCGGCATCGCGTGTCTAAACTATGGCAACACCCTTTCCACCAAGAGCGATGACAACTTTGCGTTCTGCACCACCTTCACCGACCAAAACGGCACCACCACGCAGATAAGCCAGCTATATCATGCCGCCTTCGACCGCAACGATCAGCTGTGGATAGGCACCGACCAAGGAGTCTTTGTGCTTGAAAATCCCACTACTATCTTTGATACCAAGCAGACCTTCCGCCGACCGCTCATCCCGCGCAATGACGGCACCAACTATGCCGACTATCTGCTTGACGGCGTGCCGGTGAAATGCGTTGCCGTTGATGGCGCCAACCGCAAATGGCTCGGCACAACCAACAATGGTCTTTACCTAGTGAGCGAAGACGGATTGGAAATAGTCGAACATTTTACCGCCGATAACTCGCCACTGCTATCCGACTGCATCCTCTCGCTCGCGCTGCGACCCGACAACGGACTCCTGTTCATAGGCACCGACAAAGGTCTCGTCACCTATCGCGGCAACGCCACTGAGCCCGCTGAGAGCCTCAGCAAAAACAATGTAAAGGTCTTCCCCAATCCCGTGAGACCTACTTATAACGGACAAATTCGCATCACCGGCCTCACTGCCGACAGCGATGTAAAGATTACCACCACCAGCGGTATGCTTGTGGCGCAGGGAACTTCGCTTGGCGGCACCTTTGTATGGAACGGTCGCGACAAAGCTGGCGACCGCGTGTCCACTGGCATTTATCATGTGATTGCTTCCGATGCCGAAGGCAAGAATGGCGTAGTCGCCAAAATACTGATAGTGAAATAAACTGCCCATTAACTACCTTTAACTACACGTTAACTACTACTTTTATCTACTTTTATCTCCCTTTAACTACTTTACTTGTAAACATGAATTTTGTAGAAGAACTAAAATGGAGAGGCATGCTCCACCAAATCATGCCTGGTACTGAAGAACAACTTGCTAAAGAACCCACTACTGCTTATGTGGGCATAGACCCCACGGCCGACAGCTTGCATATCGGCCATCTGTGCGGTGTGATGATGCTGCGCCACTTGCAGCGTTGCGGCCACAAGCCCCTCGCCCTCATTGGCGGAGCTACCGGTATGATTGGCGACCCCTCTGGCAAGAGCCAGGAGCGCAACCTGCTTGACGAACAGACATTGCGCCACAACGTGGAGTGCATCAAGAAGCAGCTCGCCCGCTTTCTGGACTTTGAAAGCGATGCGCCCAACCGCGCTGAACTGGTCAACAACTACGACTGGATGAAAGATTACACCTTCCTCGACTTCGCACGCGAAGTGGGCAAGCATATCACGGTGAACTACATGATGGCTAAAGACTCCGTGCAACGCCGACTCAACGGCGAGGCCAGCGACGGACTCAGCTTCACCGAGTTCACCTATCAGCTGCTGCAGGGCTACGACTTCCTCTATCTCAACACTCACCGCAACTGCAAACTGCAGATGGGCGGCTCTGACCAATGGGGCAATATCACCACCGGCACCGAGCTCATACGCCGCACCACTGGAGGCGAGGCCTATGCCCTCACGTGCCCGCTCATCACCAAGAGCGACGGTCGCAAGTTCGGCAAGACTGAGAGTGGCAATGTGTGGCTCGACGCCAACCGCACCACGCCCTACAAATTCTATCAGTTCTGGCTCAACGTTACCGATGAGGATGCAGAGCGCTACATCAAGATATTCACTTCGCTCAGCAAAGAGGAGATAGAGTCCCTTATCACCGAGCACCGCGCC
Source organism: Bacteroidaceae bacterium (assembly GCA_017458585.1). GTDB lineage: Bacteria > Bacteroidota > Bacteroidia > Bacteroidales > Bacteroidaceae > UBA6382. Next base: position 103,892 of record JAFTAJ010000036.1, read on the forward strand.
GACCCAGGACGCCGCATTCTGCAAAAGCGACTGGGCGAAGAGGTGACTGTGCTTGTGCATGGCCGCGAAGCTTACGAGACTGCTGTCGAAGCCAGCAACCTGCTCTTTGGCAAGGCTACCAAAGAGAGCCTGCTCCACCTGGATGAGGCTACGCTGCTCAGCGTATTTGAGGGCGTGCCGCAGTATGAACTGCCTACTGCCACCATCATAGGTGCCAAAGCTGTGGACCTGCTCGCAGAGACCACTGACTGCTTCCCTTCGAAGGGTGAGTTCCGCAAGATGGTGAAGGGCGGCGGTGTGAGCATCAATAAAGAGAAAATCGCTGACACAGAATACACATTCTCTGACAGCGATCTTATCGGCAATAAGTATCTGCTCGTGCAGAAAGGCAAAAAGAATTACTACCTCTTTATTGCAAAATAGTTTTTAAGAAATTCCCAGCTCCTCACTGATACGCAGCATTGCGTCGATAGGCTTGCGAGCCTGCTTTATCACACTCTGCGCTACCTTTACCTCTGGCCATTCGTAGCGCAGAGTGTTGTATAGTTTCTCCAGAGTGTTGAGACGCATATATGCGCACTCGTTGCAGCCGCATGTCACACCCTGCTGCACATCTCCCTCAGGATGACTGGGGGGCACGGGGATGAATGTCTTGTCGGGAGCCTGACGCTGCATCTCAAAAAGGATGCCGCTTTCCGTTGCTACAATAAACTGTTGGTGCTCGCTGTGTACCGCATAATTGAGAAGCCTTGCCGTGGAGCCGACCACGTCGGCCAGTTTCACCACCGGCCCTTTGCACTCAGGATGCGCCAGTACCTTAGCATCGGGGTACTGCTCCTTAAGGCTGATTATCGCCTCTACCGAGAAACGCTCATGCACATGGCATGCCCCGTTCCACAACAGCATCTTGCGCCCCGTGATAGAGTTGATATATTCGCCAAGGTTGCGGTCGGGACCAAATATCAGCTTCTGGCTCTTGGGGAATGACTCCACTATCTGACGGGCGTTGCTTGAGGTCACCACCACATCAGTCATTGTCTTAGTGGCAGCCGTAGTGTTGACGTATGAAATGACCTTATGATCGGGGTGCGCCTCAGTAAACTTACGAAACTCGTCCGCAGGACAGCTCTCCGCCAACGAACAGGAAGCGTTAAGGTCTGGTATCAGCACCTTCTTCTTCGGGCAAAGAATCTTGTTCGTTTCGCCCATAAAGTGCACGCCACACATCACGATGATATCGGCATCCGTCTTGGCTGCTTCGCGAGCCAATGCCAGACTGTCGCCAATAAAGTCGGCTATCTCCTGTAGCGGACGATCGGTGTAGTAGTGCGCCAGGATAACAGCGTTTTTTTCTTTACACATGCGGCGTATCTCCGCTTGTATGTCTATCCCTTCGGGTATCGGCTCATCTATAAAGCCCTTTTCTTTCCAACTTTCTTTTATCATGATATTATTGTTTAACTCTCAATCTCTTTTTTCAATACGATGCCGTTGCCTTGATACCAAGGGCCTCCACACGTCTTACTATATTATCAAGCTCCTCGTGGGTTGCCTTGCGCAAATCGTGGTCTGGCGTTTCGCGGTCAATAGTATAAACCATCACCTGCTGAGGACCTATCTCCTTTAAAGCCTCCAGCCACGGAGCGATATATTCTTCTTTGACATTGCCCGCATCCTGCGTACCGATAGAGCCATGCATAAACATCGTCTGAATGATTACGTGCCCTGCAAACTCTTTCATCTTATCTATCAGCACTCTCACATCATAGACTCCCGTCGGACGATTAACTCTATGTATATAATCAAGGTCAACAGTATCTAATTTCAAGATATTGTTGTCCACCAGCAGAAGCGCTTCAAACACCTTAGGCCTGGTTATCAGAGTGGCATTACTGAGTACGCTTACCTTTGCTCTCGGACAGTAATGGCCACGGAGAGCTATAGTGTCTTTGATGATATTCAAAAAGTCAGGATGTGCTGTCGGCTCACCATTTCCCGCGAAAGTAAGCACATCCGGCAACTGTCCTTCCACATTCATCTTTTTCAGCTGAGCCTCAAGCGCCGCCTTTACTTCATGGCGCGTAGGCCTTTTGTCACGAGGGCGCCTATCGGCATTAAACCCACACTCGCAGTAGATACAGTCAAATGTACACACCTTTCCATCTGCAGGCATCAAGTTGATACCCAGCGAGATGCCCAGCCTGCGACTGCGAACAGGACCGAAAATAGGGGAAGGATATATTACTGTGGCCATGATTTCTTTTTTATATATATAAATATGGTGTCTGCAAAAATAATCATTTTTTTGTAATTAGAAGCGCAACGCTACCTGAATAAGAATATCTTGTAATGTTGAGCCGTTATATTGCCTTAATCCTGTGCCAATAGTGTCGCGATTGGTATAGTGCGTCAATGCATATTTTACTGCCATCGACAGCGGTCCCATCGTGTGCTGCACCGATGCCGACAAGCGCCCTCCATGATAATAGCACGCCGGATAGCCGCCCGAATACAGCAATATTGGCTCATATAGCCTTAAGGCTTCTGCGTACGAATCAGTATGAAAAACGGCGCCTGCCATACCCAATCGCGTTGCCTTGGTTACAGACACCGACGCTTTTTGCGACACCATCCATCCACTCGTCTTTTCTTTGTCTGGCTGCGATAGCAATGTGAAATCTATTGTAGAAGTCAATTTCCACACTTTTCCTGAATAGCGCCATTGTCCTTTTAGGGTGTGCTGCACTTTGCTGTCTGGATGCCCTGCGCTATTATCATCCGGTCGCGAACGCAACTTATAACGTAGCAACCACGTTGTTGTATTATACGGAATATATTCCATTTGCAACATAGCCGAGACACTATTCTTGGGATTATTGCTCGCATATACTGCAAACGGGAAATGCGCCACGTCCAAATAACTCTTAACAACCCAATGCTTGACTGGCTCCAAGCTAATGCCCAGCATCACACCGTGCTCATTTTGAATGCGCGAACCCGTACGATAACTCTGCGCCGAAGTGGCAAGATAATGTTTAGAATAGTATCGATGCAAGAGATTAACTATCATCTTGTGGTGCGGTGCATATTGCAGACGATGCAATGCAGCCAGTCCGCCTTGTTGAGAAGTAGCTGTCTCTCCCCAAAGTTTCAAAGCACCCTTCTGTGTAGAGTAAGTTAGGCTGTAGTTACCAAAATTGCTACCCTGAAAATAATACTTGCGATAAAATGCTGTGGGCTTGCAATAAGGAGTGTTATAATGAGTTAGCGCCGCATTGACACCCAGCTGCACCACTCCCAAATCAGCACCCACCGATACTCCGCCTTGTAGGGCAGATATATTGTGGCGTTTGTTCATCTCCAGCGGCGTGCGATGATAGCCGTTAGTAATAATTGTTGAGATGCTATCGCCCTTTAGCGTGGCATCAAGCTTGCGCCATGAACCAAACGTTTTTATGTTTATTTTACCCAAGGTGATATCTATTGCACCGCCTCTAAGAAACAATGCCTCATCAGTTGCTGTATGAGCTGTAAAGCCTGCCTGCCTTGGACTCATTGTTGCTAACACACTCATGGGGTCAGCACCCGATGATCCTATGGTAAGCCCTAAGCCAAAGTGTGCCGTGAAGTCACCCACAATCCATTTCTTCACTGGCCCATAGCCTTTGCCCATAACAAAAGCAGAATAAGAGTCATACAGCCCGTTGCCTTTCGCAGCAAAAGGCTCACCCTCGTCTTTCTGTGCTGTCAGTCCCCAAAGTAGGCGGTTGTTCAGCGAGGAGCGGTAGCGCAATGTGGTAGATACATTATTGCCCAAATACTGACAGTTTGGATTGCGTTCCAATTCCTCTTGCGTATGAGATTTAATTCCTTCGCGCTTATACAGCGGAACTCCCATTGTTACAGACAGGTCTGTACGCAGTCCTTTTGCTTCATCCGCAAAGACAGAGTTAGTCCGACTGTTTTTCAAAGAATCTGGGACATGCTTTCTGCGATAAGGACCACTTTCGGACGAACAAAAGAAAAACAACGCAAGGTATTTGCGTTCCTTATGGTATAGGTTCTTCACAAACATAAGCTCCCCCATCGACAATAATCCGTGTGATTTCTTTACCAGACTAAGGATGGAGTCCGCCTGCTCCTCAGTAAGGAACGGCATACGCATTAGGTCTGTCTTCTGTGCCCTGTTTATATCCAAAGGATGCCGGTGCATTTCCATCAACTCTTCATAGAGCCCTGTTGTTCCGTCCTCCTCTGTTGTCAGTTCTTCAATATATTCTTCTGCAAACTCTGCCCAATCATCTTCTTGGCCAAAACCTACCAAAGAGATGAAAAAGAACAAAAATGCTATGGCACATTTATTTACCATTACAACTGTCCACTCTCCACCTTGCGAACTATTTTCTCAATCTCGCGATCTTCTCCTTCAGGATCGTAGTGCTTGCGGAGATTATTGCCAAATAGTGAACTAAGCACATTATACATGTTTGCCCTTACCGGCCCAAGAAACGCTTTTATCATCTCAAAGCTTGTCTGACCACACTCACGGTCAATTAGCTTCACCAACAATTTGCCCTGCGTTTTGGTTATCTTGCGTACCGTAGGCTCATATTGCTTGCGCACTCCACGCTCTACTGCTTTGATGTGGCGTTTCTTCTCCTTTTTGTCATCGAGCGTCTCTAAATAATCATGCGTTTCTATAAGTATTTGGCGCGTCAGCTTAGCATAAGGAAAGACATAACGCACATCGCGTACCAGCTTATCGTATTTTTGGCGTTCTCGCTCATTCTTAAATGTCTTTGGTGCAGTCTTATAAAACTCATGAAGTGTAATATTTGGAATACTGTCACCCTGATACCACGCACGATCCACCTTGACATACATAGCCACCTGAATAGTATCATTGTCTTCATTTTGCGCATGTATGCCAACAAGCATTGAACATTGAACGTTGAACACCACACATAGTAGAACGCTCTGCCAATGCCTTACTATATAATATATAATGTGTTGCTTCATGGTTTGCGAGTGCAAAATTACTAATTACATCTAATATTTTACATTTTCATTTGCTAATTTATCATAAAATTGTGGTAACTTCGCTCCAAAATCCAAAAGATGCATAAACTTACTGTTCTTGAAATGAAGCGCCTTAGTGCAGAAGAATTCCGCCAGGCAGAAAAAACTCCACTTATTATTGTGCTCGATAATGTGAGGAGTATGTATAATGTAGGTTCTATCTTGCGTACTGCTGACGGTTTTCGCATTGAGAGGGTTTGTTTATGCGGCATTACTGGCACTCCGCCTCATCAAGAAATTCACAAAACTGCACTTGGCGCCGAAGATAGCGTTGAATGGACATACTATAAAAACACTCTCGACTGTATCAATGATCTACGCAATAATGGTTTTATCATTGTTGCTTTAGAGCAGGTGGAAGAAAGTCAAAATATGATGACGTGGCAAGATTCCCGTCCTATGGCCATTATCGTTGGCAATGAGGTTAAAGGTGTTTCCCAGGATGTGGTAGATGTTGCTGACTACTGCCTGGAGATTCCTCAGATTGGTTGCAAACATTCCTTTAATGTTGCTTGTGCGGCTGCTATGGTTATGTGGCAATACTATAAGAATTTTTCTGTTCATAATTCTGTGAATAACTAGTGCAAGATGCTGTGGAATTATATACCTCTTTCCTGACGTGTATTTTTCCACCACTATCCACTAACTTTATTACTTTCTTCATAGAGTTTTCAACACTTTACTTTTCTTTATTTTAAATTTCCACCTTTTCCTTTCTCTATATTTCCCTATTGTGAAAATAGGCAGTAATGAATTCTCTATTTATTTGATAAATCAGAGCATTATACTTTCGTTTATTTGTGGAAAATTTGTTAACTAAATCATATAAAAAGTGGAAAAGAAAATAATCTTTCAGATTACAAATTGTTTTTAACAGTTTCCACTCTTATAATATAACAAACCGACATACCTTTTTAAAAATACATAATAAAAAATATATAATTCCTTATCTTTCATTTTTGCCGTGGAAAAAGAAAAGAAATTGTGTTTTTCCCTTTAATTATACTTTTTTTTGTTCTTTTTTTTTGGAAAATCAATTATTAGTTTTAATTTTGGAGCAAATTTGAATTATTGTTAAACTTTTTAAACTATTAAATTATGGCTTTTTGTTCAAAATGTGGTCAGCAAGTAGCTGACGGTGTTCAATTCTGCCCCGCATGCGGTGCTCCCATGGAAGCAGCTCCTGCTGCAGCTCCCCAGACTCCTGTGTACAACAATGCTCCCGAGCATCTGGACTTCATTCCTAGCGAGAACTCGGCAAAATTCCCGACGTTTGCGTACATCGGTATTGCTGGTGCTGTGATTTCATTGATTCTTGCTTTCATCAACATCTTTGACAGCCCAAGGCTTTACTATTTCCTCTATGCAATTGCAGCAGCTTGCACAGCCGTTGCTATGTTCAAGCTCTATGATAGCCTAAAGAAAGGTCTTGCAGGTCATAAGAAACCGATGCCTGGTCTTATTACTACTACTGCATGGTTCTTGGTAGCAAGTCAAGCATTGATGGTTCTGGCAGGCCTGATTGTTTTACTGGCAGGTCTTGACGGTGTTGGTGCCGCAGCTGGTATCGGTGTGTTTGGCGGCATTGTTTCGTTTGTTTATCTTATCCTCATGCTGATTGTTGCCTTTACTCTTATTGGCAGTTACACCGGCAATGTTAAGACTCTGGGTTGGCTGTTTGTTATTCCTGTTATCATAGGTCTTATCGGTGCAATCGGCGGCGGTGCTTTGGCTTTGTCAGGTGGCAAGATTGGCGTGTTCACTATTATATTTGCCATCATAAGCTGCGCTATCACAGTTTACATCTATCTGTTTGCTAAGAAGATTATTTGTGACAAGGCATAAAGAATATATTTATTAACCTATAAAATTATTAAAGAGATGAGAAAATTATATGTATTTATGTTGGCAGCCCTTATGGGCGTATTCATGGTGTCTTGCTCCAATGGCGACAGCCCTGCAGCAAAGGCAAAGGAAATTTTTGAGAGTGTAAAGGATCAGCTGGCTACTATGCCTAAGGATGAGCTGAAGGCAAAGACTCTTGAGTTCGGTGAGGTGATCAAGCCGATCATGACAAAGTCTATGGAGATTGCCAAGAAGCTTATGACTGACGATAACTTCACCCTCGACCAGGTAGCTGATGAGTACAAGAAGATTGGTGTTGATCCTTCTGAAGTACAGGATATCAGCAAGCTTGTTGAGGATTTCACCGCTGAGATTCAGAAGAACCCCGCTTGGAGCGAACTGCAGGCAGATCCTGAGTTTGGCAAGAAGTGGATGGAGGCTATCGGCTTTGCTGACGAGGCAACCGACGAGGCTGAAGAAACTGTTGGCGACGCAGTAGAAGATGCTGCTGAGGCAGTAGGTGATGCAGTTGAAGGTGCTGCTGCTGAAGTAGCTGACGCAGTAAAGGAAGTAGTAGAATAATTTCTACCGAAACACACACAATAGAAAGAGGGACTCCTTATGTGGGTCCCTCTATCAATCAAATGAAACCTATATTATTAACCTTTTAAACAATTAAGAAATGAAAAAATTATTTGTTGTAATGATGGTTGCCCTTATGGGTGTGTTTGCTGCTAGCTGCTCAGGCGATGGCGGCGGTATCGAAAAGGCAAAGCAGATTGTTCAGGAACTGAAGGACAAAGGTGCCAACCTTAACGTAGAAGACTTGAAGGCAAAACTGATGGAGTTTGCTGATGCTATTAAGCCCGTAATGGCAAAGATTGCTGAGGTAGGCAAGAAAGTAGAGTCTGAATCCGATCCTTCTAAGGCAATGGAAATGCTGGAAGAGATGAAGAAGCTTGGCGCAGAGGACATCGAAGGTCTGATGAGCGACATGGATGAGGCTTGCAAGAAAATTCCTGCATGGAAAGAATTGGAAAATGACGTTGATTTCCAGAAGTCCTTTGCAGAGGCTATTGGCATGGAAATGCCCAGCGTAACTGAGGAAGCCGCCGAAGCAGTAGAAGATGCCGCAGAGGATGTTGCTGATGCAGTTGAAGGTGCTGCTGAAGAGGTAGCAGACGCAGTAAAGGATGTAGTGGAATAATTTCCGTTACAGAATTAAGTAAATAATGAAAGAGAGACTTCCTAGTGATGTCTCTCTTTTATGTTTTCTATGTAAATAATCAAAAAGAATGTGAAATAGCGAAGTGCTTTGCGGAAAATGTTATATTTTTGCATCTTGAAAGAAATAAAGCACAAGAAAATGAAAATAGCATTGATTGGCTACGGCAAGATGGGCCAGATGATAGAGAAGCTAGCACAGCAACGCGGCCATACTATTGTATGCATTATTGATATACATAACCAGGAGGATTTCAACAGTACAGCATTTCGCTCTACTGATGTGGCAATAGAATTTACCACTCCTACTGCTGCATATAATAATATAATAAGGTGTTTCGACAACGATATTAAAGTGGTCACCGGTAGCACAGGCTGGCAGAAAGAGCATTGGGACGAAATCAGCGAAATGTGCAAATACGGTCTGCAAACATTGTTTTGGAGCAGCAACTTTAGTCTGGGCGTGTATCTGTTCAACAAGCTTAACGTGCAGTTGGCTAAGATGATGAGTCATTATGACAACTACAAGCCTATGCTGGAGGAAACCCACCATATTCACAAACTCGATGCGCCCTCCGGCACAGCCCTTACCTTGGCGGAAAATCTGGTAGCCAACTATTCTGGATTGACGATGGACAATCTTCCCATCAAGTCTATCAGACAGGGCGAGGTGCCAGGTATCCACAGCGTGATTTATGATAGCGAGTACGACGAAATAAGAATAACGCATAGCGCTAAGTCACGTGGCGGATTTGTTCTGGGTGCCGTGTTGGCCGCAGAATATACTTATGAGCATCGTGGCTTGCTGACAATGGACGATTTGTTTAACGCAAAATAAAAAAGGATTATGTTTTTCAAGAAGAAAGATAAGGGTGCAGAAAAGACACGTAAAGAGCGCAGTCTTAAAGAGCGTAGCATACGTTGCGCAATAGCTATTGTGCTTTGGCTACTGTTTTGTTGGTGGGTACGCAGTTGGCTGGGACTGATTGTTGTGCCGTTCATCTTCGATGCCTACATCACCAAGAAGATACCATGGAGCTGGTGGCGCAAAAGTGAGAACCGTACGGTCCGCTCGGTAATGAGCTGGGTAGATGCTATTGTCTTTGCTCTTGTGGCTGTCTATTTCGTTAATCTCTATTTCTTCCAGAATTATGTTATCCCCAGTTCTTCGCTGGAGAAGAGTCTGCTGACAGGTGACTATCTTTTTGTGAGCAAGATGAGCTATGGGCCGCGCAAGCCGATGACTCCGCTCCACATGCCGCTCACGAGCCATACCATGCCGTTGCTTGGGTGCCAGAGTTTCTTGGAATGGCCTAAGTGGGCGTACGAGAGAGTGAAGGGCTTTGGCCAGGTGGAGCAGGGCGACATCGTGGTGTTTAACGTGCCGAGCGGCGACACGGTGGTGGCTAAATATGAAAATCAGGATTACTACACCGTATGCTATGAAATGGGTAAGGCTCTTATGGCGCAGCAGACGGGCAAGAGTATTGATGACTTCATGGCAGAGGAGAAGACATTACCCATCAGCGACCAGCTGAAGCTTAGTGCTGTGGAGTATGACTTTGCCCAGCAATATATGAAGGCTAATCCCGAACAATTGGGTAAGAAAAAGTCAAGACCTGTCGATATGCGCGAGCATTATGTGAAACGTTGCGTAGGACTTCCTGGGCAAGTGTTGCAGGTCAAGAAGGGCAAGGTTTATACCAACGGCCATCAGATGTTTGTGCCCAAGAAGGTGCAGTACAGTTATAAGGTTACTCTGCTTCAGCCCTTACCCGACGATTTGTGCCGCGAGCTTGGCATCAGTATTGAGGACCGCTCGGAGGTTATCAGCGGCGACGGCTCTGTCATCCGCATGCCGATGACTGCTGAGGTAAAGCGCGTGCTGGAGCAGCGCAAGGATCTTGTGGCCAGCATAGAGAAATGTGATGAGGCCGAGAACTACCGTCTTTATCCTCACACCTTCAATACAGGCTGGACAGCCAACGACTACGGCCCTATCTGGATACCTAAGAAAGGCGCAACCATTAAACTTACGCTTGAGAAACTGGCTATCTACGACCGCTGCATCCGTGTCTATGAAGGCAACGATGTGCAGGTCAAGGATGACAAAATTTACATCAATGGTAAGCCTGCCGACAGCTACACCTTCAAGATGGATTACTACTGGATGATGGGCGACAATCGAGACAATTCTCTCGACAGTCGTTTCTGGGGTTTTGTGCCTGAGGACCACATTGTTGGTAAGCCCATCTTCATTTGGTTGTCGCTTGACCCCGACCGCGGCTGGTTTGACGGCAAGATACGATGGAACCGCCTATTCCGCCTTGTGGACAACATAAAGTAGAATTATAAATATAGATACAATGAAAAAGACACTCTTATTCTCTCTTCTCTTTTCTCTCTTCTTTAGCACTCCCCCTTCATGGGGGAGCGGGGAGGGGGTCTCCTTCAAGGTCCCTCTCTGGAGCGAGGGCGAAATATCTGATTCCGACTACAGCGAGGCTGTGCTCCATTGCTTCCTTCCTGACAAACCCACGGGGAAAGCTGTTATTGCTTGCCCTGGTGGCGCGTATCTGTATCTGTGCATGACTTACGAGGGTTGCGACTTTGCGCCCATCCTCAACAAGGAGGGCATCGCGCTTTTTGTGCTCCAATATCGCCTGCCCAAGGGCCGTTGCACCGTGCCGTTGGCTGATGCACGTCAGGCTATGCGCTATGTGCGCAGCCATGCCGAGGAGTGGGGCATCAAGGAGGTAGGCATTATGGGCAGTAGTGCCGGTGGCCACCTTGCCAGCACTCTTGCTACGCATATTATTGACGACGAAACGCGGCCTGATTTCCAAGTGTTGCTTTATCCTGTAGTGAGCATGCAAGACGGCGTCACGCATAAGGAGTCGCGTCTAGCCTTGCTGGGCAACAATCCTACGCAGGAGCTCAAGGACGAATATTCCAACCAAATGTGTGTCACCAAGTTCACACCTAAAGCATTTATTGTGTTGGCATCTGGCGACAGGGGCGTGATTCCTAAGAATTCTCTCGATTATGCAGAGGCTCTTGTGGCAAACGGAGTAAATGTTGACCTTCACATGTATGAGGGTGGCTATCACGGCTTTGGATGCCGCACAGATTATTCTGAACACGACCAGTGGCTTGGCGAATTGCTCTATTGGCTGAAGAAATAGAATGGAACGACTGCTCCACTATGTGTGGAAAAACCGCCTGATACCCCACTCAGGCCTGAAGACCACCACCGGCGAAAGTGTGGAGGTGCTCTCACCGGGGCTGCACAACAAGGACGCAGGCCCCGATTTCTTCTGCGCCGATATCATTATCGGAGGCGAGGACTGGATGGGTAATGTGGAGATTCATACGCGCAGCAGCGATTGGTATCGCCACGGCCACGACAAGGACAAAGCCTACAACAATGTGGTGCTTCACGTGGTGGAGCAGGCTGATGTGGAGGTCATAACAGAGTCGGGCCGTAAACTGCCGCAAATTGTTGTGAGCGTTCCCGATTTTGTGGTTAGTAACTACGAGCAGCTGCAGGCTTACGATGATTATCCCCCATGCCATAGCTATATTGCCAAGTTGCCGCCTCTGGTGAGCCGCCAGTGGTTGAAGCGATTGGGCGAGGAGCGTATGGAGCGCAAGGCTGCGGAGATAGACCAGCGGCTGAAGTACTGTGAACATAATTGGGACCATGCGTTCTTCATCACGCTGGCCAGGGCCTTCGGTTTCGGTCTCAATGGCGATGCTTTCGAACAATGGGCGCGCTTCATTCCCTTTGCTGGTATGGCGAAGCATCGTGACAACAGCCTGCAGATAGCAGCTCTCTTTTTCGGACAGGCAGGATTTCTCGATGAAACGGCAAATCTTGAAGAGCGGCTCGCTGCTGCGTTGCCAGACTTTGACCTCAAGGCTCTGCGTGCGGAGTATAAGTTTCTTGCCAACAAGTTTTCGCTTGTTTCCATGGGTGGCCACGAGTGGCGTTTCCTTCGCACACGCCCTCACAATTTCCCAACCATGCGTATGTCGCAGATAGTGCGCCTTTGCTGCGAGGGAAAGGCTAACCTCTCATGTGCGCTGGAAGCTACAACCCTCGACGAGATGCGCCATTTGTTTGATTGCATAGAGATGCCGCAGGCGTCTGTCGATTTGATTATCCTCAACGGCGTGATTCCCATGCTTTATGCCTACGGCAATTATCGAAGCAATCGCAAACTGCAAGACAAGGCCTTACGATGGCTCGCGCAGCTGCCGCCTGAAGACAACAAGCACACACGACCCTTTGCACAGATGGGACTGATGGACAATGCCGCCGACTCACAGGCTGTCATTCAGCTTGTCACCCGCTATTGTCAGCGTCACGACTGTCTGCGCTGCCAGTTCGGCTATCAGTATATCAAAAAGCGCAAAAATTAGCTCTTACATAAAATCATATTGTCTTTATGCCACGCAATTGAAAAATTGTCGCTAACTTTGCACCCGAAAAGAGAAAATACTTAAATCTAGACTCTTAAACTCTTGAACCTTTAAACTTTTGAACTCTTCTATGGGTTTATTAATCCTTTTCTTTTGTTTAGCACTCTTTATCTCGGCCCTCTGTTCGTTGGTTGAGGCGGTATTTCTGTCCACACCATTGACTTTCGTGGCTTCCGCAGAGGGCAAGAACGTACATTCTGCCGCGCTCCTCAAGAGCCTGAAGAAACAGTCCAGCCGTCCCATCAGCGCTATCCTCACCATCAACACTATTGCTAACACTATGGGTGCTGCCGGAGTGGGCACGCAGGCTGCCTTCGTCTTTGGCAGCGAGCTGGCCGGAGTGGTTAGCGGAGTGCTGACGCTGTGCATCCTCATTTTCTCTGAGATAATACCCAAGACTATCGGTACGCGCTACTGGCGCTCGCTGACCTTGCCTTCGGCCCATATCATCAGGGCGATGCTCTTTATCACCTATCCTTTGGTGCTGCTGGCCGAATGTCTGACTCGGTTCCTTGGCAGCGAGCAGCAGCAGTCTGTCAGCCGCGATGAGGTGAGCGCTATGGTCAAGGTAGGCGCTGAGGAAGGTGTGTTTGAGAAGGAGGAGAACAAGATGATACAGCACCTCATCAAGCTGTCAAATGTCACCGCCCATGAGATTATGACGCCCAGTAGTGTTGTTGCTGAGGCTAGTGAAGAGATGACAGTCAAAGAGGTGTATGCCGACGAGGAGTTCAGCACCTACAGCCGCATCCCTGTCTATGGCGAGGATGAGGAATACATCACAGGTTATGTGCTGCGCCAGACAGTGCTCGAGAAATTGGCTGAGGACAAATTCTCCACCACTCTCAAGCAGATAGTACGCCCGATACTTACTTTCCAGGAGAGCACGAGTGTGTCGGACATCTGGGAACTCATGCTTGCCAAGAAGGAACACATTTCAGCCATCATTGATGAGTATGGCTGCATGCGCGGCATCGTGACGATGGAAGATGTGATAGAGACCATGCTCGGTTTCGAGATAGTCGATGAGAAGGACACCGTCATCGACATGCAGGTGCTCGCCCGCCAGAAATGGGCTGAGGCACGCCGTGCTGCCAATCGCAAGAAGTAGTAACATACTCTAACCTATTTCCCCACGCGCGTACACTATATACAAATAATGTACGCGCGATTTCGTCTTAAACCCCTTGAACTCTTGAACCCCTTGAACCCCAAAACTCTCCCCCTAAGCTAGGGGGAGTACGGCGAAGCCGGGAAGGGGTGTGTCGCGGACTGAGGGTTGGGAGTGCCGAGAGGGGGTGTGTCCTATTGCCACTATTTTCTCATTTCTGCCTTCAAAATTTGGTAGGAATGAGAAATTATTTCTATCTTTGCCGAGCAATACTAATATCTATGTATATGAGCTACTCACAAATTGCCCAATTGGAATTGATGAATGCTGCAGCGAATGTCACTTCGCAAGCTGACCTTGATGCGTTGCGGCTCACTCTCTCGCTTTTTTTTGCAGAGCGAGCGCAGAAGGCCGTTGACAAGATGTGGGAAGAGGGAACCTTTGACCAGCGAAAACTTGACGAGCTGCGTGGGCAGCACCTGCGCACTCCCTATAAGAAGATTTAATCATGCGGCAAGTAGTTCTCGACACAAACGCACTAATCCAATCCCTGCCTAGTCGAAGTCGTTATCATCAGATATGGACTGACTTTTTGGAGGGACGTTACCGTTTATGCGTCAGCAACGAGATCCTTTCTGAGTATGAGGAAATCCTTGCTCGGTATGCTTCGCCTGAGGTGGCACACAATGTGGTTGAAGCCATAGCCCGCCATCCGCAAACACTTTACCGTGAGTCATACTATCGTTTCCATCTGTTAAGCGACATAGACAAAGACGATGACAAGTATGTCGACTGTGCTATTACAGCGGGTGCTGACTATATCGTCACGGAGGACAGTCACTTCAATCATCTGAAAGAGATACCTTTCCCGCGCTTAAACATTTTGACGCTTGACGAGTTCTACGAAACCCTTAAACGAGGGTCAACGCACTATGATGGAAATTAAACACATACCTAAATCCTTAGCTGTCGTATAATCCGTCTTATATCCTTCTTCACTCCACGCGCGTACACTATATACAAATAATGTACGCGCATATTCGTTTTGAAACCCAAGTCCTCCCCATACAGGGGGAGCTAAAGGGGGTCTTCTCTGTTCTCTATTTTCTCATTTCTCCCCCTAAGCTAGGGATAAAAAATTCTCCCCCTAAGCTAGGGGGAGTACGGCGAAGCCGGGAAGGGGTGTGTCGCGGACTGAGGGGTGGGAGTGCCGAGGGGGTGTGTCCTATGACGACTAGCTCGGCTAATGCCCCTATAGCCGATCTTCTCTATGCAGAAACAAACCTAGGGCAATAGGTTAATTTATTCAATCAATTCAAACATCACCCCATCTCTTTTTCCACAGACATAAGCAATAGTTGGATGCTCTCCCTGACACAAATCATCTAAATATAAGGGTTCTTTTTCGACAATCAAACTACACTTAAAAGTATCGCCTTCATGCAGTCGTGTTCCTTCGGATGATACTACTCTGAACTTCAGTTCACCCAGGTATTCTATGTCGCACACCCTGCCAGGTTGCCATATCAGTCGTATCTTGTCACCGCGTTTCAACTCCTCTGCAACACTCAGTCTCCTGCCCAAGACAGGACTGCTCTGCTGTTCCTTAGGTAGCAACGCATTGTTTTGGTATTCCTGCCAATTCTTATAACCAAGGAATTGTGAAAGAATATCAAAAGTACTATCGCGAGGAGTAGAACCATCATCAACATACCCCCACACTCGCATCAGAGTAGTACGACCAATCATCACATGCAACCGTGCAAAGATGCGCTCCGCCAGCTGCTCAAAATCCTTGGGACTTTGCAGGGGGCGGCTAAACAACGCATCTATCTCATTGCATAGCCGTTTTCTCATACTTTGTCAATAAAACATTATACTTTTCCATCATCTTCATCTGCCATTTTCCATACACATCAGAGATGACTTCCTCTATCTTTTCCTTCTCCATTACTGTAAACTCATTGCCAAGCCCCTTCATATATCGTGCGCAGGCAGAGTCCGGTTCAAAAACCCTTTCCCATATATCATTTCGGAAATACGCAAGGCTCGACAATGTGTCCAAATGCTGCTCTATACCCGTAGCCTTGATAGCTTTCTCTACCTCTTTCTTGCCGTGGGATATTGCATCATCTATATGTCGCTGATGTGCCGAGGTGGTGTCGTCAAGCGGAGTGGTATAAATAACCGCCGACTTCACCTCATTCCTTACTCCTTCCTCCTCATTCCTCACTCCTAATTCCTCACTCCTAACATCTAATTCCTCACTCCTAACTCCTGTCTCCTCCCCTTTGTATAGCCCCACAAAGCCAAGGGTAACTAGTGGCACAAGCATAGCAATTATGATTGCGGCCCTCTGCCACATGCGGCTACCATTCCTACGCATAGCACCAAGCAGTTCCTGTGCAGTCTGGAAGCGTCGATTTGCAGGCAACAGACATTTCTTTATTATACGACGATAGCCATAGCCCAGGTCCATCTTTCCGAGCACCACACCTAAGCTATAGATGTCGTTACGCACATCAGCAACAGATTTCTCACTCTGTTCTGGAGACATATACCCTATAGTCCCCGCCGGTTGTTTTAATATTGTATGACTATCCGTGTCAGCGAGTCCGAAATCTATCAACTTCACATTCTTGCCGTTGTGAGTAATGATTATGTTCTCTGGTTTCAGGTCACGGTGTACAATGCCTTTAGAGTGGACATACGCTACAGTCTCTGTCAGCTCCAAGGCCACACTGCGCCGCCCCTCGCGTGGAGGGTTGGTGCGCAGCCACTCACACAATGTTATGCCATCCACATACTCCATCACTATGCACTCGCCTAGTCCGTCCACCGTCTCAATACCCGAGACGGACACCACTCCTGGGTGCTGCATCTGAGCCAAAATCTCCAATTCCTTGCGTAGGCGGTTACGATAGGCCGTCTCATCAGCCACCTCATCACGCAAGCCCTTCAGCAGCCACCATCGCCCATAGCGCTTAGCCATGGCGACAACATTCACATCCGACGTGCTCAACACTTCCACATCAGTGAATGTGCAGTCTATACCTTCGTATGCATCTGTAAGATAGCCTGAGGCCGAGTTGTTGTAAATAGTAATTGAAAAGTATACCACTATAATAATTGAAAAGTATACCATGTAGGTCATAGGATTTACGTTATAATAGTAGTTAATATGAGTGCTGTTTAACGTACAAAGAGAAAAGATGATCGACATGGACAAAAAA
>JAFTAJ010000037.1 GCA_017458585.1 Bacteroidaceae bacterium
ACATCATATCGTATTAAAGAAACCAGAAAAATAATCAATAACAAGTAATGTTTAACACACTTTTTGTACCTTTGCAGCACCTAACCGAAATGGTATACTTTTAAATTATTATTTGGTATACTTTAGCGTTATCATTTACACTTGAGGTCCTTCATCGTCATTTCGTAGGCCTCTTCTGCCGTGTACAGTTCCTTGTTCATGTCGGGGAAGTCCTCCTCGAGGGGAATGTCGAACATAGTCTTGGTTTGTATGGGCTTAACGCTCTCGATGAGCATTGTCACCAACTCCAGCTTCTGGCTATCGTCCATGTCCTGCACCATTTGGCGGTAGTAACTCATGGGGTGCGACGTGTGTCGTTTTGCGGGTATTGTTGCCATATCTATATTAGATTATTGTGTCTGACTGCAAAGGTACAACTTTTTTCTTATACCATGCACTATTTCTGAAAAAATGACTTACTCAGCCGATTGGCACATCCAACCGAATGGCAGGAAAATACTCACCGCGACTTCGCCAAAACTTTTCCCGTGCGCGTCAGATTTTTTCCCGTGCGCGTTCAGCCCCCTCCTAATCTCGTGAAAAAGATCCCCACTCTCGTGAAATCTAACCCCACTCTCGCGCTAACAAAAGCCGCTCTCGCACAAACAAAAAGCCGTTCTCGTGGACGCGAGATTGGAGATTGTTCGTCGGAGCTCTGACTTCTGTGAAATGAGCTGGGAGTTTCGTGGCAGGAGCTCTGATTTCTGTGTCAGGAGTTCTGATTTATGTTTCGAGCGCACCGACTTATCGTCGGTTCTCTCATAAAAAAATTTTTTCGATTTTTTGCTTCCATGCTTCCATAACCCATTGGAAAATCAATGTTCATCGGCATTTGCACTATGGAAGCAAGTATGGATGCAATGGAGGCAAATGCCCGAAATGGACAGATTGAAGCAAAAAACTCGCAAAAATGTTAGATATAAAAGTTGTTTTCTATGTTTTTTCCAATGAGCCGTGAGCGTTAGCTCCTTGGCGTAGTCGCTGCGTGTGGCGCGAGCTTGATTGCAGCCCAGAGGCTGCGGCAAGAATGTATGTAATACGTGGCTCATTGGGGTTTGCTAGGTTTTTGTTTTTTTTATTTTTTGTCTCCGCGCAGCGGAGATTTTTCCTTATTTTTGTTTTATTTTCGTTTTCGTTATCGTTTTCGTTTAATATCTGTGCTTTCTGTGTGCATTAACTGAATGTATATGTTTGCAGCACAACCCTGTCAAAACTAAAGCTGACTTCGTCCACAACTAACGCTGACTCTGTAGAATTTAATGCTGAGTTCGTAGAAATTAAAGCTGACGGCGCTCAGCCTCAAACAAACAAAAGTTTTTACCCTCACCCCTCGCCCCTCACTCTCACACTCAACAAAAGTTCAAATAATATTGCACCATGTCGAGAGAAATGAGTATTTTTGCGCAGAATTAAATAAATAGACATATATGAGTTTACAATGCGGCATAGTGGGACTGCCCAATGTGGGCAAGTCAACCCTCTTCAACTGCCTGAGCAACGCCAAGGCGCAGGCTGCCAACTTCCCCTTCTGCACCATAGAGCCCAACGTGGGCGTAATAACCGTGCCCGATGAGCGCCTCAACAAGCTGGCCGAGATAGTGAAGCCCGGTCGCGTGGTGCCCGCTACGGTGGAGATAGTTGATATAGCAGGCCTGGTGAAAGGTGCTAGCAAGGGCGAAGGCCTTGGAAATCAGTTTCTTGCCAACATACGCGAGACGGATGCCATTCTGCATGTGCTGCGCTGCTTCGACGACGATAACGTGGTACACGTGGACGGTAGCGTTGACCCCGTGCGCGACAAGGAGATTATCGACGCAGAGCTGCAGATTAAGGATTTGGAAACGGTAGAGAACCGTATCCATCGCGTGGAGAAGATAGCCCAGGTGGGTAACGACAAGCAGGCCAAGATAGAGTACGATGTGCTGATGGCTTATAAAGAAGCGCTTGGTAAGGGCAAATCGGCCCGTAGCGTGACCTTCGACAGCAAGGAGCAGCAGGTGGCTGCCCGCAACCTCTTTCTGCTCACCGCCAAGCCTGTGGTATATGTCTGCAACGTGGACGAGGCTCATGCCGCAACAGGTAATGAATATGTGGAGCGGGTGAGAGAGGCTGTGAAGGATGAGGGCGCCGAGGTGCTCGTGGTGGCTGCCAGGACGGAGGCCGATATCGCCGAGCTGGAGACTGCCGAGGAGCGCCAGATGTTTCTGGAGGACGCCGGCCTGCAGGAGTCGGGCTGCAATCGACTGATAAAGGCTGCTTATGCGTTGCTCAATCTGCAGACATTCATCACCGCCGGACCGATGGAGGTGAAGGCGTGGACTTACCGCAAGGGATGGAAGGCTCCGCAATGTGCAGGCGTTATCCACACAGACTTTGAGAAGGGCTTCATCCGTGCCGAGGTGATAAAGTACGATGATTATATTAAATATGGTAGCGAGGCCGCGGTGCGTGAGGCCGGCAAGATGGGCATCGAAGGCAAGGACTATGTGGTGCAGGACGGCGACATAATGCACTTCCGCTTTAATGTATAGCAACTCCTAATTCCTAATTTCTCATTTCTAATTTCCAAGCATGCTTGCTCAAATAATATGGAACCCCGAGCCGGTGGCTTTCTCGCTGTTCGGTTACGATGTGCGGTGGTACGGCCTGTGCTGGGCGCTCGCCTTCATTAGCGGCTACCTGATAATGGCGTGGCTCTACAAGAACCAAAAGATAGGAAAGGAAAAGTTTGACCCGCTGTTTATATACGTATTCTTGGGTGTACTCATTGGGGCACGCCTTGGCCACTGCCTCTTCTACGAGCCAGGCTACTGGCTTACGCATCCCATAGAGATGATTCTGCCTATCAAGAAGGATGCAATGGGCGATTGGCACATCGTGGGATATGAGGGCCTGGCGAGCCACGGTGGTGTGCTGGGCATGATGGCTGCGATATGGCTCTATGCCCGTCGCTACAAGGTGAATATTATGCGTGTGCTCGACAATATGGGAGTGCTGGCGCCGCTGTCGGCGGCGTTTGTGCGCTTGGGCAATCTGATGAACTCGGAGATTGTGGGCAACGCCACTGGCGTGCCGTGGGGCTTTGTCTTCCAGCATAACGGTGAGGATTTTGCCCGCCATCCTGCGCAGCTCTACGAGGCGCTGTTCTATGCTCTGCTGTTTGTGGCCATCGCTCTGATTTACAAGCGGATGCGCCACACCGTGGGCAAGGGATTCTTCTTCGGGCTTTGTCTTACTTGTATCTTCACATTCCGTTTCTTTGTAGAGTTTCTCAAGGAAAATCAGGAAACCTTTGAAAATGGTATGCTACTCAACATGGGGCAGCTGTTGAGTCTGCCGCTGATAATCGTGGGCCTCTATTGTCTGCTAGGTGGCAAGCTGTGTCGCAAGATTGGCGAGAAATAAATGGTTTTTAATTACGACATAGTGGTGATAGGCGCCGGTCATGCTGGCTGCGAAGCTGCGCGCGTTGCTGCCCTGCGGGGTATGCGCGTGTGCCTTATCACCATGGACCTGGAGAAGATAGCGCAGATGAGTTGCAACCCTGCTATCGGTGGCATTGCAAAGGGCCAGATAGTAAGGGAGATAGATGCGCTGGGCGGCATGACGGGACAGATTACCGACCGTACGGCCATACAGTTTCGTATGCTCAATCTATCGAAGGGACCGGCTATGTGGAGTCCGCGTGCACAATGCGACAGAGGGCGCTTCAGCGCAGAATGGCGCAAGGTGCTCGAAAATACGGACAACCTTACGCTGTGGCAAGACCAGGCCGTGGAACTCTTGGTGGAAAACGGCAAGGCTGTGGGTGTCAAGACGCTGTGGGATAATGAGTTCAGAGCGCAATGCGTGATTCTCACCGCTGGCACTTTCCTCAACGGCCTGATGCATTTGGGGCATGTTCAGGTAAAAGGCGGACGCCTCTCAGAGCCTGCCAGCCTGCATCTCTCGGAATCGATAGCCAAGCATGGCATCAGAGTGTCTCGTATGAAGACTGGCACGCCGCTGAGGCTTGATGCACGCAGTATAGATTTCACTCAGTTGACAAGGCAGGATGGTGACAGCGGCTGGCACCGTTTCTCGTTTGTGAGCGAGCGACGTGAGTTGCCTCAGATTCCTTGCTGGATTTGCAACACCAACGAGGACGCTCACGAAGTGCTGCGTAGTGGACTGAAGGACTCTCCGCTCTACAACGGCCAAATACAAAGTATCGGACCACGCTACTGCCCGAGCATAGAGACTAAACTCCATACATTCCCCGATCGTGACCATCATCCGCTCTTTCTCGAGCCGGAGGGACTGGACACTAATATGCTCTACCTCAATGGCTTTTCTTCTAGCCTGCCGCTGGATGTGCAACTGGAGGCTGTAAAGAATATTCCTGGCTTCGAGAATGCACGCATTTTCCGCCCAGGGTATGCGATTGAGTATGATTTCTTCGACCCCACGGAGTTGAATCGCTCGTTGGAATCTAAGAAAATAAGCAGTCTGTTCCTCGCCGGTCAGGTGAACGGAACTACAGGCTACGAAGAAGCTGCCGGCCAAGGTCTTGTGGCAGGAATCAACGCTTCGCTCAAATGTGAAGGACGCGAGCCTTTCACTATGGGTCGCGACGAAAGCTATATCGGTGTGCTGATAGATGACCTTATCACTAAGGGTGTTGATGAGCCATACCGTATGTTTACTTCGCGCGCGGAGTATCGCATACTTCTGCGGCAGGACAATGCAGATGCACGGCTGACTCCTAAAGGTCGAGAACTGGGCCTCATTGATGATCAGAGATATGAAGCGTTCTTGCGGAAACAGAAGAATATCGCCAGGCTTGTAACATTCTGCAACGAGTATATTGTCAAGCCTGGCGAGATGGACGAATCTCTTCGTTCTGTGGGCAGCAGCCCTGTGTCTATCGCCAGTAGGTTGAGCACTATTATCAGTCGTCCTGACGTAACGCTCGCCTCTGTGGCAGGAGCAATAGAGACGCTCGCCTGCATGATTGACGCAATGGACTACTGCAAGGAGGAAGTGTTGGAGTCTGCCGAAATAGCTATAAAATACGACGGATATATACGCCGCGAACAGCAGGAAGCCGAGAAGATGCGTCGGTTGGAGTCTATCCGCATAAAGGACAGGTTCGACTATTCGCAAATAGTTCAAATTTCCACGGAAGGACGCCAGAAACTGGCGCGACTTAACCCCGACACTTTGGGGCAAGCCTCGCGCATTCCAGGCGTTAGTCCGAGCGACATAAATGTACTGCTGGTGCTCCTGCATCGGTGAAACAATTACTATGTTTCACGTGAAACACGAAAAATGTTTCACGCGTCTCAAACCCGCACTATGACTAAGGAAGAGAGAGAAAAGATAACGCTCCGACTGAAAAATATTATCAGCAATATGCCAGAGGGGCCAGGAAGCTACCAGTACTATGACGAGCGCGGGGAAATCATATATGTTGGTAAGGCAAAAAACCTCAAGCGACGAGTAAGCAGCTACTTTACTAAAGAACAGACACGCAAAACAGCTCTGCTCGTTAGCAAGATAAGAGACATCAAATATATTAACGTGGCGACAGAGCAGGATGCCCTGTTGCTTGAGAACTCGCTGATCAAGCGTTTCCAGCCCTATTATAATATACTGCTGAAGGACGACAAAAGCTACCCCTACATTTGCCTTACGAAGGAAGACTTTCCGCGAATCTTTAGCACGCGCAACAAAATCACTAAGGACGCGGAGTATTTCGGACCTTACAGCCACACGGCAACTATGTATAATATACTGGAACTGATACGCAACATATACAATATTCGTAGTTGCCGCACACTTATGACTGAGGAGGGTGTGCGCCAGAGCAAGTACAAGCTCTGTCTAAGCTACCACATAAAAAAATGTCGAGGCTGTTGCGTGGGTAAACAGACGAAGGAGGATTACCAGCAAAACATAGCAGAATGTCGCATGTTGCTCAAAGGTCATACCCGCGAGGTGAAGGAGCGACTTAAAAACAAGATGATACAGCTAGCCCAGGAGCAACGCTTTGAAGAGGCACAAGAGTTAAAGCAGCGTTACGACCTTCTTGGGCAGTTTCAAGCAAGGAGCGAGGTTGTCAGTAACACTATCGGCAATCTGGACGTCTTTAATATTCTCTCTGACGAAAAGAAAGGCATTGTCAATTACTTACACGTTGTAGATGGAGCTACTACGATTGCTTACACCTTTGAAATAGAAAAGAAGATGGATGAGGCAGACGAAGATCTTCTGCGTTTCGCAATTATGGAAATGGGACAGAGATTCTCCGTTGATTTCAAGGAAATTGTTGTTCCCATTGCTTTGCAGATTCCTATAGAGGAGATTACAGTTACTGTGCCCCAAAAGGGAGACAAGCGTACCCTGCTTGACCTTTCTCTCAGAAATGTACAACAGTACAAGGTAGACAAGCTCAAACGAAGCGAGTATCTAAATCCTGAACAGCGGCAGACACGCCTTATGACCGAACTGCGTGATGCGCTGCATCTCACAAAATTGCCCGTAACCATCGAACTATTCGACAACTCCAATCTTCAAGGACAAGATGCCGTGGCAGGGTGCGTTGTTTATAAGAAAATGCGTCCTTCACGCCAGGATTACCGCAAATACACTATAAAAACCGTTGAGGGCCCCGATGATTACGCTTCTATGCAAGAGGTTGTGAGACGCAGATACAGCCGTTTCATCGAAGAGAACACTCCCCTACCCGACCTTATAATTACTGATGGTGGGCGAGGCCAAATGGAGTGTGTGCGCAAAGTTGTGGAGGACGAGCTCCACTTGCAGATTCCCATAGCAGGCTTAGCAAAGGATAATCACCATAGAACCAACGAATTACTTTTTGGTTTCCCTCCGATTGTCATTGGATTGAAACAGAGTTCGGAGCTTTTTAAGGTTCTCACTTCTATGCAAGATGAGGTTCACCGCTATGCCATCTCGTTTCATAAGGCTAAACGTGCCAAGCGACAAACGAAATCAGAACTTGACGACATTCCTGGTGTGGGGAAGACGACTAAGGAAGTGCTAATCAAGAAATTCAAGACTTTTAAGCGCATACAAGACGCAGATCTCTATGAGTTGCAAAACCTCCTTGGCAGCAAGAAGGGAGAGAAAATATGGAGTGAACTGCATCAAAAGCAAGATAAAACAACTATAAACTAGGAAAAAAATTATGAGAGCTGTCATACAGAGAGTGAAAGAGGCATCCGTAACAATTGACAACACGGTAAAGTCACATATAGGAGCAGGGCTCTTGGTGTTACTTGGCATCGAGGAAGCCGATTCGCAGCAGGATATTGATTGGCTGACAAAGAAGATAGTGCTTTTGCGCGTTTTCAACGACGAAAATGGGGTAATGAACCGCTCGATTATCGATGCTGGCGGCGATATCATTGTAGTAAGTCAGTTTACTCTTATGGCATCATATAAAAAAGGTAACCGACCTTCTTATGTTCGCGCAGCAGGCCATGGGACAGCAATTCCTCTCTACCAAAAGTTCTGCGCGACTATGTCGAAAGAGCTTGGCAGGCCTGTAGGTACTGGTGAATTTGGTGCAGATATGCAGGTTGCGCTTGTCAATGACGGGCCTGTCACTATATGTATGGATACGCATAATAAAGAATAATGTTGCGTAAGTAAAGAAAATGCCGTAAATTTGCATTGTTAAAATCAAAATAATATGAATACAGAGTATCACAATCATCATCATGACCACGAGCATGACCATAGCCATGGTGAACCGTTGAAATCGCGCTATGAGCAGGCTTTTAGTAAGTTTAACCTCCACTTGCACGACGAGATAGTGCAAGAGGAAGCAAAGACTTTGATTGCTAAGCATATAGACGAGAATCGCACTACAGAAGTGCTACGTTTTCTACTCAGCACGATAGAGCTAACATCGCTCAAGGTAACGGACAACGAGGATAGCATCTTGCGGATGGTGGAGAGAGTGAACAGTTTTGTCAATGATAATCCAGCCTTGCCCCACCCTGCCGGCATATGCGTCTATCCGCGCTTTGTGAATATTGTCAGCAACAGCCTTGAGGTTGAGGATATGGAAATCAGTACAGTCTGCGGCGGTTTCCCCTCCAGTCAGACGTTTCCCGAGCTAAAAACTGTGGAGACGGCTCTTGCGGTGAAGGACGGAGCTACTGAGATTGACGCTGTTTTGCCTGTAGGTTTTTACCTGGCAGAGGATTACGATACCATTTACAATGAGATAGACGAGATAAAATTGGCCTGCGGACAAAGTGTGCCGCTAAAGATTATTCTTGAAACGGGCGCCCTGCAAACTGCCGCAAATGTCAAGAAGGCGGCTATCCTTGCCATCTACAGCGGAGCTGACTATATCAAGACCAGCACGGGAAAGATAGAGCCCGGAGCTACGCCCGCAGCTGTCTATACCATGTGTCAGACGATACGGGAATATTATGAGCAGACAGGCACAGCTATAGGAATTAAGGTAGCCGGTGGTGTGCGCACTACGGAGGATGCCTTGAAGTATTATACCCTTATAAAGGAAGTTCTGGGCGAGGAGTGGCTTAATAATCGTTTGTTCCGTATAGGTGCCAGCGGCCTCGCAAATAACATTTTGTCCGAAATCATCGGGAAAAATATCGAGGCTTTCTAGTGTGCTTCTAACCAATTGGTGCCCCAGCCGCAGTCGGCAAGTAGTGGAACCTTCAGTTCTACGGCATGCTCCATTTCGTATTTCACAATCTGCTCTACTTTTTCTTTTTCTTCTGGGAGGACGCTGAAGTTTAGTTCGTCGTGAACCTGCAGGATCATTTTTGACTTTAGGTTTTCCTCGTTGAAACGGCGGAAAATTCGAACCATTGCAATCTTAATGATATCAGAAGCAGATCCTTGGATAGGAGCGTTCACAGCATTGCGTTCCGCATATCCGCGCACCACGGCATTGTGCGAAGTTATGTCAGGAATATAACGGCGGCGATGGAAGATTGTTTCGATAAAGCCGTCGTTTTTGGCTTTTTGTTTGGTGTCCTCTATAAAGTCGCGTATGCCGGTGTAGGTATTGAAGTAGCCCTCTATCAGTTCCTTGGCCTCGGTGCGGCTGACGCCCATACGTTGTGCAAGGCCAAAGGCCGAGATTCCGTACATAATACCGAAGTTTGCGGTCTTGGCTTTGCGACGTTCATCGGCCGTGACGTCAGCCAGGTCCTTGTGCAATATCTTTGCTGCTGTTGCAGCATGTACATCGTTGCCTTGGAAGAATGCGTCAATCATGTGTTGGTCGCCTGAGAGATGTGCCATCACGCGTAGCTCAATCTGCGAGTAGTCGGCAGAGAAGAAGAGTTGTCCTTGCTCAGGGATAAACGCTTTGCGTATTTCTTTGCCGTCATCGCCGCGCACGGGAATGTTTTGTAGATTTGGGTCGCTAGAGGAGAGGCGTCCCGTGGCGGTGACAGCTTGATTAAAGGAGGAATGTATATGGTTTGTATCCGGATTTATCAGTTTTGGCAATGCGTCAACATATGTGCCAAGCAGCTTTTTCATGGCACGGTATTTGAGGATATAGTCCACCACGGGACTCTCCGTGCGTAGTGTCTCCAGCACCTCTTCGTTGGTGACATATTGCCCCGTTTTGGTCTTCTTTGCTTTATCATTCAGTTTAAGGCGTTCAAAGAGTACTTCGCCTACTTGTTTTGGCGATGAAATGTTGAATTTTTGTCCGCTCAGCGCATAAGCTTGTTCTTCGTATTCGTTCATGCGCGCTGTGAAAAGTTGTGACGTCTCCTGTAGAGAGTTGATATCTATCCTCACGCCTGTTTGTTCCATGTCTGCAAGCACTAAGGCTAGCGGCACTTCTGTTTCCTGATAGAAGGGTAGCACCTGCTCCTCCTCTAGTTTTTTGTGGAGTAGGGGGTAGAGTAGGTATGCGGCATCGGTCTGCTGTGCCAAATACTGCGATAAAACCGTAGTATTTACTTCACGACAATCCTGATGCTCCTTCCATTTCTCGCCAAATACTCTTGTGATGTCCATCAGTGAGGTGTGTATATAAGTTTCCGCCAGTTGGAAGAGGCCGTGCTTCAATTCGGGCTGTAGTACATAGTGAGCGAGCATGGTGTCAAATACCTGCCCTTTGATATCGATGCCGATTTTTTTGAGCATCTGTGCCTGTGGCTTGAGATTGTGACAAATTTTTAGTGTCTCTTCGTTTTCAAACATTGCCTTGATCCAAGCATACAGTTGTCCGTAATCCTGGAAATTTTCGCGCAGTTTTAGGTATATCCTTTCGCCATTGTTCAATCGTAGGGCAAGACCACACATTTTTGACTCAATAGCATTTATTGAGGTCCAGGCGACGCAGAATGAGAACTTTTCCCTGCAAAGAATTTCTGCCATTTTTCGAGCCTGTTCGCTCTCATTTTCAATGATTTGGCAGTCAAGATTTGACGATTCTACTGCGATTTCTTGAGCTTCTACGGATTTTTCTGACCAGTCGTACGCATCTGTGGCAAATAAATCAAGTTGAATCGGGCCTGTTGGTTTGCTTTTTGCTTTTTGTATGTTAGTAGTAGGTAGTTGGTTAGTGTCGCGACTAGAAGATAGGGTGGGGGAGTTGTCAACTACTTTTTTAATCAAAGAGTAAAACTCTAATTCTTTGAATATCTCGCGTAGTTTGTCTTTATCTGGTTCTTTTCGTCGCAGACTGTCGGTATCAAAGTCGAGGGGGACATCGGTCTTTATCTTTACGAGAAACTTAGAGAAGAGCACTTGCTCTTTGTTCGCTTCAATCTTTTCGCGCAGTTTGCCCTTAATCTTGGATGTGTCGAGATACATGTCTTCTATCGAGTCGTAGGTCTGCATAAGTGTGCATGCAGTCTTCTCGCCTACTCCTGGGCAGCCGGGCACATTATCTACCGCATCGCCCATAAGGCCGAGGATGTCCACCACTTGCTCCGCCCTCTTGATGCCATACTTGGCGCAAATCTCGGCAGGCCCTAGCTTTTCGGCACCCTTGCTGCCGAGTCCGGGTTTGTATATAAGAACATTGTTGCGCACCAACTGCCCGTAGTCCTTGTCGGGCGTCATCATATAGGTCAACATACCGCGCTGGCCTGCCTGTAGGGCTATCGTGCCTATAACATCGTCAGCCTCGTAGCCTGACACTTCTAATATTTCTATATTGTATGCGCGCAGGATGTCTTTGATAATGGGTACGCTGAAGCGTATGTCCTCAGGGGTCTCTTCGCGTTGCGCTTTGTACTCTGGATATACTTCATGGCGAAAAGTGCCGCCCTTGGGGTCGAAGGCTACTGCGATGTGTGTGGGATTTTCTTTCTGCAAAATTTCCTCTAAGGTGTTCACAAACCCAAAAATGGCCGATGTGTTTTGTTTTTTCGAGTTTATGCGTGGATTGCGGATGAGAGCGTAGTAAGCCCTGTAAATCAGCGCGTAAGCATCTAAAAGAAATAGTTTTTCCATATTGACAAAGTAATTTGTTGGTAAAATTAAGCATTTATTACGACTTTAACCGCTGAATTATTACTAAATTTGCTTTCGAAATTTTAATAACGTGGACAAGATATCTCATATTCGCAAGCCTATAGAGGCCGAATTAGAACGATTTGGTATTCTTTTTGATGAAACGATGGGTCAGGCCGACGGTCTATTGGGCAGAATATGCCAGGGCATAGCCGAGCGCAAGGGCAAACTCATGCGTCCAATACTGTTGTTCCTCGTGGCCAAAGAGTGGGGCGAGGTTACTATGGCTGCCTATCGTTCCGCCCTTACTCTTGAGTTGCTCCACAATGCTTCGCTTGTCCATGACGATATTGTTGATGAGAGCGACATGCGTCGAGGTAAACCGTCTGTGCGCTCCATTTATGGCAACAAAACAGCAGTCCTTGCAGGCGACTATCTCCTTTCCTCGGCTCTCGAGAGTGCGGCTCTCAGCGGTGATATTGAAATTGTTAACAATGTGTCGCTGCTTGGCAAGCAGCTTAGCGAGGGAGAGCTGCTGCAACTATTCAATACGCAAAACACAGATTTTAGCGAGAAGAAATATTTTCATATCATTCGACTCAAGACAGCGTCTCTCTTCTCTGCAGCCACACGCATAGGAGCCATTTCTTCCGGTGCGCCCGCAGAGGCGGTGAGCCGCATGGATCGTTTGGGTGACCTCATTGGGCTTTGTTTCCAGATACGCGACGATATCTTCGACTACTACAATGACAATGTGGGCAAACCTTCCGGCAACGACATGCTCGAAGGAAAACTGACGCTTCCTGTTCTTTATGTTCTCAACAACACCGACGATCCTGACATGTTTACCATAGCTACCAAGGTACGCAGCGGCATTGCTACTGCCGACGAGATAGCAGCACTTGTCAGTTTCACCAAGGAGCAGGGTGGCATCGCTTATGCTAACGACCGTATGGGTATTCTCTCTGCTGAAGCGAAGACTCTCATCGCCGATTTCAGAAATGCAAAAATTAAGCGCGCGCTAACCCAGTATATCGATTTTGTTAGCGAGCGCACCATATAGGCTCAGTTCAAAAAGATAGTATTATTTTGTCATTTTCCGCCACTGTGCTCCAGGCAGTTGGCGCACTATGTTGCGAAACTCCAGTTCGCTGAGTGCCGCCATTACTGTAGGTGCGCTCAGTCCCGTGTTTGCCAGCAGCGCGCTTAAATGTGTGGGCTCGGCCTTCAGGGCATTGAGCACCATGCGTTCTTCTGTTGTGAGGTCGTCATCGAAGAAAGAGGGTAGCACTTGCACGTTTTCTTTCGGCACCTCCCATCCCAGGATTTTAACTATGTCAGCTGCGGAGGTAACAAGGGCTGCGCGGTTGGTAGCTATAAGTTGATTGCAACCCACGGAGGCAGGATCGCTGGCGCGGCCCGGACATGCCATGGCCGTAAGATTATATTCATTGGCATAGCGTGCCGTGGTGAGCGCACCACCACGCTCTTTGCTCTCTACCACCAGCGTTGCTTCGGCTATGCCGGCTATCAGTCGGTTGCGATGCAAAAAGTAGGATGGTTCCATCTTGGTGAACGACGGATACTCCGTAAGAAGCCCGCCTTGCTGCATCATTCGTTGGGCGGTGTTGCGATGCACTGAGGGATATAATCTGTCGAGACCATGAGCAAGCACCGCTACGGTGGGCAGTTGGTTGTCGAGCGATGCGCGGTGGGCATTGATGTCTGTTCCGTAAGCCAGTCCGCTAACTATGAGTAAATCAGGGAAATATTTGGCCAGCTCGCTGATGATGTTTTCCACCATGTCGCGGCCGTACTCTGTGCAGGTGCGTGTGCCGACAATGGCAAGTGAATGTGTGGGGTTGAGATTGGTGTTGCCTTTATGATACAGCGCTAGAGGCGCATCGACACATACTTCAAACAGTTGTTTGGGGTAGGCGCTGTTATCGGGGGTTAGGATTTCGATGCCATGTTTCTCGGCAAACTCTACTTCGCGCATGGCTCTGTCGATAGACTCTTTCAGTTCTTTTTGGTCGATAAGGAAAGCCTGAGGATTAAGATCGGGCGCTATAGCTTGAAGGTTGGAGGAGTGCTCCACTATAGCCGTAGCCGAGCCTACCCGTTGATATAGTTCCAACAACTGTCGGCTACGGTTGGCAAACATTATGGCAAGAGCTACGCAATTAAGGGTCTCGTTTGATATCATGGGATATGATTTTGCATGCAAAGTTAGTAAAAAAGTGAAATATGAGAAGGGACAAACGGCGGTATTGTTGTATATTTGCAGTTGAATTAACGATTGTGATATGCTTTATAGAAAGATTTTTTTGGTGTTTGGGCTTCCCCTCCTGTGTATCGGGACGGCAGGCCGTGTGAAGGCTCCGCAGCCTTGCGGCCCTGTGCCCACAGAGCGCCAGCTACGCTGGCATGATATGGAGATGTATGCATTTATTCATTTCACTACCACTACTTTCCGTGATATCGAGTGGGGATATGGCGATGCTTCCCCTGACGAGTTCCAGCCCGACAGTCTGGATTGCGAACAATGGGTCAGGGCTCTCAAGGCAGCGGGAATGAAGGGTGTGGTTGTGACAGCCAAGCACCACGATGGTTTCTGTCTCTGGCCATCGCAGCATACCGATTACAGCGTAGCTGTGTGTCGGTGGCGGCATGGCAAGGGCGATGTACTGAAGGAGCTGTCTCTTGCAGCACACAATAATGGTCTTAAATTTGGTGTATATCTTTCGCCTTGGGACCGCCATGATCTTCGCTATGGCAAACTGGAATACGTTGACTATTTCAGAGCCCAGCTCAGAGAATTACTAACTGACTACGGCCCTATTTTTGAGGTATGGCAGGATGGCGCAAATGGTGGTGACGGATACTATGGCGGAGCCTGCGAGCAGCGTGTGATAGACAAGAAAACATATTATGGTTGGGAGCAGACAGACAGTCTTATTCGCGAGTTGCAGCCTTGGGCAGCTATCTTCAGTGACGAGGGGCCTGATACCCGTTGGTGTGGTACGGAGCGCGGATTTGTGGGCGAGACCAACTGGTGCACAATTACTCGAGGACAATCTCCAGAAGGGGATGAGCGCACGGCGTGGCTGCAACAGGGAGAAGAGAATGGCCGCGACTGGGTGCCAGCGGAAGTGGATGTGTCTATCCGTCCCGGGTGGTTCTATCATCCTAAGGAAGACGATAAAGTAAAGACAGTGAATCAGTTGATGGAGATCTACTATAGCTCTGTGGGCAGGGGAGCCAATTTGATACTGAATGTTCCGCCCATGCCGAACGGACGCCTTCATCCTACTGACGAGGCTACCCTTAGTGCTTTTGGAAAAGCGCTGAAACAAGAGTTTTCTCAGCCTTTGTGCAACCGTTTTACGCGTATCTCCGCCACCAATACGAGAGGGGGCAGTCGTAAGTTTGCGGCAAAGCGAATGCTCGATGGCAAGAAAGGCACTTATTGGGCTACGGATGATAATGCGAAGAGCGCAACCATCACGCTGAGTTTTGAAACAGAGCGTGAGTTCAACCGCTTGAGCATCAGCGAGAATATTTCGCTTGGACAAAGGGTGAAGGCTTGGCATGTGGAGGCAAAAAAAGAAGATGGCAGCTGGCAGCAAATTGCTGCAGCCACCACGGTGGGTCATAAACGCCTTTTAAGATTTAATAATGTACGCGCTCGTGAGGTGCGCATATGTATTACTGATGCAAAGGCGTGCCCCTGCATAAGCGAGTTGCAGCTCTTCCTCAGTGAAGGCAATTATTGATGCCTGGTTTTTTAGGTTGTAGCTATTCAAACATGGCACCCAGTTCGGGCGAGTCACCTAGTTTTCCATTGACACGGGCCACCGTCTCCACTTTGCCGCGCACGCACAGTTTTTCGTCGGGCAGTCGGTAGATATCCTGCTGGAACACATATTTTGGCCCCTCCTTATATACATTGAGGCAACTTACAAAATCTTTGTCGGGCGTGAGCGGCTCTTTGAATTGTACTGTTACGCGAGCCACCACGGCATCCACGCCATGCTTGTGCAGTTCTATAAAACTGATGCCCTTGCTCAGTAGAAACTGATGACGTGTGTGCTCCATATAATGCAGATAGTTAGCGTTGTTCACTATCCCTTCTACATCGCATTCATAATCGCGCACGGTCATCTGGAGTTTAAACATGTAGTCTTTCATAGTTTTTTTGTTTTATTCTGCCGCAAAGGTAGCAATTAAATTTCAGACTTCAACAGTCAATTTCAGAGAAAAATATCAGCGCTCTGCCTAGGTTTTAGCAGAGCGCTGCGGATGTCTATGTGTGGACCAGGTAGGGCTTGAACCTACGACCTCCAGATTATGAGTCTGTTGCTCTAACCAACTGAGCTACAAGTCCAGGAAAAAGTTAAAATTTCAATTCTAAACTGTCTATTTTTGGAGTATTGCGGTGCAAAAGTACATAAAAAAATTGATTTCCGATATTTTATTGCAGAAAATTCTACTTTTATTACTATATTCGCAGTCAAATATAAACTGTAATTAAAAAAAAAGTAATTGGTATTATGAAAAAAGTTTTATTTTGTATTCTTGCTTTAGGCGCACTATGGGTGCTGCCCTCGATGGGCTTCCGTCCTCCTACGATGGGATGGAGCTCGTGGAACACATTTGCCCTCAATATCAACGAGGATGTGATACTCGGCCAGGCTGAGGCTATGGTCAAGACGGGTCTCGCCAAGGCGGGCTACAAGTATATCAATATCGACGACGGCTATTTTCTTCCTCACGACAAAGAGACGAAGATGCTTGGTGTGAGAGAGGAACTCTTCCCCCACGGCATGCGCTATGTGGCTGACGAGATACATAAACTCGGCCTTAAGGCGGGTATCTACTCCGACGCAGGGGCCAATGCATGCGGCGGCTCGAAGGACATAGGCTACTACGGCTATGAGGTGGAGGACAATATCCTATTCTTCGACACCTGGGACTACGACTTTGTGAAGGTGGACTACTGCGGCGGACGCCAGTTGGGGCTTGACGAAGAAGAGCAGTACACTAAGATTATCAAGGCTATACGTGACAATGTTAAGAAGAAAGATGTTGTGTTTAATATCTGCCGCTGGGCGTACCCGGGTACCTGGGTGAGCGACTGGGCCGACTCATGGCGCACCACGGGCGACATTTACTGCGCATGGGTATCCGTGAAGTCGATTATCAAAGAGAATCTCTACCTTTCGGAGTTTACTCACGACGGCCACTACAATGATATGGACATGCTTGAAATTGGCCGCACGCTATCGCCCGACGAGGAGATAACGCACATGGCCGTGTGGTGCATCTTGAGCAGCCCGCTGCTGATAGGGTGCGACATGAGTCAGATACCCGAGTTCTCGCTCAACCTGATGAAAAACCCCGAGTTGATAGCCATCAATCAAGATGTGCTGGGCATCGGTGCGCCTGTGGTGCAGCGTCAGGGCGAGGTGTATGTCTTTGCCAAAGATCTGAAGAAGGTGCGCGGCAAGGAGAGGGCTGTGTGTGTCACTAACCTCAGCGACGAGGTGCAGACTATCGACGTGGATATCAACAATCTCGGCTACGAGGGCACTATTGCTGTGCGCGACGTGGTGAATCATAAGGTGTTTGCTCCTGCCGCCCAGGGCAGGTTCAAGGTGACAGTGCCAGCCCACGGTTCACAGGTGTTTGTAACTACGGGTGTAGTACGCAACGAGCCGACGCGCTATGAGGCGGAGGCTTCGTGGATGAAGGCATATCAAGAGATTAGCAAGAAAAAGACTGCAACGTTCGGTCCATTGGAGGGCGCTTCGGGTGGCACCATCGTGACTACGCTGGGTGGCGACGACGATAACTATATGGAGTGGAAGCAGGTGTTTTCGAAGAAGGGCGGCGACTATGATTTAACTATTAAGTATGTTTGTGGCGAAGACCGTCCGCTGGCTGTGTCGGTAAATGGAGAGGAACTGCCCAATCTGAAGAGCCTCAATGGCGGTAGCTGGGAAAAGGTGGCTGCCAAGACGGTGCGCATCAAGCTGCGCAAGGGAATGAACACCATTCGCTTGGGTGAGCAGGATAGTTGGGCTCCTAATATCGACTGCATCGAACTGAACAGGATATAAGATAATCAGGAATGATAATCCTTCCTTCCGCATACCTCGCGCCGGTGAGCTACTACGCGTTGCTGTGGGCTCATGGGCGCGAGGTTTGTATTGAGCAGTACGAGCACTACGTAAAGCAGACTCTGCGTAGCCGCGCCTATATAGCCACGGCACACGGTAGGGAATGCCTCACGGTGCCCGTGGTGCACAGCGCGGGAGGGAAGATGCTAATGCGCGATGTGAAGATAAGCGACCACGGCAACTGGCGCCACTTGCATTGGCAAGCTCTGCAAACTGCGTATGATAAGAGTCCTTTTTTTGAGTTTTATGCCGATGATTTCGCACATTTTTATGAGGGACGTCCTACGGAGTGGCTGCTGGAATTTAACTTGATGCTGACGCAG
Organism: Bacteroidaceae bacterium; assembly: GCA_017458585.1. Lineage (GTDB taxonomy): Bacteria > Bacteroidota > Bacteroidia > Bacteroidales > Bacteroidaceae > UBA6382. Next base: position 18,017 of record JAFTAJ010000037.1, read on the forward strand.
ACGGTGTGCAGGCTGATAGGAATGGAATATTCTCCAACATTGACCGACGAGTATTGCAAGGAAGGGGATTTTGTGGATATGCGCGACGCAACGTTCGACACAGTACAGACGCTTCCATATTATCAAGTGTTTGCTGAGCGCAATGGTTTCCTTGGTGGACTTAGTATAGTGGACCTCCTGTTCAATATGGGGCCGGAATCTCTTGTAGTATTAAACTATTAATCCGTTTTTTTACTGTTCTCGTCTCCCCCTTAAGGGGGAGTGAAAAAAGAGGTGCATTTTTTCTTATATATATAAGGTAGGGAATAGAATTTTTTGTGTAATTTTGCCGCCGCTTTTTTACTTGCAAAAAATAGTATTATGAAAAACCTAGTAATAGTTGAGTCGCCTGCCAAGGCAAAAACGCTGGGTCGTTTTTTGGGTTCCGACTTTAAGGTGATGTCGAGCCATGGACATATTCGCGACTTGAAGCCCCATTCATTTAGTATTGACAAAGAGACTCTGATGCCCGAGTATATAGTGCCAGACGACAAACTGAGCCTGGTGCGCAGTCTGAGGGATGCTGCCAAGAAAGCCGACAAGGTTTGGCTCGCATCTGATGAAGACCGCGAGGGAGAGGCTATCTCTTGGCATCTTACCGAGGTGCTAGGGCTGGATGCGGAGAAGACGAACCGTATTGTATTCCACGAAATAACCAAATCGGCGGTGCTGGCAGCAATAGAGAGTCCGCGCCATGTAGATCGCAATCTAGTCAACGCTCAGCAGGCTCGCCGTGTGCTTGACCGTATTGTGGGTTTTGAGCTCAGTCCTGTGTTGTGGCGCAAGATAAAGCCTGGACTCTCTGCCGGCAGAGTGCAGAGTGTGGCTGTGAGGCTTATAGTAGAGAAAGAGCGCGAGATAGAGAGTTTCAAGCAGAAGCCTATTTTTGTGGTGACCGCCCAGTTCGTCGCTATTGACGAGAAGGGCAATTCTCAGGCTCTTGGTGCAGAGTTGAACAAGCGCTTTGCCAAGATTGACGAAGCACGGGCATTTTTGGAGAGCTGCATGAACGCCACTTTTGAGGTGGAGGATGTGGAGATTAAGCCAGTGAAGCGCTCACCGGCGCCTCCGTTTATGACTTCTACTCTTCAGCAGGAGGCTGCGCGCAGGTTAGGTTTTTCTGTCACTCAGACAATGCGCGTAGCGCAGGTATTGTATGAGAACGGTCATATCACCTATATGCGTACCGACTCGCTCAACCTCAGTTCCTACTGCCTTGGCAGTGCCAAGCAGGTTATCACGGAGCAGATTGGCGCCAAGTATAGCAAGCCGCGTAATTTCCAGACTCACGCCAAGGGAGCGCAGGAGGCTCACGAGGCTATCCGCCCTACCCGTATGGATGTGAGCGAGATAGAGGGCACTCCGCAGGAGAAGCGTTTGTATCAACTTATTTACCTGCGTACTCTGGCCAGCCAGATGTCTGACGCTGTGATAGAGAAGACCACGGCCACTATCGGCATCAGCGGTAGAGGGGAAAAGTTTGTAGCTATTGGCGAGGTGATGAAGTTCGACGGTTTCATCAGAGTATATCATGAGTTGACAGACGACGAGAAAGAGGAGGCTAGTGCCATTCTGCCTGCTTTGACCAAGGGCATGGCATTGCGAAGGAAGAAGCTGCGTGCCACCGAGAAATTGTCGCCGCGTCCTCAGCGCTACAGCGAGGCCTCGCTGGTACACAAGATGGAGGAGTTGGGCATTGGTCGTCCCTCTACCTATGCCCCGACGATTAGCACCATCCAGCAGCGCGGTTATGTGGAGAAAGGCAACAAGGAGGGTGTGAAGCACAACTTTGTTACGCTCGAACTGCAGCAGAACGGAGTCAAGGAGACTGTAAAGGAAGGTGTTGCCGACATTGAGAAGGGTAAACTGTTGCCTACTGATACAGGCAAGATAGTCAACGACTTCCTTGCACTAGGTTTCCCTGCGATAATGGATTATGACTTTACGGCCAATGTGGAGAAGGACTTCGACGCTGTGGCTGAGGGAAAGAAGGACTGGAACAAGCTAGTGCGCCAGTTCTACAACGATTTTACGCCACAAGTGGAGCAGGCTGCCGAGAAACAGAGCGAGCTCAAGGTGGGTGAACGCCAATTGGGCGTTGATCCCAAGACAGGCAAGATGCTCAGCGTCAAGATAGGGCGCTATGGTCCTATGGCTCAGCTAGGCCTGTCAAGCGACAAGGAGAAACCACGCTTTGCACAGTTGCGCGAGGGTATGAGTATCGACTCCATTACTTTCGAGGAGGCGATGGATTTGTTTAAGTTGCCGAGAGTGCTGGGCACTATCGACGACCGCGACGTGATAGCCAACATCAGTCACTATGGCCCGTATGTGAGCTACAACAGGCAGAATGTGTCGATTCCTGCCGGTATTGACGTGATGGAGATAACGCTCGAGCAAGCAATGGAGCTTATAGACCAAAAGTCTGAGGCAGAGAAGAAGCGCCTGGTGCGCTCGTTGCCTGGCGGTATATTGATTATGAATGGTCGCTACGGTCCTTACCTTGTGTGGAACGACAAGAACTATCGTCTCACTAAGGCTCAAGCCGCCGAGATAAAGACGCTCACGGCAGAGCAGTGTCTGGAGATAATAGAAAAGGCTGACAATCGTATGGCTCATGCTTCGCGGGGTCGTCGCAGGAAATAAGTATCGATGAAGAATATTATCCTACTCGGCTACATGGGAGCTGGCAAGACATCTGTAGGCAAGGTCATGGCGCGCAAGCTTGGCTTAAGCTTCTACGACCTCGATTTCTTTATTGAGGAGCGTTTCCGCCGCAAGGTGGCGGACATCTTTGCCGAGCGTGGCGAGGAGAGGTTTCGCAAGATAGAGTATAACATGCTCCACGAGCTTGCGGAGTTTGAGGATGTTGTGATAGCCGTTGGCGGCGGTACTCCCTGCTTTTTTGACAATATGGATTATATGAACTCTAAGGGCATCACGGTGTTTATGAACGCTTCACCCGAGATTATTGTCCGCCACCTCAAGATAAGCCATACGGTACGCCCGCTGCTGCAGCAGAAGCAGGGACAAGAGCTGATAGACCACATAAGCCATCATCTGGAGCAGCGGCTGCCTTACTATGAAAAGGCGCAGTATAATATCAACGTAGATACGCTGGATAGTTTTGAAAAGATAGACCAACTGGTTGACCATATATTGCAAACGGTTGGAATAAACAATTAGGAATATGGCAAAATGGAGAATAGAGGATTCTGAGGAACTCTACAACATCGGAGGCTGGGGAGTGAACTTCTTTGGTGTGAACAAGAAGGGGCATGTCTATGTCACTCCGTGCAAGGACGAGGTGCAAATAGATCTCAAGGAACTCGTAGATAACCTGGTGGCTCACCGCACCAAGCCGCCTATGCTGCTGCGTTTCCCCGATATTCTCGACAGCCGCATACAGAAGACGGCGTCCTGTTTTGAGAAGGCTGCCAAGGAGTATAACTTCAAAGGCGAAAGCTTTATCATCTTCCCGATAAAGGTAAATCAGATGCGGCCCGTGGTGGAGGAGATTATCAGCCATGGCAAGCGCTACAACCTTGGTCTGGAAGCGGGCTCCAAGCCTGAGCTTCATGCTGTCATCGCTGCCAATATGGACAGTGACAGCCTCATCATTTGCAATGGGCACAAAGACCGCAGCTTCATTGAACTGGCCTTGCTGGCGCAGAAGATGGGCAAACGCATCTTCCTAGTGGCGGAGAAATTTGAGGAGTTGGAGACCATCGTTACTACAGCAGCCTCGCTCAATCTGCGCCCACATATCGGCATACGCATCAAGCTTGCTTCTTCTGGAGCAGGCAAATGGGAGGAGAGCGGCGGCGACGCCAGCAAGTTTGGTCTCGATTCGAGCGACCTACTCCGCGCTCTGGAGTATCTGCGCGAACACCAGATGGAAGACTGTCTCAAGTTGATGCACTTCCATATAGGCAGCCAGATAACCAAGATACGCCGCATACAGTTTGCCCTCACCGAGGCTGCGCAGTTCTATGTGCAGCTACATAAGATGGGTTTCAATATTGAGTTTGTGGATTGTGGTGGTGGACTGGGCGTAGACTACGACGGCACTCGTTCGTCAAACAGTGAGAGTTCGGTTAACTATTCCATTCAGGAGTATATAAATGACTGCCTTTACACATTTGTGGAGGCTAGTGACCGCAACGAGATTCCCCATCCCAATATCATCTCCGAGGGGGGCCGTTCGCTCAGTGCCCACCACTCGGTGCTCATCCTCGAGGCTTTCGAGTCCACCCATCAGCCTGCCATGGACGAGGAGTGGGAGGCTTCGCCTGATGACCATAAACTGGTGCGTGATCTCAGCGATATATGGGATAAAGTATCGGCACGCTCTATGCTCGAAGACTGGCACGACGCAGAGCAGATACGTGAGGAGGGTCTCGACCTATTCCGTCACGGACTCATAGACCTCAAGACCCGTGCTCAGATAGAGAGTGTATATTGGAGCATCACCCGTGAGGTCAACGCCATAGCCCATAGCCAGAAGCACATGCCTGACGAGTTGCGCAAACTTGACCGCATTCTCGCCGACAAATACTATTGCAATTTCTCTATCTTCCAATCTCTTCCCGACTCGTGGGGCATCGACCAGTTTTTCCCAGTGATGCCTATCCATCGTCTCAACGAGAAGCCCGATCACAACGGTACGCTTCAAGACATTACCTGCGACAGTGACGGCAAGATAGAGACCTTCGTTTATAATGGGCGCCAGACCACCTACCTGCCGCTTCATGCTCTCAAACCAGGCGAGCCATACTATATAGGAGTTTTCCTTGTGGGAGCCTATCAAGAGATATTGGGTAATATGCACAATCTGTTTGGTGACACCAACGCTGTGCATGTCAGCGTCAATCGCGACGGCAGCTACAGTATCGACCAGATAATCGATGGCGAGACAGTGGCCGACGTGCTTGACTATGTGCAATACGACCCGAAGCAGCTCGTGCGCCGTCTTGAAACATGGGTGGATAAGGCAGTGGCAGAGGAGCGTATCACGCCACGCGAGGGACAAGACTTTATTTCCAACTTCCAGCGCGGCCTATACGGATATACTTATTTGGAGTAAGGAGTAAAGGAGTAAGGATGGAACAGCTAACTATAGTAAAAGTAGGCGGCAAGATTGTGGAGGAACCCCAGTCGCTCAGCCAGTTGCTCAGTGCCTTCTCGCAGATAGAGGGCCATCGTATACTCGTGCATGGCGGTGGGCGTACCGCAACGCAGGTCGCTGCCAGTCTTGGCATTGAGACCAAGATGGTCAATGGACGTCGCGTCACTGATGCCGACATGCTCCGCGTTGTGACTATGGTCTATGGCGGTCTCGTCAACAAGAATATTGTAGCGCAAATCAATGCGCGTTCTTCCACGGCAGTAGGCCTCACAGGAGCCGATATAGGCATTATCCGTAGCCATCGTCGTCCTCTGCAACCCGATGGCACAGACTATGGTTTCGTGGGCGATGTCGACAGCGTTGATGCAGACGTACTTCAGACATTGCTGGAGGGTGGTATGCTACCCGTCATCGCCCCCCTCACTCTGGGTTCTGACGGCACGTTGCTCAACACCAATGCCGACACCATCGCCGGCTCTGTAGCTACCGCACTCGCCGACCGTTATGACGTGACTCTCGTATTCTGCTTCGAGCACAAGGGCGTGCTCCGCGATGCTAATGCGCCCGACAGCGTCATTCCCCAGATCGACAGCCGCAGCTACGATCAACTTAAAGCCGACGGCATCGTAAGTGGTGGCATGCTGCCTAAACTCGACAACAGCTTTGCGGCAGTCCGTGCAGGAGTGAAGCGTGTAGTCATCACATGCGTTGACCAGATAGCAGACTATTCAAAATCAACAATCATACAATTATGAAAAAGACATTCACCTTCATCTTCGCGATGATGCTGGGAGTGACATCGTTTGCTATCCAGCCCGAGAAAGTAAAGCCCGTCAAGAACATCATCCTTATGGTTACCGACGGCACTTCTATCAGTGCAGTCAGCACAGCGCGTTGGCTGAAAGTATATCGCTCTGGTAGCGCAGCAAACCCCGTCACGCTCAACATCGACCCGTGGCTCTGCGGCTATGTGCGCACATGCAACAGCGATGCACCCATTGGCGACTCCGCTCCCACCACTTCGTGTTATGTCACCGGCCACCTCAGCCGCTCGGCATACATTGCCACGTATCCCCCCTACAAAGGCATTGACAACATAGAGCCCGTAGATTCTACCCGTGCCTACGCCCCCATGGCTTCGATCCTTGAGGCAGGCCGTCAGTTGCAGGGCAAGGCACTCGGCATGGTGTTCACCTGCCAGTACCCCCACGCCACTCCTGCTGACTGCTCCGCCCACTATTACAATCGCGGTGCCGAGCAGCTGCTCGCCGACCAGGCTGTACACAATGGTTTTGATGTAGTCATTGGTGGCGGTAACTACTACCTCACTTCCGAGAGCGAAGCCTACCTGCGCAGCACAGGCACTAACGTCTATCGCAACAACCTCGCGGGTATGCGTGCGGACAAGAGTAATAAAATGTGGGCATTATATGGCGATGTCGATATGGACTATGAAATCGACCGCAACCCCGACGAACAGCCCTCACTGGCAGAGATGACCCGCACAGCCATCGGCAAGCTAAGCAAGGACAAGGACGGTTTCTTCCTCCTCGTGGAAGGCTCTAAGGTCGACTGGGCAGCTCACGCCAATGACCCTGCAGCGCTCCCCAATGAGTTCCTCGCTTTCGACGAGGCATGCGGAGTGGCACTCGACTTCGCGCAGCGTGACGGCAATACCGTAGTCGTCATCGTGCCCGACCACGGCAACAGCGGCTTCAGTTTCGGCCGTCGCGATCTGGGCGACTATAGCCGCAAGAGTCTCAACACCCTTTTCAGCCAGGTGGATCGATTTAAGCGTACCGCCGATGGTATGGAGATGCTTATGAACCAGCAGCCTTTTGACAGCCTGCGTAGCCTCTTCAAGCACTATGAGGGCATCGACCTTACCCCCGAGGAGTACAACCTGCTCATCAACTGCAAGGACTACAAGCAGAGCCCCATCCCCGAGGAGATGCGTAAGAGCGACAAGACTTCGCCCCTCTATAGCAGCTATCTCTCCGGCATCATCACCAAGATTCTCACCAAATACACCCCGTTCGCATGGACCACTGGCGGTCATACTGGCGAAGACGTATTCCTCGCAGTCTATAACCCCAACAACCAGCGCCCCCTGGGATACACCACCAATGTGCAGCTCGCCCATTACATCCAGAAACTCTGGGGCATGCACGGCAAGATGGACGATTTCACACGCCAGATTTTTGCGCGCCATAAGGAAGTCTTTGCCGGTTATGATATGAGCATCACCCACTCAGAGAAGGAGAATGTATGGCCTGTGCTCACCGTGAAAAATCCTGCTAACGGCAAAACTCTCACCGCCTATGCTTTCAGCAACATCATTGAGATAAACGGCAAGCGTGAGCAGTTGCCTTCTGTCATCACTTATGTCGATCGCAACGATATGTTCTATCTTCCCAAGAACCTCGCTGATCGACTGAAGTAGTAGAACAAGAATATTTTGCAATGTTCAATGTTCAGTTACCTTTAGCTCTCTCCGAGGCTACAGCCCTTAAGAGATATGGAGCCGAGGTCAACGAATTGACGGCTCTTGCCTACACCCTGCGCCGCGGAAAGGATGGTCATCCATTCCTGCGTTTCGCGGCGAAGGGTGAAGGAGGGTTGCTGGAGAGGGAACTTTTGCCTGTTAGGGTGTCGCGCTCTATGAAGGAACAGGACGTGGAGCAACTGAAGGTTTCGCTACTCGCCCAATGCAAAGAGAAGGGTGCCGTGCTTATCGGCCCCTTCATCAGTTCTGGCGAGCGGCGTATACTAAAAGCTGCGATGGAATCGGGTGTTTCCGTAATATTCCTTGCCCAGTTTGACATCAGCGACGAGAGCAAGGTGCCCCTTGTCCTTATGCCCGCCCTGCGCGAGGGCCGTTGCCTGTTGCTCGCTCCATGGCCGCAGATGCCAGTAGAGAGTTATTTCATCCGCAGTCGCTGCCAACTGCTCAATAATATCACCGAAATCCTTGCAAACAGGAAAAACTCACCTGCTTTTACCATTCAATAAAAAACACCACAATCTCCTTAGATTAAAAATTCTCTGCATTGGTTTGGCCATTTGCGGAAGTTGTGGTAATTTTGCACCGCAAAGTTTAGAGGTGGACAGATTTGTGCTGATTGCAACCACTGGAAAAAATGCTAAAACACGGCTCTCTCCATCTTCTATACTGCGCTATGTTTAATTATTTATTAAGGTATAAAAGATGAGTTACTTATTTACTTCTGAATCCGTAAGTGAAGGTCATCCTGACAAGGTGGCCGATCAGATAAGTGATGCTGTGCTTGACAAGTTGTTGGCCTATGACGAACAGTCGCACGTGGCATGCGAAACTATGGTGACCACAGGTCAGGTGATTGTGGCGGGCGAGGTAAGTTCCGACGCTTATATCGACATCCCGCTTGTGGCGCGCGAGACAATCCGCCGCATTGGCTATACAAAGTCGGAGTACTGCTTCGACGCTGACAGCTGCGGAGTGCTCAATGCCATCCATGAGCAGAGCCAGGACATAAATCGCGGTGTGAAGCGCGAGACAGAGGAGGCGCAGGGCGCCGGTGATCAGGGGATGATGTTTGGCTATGCCACCAATGAGACAAGAAACTTTATGCCACTGCCGCTAAGCCTGGCGCAGAAAATAATGCAGACTCTGGCTGCCATACGTAAGGAGGGTCGCGAGATGACTTATCTGCGTCCCGACTCCAAATGCCAGGTGACGGTGGAGTATAGCGACGAAGGCCGTCCACAGCGAGTGGCCACCATTGTGGTTAGCACGCAACACGATGAGTTTGTTACCTGTGATCAGTGTGGCGGCAGTCATGAGAATGCTGACAACCAGATGCAGTGTAGGATTAAGCACGATGTTATGACAGTGCTGATGCCACGTGTGATCAGCGAGCTGAACGACACTGAGGTGGAGCGTCTCTTCGAAAAGGAACCGAACTATCTGGTCAATCCTACTGGTAAGTTCGTAATTGGCGGACCTGCCGGCGATACAGGTCTTACAGGCCGCAAGATTATCGTGGACACATACGGCGGCAAGGGAGCTCACGGCGGTGGTGCCTTCTCAGGCAAAGACCCCAGCAAGGTGGACCGCTCTGCGGCATACGCTGCGCGCCATATTGCCAAGAATATGGTGGCAGCCGGTGTTGCTGATGAAATGCTTGTGCAGTTGAGTTATGCCATTGGCAAGGCTGAGCCTGTGAGCGTGTATGTCAATACTTACGGCCGCAGCCATGTGAGCATGAGCGACGGCGAGATAGCTGAGAAAGTAAAGAAACTCTTTAGTCTCACGCCCTGCGGCATCATCAGAGACCTGAAGCTGCGCAAGCCTATCTACGAGGAAACGGCTGCCTATGGCCATATGGGACGCGAACCGAAGAGGGTGGTGAAGCATTTCAGCAGCCGCTACAACAATGGCGGTGCTGTCAATGGCCCCAAGGAACTGGACGTGGAGGTGGAACTCTTCACATGGGAGAAACTCGACCGTGTAGAGGATATTCGCAGGGAGTTTAAAATTTGAAAGGTTAGTCATAAAGATGAATATCTGTGTATATTGCGCTTCAAGCGCACATATTGACGAGAAGTATATGCGTGCGGCCCGTGATATAGGACGGCTGTGCGCAGAGCACGGCTGGACTTTGGTTAATGGTGCTGGCAGCGAGGGACTGATGGGCGCCACCAGCGACGGCTGCCAAGAGGCGGGCGGCAAGGTGGTGGGAATTATCCCGCGCTTTATGGTAATACGCGGATGGATGCGCCAGGGCCTTGACGAGGAGGTGATAGCCAAGGATATGGCTGAACGCAAGCAGATGCTGCGCGAGAGGGCTGATGCCGTGCTGGTGTTGCCAGGCGGACTGGGTACGATGGAGGAGATGTTTGAGACTATTACCCAAAAGCAACTCGGTATGTTCAGCAAGCCTATCATCATCTTTAACCAAGACGGCTACTACAACTTATTGGTGACGTGGCTGACTCATTGCCGCGAGGAGCACTTCTTGCGCTATGAGGGCGACGATAGCCTCTGGACTGTCGCCAACACTGTGGAAGAAATATTTAACAAGTTGACAAGTTGACGATGTACGATTCTCAAACTCTCTTCCCTTTGGACGGGGAGGGGGTAGGCTCTCCATACTTAGTGATGGCCGACAAGCTGGGTTTCTTCAGCGGAAGCGAATGGGCATGTCGGGATAGCGTGGTGCGACTTGTGGGCGTAAGCGGTGAGCCGGTGCCTTACAGGCTGAGCAACGATGTCTTTATCACGGTCACGCTGTTGCTGTGTCTGTTTGTTGCCTGTTTCTTGGTGAGTCGCTCGATGCATGCCTTGGGACTGCAGGCAAAGAGTTTCTTGCGGCTGCGTGATCGCAATGAAGACTTCTCATTGAAATCGGAGAGCGAGGTGAAGGACCAGTTTTTTGTGGTTCTGCTGGAGTGTGTCGTGATGAGCCTGCTTTTCGTCTCTCTCTTTACGTTCGTTTCATCGAATCCTCAATTCTCAAAGGTCAACTTTCAAATGTCCTATATGGTTTTGTTGGTTGATATGGGGATTATACTTGCATATTTTGCATATAAGTACGGGATGATACGTTTGTTTAACTGGACATTTTTCAGGAGGTCGGAGCGCCAGATATGGATGCGTGGATACAATCTGATATCCTTTGGAAAGACTGTGACATTACTTGTCTTGGTAACGATGATTTTATATACAGAATTGCCAAATTCAGTTTACATTTCAATATTCGTTGCACTACTGGCGGTGTTTGAATTGCTGGTATTATATAAGACTAAGCAAATCTTTTTCGGTTCTATCGTTGGCATAGTCCCAGCAATTTTGTACTTTTGCACACTGGAATTGCTACCCCTGCTGTTTTTGTGGGTAATTCTTGTGCAAACAAACAAAATTTTGTTGATATAGTCTGATTAGCATATCTACATTGCGATGATAAAGAAAATTCTTGTTTCTCAGCCTAAACCCTCTTCTGCTAAGTCTCCCTATCTGGAGATAGCAAAGAAATATAGTGTTGATGTAGAGTTTTACTCGCTGATCCAAGTAGAGCGTCTAACCCCCAAAGAGATACGTGCACAGAAGGTGGACATCCTCAGCCACACGGCGGTGGTGTTTAACTCTAAGCAAGCTATCGACCATTTCTTTTCTTTGTGTAAAGACATGCGTATTAAGCTGCCTGACACTATGAAGTATTTCTTCATCTCGCAGCAGGTGTCGCTCTATGTGCAGCAGTATGTGCAGTATCGCAAGCGCAAGATATTCTTCGGCAAGAGCGGTCTGCTGCCTGACCTCGTGGAGGTGATGCAAAAGCACAAGAAGGAATCGTTTCTCATTCCCCAGAGCGACGTACACAACAAAGAGATTTCGCTTTTGCTCGACAGCAAGGGCATACAGCATACCGACTGCGTGATGTATCGCACCATCAGCGCAGAGATAGACAAGAGTAAGCCTTTCGACTATGACATGATAGTGTTCTTCACTCCAAGTGGAGCAAAGTCGCTGGTGGACAATTTTCCTGACTATAATCAAGGCGATACGGTCTTTGCATGCTTTGGAGAGAAAACTGCTAGCAAGCTAGAGGAACTGGGTTTCCGCGTGGATATCAAGGCTGTGCAGGGAAAGGGATTGTCAATGGCCGGCGAGATAGATAACTATCTGGCTTCAAAATAAGGGCTGAAAGCCAATGTTTCGTTTTTCCAAGAGAGAGCGCATCTCTTCGCTCAAGGAGATAGAGAGTCTGTTTGAGCGGGGACATAGCAGCAGTGTGCAAAGCATGCCGCTACGTGCGGTGTGGAGAAATTGTTCCTCTAGGCAAACGGATCTCTTGGCGACGGAGCCTGCCGTAAAGGTTATGATGTCTGTGGCCAAGAAGCGCCTGCGTCATGCCGTGGATCGCAATCGTGCCAAACGACAGATGAGGGAGGCCTACCGCCTGCATCACCAGCAGCTTACAGAGGCAGTTAAGGCTCGGGGAAAGCAGTTGTATATCGCTTTTGTATGGCAGAGCGAAGGGCTGGAGCCTACAGAGCGTGTCTTTGAGGCTATGCGCAGTGTGCTTGATGCAATAAGAAAGAAAATAGAAGTTCAAGGAGTTTAAGGAGTTTAAGGAGTTGAAGATACCTTATTTCATAAAGAAGATTTCAGCAGCGTTTTCATGGCTGCTTATTCTGCCTATACGCTTTTATCAGAAGTGTATCTCTCCCCTCATGCCTTCTTCTTGCCGTTTCATTCCCACCTGTTCACAGTATGCTGTGGAGGCCCTGCGTAAGCACGGTCCACTGAAAGGGATGTATCTTGCCATCCGCCGTATATTGCGTTGTCATCCTTGGGGCGGCAGTGGTTACGACCCAGTACCGTGAAGCATTTTATAGTTTATGGTTTATAGTTTATAGTGGAAGGGAAAGATTAAAAAGTCTTTAATTCTACGTTTTGCCCTGCAGGGAATAGGCTGTTTGAGTTATTTGTTGTAATTTTGCAAACAATTATTCCTCTAAACACTAAACTCTCAACTCTATTATGGGAATCACTTCTTTAGTCCGTCCGATATTCCGCAAGAGATATAAGCGTCTGTCGCGCAGCGAGCAATGCGCCGACGATGAGCAGCGTGCCTTGCTACTGTCTATGGTGAGACAGGCGCAGCGTACCGAGTGGGGCAGCCAGTATGACTTCGCCTCCATTAAGAGCTACGAGGACTTCCGTCAGAGGGTGCCCGTTACTACTTACGAGGAGTTGAAGGGTTTCATCGACCGTATGCGTCACGGAGAGAAGGATGTCCTGTGGCCCGGCACGGTGAAATGGTACGCCAAGTCATCGGGTACCACCAACGACAAGAGCAAGTTTATCCCCGTCAGTGCGCAGGGACTGAAGGATACCCACTACCGCGGTAGCGAGTGCGTGGTTACCTACTATCTCCACAACAATCCCGACAGCCGCCTCTTCGACGGCCGCGCCCTTATCCTCGGCGGCAGCCATGAGCAGAACTACGATGTGAAGGAGAGCCTCGTGGGCGACCTTAGCGCCATATTGATAGAGAACATTAGTCCGCTGGCTAATCTGGTGCGAGTGCCCAAGAAGACGACGGCATTGCTCAGCGACTTTGAGGTGAAGCGCGACCTTATTGCCCGTGAGGCAAAGGACAAGAATGTCACCAACCTTAGCGGTGTGCCCTCTTGGATGCTGTCTGTGCTGACGAGGCTGCAGGAGGTAACGGGTCAACAGGACATCTCGGCCGTGTGGCCCAATCTGGAGGTGTTCTTCCATGGAGGCGTAGCCTTTACCCCCTATCGTGAGCGCTACAAAGAGATCATCTCTTCGCCCAACATGCACTATATGGAGACCTACAATGCCAGCGAAGGCTTCTTTGGTGTGCAGAATGAGCCTACCGACACAGCCATGTTGCTGCTGACATGCCTCGGCGTGTTCTACGAGTTCATCCCCCTGGAGGAGGTGGGCACTGCCGAGCCGCATGCCGTGCCTTTGTGGGAGGTAGAAACGGGGCGCAACTATGCAATGGTCATCTCTACTACCAGCGGGCTGTGGCGTTATCAGATAGGCGACACAGTGAAGTTCACGAGCGTGCGGCCTTACAAGTTTCATATTACGGGGCGCACCAAGAGTTTTATCAATGCCTTTGGCGAGGAACTTATAGTGGACAATGCCGAGAAGGGCCTGGCTGAGGTGTGCGCTGAGACGGGTGCCGAGGTGGCAGAATACACTGCAGCGCCTGTGTTTATGGACAGCAACGGCAAGTGCCGCCATCAGTGGATAATCGATTTCCGTAAAGAACCAGACAACATTGCCGCCTTTGCAGACAAGCTAGACAAAGCGCTGCAGCGCATCAACTCCGACTATGAGGCCAAACGCTACAAGGATATCACCTTGCAGCCGCTGGAGATAATCAAGGCTCCCCACGGTCTGTTTGACCAATGGCTCAAGAGCAAAGGAAAACTGGGGGGACAGCACAAAGTGCCCCGCCTGTGCAACGACCGCAAGATAGCCGACGAAATCCTCGCCATGATAACTCCTAATTCCTAAGTATTTTGAGATACCTTATATATATAATATCTATCCTGCTGCTGGTAGGCTGCGCCCGCCCCGGTACTCCCGACGGTGGTCCCTTCGACGAGACTCCGCCCAGAGTGGTCGGTGCCAATCCCGCGGAGGGCGCAGTGTCTTCTATGCCCAAGACGATAGAGATTTTCTTCGATGAATACATAAAGTTGGAGAATGCGTCCGACAAGATTGTTGTGTCGCCGCCGCAGATCAATCAGCCGGAGATATCGGCCAACGGCAATAGGATAAAGGTGAAACTTATTGATTCGCTCAAACCCAACACTACCTATACCATCGACTTCAGCGACGCTATTGTTGACAATAACGAGGGCAATCCCATGGGCAAATACACCTACACATTCTCTACGGGCGATAGCATCAACTCTATGGAGGTGAGCGGTAAGGTGCTCAACGCCAGCAATCTGGAGCCGATAAAGGGAATCCTCGTGGGACTGCATGCTGATACGGCGGCCACAGCCTTTACCTCCAAGCCCTTCGACCGTATGGCGCGCACCAACGGTAGTGGTGAGTTTACGATAAAAGGTATCGCTCCTGGCCACTATAGGGCGTATGCCTTGCAGGATGCCGATGGCGACTTCATTTTCGGACAGAAAAGCGAGATGCTAGCGTTCAGTCGTCGCGACATTAGTCCTCGCAGTTTCCCCGACCAGAGGGCCGATACTGTTTGGCGCGACTCTACTCATATCGATTCTATCAAGATGGTGAAGTTCACGCATTATGTGCCTGACGACATTGTGCTACTGGCGTTCAGCGAGAGCACCCTCGACCGCCATCTGCTCAAGACGGAGCGTAAGGTGCCGGAGCATATAGACGTGTATTTCACCGCGCCCAGCGAACAGAAACCAGTGGTCAAAGGCCTTAACTTTGACGAAAGCAAATTGGTGGCTGAGTGCTCGGCCAAAAACGACACCATCATTTATTGGATTAGCGACACGGCACTGGTGCATACCGACACTCTTAGCGCCACGCTTACCTATCTGGAGAACGACTCTGTTGGCAACTTCGTGAGCCGCACCGACACGCTTGATTTTGTGTCGCGACTACCGCGTAGCCGCCAGATAAAGTTGGAGCAGGAGGCGTATAAGGAATGGCAGCGCACACAAGAGCGTCTGAGAAAAAAAGGTAAGACCTATCAGACCGAGATGCCTCTGCCACCGCTCAGTATCAGCAGCAACGGCAATGGTTCGCTCGACCTCTACGACAATATATGTTTCACATCGCCTGAGCCACTCAGCGTCATCGATACATCGAAGTTTCATCTCTATGTAAAGGAAGATACGCTCTACCTGCCTGCCGACTGTGAGATAGAGGGCTTCCCCCTAGAGGGGGATGAGAGGGGGTCTACGATGCAATGCATTCTCTATGGTGAGTGGCGTCCTGAGCAGCAGTATCTGCTACGCGTAGACTCGGCGGCAATGGTCAGCATCTATGGCAAGGCCTCGCAGAAAATGGAGCAACGTTTCACTATTCCCTCGCTCGACAAATACTGCACCTTCACCGCTACGCTCACGGGGCGCAATGATACTTTGGCTATAGTGCAGCTGCTCAACGGCGCTGACAAAGTGGTGCGCAGTGAACGCAGCAACGAGGGAAAGGCCAGTTTCTTCTTCGTCAGTCCGGGTACATACTACATGCGCGCATTCCTTGACCGCAACGGGAATGGAGAGTGGGACGAAGGCAACTATGCCGCTGACCGCCAGCCCGAGGAAGTCTTTTATTTCCCGTCCTCTCTCAGCCTGCGTGCTAAATGGGACCAAGAGCAGGAGTGGAATATGCAACGCATCCCGCTGTCCAGGCAGAAACCCGATAAGATAACGAAGCAGAAACCTGACAAAGAGAAAAAAATACAACACCGCAACGAAGAGCGCGCCAAGCAGTGGCGCACAAAATGAAGACAATGAATCTCTCAAAAAGGAATTTTCTCTGTTCTCTGTTCTCTATCCTCTGCGCTGTCGCCAGCGCCCAGTCTGCCTTCCAGCCAGGGGAGCAACTCGAATACAGCCTTTACTACAACTGGAGTTTTGTTTGGGTAAAGGCTGGCACCGCCACGTTGACCATAAAAAATTCCACCTACAATGGCAATGCGGCTTACCTTACCCGACTACTTATGCGCGGCAGCAAGAAGGCCGACGGCTACTTCGTGCTTCGCGACACGCTCACAAGCTATGTCAAGGCCGACAATCTACAACCGCTCTACTACGCCAAACGCGACATAGAGGGCAAAAAGCGTAAGAAGCGTGAGGTGTGGTACTCCTACCAGGGCAACAACTGTCGCGCACGTCAACAATACACCCACTCCAGCGGTCGTGTCACCAATAAGGACGAGACACGCTCGCAGCAGATTTACGATATGCTCAGCATTATGCTCAAGGCTCGTAATTACGACACCTCGGGATGGACCAAGGGTAAGCGCATCAATTTTCTTATGACCGATGGCAACGGAGTAGAAAAGCAGAGCCTTATTTACCGCGGCAAGACCAACGTCAAGATGCGCGACAGCAAGGACACCTACCGATGCCTGCAACTCTCGTTTGTAGAGGAGGATGACGGCGACGAAAAAGAGGTGATAACCTTCTTTGTCACTGACGACGCTAATCATGTGCCGGTGAGGCTCGATATGTATCTCAAATTTGGGTCGGCGAAGGTATATCTCACCCAAACAAAAGGGCTAAGAAACCCAATTGGAGCACAAATCAAATAGATTTGTGCATTTTTTATGCAAAAAAGAGAGAGAGTATCATTACTTTTCATTAACTTTGCCGCGTTTAGCGGCATTGCCGCAAGAGAAATAGTGAAACAGTACATAAATTGTACATTGTAAATTGTCAAATTGTAAATAAACTATGTCATTTCCTCGCATTACCGCTGCCGAGGCTGTCGCGCTCATTAAGAACGGCGAGACTATCGGACTCAGCGGCTTCACTCCGGCAGGCGCTCCCAAAAGCGTGCCCGCAGAGATAGCACACAAGGCAGAGGCCGAGCATGCTGCAGGCCGTCCCTTTGTTATCAACATCCTTTCTGGTGCCAGCACAGGACAGAGCTGTGACGGCGAGCTGAGCAATCAGCACGCCATTGGCTTCCGTGCCCCTTACACCACCAACTCCGATTTCCGTAAGCATGTCAACGCAGGTGAGATAGCTTACTCCGACCTCAATCTCTCCAACATGGCCACCCAGATACGCCAGGGCTATCTGGGCGATGTGCATTGGGCCATTATCGAGGCTTGCGAGGTGGAGCGCGTTGGCGACAAGGCACACATCTACCTCACGGCAGGAGGAGGCATCAGCCCCACTGTGTCGCGCCTGGCCAAGAACGGTATAATTATAGAGCTCAACGCCTTCCATAGCAAGGCGAGCATGGGCATCCACGATGTCTATGAATTGGAGTATCATCCTCACCGCACCCCCATCAATATCACTAAGGCCAGCGACCGCATCGGTAAACCCTATGTGGAGGTGGATGCCGACCGCATTGTGGGAGTGGTGGAGTGCAACATTCCTGACGAGGCCCGCTCTTTCAAAGATCCCGATCCCATCACCACGCAGATAGGACAGAATGTTGCTGACTTCCTTCTCGACAATATGAAGCGCGGACTTATCCCGCCCACCTTCCTCAATCTGCAGAGCGGCGTGGGCTCGGGTGCCAATGCTGTGCTTGGTGCTCTCGGACAGTGCCCAGAGGTGCCCAACTTTAATATCTACACTGAGGTGTTGCAGGATGCCCCCGTGGCGCTCATGAAGCAGGGTCGTGTGCTCAGCGCGTCGGCTTGCTCGCTCACCGTCACCAACGAGTGTATGAAGGGCGTATATGACGACATGGACTTCTTCCGCGACAAGATAGTGCTGCGCCCCAGCGAGATATCCAACAATCCCGAGGTCATTGCACGCCTTGGCGTATGCTCGCTCAACACCGCTATCGAGGTGGATATCTACGGACATGTTAACTCCACCAAGATATGCGGCACCAAGATGATGAATGGTATTGGTGGCTCAGCTGACTTTACCTGCAACTCATACTTGTCCATCTTTACCTGCGGCAGTACTACCAAGGGCGGCGCCATCTCCAGCATCGTGCCCTTCGCCAGCCATATCGACCACACCAGCCACTTCGTCAATGCTGTCATCACTGAGTATGGTGTTGCTGACCTGCGTGGCAAGTGCGCTATGGATAAGGCCAAGGAACTCATCAAGGTGGCTCATCCCGACTACCGCCCCATGCTCAATGACTACCTCCGCTACGCAGAGCGATACGGCGGTCACACCCATCACTGCCTCAGTGCAGCCTTCGCTATGCACGACACCTTCCTCCGTAAGGGCGATATGCGTCTCACCGACTGGGCAGAATATGTTAAATAAAATTGAACATTGAAAATTGAGCATTGGACATTAAAAATTTGAAAAAAGATGAAACTCTCAAAATTATCTATTCTCTGTTCTCTTTTCGCTATTCTCTGCGCTACCGTCAGTGCCCAGAAGGAGATAACGAATGATATGCTGCAGGCCTTCCGCGATAGCTATAAATCGGTGGGTGCCGACAAGGCTCTCGACAATGCCGTGGCAGCCAATGACCCCAAAATACTGGCTCTCAATACGGAGAGCAACGTGCAGTTTGACACCAACTTCTCTCATAAGATCAACTCCAAGGGTATCACCAACCAGAAGGGTAGCGGACGCTGCTGGCTTTTCTCGGCTCTCAACGTATTGCGTGCTCCTATGATTGCAAAGAACAACCTGGGTAGTTTCACCTTCTCGCAGAGCTACTGCTTCTTCTACGACCAGCTGGAGAAGTCTAACCTATTCCTTCAGGCCATCATCGACAATGCCCGCAAGCCAATGGACGACCGTACTGTGGAGTGGCTCTTCCACAATCCCATGAGCGACGGTGGTACCTTTTGCGGCGCTATAGATATTATTACTAAATATGGTGTCGTTCCTGCCGAGGTGATGCCGGAGACTTACTCTGCCAACTACACCAGCACCTACTCTTCGCTCCTCAAGACCAAGCTGCGTGAATATGGACTCACTCTCCGCAAACTGGCCGCCGAAGGCAAGAATGAGAAGCAGTTGCTGGCTAAGAAGAATGAGATGCTCACAGTCATCTATAAGATGCTCGTGCGCAGCTTCGGCCAGCCGCCACAGCAGTTCACCTACACTCTCCGCGACAAAGACAACAAGGCTATCTCCACCAAGGAATACACGCCGCTATCTTTCTATCAGGAGTATGTGGGCAAGGACCTCAAGAGCAGCTACCTTATGTTTATGAACGATCCCTCGCGCGAGATGTATAAGACCTACGAGATAGACCTCGACCGCCACACCTATGACGGCACCAACTGGGTGTTCCTCAATGTGCCGATGGAGGACATCAAGCAGATGGCCATCGCCAGCATCAAGGACAGCACCATGCTCTATATGTCGTGCGACGTGGGCAAGTGCAACGACTCCAAGCGTGGCTACTCCGATCCCGATATCTATAACTACGGCGACATCTACGGAGTGGATTTCCCGATGAATAAGGCTGAGCGCATCAGTTCCTTTGCCTCTTCCTCCACCCACGCCATGAGTCTTATGGCCGTTGATCTCGACGCCAATGACAAGCCCATCAAGTGGATGGTAGAGAACTCATGGGGCACTTCGTCCGGCTACAATGGGTACATCGTGATGAGCGACCGCTGGCTCGACGAGTACCTCTTCCGTCTCGTTGTGGAGAAACAGTATGTGCCTGAGAAACTGGTTGAACTCTCCAAGCAGAAGCCAACTATGTTGCCTGCATGGGATCCTCTCTTCTCTCTCGAACAATAAAAAGTATATTGATATGAGAATGCAGAGAAAATTGTTCTTTATAGCGTTTGTCCTCTCCACTATCGTTGGACAGGCGCAGCTCCACTTTCGTCTGGAAGGAAACATTGGTATTCCAGACTTCACAGGACAGTTGACCATTCATGATGTCGTAGGCGAGCAAGTGATTGACTCCGTTAGAGTGGTCAATGGCGAATTGGTGCCCATCGAGGGAGAGATTTCCGAGATGGTGCAGTGCATTATGAATGGTACCAAGGATGGCGCCACCGAGGATGACAGAGGCGTGTCGTTGGCATATCTTTTCCTCACCGAAGGAACTACTCACATAGATGGCTCGGAGAAGGGCGTGCTGCAGACCAGCGGCACCGCTATCTGCGAAGAGTTGAGTAGCTACAATAAGGCAGAGAAAGAAATTGTAGAGAAATACAAGGATGGTCAGACTGACAAGCTCTACGCTGAGATGGGCGAGCTGTGTCAGCAGCATATTAGTCGCCACACCAGCGATGTGTATGGTCTGTATTTGTTGATACAGGACGGCAGCTATGTGCTGAAGCCCGCTGTATGGATAGACCTCTGGACAAAGATGGACAAGGAGCTGAGCGAGCGTAATCATGCCAATAAGCACCTTATGGAATATCTTGCGAGGACAAAGGTTAATATGGCCGCTCGCGCCAAGACTGATGTGGGCTGCAAGTTTGAGGATTTCGCAGTAGAGTATGAGGGTAAGACCACTCGCCTGTCCGACTATGTCGGTAAGGGCAAGTATGTGCTTGCCGACTTCTGGGCCTCATGGTGTGCGCCCTGCCGTGCAGAGTTGCCCAACATCATTGCTGCCTACAACACCTACAAAGACTCTGGACTTGTGGTGCTCGGCATCGCAGCATGGGACAAACCCGAGGCAACGCTCAAAGCTATCGATGAAGAGAAGATTCCCTATCCGCAAATCATCAACTCACAGAAGATAGCTACCGACGTTTACGGCATCAGCGGTATTCCCGAGATAATCCTCTTTGGCCCCGACGGCACTATTGTTGCCCGCGGACTGCGCGACAAAGCCATAGGTGCCAAACTGGCCGAAGTCTTCGGAAAGAAATAATTAAGTTGTAAAAACAAATCGTAAATCGTTAAATACTAAATACCAGTTATGAAAAAGACAGTTTTCTTTTTTCTGTTTTCTGTTCTCTGCGCTGCTGGCAGTGCTGATGAGTTGCTCGACAAGGTGAGGGAGATGTCGTCGTTCACTCCCAAGGGCATCGACGCCCCTGGCTACTACGATGCAAAACTGGCGGCTCAGTTCAACTCTACCTACGAGTACGCAAAGAAGAATATGCGCAATATGAAAATCAATCGCGACTCGCTCTGCCAGGCATTGCAGAAAGCCTACGACGATGTCAGGGCCAAGGGTTTCACTCCCATGAGAGCGGGCTTCTTTTATATGACCAACTGTCACGATAAGTATATCGAGAAGTTTGGTGTGCCTGCAGCCATGTACACCGACACCTCTGCAGGTCTTATGAAATATAAGAAGTTTGCTGAGGGACAGAAGGAGTTTATCTATAAGCTGACTCCCTACGGCGACGGATGGTTCTGCCAGAACGCCGCTACCGGTTACTATATAGGCACAGGCAACGGATCTAACTGGTACTCCGAGGATATTACCTGCACCGAGGAGGCTGAGAACACCCAGCTCTTCACTCAGATGGAGGAGGAGGGCGAGTTCTTCGTGGCCGATGATGTGGACCGCCTCACCAGCCGCTGCCTCTACAACGCGACCGCGCTCAATGAGACGGGTAAGATATTCAACTGGAGTCAGACGGTGGACGCCGTGGCAGAGAACCTGCGTGGCTACAACCACTGGAGCCTAACCCCCGTGCCCGAAGAGACTCTGAGGGCTCTGGGCATAGACGACGTGATTGTGGTGCCGGAGGACAGCACAGCGCATATCGACGCTCATTGGATGAGCCTCGGCACGAGTATCACATGGTACAACGACAATGTGTCGTCAGCCTTCACCAAGGGCTACCAGACTCGCGTGAGAGAGGTGCTGCCCTTCAAGCGCTTTACCAACAAGGGCGTCAACGGCGGTGTGCTGGAGAGCGCAATCGGCCAGGTGGGCCACGCCGATTACTATACTATTGAGCATGGCATCAACGACTGGGGCCACTCTACTCCTGTGGGCACCATCGATGACTATAAGAACAATACTCAGAACGGCACCTTTGCAGCCAACTACCGCCGTCTCATCGACGCTATCTATAAGGCTAACCCCAAGGCCATGATTGTGCTATGCACTCCGCGCAAGGGTTACGGCTTCGGTACTTACCTGCCCGCCAAGTGCGACGATCCCCTCAATGGTATCTACCTGAAGGACTATGCCAACCTTATCCGCGAGATAGCCTCCTACGAGAGTCTGCCCGTGGCCGACTTCTTCAACCTGTGTGGCAGCCAGAAGAATTTGGCTAAGCTCTCTATCGACACAGCTCTCCATCCCAATGACCTCGGCTACCAGATGATGGCCGATGTGCTGGTGCAGGCCATGAAGAAGGTGCTGCTCCACGAGATAATCAATCCTGTCAAGGACGAAGAGGAAGAGGATGAATAGACTCCTGACAATAATAGCTGCTCTGCTGCTGGCGGTGATGCCCGCCGGCGCGGTACTGAAAGAGCGCGACCTTAACCAGACCATCTCTGTGCTTAGGGCCGAGCTTGAGAACGCCTTCCGTGAGCAGAAAGAGCAGATGGCGCGTTTCCATGCCAGGGCGGAGTTGCAGCATAAGGCTATGGTGGAGACCATGCAGCGCAGCGATCAGATTGCGCTGATGCTCTATTCGCAGAAGGCAGACTACACCTTCGACCTCACCTACGCATGCCACGAGGCGACGGAGCAATACAATGAGTATAAGCGCCAGAGGGTTCCGTATAGCAAGATACTGGGACTGATGGACTCTGAGATAGTGCGCTACAAGAGTCTGCTGGATGCACTGACCGGGCTCTCGCCTCTGGCCATGACCGAGACGACGCAGAAGTACCGCGATGTATGTGTGAAGCTCGTCACCAAGATGCTCAACAATGCGCGCGAGACTCGCACCACGATAGCTTCCGACCAGGCACACTATGCCGAGATAGGCAGGAAACTCAAGAAAGTGCACGACTATGCGCAGGAACGCTACCAGGAGATACAAAACAATATCTTTATCAATGGCGGACAGAGCTATTTCTCTGTGCTGAAGCGCTTGGGCCATTCTATTGATGAGGCCAAGAGTGATACGGAGGAGAAATACCGCGTAGAGTCAATCAATACTAAGGACGGTGTACGCATCAAGGTCAATTCGCAGTGGAGAGGACCGGGTGTATTCTTGTTTGCGGTGTTCCTTTTGTTCTATCTTATTGTGGCAGCAGCACTGAGCAGCGTCATCATGAAATGGCTCGTGCCGAAGCGGTTCCGCACACCCGAGTTTATGAAGAAGCGGGTATGCATAGGACTGATGGGAGCCATCATTATCTTTGCCCTTGTGATATCGGTGGTAAGGCTATCGATGGGACACAACAATTTCATGCTGATGGCCAGCGGCCTGCTGATAGAGTACGCATGGCTTGTCGGTGTCATCTTGCTGTCGCTGCTCATCCGCCTTAAGGGAGACCAGACAAACAACGGATTCCGTTGCTACACTCCTATAATGCTTTTGGGCTTTGTGATTATCGTCTTCCGCGTAATCTTCATCCCCAACAATCTGGTCAATCTGATATTCCCGCCCCTGCTGCTAATCTTTACCATATGGCAATGGCTGGTGATACGACGCCGCAACAAGACTCTGCCGCGATCCGACATCTTCTACACATGGATCTCGCTGCTCATAATGCTCGTCGCTACATGCGCTTCGTGGATAGGCTACACCTTGATGGCGGTACAGATTCTGATATGGTGGGTGTTCCAGCTGACCTGCATACAGACCATCACCTGCATCTTCCACTTGTTGGAGCGTTACGAGGCTCGTTATCTTGTCAAGAAGATAAAGGGAATGCCGGCCGACGTGGACAAGGCGGTGCAGAAGCTGAGAAACAACCAGGGCGCATATATCAACAAGACATGGTTCTTCGACTTTGTGTATATGGCGCTGGTGCCGGTGCTCGGCGTGGTGAGCGTAATGTGGAGCATCTGGTGGGCAGCAGATGTGTTTAATCTCTCCCACACAGTCATCAGCTTTTTCCTCACCGACTTCATCAAGATACCCAATGTGCTGTATCTCAGCATACAGAAGATAGTGCTGGCATGCAGTCTGTGGTTTATCTTCCGCTATGTAAGCTATCTCCTCAAGGCCCTCTATAAGAAATATCGCGTTGGCCGCCAAGGCAACATCGCGGGAGCGCGGCCTAACATCACGCTGGCCAACAATATCATTTCCATCCTCACATGGGGCGCCTACTTCATCATCTGTATGTTGATGCTCCATATCCCAGGTGGCGCGATAAGCATCATCTCTGCCGGATTGGCCACTGGTGTGGGCTTCGCGATGAAGGACTTGCTGGAGAACTTCTTCTACGGCATCTCTCTTATGACAGGCCGCATCCGCGTGGGCGATTACATCGAGTGCGATGGAGTGCGCGGCAAGGTGGAGAGCATCACCTATCAGAGCACACAGATAGCTACGTTTGAAGGCTCCGTCATTGCCTTCCTCAATAGTGCGCTGTTCAGCAAGAATTTCAAGAATCTGACCAAGAGCCACGGCTATGAGTTCGTAAAGATTCCCGTCGGAGTTGCCTACGGCACAGATATCAGCAAAGTGCGCGAGGTGCTCATCAAGGAGGTGGAGAAGATAAAAGGCAAGTCTCATGACGGTCGCGAGCTGATAAGTGCCAAGCGCGACATGGATGTTTATTTCGAGAGTTTCGGCGACAGCAGCGTCAATCTCTTTTTCACCTGTTGGGTACTGGTAGAGGAGCGCTTCTTCCTCTTGGGCCGCATCAATGAGGCTATCTACAATGCTCTCAATAAGAACGGCATTGCCATTCCCTTCCCGCAGCGCGACGTCCATATCATCGAATAATCGTTAACTCCCCATTAACTTCCTGTTAACTTCGTTATCTATGCAACCATTACTTATATACAATACTCTTTCGCGTAACAAGGAATTGTTTCGCCCCATCAACGAAGGTCGCGTAGGCATGTATGTTTGCGGGCCCACCGTCTATGGCGACGCCCATCTGGGCCACGCCCGCCCCGCCATCACTTTCGACCTTCTCTATCGTTATCTCCTCCACCTTGGCTACAAGGTGCGCTATGTGCGCAACATCACCGACGTGGGCCATTTGGAGCACGATGCCGACGAGGGCGAGGACAAGATAGCCAAGAAGGCACGCCTCGAGCAGTTGGAGCCGATGGAGGTGGCACAGTACTACACCAATCGCTTCCATCAGGCGATGGACGCTCTCAATGTGCTGCCGCCCAGCATCGAGCCTCACGCCTCAGGCCATATCATCGAACAGGAGCAGCTGGTGCAGGAGATTCTCGACAAAGGCTTCGCCTATGTTAGCGAGGGCAGCGTCTATTTCGATGTGGAGAAATACAATGAGAAGTATCGCTACGGCAAGCTCTCCAATCGTAACCTTACCGATGTCATCAATCATAGCCGCACTCTCGACGGACAGGATGAGAAACGCAACCAGGTAGATTTCGCGCTATGGAAGAAAGCCCAGCCGCAGCATATCATGCGCTGGCCCAGCCCGTGGAGCGAGGGCTTCCCTGGCTGGCACTGCGAGTGCACGGCTATGGGGCGCAAGTACCTCGGCAACCATTTCGACATCCACGGCGGCGGCATGGACCTCGTCTTCCCACACCACGAGTGTGAGATAGCACAGGCAGTGGCATCGCAGGGCGACGATATGGTGAAGTACTGGATGCACAACAACATGATTACCATCGAGGGTAAGAAGATGGGCAAGAGCTACAACAATTTCATTACGCTCCAGCAATTCTTCGACGGCAGTCATGAGAAGCTGCAGGAGGCCTATAGCCCGATGACCATACGCTTCTTTATCCTCCAGGCACACTATCGTTCCACCGTCGATTTCTCCAACGAGGCTCTGCAGGCCAGTCGTAAGGGAATGGAAAGACTCTTCGATGGAATCGCGCAAATTGAGCGTCTCCAACCTGTGGCCGACGGCACCGTCACCAAGGACTACGCCGAGCAGCTCAGGCAGCGTTGCTACGACGCTATGAACGACGACCTCAACTCGCCCATCGTCATCAGTCACCTCTTCGACGCCTGCCGTGTCATCAATCAGGTGGCCGACCATCAGCAGACCATCACCCCCGACGGAGTAGAGGCTCTCCGCGAGGTGTTCCACACTTTCACATTCGATATACTCGGACTCAAGGCAGAGGCCGACGGTGGCAGCAAGCGTGAGGAGGCATATAGTGCGGCTGTTGATCTCTTGCTCGAGACACGCGCCAAGGCGAAAGCGGCCAAGGACTGGGCAACCAGTGACCTTATTCGCGACCGACTCGCCCAACTGGGCTTCGAGGTGAAGGACACCAAGGACGGTGCCACTTGGAAACTGAACAAGTAAAACAAAGGGGGTCACGATTCGTGACCCCCTTTGTTTTACTGTGCCAGCGGAAGGTAGTAAACCGGCTGGTAGTCGGGCAAGAGGTGCGGATAGAGAATCCAGATGATATCCTTCAGCAGGATATCGGGACGGAACGGCACCTCCTCGTAGAAGGGAGTGAGCAATGCGTTGCAGCCGTAGATATGATGCTGGCGGAAGGGCGCGAACTCTTTGTAGAGGGTGTTCTCCTGCAGCAGCGAGGCATAGGTGAAGTCCTGCGGACGGCTGTATTTTATAATCCACACATCGGCATCGCGACCACCCATCAGCACACTCTCCTGCGAGAGGGGCTGACTGCCGCTGGCCTTGTCGGAGGCTATGCTGTAGTCGGCGCCTGCGTCCTTATAGAGTGTGCCGTAGCAGCTGGCTCCGCCAGGCATATACCAGGTGTTGCCGCTGAGCATGTCGGCGAGTAGCTTGGGATGTTTTTTCTCTTGTCCAGCCAGTGCTTTGAGACTGTTGTAGTTGTTGCGCACCTCCTCAAAGAGAGCGTTCGCCTCAGCCTCGCGCCCCACCAGCATACCGTAGAATTTCATCCACTCGGCGCGTCCCAGGGCAGAGGTCTCCATATAGTCGGCGCACTCCACGATGGGAATGCCCGTTTTCTCCAGCAGTCCGTAGCTGGCCCCTTCGAAGGGCGACATCAGCAGGGCGTCGGTGCGCTGCTGCACTATCATCTCCACACTGGGATTGAGGCCGCTGCCTACATCCTTGATGCGCCCCTTCTTTATCTGCGCCTGCACGGCAGGGTTGAGAATGTATTTGCTCTCGCAGATGCTCGCCACCTGCCCGAGGGCACCGATTTTTTCCATCAGCGCGGTGTGCACGGAGGTGCTCACGCAGAGCCTGCGCAGTGGCACTTCTATCACCGTGACATCCTGTGGCAGAGAAGGATGCTTCTCCCAAAGAATGTTCGTTGACTCCGCGTCTTTTGTGTTGACCAGCGCATAGCGATGAAGCACTGCGCCCTCCTTCCACGGGTCATTGACAGTTACCAGCCTGTAGCCGTTGCAATCTACAATGTCGAGCAAGCGAGAGTACTCCATTTTTACTGGAGTACCCTCAGGCTTGCCGACATTGCTAAGGCAGCCCGTCAGCAAAAAAAAGCTAACAACAACAAAAAGAAAAATGTTTGACTGACGAAGGCTGGACTTTTTCATTTTACAATTGTCAAATATTTAATTTGTCAAATTGTGTAATCAATAGAAGATGACCGTACCGGGGTTGAGTCCCACAGTGAACTGGTCAAGCTGCAGACCGTCGCTGTTGTAGCGTACGCAGAATCCGTTGGAGTAGTAGTCCACCATGGTGTAGCCTTCTTCAGTCTGCGTGGTGGCGTAGGCGGTGATATACACGTCGCCATTGGTGGGATTCACGCCGATAGCGAAGGGAGCAGCTACGCCCTGGTTGCTAAAGCTGAGACTTTCTACGCTGTTGTCGGCCAACTTTACGAAGCCGTAGGTCTGTGCGGCCTTGTAGTAGTTGTAGTCGATGAAGTACAGGCGGTTGGGACCCATGGCGGAGATGGTAGCGTCGGCCAGCTTGGTGGTGGTGCCGTCGGTGGCGAGGCTGTAGATGGCGGGGTTCACCTCATAGCCGCTCCAGTCAGCCTTGTACTCGCCGCTGCACTGCAGGTAGAGCTGGTTGCCGTCGGTCAGCACGTTCACGGGATTGGTGGGCACGGTGAGGGTGTTGCTGGCGGTGAAGGTGGCGAGGTCCACTACGGTCACGGTGTTGCCGCTGCCATAGCCGGAGTTGGCAACATAGAGCTTGCCGTCGAGCACGGCGAGACCCTCGGGATAAGAGCCGGTCTCCACACTATCTACTACCTCGTAGTTGGTGGTGTCAATCTTGGCAACCATGTTCTTGTAGAACATTGTCACATAGAGGAAGCCGCCGTCGGCCTTGATGCAGCGTGCGCCGTTCAGTTCAATCTGCTTTACGCTCTGGGCATTCTTTGCTTCGGCCACCTCTACCACGTTCTCGTCGGTGTTGGTCATGTAGAGCTTGGTGCCATACACAAGGCCGTCGTTAAGGGTGCCGGCAAGGGCACGGCCGTTGATAGCCTTAAACACTCCGTTGGCAACATAGCGCTGTGTGGGGTCGTAGCTGGTGAGGTCGCCGTCAATCTTGCTGAAGTAGCTACCTTCACTGAGCACATACACACCGCCTACCCAATTGGGATCGATAGTGTTGTTGGAGTTGTTGTCATCATCACTGCAGCTGGCAAAGCCAAGCGTCAGCACTGCAAGCAGTGCAATCTTCAATAAGTTTTTCATTGTTTTAGAAGTTTAAATAAAGTTTAAAGTTGAATGATTATAGTTTATAGTCTATCTTTACTCGCCATCCGCGTCCGGGCATGGGGTAGGCGGCGATAATCTCGTACTGTTTGTTGAGCAGGTTGCTGATGTTGAAGGACGCCGTCAGTCGCTGCTTGCCCTTGAGGGCGAAGTCGCGGAAGAGCGTCATCCCCAGTTCGCCGTAGCCCCCGATGGAGGAGCCGTCGGCATGGGAGGTGGTGGCCCATGTCTTACTCACGGCGTAGGCGTTGAGCGAAGCGTTCACCCACGGATTGTGCCATGTCAGCACCGCGCTCATACTGTGCTGCGGCATATAGGGAAGCTGCTTGTTGTAGTCGTTGCTATAGGGGTTGGAGCGATTCATGGCGTGCATGTAGGAGTAGTGGCTCTGCATCTCCAGCGCGTGGCGCGCGGCCATCTGCAGATTGAGGCCGAGGCTGAGGTCCACGCCCTTGATGCGCGTCTCTGCGGCGTTGATGTTGCGCCAGATGAACAGGTTGTAAGGAATGCTTACTATCTTGTCCTTTACCTTATTTATATATATATCGCTGCTCATCGTGGCGGTGAGGTTGGGCAGCAGCCTGCCCTCCCATGTAAGGCCTGCGTTCCACTGCGTGGTGCGCTCGGGCTTGAGATCCTGCGTGCCGAGGTGGTAGTAGTATAGCTCCGTGAACGACGGCATACGGAAGATGTCCTTCCACATCAGCCTCGCTGTCCATCCTCTGCCCAGCTTCGCTGCGGCGGAGGCCGACGGGCTCCAGTGGTGATAGTCCTGCCCTGTGGCACCGGTGCGCGTATGCTCCAGGTGGGCGGAGTGGAGCACGCGGCCTGTGAGCGACAAGAATCCGCGATTCCATCGTGCAGAAAAGGTGTTTAGCAGGTTCAGGCGCGAGGAGTGGCGGTCTATGTCCGTCTTGCGATGGCTGTTGAGGTCGTTGTGCACTATGTCGCTGGCGTAGCTGAAGCTGAGACTCTCCGTGGGGCGGTAGAGCACGGCGCCGCTGAGGTATCCCTCGCGCTGCCAGTAGGCTCCGTCCGTCACTCCGTCGGGGTAGAGGCGGTCCTTGTAGTCGGAGCTGGCGAAGTTCCATTTGGCGGCAGCCTTGAGCGACCACTGGTCGCTGAGGCGTCCGCGGTAGAGCATCTGACCGAAGGCCGTGCGCTCGCGCAGCTGTTGCTTGCTCTCGCTGGTGTAGTAGCGCACCACGCCGGGCAGGTCGCGGTCGTTGTCGTAGTAGTATGCCTTGACTCTGAGCACATGGTTGGTGCTGAAGGCGTAGCTCGCGTTTATCTCGGCGTGCCCCTGGTTCATCTTAGAGTGGACGCGTCGCTTGTGTATGCGCTCCGTGATATTATAGATGGTGAAGGGGTAGTCGTTCTCCGCGTATATATAGTCGGCCATGGCACTCAGCGACAGCTTGCCCCATCGACCCCCCGCGCTGAGCGTCGGGTTAGTGTAGCCCCAGGAGCCAAGGACCATTGAAAATTGACCATTGACCATTGAAAGACCCCCTCTCCGCTCCCCCTCTAGGGGGAGTACTCCCCCTCCATAGAGGGAGGGGGCAGGGGGGAGGGTCTGTTCTGTTTCTATCCTCAGCATCCCTGGCGTGGTGGCTTCGCGGGCAGAGATAAAGATGTCGCTGCCCTCGCCTACGAGGAGAGAGAGCTGCTGCACACCGTTGAGCGTGTAGCGCTGCAGGTCTATCTGTCCTGTCTGCACATCGCTCAGCGCTATGCCGTCGTAGCTCACGCCCGTGAAGCGGGCGCCCAGTCCGCGGATGCTCACCGTCTTGAGGCCTCCCGCGCCACCGTAGTCGTGGAGCGTCACGCCGCTCATGTGCTTCACCGCATCGCTGAGCTGGTGCACACCCATCTGCGCCATGTCGCGGGCCGTGAGGGTCTGAGTGGGCGCGGCGTTGGAGAGGTCGCGCTGCTTGGCAGAGCCGCTGACTGTCACTTCGTGCAGCTGACGGCTCTTCAGAGTATCAACAGCAGGTGCGTACTTCGCCCAGCCACTGGTGCCCACCAGCAGCGTAGCCACAATAAGTGCTTTTGACTTTATGGGATATAACGGTCTCATTGTTAACATCGGCCTTTCCTCGAGGCTTAGTCATTTAGGCTTTCCCTCTTTCCCTTCCCTTCGGGATGGGTCAGGGGTAGGCTTTGCAAGGCAGGTCTTCTGACTTGCTCCTACCTTCCGCGCCTTCCCAAAAGACTCTCTCCTCAGCCTCTCCCTTTAAGGAGAGTGCGTGTCCCTCATAGAGGGGTACGGAAGGGGGTCCTTCAGTGGCTATCTTGCGGATGGTGACAAGGGAGCTCACAGCAGCGGGACTGTCGGGGACTCTCACCCCGTTCCCTTTTAATCGTGGGCCGCTCGCGCAGCTTCACGAACCATTGCGACTGCAAAGTTACTAATTTTTCCAATTGCGCAGCAAATTTTCCCACTGTTTTTTATAAAAAGCGCGACATCGTGGAATCTTAGCCCACTCTCGTGAAATTTTATCGCGACTTCGTGACATCTTAGCCTGCTCTTGCGCAAAAAAAGCGCGACTTCGCGAAAATATCTCCGCCGAGTCACGCTCGTATCTCGGCGGAAACATGATTGTGTTTCCGCCGAAACAAACTTATGATTCCGCCGAAATAAACCTGTGTTCTCGCCGAGTTATTCCAGCGCCGTCAGCTTTAATTTCCACGAAGTCGGCTTTAAATTCTACGAAGTCAGCTTTAGATTCCACGCCGTCAGCGTTAAATTTCACGAAGTCCGCATTAAAATAACTCCGCACGGAGAAAAATCTTTTCCGTACGGAGTTATAAAAAACAAGTTCGGGTGTTTATCATACGCCCCCGGCTCCCTGGGCCACCCCCTCTAGAGGGGGATCTTTTGTCTTCCCCCTTCAGGGGGATGAGAGGGGGTCTATTAGTACTCCTCCTGTCCTACGCAGTCGTCTTCCCAGGAGTAGCCCCAGAACTTCTCGCTGCGGGCGCCGCTGCTGCTACCTTCGCTACCGCCGCCGACACCGGAGTCGCCGCCGCTCACTTTGTTGACTTGAAACATGGGGGAGGAAACTCTCACCATGTTCATCGTTGGTGAAAAATAATCTCTCTTTTTCATATAATCATTTACTATTTACTATTTTATAACGATCTTTTTACCATTGTGGATGTAAATGCCCTTAAGTTTTGGTGCGCCGTTGAGCTTCACACCGTCGAGAGTGAACCAACTTTCGGACTCTCGAACTTCCGAACTGTCGAACTTTTGCAAGCCTGTCGGGTCGTCATCGTCGAAGGTGAGGACGAAGTTGTTGGCTTGATTGCCGTCTGCCAGCTGGAAGTATGCGCGGAAGGCGTTGATGTGTGCGCCACTCTTCGGCCAGTAGAGGGTGTTGCTCTCTCCCATGAAGAGGATGTTGTGGTTGTCGGCATTGAAGGTGATGGGCTCGTATGTGCCCTTGAAGGTGACGTCGCCGCTGACGAAGTCGTTGGTGGTGCTGGTGACGGTGACATTCTCGAAGAGCGGGTTGACGAGGTTCTCGCCGCTGGCCCACTTAATAATATAAGGTGTGCCTGCGGTGATTTCATCGACAATGGTGAAGTTGATTGATAGCGTGTTGCCAGAAATGGATGCGCTGGAGATTTCGCGTATCTCTGCTCCTGCCAGTGGTGATGCAGCCAGTTGTGTAGCGTCAAGGTTGAACGGCAGGCACAGTGTGTTCCAGTCACCGTCTTTGTATAGCGTGCGGTCGCTGAGTGTTACTTCATACGAAAGGCCGCTTGTGGCTGCATCGTTTATGGCGCCGCTGTTATCGGTATCATTGGTCAACAAGAGGTTGTTCATCACCGTCCAGCCTGCTGGGATGCCGTTGGGGCTGTCTATTGTCCAGTCGTTCATGGACGGTGCTTTGACAAATGTTCCTGTAGCAGCTACGTTATTCAGCCAACTCATGACATTATCCTCAGCGGTATTTCCAACAAGGGGATCAACGAGGAACTCTGTGGCGAGGCACTTCACGTAGTTCAGGCTGGTGCAGCCGTCGAACATATAGCTGTATGCGTTATCGGCCACGATTGGAGCTGGCAGTTCGGGAGCTCTTTCGAGGCTCGTACAGCCCTGGAACATATTCTGGTAAAACACCATGCACAAGCGTTGTCGCAGGCAGTTCGGGAGCCTCTGTCAGGTTCTCGCAGAAAGAGAACATCGACATATAGCAGTCGATGCTGCCGTACTCCTCGAATGTGACCGGATCCTGACCATACGGTGTGAACGTGGTAGTAGGCAGTGCAGGAGCTTTGGTCAGGTTGGTGCAGCCTGTAAACATTTCTGCGTAGCAGGATACCGTCATCTCGGTAGCCGGCAGTTCGGGAGCACGTGTCAGTCCCTCGCAGCCAGCGAACATATCCATATAGCACATATTGGTGAGCGTCGTGGCAGGAAGCACCAAGTCTTTCGTAGGATGGTTCTGGATGGTCGTATTGGAAACGAACTCCCATGCGTTTGTTCCTGCTTTAGCAAAGAGATGCGAGAAGGCATCCTTGCCGGTTAGCGTCTTCAGCGTAGGATACTCTGTAGGATTGATCAGACTCATTACATTACCATAGACATACACATCAGCGGTGCTGGTGATGCGGCTTTCATAGCCTTTTCCGTTGCCGAAATAGGAGTCGTTGTTACCGCGGAAGGCTACCTTATCGCCCGTGAAGACAGGAATAGGATCGTTCCAGGTGTAGGTAGTCCAGGCACCTCCATTCATCTGATATTCGATGTCCGTCAGTTCTGCATCGTGATATAATGACAATGTATAGTTGAAGGTAATCTCGCCATCAGATGCGGCCTCCAATGTCAGCGGTGTAGCATACGGATCGAAATAATCCTCCACCGTCCAGCCTGTGGGGATGCCGTTGACATCGCCGTTGGCATCGGGGCCTACAGCCCAATCGTTCATTTCTGCGGCCTTTACAAAGGTACCGGTAGTGGCCACATCGTAAAGCCAATAACTTGTGCAATATTCAGCAGAAATATCTGTGGCGAGGCACTTCACATAGTTGAGCGATGTACAGTTATAGAACATGGATGAGTAACTGCTTGCGGCCAGTGTGGTGGCTGGCAGTTCAGGAGCGTTCTCCAATCTGGTGCAACTTTCGAACATTCCTTGATAGCACCCGATTGCCAATGTAGTAGCGGGCAAAGCAGGAGCTGTTGTTAGGTTGGTACAGTTATAGAACATCCATTGATAGCAATAGTTTGCAAGTGTCGTGGCAGGCAGTTCGGGGGCAGTTGTAAGTCCTGTACATCCTCCGAACATCTCCCAATAGCAACTAAGTGTAAGTGTCGTAGCCGGCAGTGCCGGAGCAGTCGTAAGTCCTGTGCAACCGCTAAACATTTCACAGTAGCATTCGGATTCGAGCGTGGTAGCCGCTAATTCCGGCGCTGTCGTCAATCCCGTGCAGCCGTAGAACATTTGGTAATAACAGGAAGGGGTTAATGTCGTGGCAGGCAATGCTGGTGCTTTCGTCAAACCCGTACAGTTTTTGAACATCTCCTTATAGCAGGCATAAGTCAGGGTTGTAGCAGGCAGTTCGGGAGATCTCGTTAAGCCCTGACAACCAGCAAACATATCCATGTAGCACGTATTCGTCAGTGTTGTGGCTGGCAGCACCAAATCCCTTGTTGGATGGTTCAGGATGGTGGAGTTGGGGGTGCCATCAGCCCGCGTGAACAGCTGGTAGAACGCGTACGGCTTGGTCAGCGTCGTGTTTGTGGCAAAGCCGTCCTTGTCGATCACACTCATCACGTTGCCGTAGACGTAGCAGTCTTCGGAACATTCGAAATGGAATCCAGCCCACTCGCTCTCGTTATGGCATGTGCCGTTATCGCCACGGAAACAGATTACGTCGTTGGCAGCGAGGTCGATGGGCGTGTTCCATGTTACGTCCGTCCAGCCAGTATTGTTCAGATTGTATTGGATAACATCAAGCGAGGGTGTTGTCCCATCATTCCAACTCACGGAAATCGTTCCGTCTTCTACTGCCTCGAAGGTCAGCGGTGACGAAAGCTCTGCCTTCGTGTAAATCACGGTGATCGATTCGCAGGTATAGTCAATTTGTCGGTCAATGTGCTTGACTAACTCACCGTTATCTACCGAATAGGTGACATTGTCGGTGTTGGTAGACGACAATTTGCCGAGCGGACCGCTGATAACAAAGTTGTTTCCCGCATTATCTACGATATCGGCATTCTCTTCAAATGTGCACCTCGCAGCAAAGTCGGCATCCGATTGAAAAAGGTCGTTTGATGATGATGAAACGACTCCTGTGTTAGCCAGACAGGCCAGGCCTGCCTGAGAGGCATCGGTCCAATCAGCGTTCATCATCGACACATAGTCCGAGTTCGAACAGAGGGCAATACCTTTGTTTTCATCAGGCAAATCATAATAATTAGTAAGCATCGCGCTGTACACTCCGCCCTTGAAGTTCTTCAAGCTC
Organism: Bacteroidaceae bacterium; assembly: GCA_017458585.1. Classification (GTDB taxonomy): domain Bacteria; phylum Bacteroidota; class Bacteroidia; order Bacteroidales; family Bacteroidaceae; genus UBA6382. The sequence continues at coordinate 53,447 of JAFTAJ010000037.1, forward strand.
TGCCATAAACTGCCGAGCACCGTCGATCCATTGCTGATGTCGTCTGAATACAGATAATGGAATGCCGGCTTTCCATCTACGATGACCTCGCCGACATACACGGTCGAGTACTGAATGACCGTCGCCGTTTGTCTTGTAACGTTAACTACAGTCTTAGCCCAGCCTCCCGTGACCATCGTCACGAGGACGAGAAGCGTGATTAAGATTCGATTTATGTTCATATTGTATTTTTGTTAATGTTTACTCGATCACTACCTTTTTGCCATTGTGGATGTAAATGCCCTTCTTTAATTGACGATTGACGATTGACCGTTGACCATTGAGCTGTTACAAAATCAAGTCCGTTTCATTTCAAAAACTTGCTCAATAGACTGTATTCCAATTATTTCAAAGAACAATTAGTCCACTTTAACGGGACAGTAGTGAATAAGGGTATATGGGTGCAAAGGTACAATATTTCTATGAAATATTCTCCCTTTCTGCTCATTTTTTTGCAGAAAGGGAGGAAAAAGAGAAAAAACATGAAAACGGTTGAATATTCAGTGGCAATTAATATATCCGGCAAATCCACATTTCCAGGAAACGGTCAGCCACAGAATAGACCTTTGTTCGCCCATCGTTTTGATAGGTTAGGAGTTGTTTCTCCAGTAAAGCGCTGATGGCGTATTGGACGGAACTAGGTGATTTGAGAGAATGCTTCTTGACAAAGTTGACGGAGGTGACTCTGCTGGCTTTTCCTTCTTTGGCAATGGCAATCAGGGTTTCTTTGTGCTGATAGTTCATCTGATTCATCAAGGAGGCAAACGAGCGGCCTTTCTCTTCCAATATGTCGCTTAGCGTATTGTCGATGTCAGTTTCTTCTACAATTTTATCAGGATCCACATAGGCAAAGGCATTGTGGAGGACGTTGTGGACGTAGTATGTGTGTCCTTCAAAAAGGTCGTAGGCGTAGGCAGTGGTATTAGGCGTAATCCTGCGGCCGGCTTTTGCGAAGAGTTCTTCGGCAAAGGCAGTATAGATATCCTTTGAGATGCAATCAAGGAATATCTGCTCTGCGCTATTATAGAATGGCTTCGCTGCAGAATTGAACATATTCTCAAGGATGTGGCGGTTGCTGCCAGCATAGATAAAGAGGCAATTGTTCATCTTCTGGATATGTGCGCGAAGCGTAGCCTCCACATTCTTCTCCGGATAGTTGGCTATCTGCTGGAATTCGTCTATGGCGAAGATACAAGGCTTGTCTGCTTGCTCCAAATAGCAGAATATCTCTTCTAATGTGAGCTCCGGTGAGTGGATATCGCCCAGTTTGATGTTGAAAGTAGGTGTATTGGAAACAGGGTCGTAGCCAAAACTTCCCGCCAGAGAGTGAAGGCCTGCGAGGAATTTGTCAAGAACAGTTTTGCCTTTGGGTACCAATACGGAATAGATTTCCTTGCTGAGGAACAGAACAAGTTCATGTAGGCTGGTGGTAGGATAGATATCTGTATAGAACGTGTAGCAACGATTTTTGATGGAAGGCTGCTCAAACACGTGGCGTATCAGCTGTGTCTTGCCCATTCTTCGGGGCGAGGTCAACAGAATGTGCGCCTTGTTTTCCAGTGTGCGCACTATCCACGCCGTTTCTTTTTCTCTATCGCAGAAATAGGGCTCTGGTATGATGCCGGTGATATAAAAAGGATTCTCCATAAAGCTGCTTTTGGGTGCAAAAGTAAGCAAATTCTCTAAATTATACAAATTCTATAATAGAAATTCTATAAAAAAATGTTATGGCAGCTGTTAAAATGGTCAAATCTTTTTCTCAATTACTTATCATCTGCCCATTCACGGCGATGCCCTGAGCGTTGATGAGGAGTCGCTCATCGGGCCGCGAGCCGCTGTAGAAGATGATATGGGCCTTGCCCTCGGTATCGGTGATGAGCGAGGGATTCCAGTAGAGGGTGCGGCGGTGGTCGGTGGGCGTGGGAATGTCGTGCTGGCGATAGTCGGGGCTGTAGAAATCGGTGCAGAGGGAGTAGCCGTGTAGGTTGATCCATCGTGTGCCGCGACGATAGTCGTTGGGGAGGTTGAGCTCGGGGTCGGTGTAGAGGAAGAAGGCGACGTATGCGGCAGGTGTTGGCGCACCGGGATTCTTGAAGGCCTGCTGCACTATCTTGGTGGCGGCAGCCTCGTCCTCCACGATGGAGAGCCACTTGAAACGATTCATAAAGTAGCCGCTCATGTTGACATCCCATTCGCCGTCAGGAAGATCAGCGAGGAGGAAGGCTTGAGGGTAGTTGTTGTCCACTACCACAACGACGCGCTTGCCGCGATACCACATCTCGCCGCTGTAGAGGTCGTAGTAGAAGAGGGGATTGCGCTCCGTGAGCCAATCCCAGATGTAGGGCACGCCGTTGCCTTCGTCGAGATAGTTGTCAAGTTCATCGTGCAAGTTGTAGAAGCAGGCGGCGCTGCCTTTGGTGGCATCCTCTCCGCCCATCCATGTGAAGCGTGCGCCGGGGTGGTAGCCGAGGGTGCGCTTGCCAGTAATCTTCACCTCGCCCAGCTGGATGATGCGCGAGACATAGTCGGGGATGGTGTCAGCCCACTCGAAGGTGTCGGCCTCGCGTGTGAGTGCGCTGGTGCGGGTGTCAAGAATGGTGGTAGCGGGCGCGAGCTGCAGCGGCTCGTAGGGCTTGGGGGTTGGCGAGAAATGTCGATTGAGGATGAAGTCGGTGTACACGCGCTTGTCCTTGCGGTTGGTGACGGTCATGATGCTGGGGGCGTCGCCATTGAAGTCGGGCAGCTGCACGGCAAAGTAACCAGTGCTGTCGGTGGGCACGTCAAACATCTTGGTGCCGTTGATGGTCTGCATTAGGAAGTTGATATCGAGGCTGCCGTCGCGGGCGAGGTTCTTGCCTGCTGCGCGGGTGGCGGTGAGATTGCCGATGAGGGTGAGGCCTTCCTCGCAGGGTTGCTTGAGGACAAAGGGCTCCACGCCGCTCATCTCCTGCCAGCGATAGCGGCGCCAACCTTGCACCATGAGGAGCAGGTCGAGAGCCTGACGATGGTCGGCATCGTCGGACTCAAAATAGTAGTCGGGATTATGGATGTAACCCTTCAGCTCGGAGGCGAGCAACATCTCCACCGCCATGCTGTGAGCAGGCGGGGCCACCTCGGTGGCGGCATCGGTCACTGCGAGGGAGAAGTCAGCCTGCAGTGGCTGGCCCTCACTGTCGCGGAGGTTGATATCGAGCACCACGGGCTGGAAGGGATGATAAATGTCCTGATTCTGGCGTATGGTCATTTGCGGCGCAGCCCTATGGGGCTCCACCCATGCGAGCCTCTCGCTGAGCACCTCTCCTTGGTCGGTGAAGAGGGTGATTTGGGCAATTCCATCGCGCAGTTTGTCGTAAGGAATGTTGATGTTTTTTTCTTTCTCTACGGTAACCGTATTAAAATAGAGTAGTGTGCCACGGCAGGTGACGCTGAGGCCGAGCGTGCGGCCGACCATGCCGTCGGAGGAGCGAAGAGTGATGTCGAAGCCGTCCTGTCGGCTGGAGGTGATCTGCATGTCGCAGCCCTCGCCACGCACCTCGGGCAGGGCGAAGCGCTCGATATTGCAGCCCTCTACATTGGCGAGGACATAAGCTCCGTCCCACTGTTCGGGCATAGAAAAGATGCCCATTCCATCGTGGAGAACGGTGGACTTCATCATCTCCTTGCCGTCGGCGGAACAGATGGTGAGCTCGCCGTCGAGGGGAAGGCCGTCGTGGTCGGTGAGTTTATAGGCTATGCGAGAGGGAATGCCCTTGGTGATGTTGCCGCCCTCGGGGTAGAAGGTGAGCAGGAGGTTATTGCCTTTCTGGGTGGTCTTTTCCAGTACGGGCTCGGGGGCATGGCGGCTGGTGGTGCGCTTGGTTTGGGCATAGTCGTGGTAGGGCATGGTGAGGCCCGTGAAGTTGACGGAGTCCTCGGGCTGAAAGAAGATGGGGAAGACACGGCTGAAGAGGTAAGCGTCATCCCAGTTGAGCATGGCGCGGGTGTAGGCGCGTAGCTGGTAGTAGCCCGCGTGGCAGAGCATGGGGTCAAGCTCGAAGTCGCCATAGGTGCGGCCGTTGTCAACGCGCAGTGTCTTGCGCTCCATCAACTCGCCATCGGGATTGAGCAGCTCCACATAGAGCACCTTGCTCATGTCGGTGGGAAGCAGACTGGCGGCCTTGAAGACGTAGGCCTTGAACCAGAGACGCTCGCCGGCGATGTAGCCATTATTGTCAAGGTGCAGATACACCTTCTCCTGCGTGAAGTTGTTGTTGTAGGTCAGCATATTGCCTGCAAACTGCGCAAAGCGCTTGATCGCGGCGCTGTCGGTGGCGGCGTCGGTGAAGCCGGCGCCCTTGGCGGAGCCTGGGAAGAGGAGAGCCAGCGTGATTAGGCAGAGTAGAGTGAGTCGTTTCATAGTTTTATAGTTTAGGCTACAAAGTTAGGACATTTATAGGAAATATTCTATTTTTATATATATAAATATGGTAGGGAAGAAAAAAATGCTTAAATTCGCGTCGCAATAAAAGAACCTAATTTTATTTACTAACAACAACAATAACTGTAATGGAAAACAAAAAGCTTTTTTCTGATTTCGCGCCCGTTAGCAAACAGGAGTGGATTGACAAGATCCAAGTGGACCTGAAGGGCGCCGATTTCAACAAGAAAATGGTTTGGCGCACCAACGAGGGATTCAGTGTGCAGCCGTTCTATCAGCAGGAGGACGTAAAGGACCTGCCGCTGATGAACGCTCTGCCTGGCGAGTTCCCCTATGTACGCGGTAACAAGGCCGACGAGAACACATGGTTTGTGCGCCAGAACATTGAGTGCGAGTGCCCCAAAGAGGCTAACGCCAAGGCTCTCGACATTCTTAACAAGGGCATCGACTCGCTGGGATTCTGCATCCCGGGCGAGAAGGTGAGTGCCGACTACATTGAGACTCTGCTCGACGGTATCTATGCCGACTGTGTAGAGCTCAACTTCCGCACCTGCCAGCGCCACACTGTGGAACTGGCTAAGATTCTGGCTGCCTACTTCGACAAGAAGGGCTACGACAAGGCCAAGATTCAGGGTTCTATCAATTTCGACCCCATCGAGAAGATTCTCACCAAGGGCAAAGACCTTACCGCTCTCGTGGCTGATGCCAAGACTGCCGTGGAAGCCCTGAAGGACTATCCCAACTTCCGCACCATTGGTGTGAATGCGCTGAGCCTGACTAATAGCGGTGCATTCAGCTATCAGGAGCTCGGCTACGCCCTGGCTTGGGGCAACGAGTACCTGCAGCTGCTGGTGGACGCTGGCGTGGATGCTTGCGAGGCTGCCAAGAACATCAAGTTCAACCTCGGCATCAACGGCGTGTACTTTATGGAGATTGCCAAGTTCCGTGCTGCCCGTATGCTCTGGGCTCAGATTGTGAGCCAGTATACTGAGTGCAAAGAGGCTGCCAAGATGCACGTTTGCGCAACGACTACAACCTACAACCTCACTCTCTTCGACAGCTATGTGAATATGCTGCGCACCCAGACGGAGACAATGTCTGCCGCTCTGGCCGGAGTGGAGAGTATCGTGGTTACTCCGTTTGACGAGACATTTGAGGTGCCCACCGACTTCGCCGAGCGTATCGCCCGCAACCAGCAGCTGCTGCTGAAGGAGGAGTGCCACTTCAATAAGATAGTCGATGTGGCCGGTGGTAGCTACTTCCTCGAACACCTGACCGACGCTCTGGCCGAGCAGGCCTGGAAGCTGTTCCTCAGCGTTGAAGAGGAGGGCGGTTTCCTCAAGGCTGCCCAGGAGGGCAATATTCAGGAGACCATCAACGAGACCAACAAGACGCGCCACGCCAATGCAGGCAAGCGCAAAGAGTTTATCCTTGGCACTAACCAGTTCCCCAACTTCACCGAGAAGAGCGAAGGCAAGGAGCCGAAGGCTTGTTGCAGCTGTGACACTCAAGGTGGCGATATTCCCGCCATCAAGGCTACGCGCCTGGCCAGCGACTTTGAGGAGCTGCGCCTGAAGGTGGAGAAGGCTAAGAAGGTGCCCGTGGCATTCATGCTGACTATCGGTAATCTGGCCATGCGTCAGGCTCGCGCCCAGTTTAGCTGCAACTTCCTGGCCGCCGCAGGCTACAAGGTGATTGACAACCTTGGCTTTGAGACCGTGGAGGCCGGTGCCGAAGCGGCCCGCAAGGCTGATGCCGACATCGTAGTGCTGTGCTCCAGCGACGATGAGTATGCAGAGTACGGTGTGCCCGCCTTTAAGGCTGTGGGCGACAGCGCTCTGTTTGTCATTGCCGGTGCTCCCGCCTGCAGCGAAGACCTCAAGGCTGCCGGAATAGAGAACTTTATACATGTGCGTGTGGACCAGCTCCAGACACTCAAAGAGTTTAACGCAAAACTGGGAATTTAAGCTATGGCACGTAAAACATTTAATAATATCGATATCTTCGCCGGAATTCAGGCGAAGAATGGAAAGGATTGGCAGAAGGAGCAAGGCATTACCGCCAATTGGAAGACTCCTGAGCAGATTGATATCCAGCCCGTATATACTCGCGAAGACCTTGAGGGCATGGAGCATCTTGACTTTGCAGCCGGCATCCCGCCGTTCCTGCGTGGTCCCTACAGCATGATGTACCCCTTCCGCCCGTGGACTATTCGTCAGTACGCCGGTTTCTCCACCGCAGAGGAGAGTAACGCTTTTTATCGCCGTAACTTGGCCAGTGGTCAGAAGGGTCTGTCCGTAGCCTTCGACCTCCCCACCCACCGTGGTTACGACCCCGACAATGAGCGCGTGGTCGGCGACGTGGGTAAGGCAGGTGTGAGCATCTGTTCGCTCGAGAATATGAAGGTGCTCTTCGCAGGTATCCCCCTCAGCAAGATGTCCGTATCGATGACGATGAACGGCGCCGTGCTGCCCATCCTCGCCTTCTACATCAACGCCGGCCTTGAGCAGGGCGCTAAGCTGGAAGAGATGGCTGGTACCATCCAGAACGATATCCTCAAGGAGTTTATGGTGCGCAACACCTATATCTATCCGCCCGCATTCTCGATGAAGATTATTGCCGACATCTTTGAGTTCACCTCGCAGAACATGCCTAAATTTAACAGCATCTCCATCTCAGGCTACCACATGCAGGAGGCTGGTGCCACCGCTGACATTGAGCTGGCCTACACCCTGGCCGACGGTATCGACTACCTCCGCGCCGGTGTGAACGCAGGCATTGATGTTGATGCCTTCGCTCCGCGCCTCAGCTTCTTCTGGGCCATCGGTGTGAACCACTTCATGGAGATTGCCAAGATGAGGGCAGGCCGTCTGCTCTGGGCAAAGATTGTGAAGAGCTTCGGTGCCAAGAATCCCAAGTCGATGGCACTGCGTACCCACTCGCAGACCTCTGGCTGGAGCCTCACCGAGCAGGATCCGTTCAACAACGTGGGACGTACCTGTATCGAAGCTATGGCTGCCGTGCTGGGTCACACTCAGAGCCTCCACACCAACGCTCTCGACGAGGCTATCGCGCTGCCTACCGACTTCTCGGCACGTATTGCACGTAATACCCAGATTTATATCCAGAACGAGACACAAGTCTGCAAGCACATCGACCCGTGGGCAGGCTCCTACTATGTGGAGAAACTGACCGACGAGCTGGCTCGCAAGGCTTGGGCACACATCGAGGAGATAGAGAGCCTCGGCGGTATGGCTAAGGCCATCGAGACGGGCGTGCCTAAGATGCGTATCGAGGAGGCCGCTGCCCGCACACAGGGTCGTATCGACACCGGCAAGCAGATTATCATCGGTATCAACAAGTATCGTCTTGAGCATGAGGATCCTATCGACATCCTTGAGGTGGACAACACCGCAGTGCGCAAGCAGCAGGAGGCTGCCCTGGCCGACCTGCGCGGCAAGCGCGACGAGGCTGCCTGCAAGGCTGCCCTGGAGGAGATAACCAAGTGTGTTCAGGAATTTGCCGACGGCAAGAAGAGCGAGAACAACTTGCTCGCCCTCGCAGTGAAGGCTGCAAGCCTCCGTTGCACCCTCGGCGAGATCAGCGATGCCTGCGAGGCTGTCGTGGGACGATACAAAGCAGTAATCAAAACTATTAGCAACGTGTATTCATCAGAGAGCAAGACTGACGACACCTTCAAGGAAGCGCGCCGTCTCACCGAAGAGTTTGCAAAGCGCGAGGGCCGCAGGCCGCGTATCATGATAGCCAAGATGGGCCAGGACGGTCACGACCGTGGCGCCAAGGTGGTAGCTACCGGCTACGCCGACTGTGGCTTTGACGTGGACATGGGTCCGCTCTTCCAGACTCCCGCCGAGTCTGCACGCCAGGCTGTGGAGAACGACGTTGACGCTCTCGGCGTCAGCTCATTGGCAGCAGGCCACAAGACGCTCATCCCCGCTGTTATCGAGGAACTGAAGAAGCTGGGCCGCGAGGATATCGTGGTCACCGCCGGCGGTGTTATTCCCGTCAACGACTACGACTTCCTCTACAAGGCAGGCGTGGCCGCCATCTTCGGCCCTGGCACTCCCGTCACCTACTCCGCGGTAGAGTTGATGAAGATACTGCTCGGCGAATAGGCCGCAGCGCAATAATAAAAGGTGGGACTTCTCAATGGAAGCCCCACCTTATTTATTATTATAGATGCACTATTTTATCTCTACCTTAGTGCCGTTCACGATGTAGATGCCCTTGGGCAATTGACCTTTGACCTTTGACCGTTGACCATTGACCTTGCGCCCGTGGATATCGTAAACTAGAGAGTTCGAAAGTTCGAGAGTACGAGAGTTACTTTCTATTCTCTGTTCCCTATTCTCTATTCCTGTCACATCGTCGGGGGTGCTGGCAAGTATCTCCGAGGGTAGGCGGGTGAGACTGAAGGCGGTGATGGCGGAGTTGCTGTAGGCAGGCAGATTGTAGAGCACGCTGAGGGTGACCTCTGTCTCGTGAGGCACAGTGAAGGTGACATTGCCGTGGTTGAGTGGTGCGGTGGCAAGTGCTGTACCGATATTCTCAAGTGTGGCTGGCGCGGTTCCCATGGTGGCCACGAGCAGACAGTCTTCGGTGTTGTCAGTAGTGTTGCTCTGAGCACAGAAGCGATAGACGCCTGTGGGCAGAGTGACAGTCTGATAGAGACTCTTGTCAACGCCGTCGGAGGAGAATCCAGCCCACGATGTAGTGAAAGCGAGAGTGCTGCCGTCTGTGGTGTTGACAAATACTCCCGACTCCTCGGTGGGCAGAATGTCGCCCTGCCAAGTGGAGGTGGCGGTGCCATGCTCAAGGGCAGCTCCAGTGGAGACAGCCGTTGAGGTATGGAGGAAGGGTGCCTGATAATTGGTGAGATACTGCGAGGTGATGTCGGTCTCGTCACCGATGGTGGAGGGAGTGTTGATGCTGAGACTGAATACACCGTCAGACTTTACATAGTTGGTGCCAATGGCCGACTGGAAACCAGCGAGGGTGCCGTGGGCAGCGTTAGAGGTCTCGTCCTTAGCAGTGGTGCTGATTTCGTCGAACTTATAGTAAACGAGCAGTTTGTCGCTGGACTCTGCGGTAGCGATATCGGTAATGGGATCGTTGCAGATGGAGGGCAGATTCTCTTCTTTGAAACCATTGCCCCAGATACGCAACTCGTCGATGTTGGCAGCCATAGAGGTGTTCTCGCCTCCAATCACGAGGTCGTCCCATGCGGGACTGGCGAGGATGGGCGAGAAGGAAGCCATCTGCTTGCCGTCGCGGAAGAGATAGAGGCGCGAGCCAGAGAGGGAGATGGCATAGTGGTGCCACTCGTTGCGGATAACGAAACCCTCGGGCGATACAACACTCTTATTGTTGACGGTGACGGTCATGATGCCCTTGGCATCGGTGGCGACGGCGAACACTCCATTGGAGGTGCGCATAGCTCCTGCGTTGAGTTGCATCGACGGATTCATCCACCACTCCACGGTGAACTTGGCAGTGCGTGCAGGGAATGGTGAGGGAATGGTGAGCGACTCTGCCTTGTTGCGGAAGTAGAGTCCGGTCTTGGAACGTGTGCTGCATACGCAGAGCGCATCGGTGAGAGCGGAGGACGAGCCTGTCTCGCTGTCGGTAAGAGTGATATCGTAGCGCCCTACTGCCGTGGGAACGAAGGTGGAGGAGCCTCCGAGGATGAGCGTGCGGCTTTTGTCGTTAGATATGGTCCATACGAGGTTGGCGGAATCGGCTCCGCTGGCTTCTATGAGTTCGATGGTCTCACCGGGTAGCACCACGTTGGGTTCTACCTGGAAAGCCATGTTGCGCACTCCAGAGCTGACGGTGATGTCTTTGCTCATGGTCACGGTGCCGGTAGCGTTGGTGGCGGTGAGAGTGACAGTGTAAGTGCCGTCGGCGGGATAGGAGGCGGTGGCATTGTAGGTGGTCTGCGTCTGGTCGCCAGTGGATCCGGGTAGGCTCCACTTGTAAGTGGTGGCGATGCCGTCGGAGTGATTGATCAGTGAGACGGTAGCTCCGGCGGAACGGTCGGGCTGATAGATATCGAAGTCGATAGTGGGCAGGTCTGCCGCAACGACAGTGACGGTGTCGGAGATGGAGAGCTTGTCACCATTGATGTTGTAGGCAGTGAGGGTGATGATATAGTTGCCTGCCTTGGGGAATATGAAGGAGGCTTCCTTCAAGTCAGTCTTAGAAAAGCGCGTTTTTGGCTCTGTCCACTTCCAAGAAGTGACGGAGCTGTTGACCTCTACGGTGGCCTTTGCCTCAAGACCTGCTGTAAGGATGGAATCGCTAAAGGCAAAGGATACACTCATAGGTGCGGGTTCGTTATTAAGAATGGTGGTGTCTTCCGCAAGGGTGGTGGGGTCTGTGCGTAGGTAGGTGGCGTGATTGCCATGTGCAGCATCGCGCAGTTTGACGACACCGTCCACCTCTATCTCATCCATTTTGAAGTAGGCCAGCAGGTCAGCCTCTGACGTAGGGTTTACGAGCTCGGATGCCATATCGGCTTGCACCTCGGCAGCAGTGCGGGTGGTCTTCCAGATGCGCACATCGTCAATCCATCCGTTGAGGTAGGATTTGTTGGAGCCAAAGACAAAGTCACCTATGCCAGCAATGCCGTTGTATCCTCCGGCAGGCACAGTGCGTTTCCACTCTCCGTTGAGGTAGAGATTGATGCGGCTGCCATCGAGGGTGATGGCGACATGATTCCATTCATGCTTCTTGATAGCGTTGGTAGAGGACTGCACTCTCTTGGTGGAGGTGTTGTCGAAGCCCGCGCTCACGCGTCCCGACTGGTCGTAAACGATGAGAAAGGTGCCCCAGCCAGGACCTACCTGGTTGCTGTTGGCGACAAGGGTGTCGGGTTTGAACCAATACTCTATGGTCACATTGCTCTGGGCTACGTCAAAGATGCCGGGGATGGTGAATCCGTTATCAACAAAGTGGCGCGCCTCATTGTTTTTTTTCTCATAGATGAGGGGTACAACGGCTTTGTTTGACGGCTCCGACTCGCCTGTGGTGTAAACAGCGGTGACAGTGTAGGTAGAGGTAGGGTTTGCTATGGTGTAGGAGAGAGTGTTCTTGGAAAGGGCGGTCTCCTCCACATCATTGGCATAGACCTTGTAGCCCTGTAGCTGGGCTGTGGTCGCAGAGGGGATGTCCCATTGCAGGAGGCCGTCAACATTGAGTGTGGCATTGCGAGGAGCGTTGTAGCTCTCGGGAGTGGCTGCTGCCGCGAGCAGTATGGTGCCTGTGGCGTGGCTTACGGCAACGGGCTCAAGCGTGAGTGGTGTCTGTTCGCCCTCGGAGTTGTGGGTGTAATCAATCACCGAGCAGCTGTGGATAGTGCCCTCGCCGGTGCCGGCAGTCTGCGGCTTGACATACACGAAGTACTTGATGCGCGACCCTTCGGGCACGTCGCCCACGAAGTCGGAGATGTCAAACTGCACAGTCTTGGGAGTAAGCAATGCGCCGTCGTTGATGCCGATATAGTTGGCCTCGCCGTCAGCGAAGGTCAGGCGACTGAACGATTTGAGAGTGTCGGGCTCCGTAGCGTCGGGGTTGAGGCTGTAGCCAATGGCGAAAGTGACCTCTGAACTCTTGGTGTAGTCCATATTGATCTGCACTACACGGTCAACAGTGTGCTCCTCTGCTTCTTGTGCCAGCTGCAGAGCGAGGTCGATAAACTGTCCACCACTGGTCTGCTTGACATGGATGGCAATGAGGTTGTCGCCATTGGGGATGACAGCCTTGCGGGTGTTGGAGGTGAAGCCTACGGTCTTATAGTCGGTGAGGTAGCCGGTGGCGGAATAGACGAGCGAGCCATTGAAGTAAACCTCTACATCTTCGTCGTTGTAGATAATCATCTGTAGCTTGGCCAGTTCCTCTTCAGTGAGGTCGAGACTTACTGTCTTGCGGAGCCAGATGTCGGGGGTGTTCCAGCGCGTGCCGTAGGTCATGTTGGCCAGTCCGTTGGCACCGAAGCCGGAGTTGCCCACCATCCATTCGCCGTCGTCGAAGTCGGTCTTCTGCCATCCGGTGGCAGGCTGCGTGGTGGTGTAGCGCCAACTCTGCTGACTGATATTGGCGGGCGGCAGGATATAGACTTGCTCTATACCTTCGTGCTCGATGAGATTGCGGTTGGCTTTGTAGATTTTGTTGATATCGGTCTTGACCATACGGTCGTAGGTCATCATTCCGTTGACCTCAATCTCCACATCGGTGAGCTGCGTATAGACAGCGGCCGACATGCCCTTATAGGTCTTGTAGTAAGCCAGGTTGTTGAGGTAGTTGCAGACAGTGCTGTCGTACTCTGCCGCGTCTTCCACTGAGGCATAGCCCCAGCCTTCGCCTTTCCAGAGATGACCGTCGATGGCATACTTAATGCCGCCATACTCACCGTCAGCCGTGGCTTGTGCCTTGGTGGTGGTGGGAGCCGAGGGGGCGGGATAGGGATGGTTGTCGAAGATGTCGCCGTAGCCATAGTGGGTCCAGCCGGAGGCCTCGTCAATAAGGCGTGTCTTGTCGAGCGAGCGCACGAGATCAACATATTTCTTTGTGTCGTGCTGGCCGCCGGCTTCGTTGAAGATTACCCAGTTGATGATAGATGGGGTGTTGTAGTGCAAATTGATCATGGCCGTGAGCTCGGGCGTGAACATATTGGGGTCGTTGGTGACACCGCTGTCCTTGCTGCCACCGTAGTTCATGGAGGGCATGTCTTGCCATACCAGCAGACCGAGCTTGTCAGTCCAGTAATACCAGCGGCGCGGCTCCACCTTGAGGTGCTTGCGCACCATGTTGAATCCATATTTCTTCATTTGCACGATGTCGTATTGTATTGCCTCGTCGGAGGGCGGGGTGAGGTTGCTCTCAGGCCAGTAGCCCTGGTCGAGCGGACCAGTCTGGAAGACAAACTCATTGTTGAGCATCATGCGGTAGTAGCCGTCCTTGTCGCGGGCCAGACTTATCTTGCGCATGCCGAAGTAGCTCTGCACCTCGTCCTTCTTGCCGTCGGTGTCGAGCAGTTCCAACTTAAGGTCATAGAGGAACGGGTGGTCGGGGTTCCATAGATCGGGATTGGTGATGCTGAGCACAATGTCTTCGCCAGGCTGTCCCTCGCCCTCGGCTACCTTTTGGGTGCCGTGGTAGGCAGTGGCCTTGATCTTTGAGACCTTGTCGGTGTCGCCACCGGCAGTGGCATTGATGGTGAGTGTCTCGGCATCAATGTCAGGTGTGAGGTGGAAGTCCTGGATATAAGAGGGGTTCACGGCTTCCAGCCACACCGTCTGCCAGATGCCAGAGCAAGCTGTGTAGAAAATACCGCCAGGGTTGCGCACCTGCTTGCCGCGAGGCACTGACCAGCGGTCGGTGGGGTCAAACACCTTGAGAGCCACCTCGTTTTGTTGCCCAAACTGAACATAGTCGGTGATGTCAAACGTGAAGGGGTCGTAGCCTCCGTCGTGGCTGCCCACCTTAGTGCCGTTCACATAGACGGAGCAACGCCAGTCAACGGCCTCGAAGTTGAGCAGGACACGTTTGCCAGTCCAACTGGCGGGCACTGTGAAGTCGCGTCTGTAGGCCATACTCTCATAGTGGGTCTTCAGTCCGCTGAGCGCACTCTCCACGCAGTAGGGCACGAGTATTTCATACCATCCTGAAGTGGGAATGTTGTCGTTGTAAGAGGCCATAGAACTGAAATCCCAGAGACCATTGAGGTTCATCCACTCGGAACGCACCATCTGTGGACGTGGATACTCAGGCAAGGCGTTGGTAGGACTCACTGCAGCGGCAAACGGAGTCTGGATACTAACCTTGGCCATCTTCCAATCAGCCTTAAGGCTGCCGGGGCACATCATCATCGTGACCGTCGCCACCAGCAGTAAACGGAATAACATAGAATGCTTCATAATCGTTTTTTTTGTTTTCAAGTTTGTCACCGCAAAATTACAAAAAACTCCTTATTCTTAATTGCTAATTCCTTACTTTTTACTATTTTTTGCTGCATTTCGGGGCTGAGCAAAAATTTTTTCGTAACTTAGCAACGGCAAAATGTGAACATTAACTAATAACCTTTATCAATATGATTAGAGCTAGAATCCTTTCCGTGTTAGCTGGCCTCTTTGTGGTAGGCCTTCTCAGCGCCGCTACCCCTGACATCAAGTACTACCAGCCGCGCGAGCTTATACAGGTTAGCACCGACGATGTGCAAATCTCATTTGACCAGACCGAAGCATCGGTATTCGTTACCGCCAAGTCGCCCTACGAGCTATACTGCCGCAGCAAATGGCTTACGGCAAAGGAGGAGAATGGTCTTATCCTCATTTCTGCACAGAAGAACGACAGCTTCGTGCCGCGCACCGCACGCATCATTCTCACCACCAAGAAGGAGAATGTGTCGCGCGTGGTAACCGTGACTCAGAAACCGGAGCCTGGGCACGACCAGTTTTTCGCGCTGCCAACCTCAGGCAACTTTGTGAAACTGGCAGACCTAGACCTCAGCCACGCTACTCACGATAAGTATATCAAGGAGATATTGGTCAACAAATCCGTTGACGGACATAAGATTCGCATTAAGAACAACACATACGAGTCGGCCATTGCCACTCATGCACCGTCCACGTTCAAGATTAAGCTCAACGGTGCAATGCGCTTTGTTTGTGACCTCGGCATCGACGATGAGATACTCACCCGCACCGTCAACAATCATGGCAACGCCCTCTATAAGGTGCTGCTCGACGGCAAGGAGGTGGCAGCAGGTCGTATCACCATTCTCGACAAGCAGGCTGTGCATCTTGACATCAATACTCACGGTGCCAAGATGATGGAGATAGAGTTTGACCCCGATGGTTCCAATTGGGGCGATCATATCGATCTAGGCAACCCGTATTTCGAACTCACCGCTGACAAGCCCGAGGTAGTGGAATAGGAATATGATTTCCCTGAAACACCAAATCACCACCTCGATGGCCATGCTGCCCGTCAGTATAGTCATCGCGGTGGTGTTATGGTTGTGGCAGGCACCGCAGACTCTGGAGAGTGTGGCGGGACTGGCGTGTGTGTTGATACTTACGTTAGCGTTACGCTGGCTGAGCAACACGCTGCAGCTTATCAGGGTGCGCAGTTGGGCTGTGTCATCTATATTTGTTGTGTTGATGGCAGTGTGCGCCCCGCTTCATGATTGGAGCGTGGAGGTGATGGGCATCACGACGCTATATATGATGCATGTGGGCGGACTATTGTTTTCCACCCATGTGCGTCGGCCGCAGTTGGCGGTGTTTATCAGTTCTGTGGCGCTAGGTTGCCTGACGATGGTGTTGCCTCAGACGGTGTGGCTACTACCCTTCAGCGTGATGGCGATGGCTATGCCCTTGCGCATTTTTTCGGCACGCGTGCTTGCTGCTCTGCTTCTGGGACTGCTGCTCCCCTACGAGGTGTGGGCAGCGTGGTATCTTGTACAAGGCATACTGGTGGAGGCCTTCACGACTTTAGTGAACGGCGTAATCCCTTCCTTTACTTCACTCCTCACCCCTCACCCCTCACTCCTCACTCCTTACTCCTTACTCCTCACTCCCATTCTCCTATTCTCCCTTTTCAGCCTTGTCCATTTCATGCGTACCAGTCTTGACGACAAGATAGCTACTCGCATGCGCTATATCGTGCTGCTGCTGCAATGGCCGGTGCTCCTTGTGTTGGTCGTTTTGCAAGTTACCGAATCTTCAACGGCCAATGTTCAATGTTCAATGAGTCTTGCGCCTGCGTGGATACTATGCTGTTCGCCGTTGTTGGCGCGCTATTTTGTCTTCTCGCGCGGATGGCAGGCGGGCTTAGCGTTCTGGCTTTTCTTGTTGTCATTAGTAGCAATGAGTTTATATCCATTATTTCTTAACCTTTTAATCTTTTAACCCTTGTTATACCTGAGCATCACCGCTTTCCTCGTGCAATACGGCTACACCGGCATGGGCGTAGCCGCCTTTCTGGCTGGCAGTTTTCTGCCTTTCAGTTCTGAGGTGGTGCTTACGGCACTCTATGTCAGTGGGTTGGAGCTTTGGCCGCTCATATTGGTGGCTACGCTGGGCAATGTGCTCGGAGGACTCTTCAACTACTGCGTGGGACGTCTCTGCAACGAGGGATGGGTTTATCGCCTCTTCCATGTGAAGGAGGAGAAGCTGGCGCAGAGCAAACACAAGGTACGCACTCACGGTGCGTGGATGGGTTTGTTGGCATGGGTGCCCATTTTGGGCAGCGCCATCACCATTGCCCTCGGTATCCTGCGCGTCAACTTCGTGAAGTCGTTCATTGCTATCGCTATCGGCAAATTTCTGCGCTATCTCGCCCTCGGTTACATCCTTTCGCTTACGCAGTAGATATTTTCTCGCGCGTACATTATAATATTTATACGCGTGGAAATGTGCGGTCATTGTCCTTGCGGCGCGATTGCTTGGTGAGGCAAAAGTTAATATATGTATAATCGTTGGTCATTTGAAGTTTAAGTGGTAATTTCGCGTCAAAAGTAAAAACCCCAAGCCTCAAATAGAATGAATCGCTTTCTGCTGATAATACTAATAATTGTCAATTGTCAATTGTCAATCTTCAATGCTTTTGCCGCTCCCGACCGCAAGGACTCTATCAACGTATGGGGAAAGGTGACCGACCTCTTCTCTGGCGAGGAGATAGAGAAGGGCAGCCTGACTATCTACGACGAACTGGACTCGATAGTAGTGATTGACACTATCCATCCCGCCAAGGATGCCTATTGGGGCACATGGAAATACAAAGAGCAGTCGGGCTACAACATCAAGCTGCCCAAGGGCGGCCAGTACAAGGTGCGCTTCGATGTGGAGGGCTATTCCACCGAACCGCTTGACTTGCATATCCCTGAGAAGCAGTACCATAAGTACACTACAGAGTGGATGCAGAACTTCAAGATAAAGCGTCTGCCCAAGGAGTATACCATTGACGGCGTTACCATCAAGGCTACGCGCATTAAGATGGTGGTGAAGGGAGACACGGTGGAGTATAACGCCGATGCCTTCAATCTGGCAGAAGGCTCTATGCTCGACAAACTGATAGAGTCTATGCCTGGTATGGAACTGAGTTCTGATGGCGTGATTACCCACAATGGCAAGAAGGTGGAGAGCCTGCTGGTGAACGGCAAGGACTTCTTTGACGGCGACCCCAAGCTGGCTCTCGAGAACCTGCCCGCCTATACGGTGAAGAAGGTGCAGGTGTATCGCCGCGACGACGAGGCCGGCTACCTCATCAAGGACTCCGTGAAGCGCGACGAGATGAAGAAACTCGTGGTGGATGTGAAGCTGAAGAAGGAGTACAACACCGGCTGGATGGTCAACGCTGACCTGGCGGGCGGCACCAAGGGGCGCTACACTACCAAGTTGGTAGGCATGTATTTCACCGATGCTTTCAAGTTTATTGCCGCAGGCGGACTCAACAACCTCAATGACCGCGGTCTTACCAACGACCAGGGTGAGGTCAACAGCCAGATATCGCCGCAGGGACTCCACAATATCAAGAAGTTCCAGACGGGCATCACCTACGACCACGAGGACAAGTTGCGCCTCGCTGCAGGCATTGACTTCACTCATGCTGATGATGATAATGAGACAGTCAATTCCTCTACCACCTACCTCACGGGCGGCGACACCTACGGGCGCAGTCGCTGGCACGGTCTGACGAAAGCTACGCAGTTCAACTTATACAGTCGCCTTCGCAACCGTGCCAAGGGAAGTTTTCTTTGGTCAAGGCCATTGGCTATCAGCCACAGTCGCAACCGCGGCACCCACACCTCATCCAGCGCTACGTTCAACAACGATCCCATGGACAGCTATCGCGGAGCCGCTCTGGACAGCGTGTTCATGCCAGTGGGCAGCACGCGACTGGAACAAATGCTGACCAACACCGTGCTTGACCAATCGATGACCGAGACACGCAGCACCACCGTCAGCAGTAATGGTCAGTTGCACTTCCACGACCCGATATTCGGCAACGATATGCAGGCGCAATACAACTTCAGCATGGGGCGCAGCGACAACGACAGCTACCAGCACTACCTGCTCGACAATCGTGCCGCCGACAACAAGGACTATCGTAACATAGCCACATTCGCCCCTGCGCGAAACTACAGCTACATGCTCCATGTGGATTACGACATAAAGCTAATGAAGAATTGGAACTTTAATATCGGCTATAACTACAACCAAAGTTATGACAAGAACAATTCTTCGCGCTATCGTCTCGACTCCCTGAGCGGATGGGGCGAAGGCACCAGCCATGGGCTCGGCATGACGCCCTCCTCCACCGACTCCATGCTCATGGCTATGGATATCCGCAACTCTTACCACACCACCAAGCGCTTACGTGTGAACGAGGTAAGCGTCGGGTCTTGGTTCGATATTGCCGAAAAACTCGCCGGATGGGTGGGATTGCCTCTGCGCATACGCAACTCCACCGCGTGGGACAACCGTAACAACATCTCGCAGCGCAAGACAGCCAATCTCACCAGTTTCGACCCAAATATCCACCTTTGGTACAACAAACGAGGCGAGAACGGCAGGGTGAGTTCTTTGAACTTCAATTATGGATTCACCCATAATCTGCGCGACGCCTCCAATCTGCTGGAGATATACGACGACACCAATCCGCTGTTCATCCGCGAGCCAAATACCAACCTCCGCAACCCGCGTAATCACCATATAGACATTGGTTGGAACTATGGCAACATGATTCACACGCAGAATTATGGTGTTAACGCTGGGTGGGATGTGAATAGCAACTCTGTTGCCACCGCCACTCTGTATGACCGCGCCACAGGCATCACCACCTACCGCCCCCTCAACATCAGTGGCAACTGGAACGCGAACATCAACGGACATTTCTCGCGCAACATCGATAAGAACGACCACTGGGAACTGACGGCACGCCTATTCTTCCGCTATGACCACAGCGCCGACTACATCAGCGACACACAGAGCGATATTGCTGCCATCGAGCGTAGCGTGGTGCACAACTTCAACACTAGCACCTACACCCACCTCAAATATATGTACAAGAAGACCAATGTAATGCTTGAGGGTAGCGCCAACTGGCAGGTGCAGAACAGTCATCGCCAGAACTTCCAGCGCGTGAGCGCCGTGGATTTCAACTATGGCATCAAGGCCAACGGCCCGATAGCATGGGGTTTGGAATATAACACAGACCTTAAGATGTTCAGCCGCCGAGGCTACAATGATGCTTCGATGAACGACGACTACCTCATTTGGAATGCCTCTATCAGCAAGTCGCTGCTTAAGGGCAAACCGCTCACCCTCCGTCTGGAAGTAGTGGACCTCCTCGGTCAGCGCAGCAATGTACAAAACACTATCAACTCGCAGGGACGCACCGAGAGCTGGCATAACTCCGTGCCGCGCTATGCCCTTCTTCATGTAGTCTATAAGTTTAATAGTATGGCCAAAAAGAAGAAGGCTAAGGGCGAAGTAGAGGAAAATAATTGACAAAACGTTTGTCTTTTCGCGGATTTTCTTTAATTTTGTCGCTCAAAGCAATTAAAGAATGAGCAATCTTTATAAAATAACTGGCTACAAGCCCCTGCTGAATCCGCAAGAGACAGAACAGGGCATCAAGAAGATAAAAGACTTCTTTCAGCAAAATCTATCTACCGGCCTGAAACTGCGCCGCGTCACTGGCCCCCTCTTTGTGTTGCAGGGCACGGGTATCAACGATGACCTCAACGGTGTGGAGCGCCCCGTTACCTTCCCCATCAAGGATCTTGGCGACCAGCGGGCCGAGGTGGTTCACTCGTTGGCTAAGTGGAAGAGGCTGACACTGGCTGAATACAAGATCCAGCCTGGCTACGGCATATACACTGACATGAACGCTATCCGCGCTGATGAGGAACTCGACAATCTGCACTCGCTATACGTTGACCAGTGGGACTGGGAGCGCGTCATCACTGCCGACCAGCGCAACATAGGATTCCTTGAGACCATCGTGCGCGACATCTATGCTGCCATGCTCCGCACTGAGTTTATGGTGTGCGAGGCGTACCCGCAGATACAGCCGTTTCTGCCCAACGAGATATTCTTCATCCATGCCGAGGAACTGCGCAAGATGTATCCTGACCTTACGCCCCGTCAACGCGAGGATGCTATCACCGAGGCCAAGGGTGCCGTCTTTATCATCGGTATCGGTTGCCCGCTGGGTGACGGCAAACCTCACGACGGGCGTGCTCCCGACTACGACGACTATTCTACCATCAGTTCGCTCGGACTGCCCGGCCTTAATGGCGATATCATGATTTGGGACTCGGTGCTCAACCGTGCAGTGGAAGTGTCGTCGATGGGTATCCGTGTTGATAAGGAGGCTCTGCTCCGTCAGCTGGAGAGCAGCGGCAAGCAGGAGCGCAAGAAACTCTATTTCCACAAGCGACTACTTGACGGCACTCTGCCCCTTAGCATTGGCGGCGGTATCGGACAGTCGCGCCTCTGCATGCTTTATCTGCGTAAGGCCCATATTGGCGAGATACAGGCATCTATCTGGCCGCAAGAGATGCGCGACAAATGTCGCAAGCAAGGCATCCACCTGTTGTAAATTGAAATTTGAAAAAGATACATTAATCTCTTAAAATTTAATGACATGAAACCAACACTATTCCTTCTTGCAGCTGGTATGGGCAGCCGCTATGGCGGTCTCAAGCAGCTCGACACGCTCGGCCCCCACGGCGAGACAATTATGGACTACTCCATCTACGACGCCATCCAAGCAGGCTTCGGCAAGATTGTATGGGTTATCCGCAAAGATTTTGAGGAGCAGTTCCGTACGCAGATTCTCTCCAAGTATGAGGGCCACATCCCCTGCGAGCTATGCTTCCAGTCTCTTGATGCACTGCCCGAAGGCTTCACGGTGCCCGAAGGACGCCAGAAACCCTGGGGTACCAATCACGCAGTGATGATGGGCAAGGATGTTATCAAGGAACCGTTCGCTGTGCTGAACTGCGACGACTTCTACGACAGAGATTCCTTCATGGTGATGGCCAAGTTCCTCAGCAATCTCCCCGAGGGTAGCACCGGTAAGTATGCTATGGTGGGCTTCCGCGTAAACAATACCCTAAGCGACAGTGGTACCGTGAGCCGCGGAGTATGCGAGAACGACGAGCAGACACACCTTCTCACTTCTGTGGTTGAGCGTACTAAGATAGAGCGCCACGACGGCAAGGTGCAGTATCTTGACGATGACGACCAGTGGGTGACTATTCCCGACACCACTCCCGTGAGCATGAATTTCTGGGGCTTTACTCCCGATTACTTCGCACACAGCGAGGAATATTTCAAGACCTTCCTCAGCGACCCGAAGAACCAAACCAATCTCAAGAGCGAGTTCTTCATTCCGCTGATGGTTGACCACCTCATCAAGACGGGTAAGGCAACATGCGAGGTGCTCGACACCACATCCAGATGGTTCGGCGTTACCTATCCTGAGGATCGTCCGGGCGTAGTGGAGAAGTTTGCCAAACTCGGCGAAGAAGGACAGTACCCGGAGAAGATGTTCTAACTCTTTAAAAAAAAGCCTGCAAGCGCAGGCTTTTTTTTATTTTATTCCGAGTTTGGTTTTTAGCTCAGCTGTGATGTCAGTTGAGAGAGTGGCAGAGATATAGGGGATTCCCGTCGAGCTGTCCATGATATAGACATAGCCTCCGGCATCGCCTATCTGCTTAACAGCACCGAGCACCTTCTGACGGATTTCGGTCATCTTTTCCTCCTCCATATTGGAGAGTTCCTGCTGATATTTCTCTGCGGTAGCCTGATAGCGCTTGCCGAGTTCCTGTATCTCCTGCTGGCGACGCTCCAGCACTACTGGAGGCAGTGAATCACGCTGAGCGGTGAAGTTCTCTACCTTACGATTCCATTCGTCCTGCATGGCCTGCAGTTCCTTCTGGTATTGGTCGCCAAGGGTCTGGAGTTCGTTTTGTGCGGTGACGAACTCAGGCATTGCCTGAATGATTTCCATTGAATTAAAGTGGCCGAACTTCTGTGCGAAGAGTGCGGCGGGCGCTAACAGAAGCGCTGCAATGATTAGTTTCTTCATCTTATTAAATTAAATGGTGTTTGTTTTGTTTCAGGGTGCAAAGGTAATGCTTTTAGTTGGAATAGCCTAACTTTGCGAGCACATCATTAGAAATGTCGGCAGTAGGAGATGCAAAAACTATGCCATTATCACTGGCGCGGTCGAGCACGAGCTGGTAGCCTTTCTGCTCGGCGATGGCCTTGACGGCATTGTATATCTCGTCCTGAATGGGACCGATAAGGCTCTCGCGTTTCTTGTAGAGCTCACCCTCGGGGGCGAAATACTTCTTCTTGAGATCGGAGGCCTCTTTTTCTTTCTTCAGGATGTCTTCTTCGCGTGCTTTCTTCTGCTCTGCGGAGAGGAACACCACTTCGTTCTGATAGTTCTTGTAGAGTGTCTGTGCCTGCTGGTTGAGAGCTTCCACCTCGGCCTGCCATTTCTTGGAGGTCTGATTGAGCTGTTCGTTAGCACGCTCGTAGGCGGGAATATTCTTAAGGATATACTCCATATCTACGAGTGCGAATTTCTGTGCTGCTGCGGGGAGCATGGCTCCAAGTGCGAGGAGCGCGATAAGGATTGTCTTTTTCATGTTTTCAGGATTTATGATTGTCAAATATTTAAATTGTCAAATGGTCAAATAAGGCTAGAACTCCTGTCCGATAATGAAGTGGAACTGGCTGCCACTATAGTTGCGCGAGCCAAATATCTTGTCGAAGCCGTAGGCCCAGTCGATACCGAGCATGCCAATCATCGGCAGGAAGAGTCGTACGCCGGCGCCTGCCGAGCGCTTGAGGTCGAAGGGGTTGAACTTGGCGCACGTCGTCCAGGCGTTACCGCCCTCCAGAAATCCGAGGGCATAGATGCTGGTGCTGCCCAGCAGCAGGGGATAGCGCAGCTCCATTGAGAGTCGGCTGTAGGCGTAGGCCTCCATTCCCTGCGGAGTGAGGGCGCCATTGTCGTAGCCTCGCAGTCCGATAGTCTCCGTGGCGTAGTTGTAGGAGTAGCCCGACATTCCGTCGCCGCCCATGTAGAAGGTCTCGAAGGGCGATGGCTTATGCTTGCGGTAGTAGCCGAGCAGTCCGAACTCTGTGCGAGTCATCAGCACGGGACATTTGTCGGCCTTGGTGAGGGCGGTGTATGTCTTGAGGCGGAACTTCCACTTGTGGTATTCTATCCAGCGATACTTCTTCTGCATATCCTGCAGATAGGTGGCCGAAGAGGGGTTGTTGGCCAGATTGGCATAGTCCTTGCCGTCCCACAGCGAGTAGGGGGGTGTGGCCGACACGCTGAAAGCGAGGTCGGAGCCTCTTCGCGGGAAGAACGGCTGGTCTGAAGAGTTACGGGTGAGGCTGAGCGTGAGGTTGAGGTTGTTGCAGTTACCATCGGTCATGATGAAATACTGCCACTGCTTGAGGTTGTAGCGCTGGAAGGTCAGTATTGCCGACAGGTTGAAGTAGTCGTCGGGCCATCTCAGTCGCTTGCCCCAGCCTATGCTACCACCGAGAATCTGCACATATTTATCGGGGTCGTAGTAGTCGGCGTAGTTGTAGTAGTTGGACGACGAGCCGTAGCCGTAGAGGCGGCTGTAGTAGTTGTTATAGTACGCCGAGTTGTAGTAGTTGCTGTTTACGTCTGTCTGCTTACTGTAGAACAGGCTGACTGAGAGCTGGTTGGGACGTTTCTTGCCAAACCAGGGGTCCATAAACGACAGGCTGTACTGCTGATAGTAGCGTCCGTTGGTCTGGGCGGCTATCTCTACGCTCTGTCCTTCGCCCTGCGGCAGGAAGAAGTTGCGGGCGTTGCCTTTCTTAAACAGATTTTGTATTGCGAAGTTGTTGAACTGCACAGCGATGCGCCCCGTTACGCCCATAGCTCCGTAGCCCATCGAGAACTCCAGTTTGTCGGTTGATTTTGATGACAGTTTGTAGGTGATGTCCACTGTGCCGTCGGCCTCGTCTTGCTTGAGGTCGGGAGTGAGCTGCTCGGGGTCGAAGTGTCCCATCGACGACAAGTCGCGTAGCGAGCGCATCAGTGCTTCTTTGTTGAAGAGGTCGCCAGGCTTGGTGCGCAACTCGCGGCGTACTACGTCTTCAAAAACATGCTCGTTGCCAATGATATTGATTTTGTTGAGTGTAGCCTGCTTACCTTCGCGGATACGTATCTCGAGATCCACGGAGTCGCCTACCACATTTGTTTCCACAGGGATGATGCGGTTGAACACATATCCGTGATTATAGTATTGATTGGCGATGGCGTCGTCGTCGGCCTTGCTCATGTCGGTACCGAGGCGCTTGGTGAGCAGTTCCTGGTTGTAGATATCACCATTCTTGAGTTGCAGCGTCTTGGCTAACGCATCGGTGGAATAGACGGTGTTGCCTACCCAGTTGATATTGCGCACATAGTACTTGCCGCCTTGGTCAATGGTGATATACACATCTACATGCTTTTCATCAAACGGCACCACGCTGTCGGCCACGATAAATGCGTCGCGGTAGCCCCATGAGTTGTATTTGTTAACCACGGCTGCCTTGTCGGCGGTGTATTTCTCTTCAATAAATTTTTTCGAAGAGAAGAAATTGCGCAGCTTGCCTACCTCGCGGGTCTTCTTCATCGCTCTCTTCAGCGAGTTTTGCAACGCTTCGTCAGCGCCAGTGAAGTAGATGCGGTGTACCTTGACTTTCTCGTTCTTGTCGATGTTAATGTCGAGTAGTACATGGTTGGCCTTTTTCGGGTCATCGCGCTGCAGCACTTCTATGTCCACATTCTTGAAGCCTTTTTCCTCAAAGAAAGTCTGGATGATATATTTCACCCTGTCAATCACGTCCACGGAAATCTGGTTGCCCGGCTTGAGTTTCAGTTTCTCCTCCAGGTCTTCGCGCTCGGCTTTCTTGATTCCGTTGTAATTGACCTCAGTCAGTTGCGGATGGGCAGCCAGTTGGATATGCAGGTAAATAGTGTTGCCAACTATGCTGTCGGCGGTTATGGTCACATCTGAGAACATCCTCTGGTTCCAGAGGTTGCGCACAGCCTTTGTTATCTCGTTGTCGGCTTTTGG
Organism: Bacteroidaceae bacterium; assembly: GCA_017458585.1. GTDB lineage: Bacteria > Bacteroidota > Bacteroidia > Bacteroidales > Bacteroidaceae > UBA6382. The sequence goes on from JAFTAJ010000037.1 coordinate 79,063, forward strand.
GAAAGTAATCTCCTGCCCCACTATCAGTCCGGCCATGCCTATCAGCCTGTTGACCTCTAGCTCGTCGTTGATGCCGTCGATGCTTACGCCTCCGAGGGTGTACACCGTGGGGTCGTTGGAGTATGCGAGCGTGGGTTTGGCCTTCGTGTTGCTGCTTTGTGCCAGAGAGCTTACTGTCACCGCAAATAATAGAAATATATGTAAAAGACTACTCTTCATGTATGCTTGTTATTTGTTCGCTCGTTTTGCCATATCGGCGCTCGCGCTGCTGATAGTCGCTGATGGCCTTTAGCATCTCGTCTTCCGTGAAGTCGGGCCAGTAGGTGTCACAGAAGTATAGTTCCGAGTATGCGCACTGCCACATCAGATAATTGCTTAGCCTCAGTTCGCCGCCGGTGCGTATTAGCAAGTCAGGGTCGGGCATGAAGGCTGTGGTGAGATGGTCACTTATGGTCTGCTCCGTGATGTCGGTGGGCGCCAGTTTACCATCCTTGGCCATTGTAGCCAACTCGCGAGCAGCGTTGGTTATCTCCCAGCGCGAGGAATAGCTCATGGCTATCACCATTGTCATCTTTGTGTTGCCGCTGGTGCGCTCTTCGCATTGCCTGATGCGATCGCGCACTGCCTGAGGCAGTCGGTCGGCATCACCAATCATGCGGAAGCGCACGTTGTTGGCCATGAATATCTCCTCCTCCAGCGAGTCGAGCACCAGTCCCATCAGCGCCGCCACCTCGTCGCTGGGGCGGCTCCAGTTCTCCGTAGAGAAGGTGTAGAGCGTGAGATATTTGATGCCTAGACGTGTTGAGAGCTCCGTGATGCGTTTCACAGTCTCCACGCCTTGCTGGTGCCCTATGTTGCGGTGCAGGCCGCGCTGCTTGGCCCAGCGCCCGTTGCCGTCCATAATGATGGCCACGTGCTGCGGTATTCTCTCTGGGTCTATATGTATGGTGGAGTTCATCTATTTTGCCTTATTGCAGTTGGGGCAGCGCGGTGAGAAGCTGTAGGTCAGCGACAGCAGCGCCACTCCGTAGTGGTCTTTGTTTTTGAATCCTGACGACTTGATGCCTAGCGGGTCTTCCAGTCCGTCAATCTTGTCGGTAGTGGAGAAGTGCATCGCCCAATCGAAGGAAACATTGAGGCGCTTTGAAGCGCGATATTTCACTCCCACGCCCACCGGCACGTTCAATCCTGCCTGCTTGCCTACGCAGGCGTAGGTGAGGCCTAGGCCAATCTGCAGGAAGGGGGTCAAGCGCTTGTGGCCGAAGAAGTCCTGATAGTAGCCGTAAGGGAAGAAGTTGATCTCATACATGCAACTCATGTCTATCACGCCACCCGTGACTTTTGCCTTCATAGGCATATCGGCTGCCGAACCGCTCTTGGGGTTGTAGGGGTAGAAGTTTTCCTGGTCCTCTGTGCTACCCTTGACGCCTGCGTAAGTCAGATTGACCTTCAGCGAGTTGTAGTGGTCGAAGAGGTAGCGCCAGTACGCACCGATGGCAGGCTGCATACACGAGAACATCTTATTGTTCAGGTCACCCATGTAGAAGTTGCTACCGATGCCGCCACCAATCTCCATACGGAAATCAGCGTCTTCCTGCGCCTTCATCATCGAGGGCAGTAGCATCGCTATAGCAAGCAAATACAAGACCTTTCTCATCTCCTTACTCCTTTTATCCTTACTCCTTATTCCTTACTCCTTTTAAATAAATTTTCTGGTTATCAGCATAGCCCAGTCGGTTGAGGCGACCCCTAAGCACTTTGCCGCTCGGGGCGGTGATGAGCCATACGAAGTTGTCATCGTCGGCCGTCATGCTAAACGACTGCGCCTCTATGTTGGCGGGGTGGTTGCCCGTCGTGGTTTGCTCCAGCCAGTTGCGACCGCCGTCGCTGCTGAGGTAGAAGTTGCTGAGTGTATCGCCCTCCAGTCCGACATACAGTATCTTTGAGTCGTAGGCTACCATAGCCGACTGCGGCAATGCGGGGTATATGTTCAGACCATTCTCGCCTTGCGGGAAGAGTGACCACGGCTCTGTGTCGTTGCCGTTGACATCCACCACTTTGCGCCAGATACACGGCGTGTCGTTGCTCGTGCCGCCAATGAGGATATAGCTGAAGTTGTCGTTAAAGGACATGGGGCTCCACACGGAGGGCCTGTTCTGTTCAGGTAGTGCGGGCATGTCACTCTCGCTGGTGTCCAGAGTCCAGTCGGTGCCGTCGGTGGAGCAGTAGATGTCGTTGCCTGAGAGAGCATAGATGGTCTCTCTGCCGGTGGCGAGCATTCTGTCTATTGACAAATGATCATTAACCATCGACCATTGGATGCCGTCCTCTGATATCATAAGATTGCCACTATCGGCACAGTAGAAAGAACCGTTGAATAGCACGACATCTTCGGGAGTCATAGCAACGAGACCTGTGATGGGTGTGGCTGTCCAATCGGAGGGTGAGTCGGTGGCTGCTGTCAGCAGCGTGGGGCTGCCATCCTTTAGGGCGAACACCATTAGACTATTGTTGAGGACGAACGCCTTCTGCGAGGTCACTCCGGCGAATGTTGCGGGGTCGTCGGCCTCGGTGATCCAGGTGAAGTCCTCCGAATATGTCTTATGCACATTGACTGACACTTTGTAAATCTTGGTCTGCGTACCGTCGCTGCTGAGGCAGGTGAATATCCTCGGCTGCGTGAAGTCGATAGAGTCGGTGGTGGTGAGCAACGTGTCGGTGCCGCTTGCGGTGCGGTAGAATACAGTACCGTCGCTGGTTACGCTGGAGAGGACTACCTTGGAGACGTTGGTGTTTTGCGGCAGCGAGTCGGGGTTGTATATCTCTAATCTCAGTTGGTCAATAAACATGGGGAATGCCGAGCCGGCCACCGACACGGAGTAAGTGGTGTCGCGACCGTCGGTAGTGGTGGAGTGTACGGTGCGTTTGAGTGTTCCTATCGTCATGGCCGTGATGGCGCAGTCGCTGCTGGCGTAATAATCATCCGAGGAACTGCTGACGCAGCTCGTCAAGGTCAGTGCCGCCCATGCTACGACGAGGAGCGCGCGCGCGATATGAGAGTGTAGAATGTGAGAGTAAAAAGAGAGTGTGTACATTACATTAATTGTATGCTGTAATTGGTGCTCTAATTGGTGCTGTGCGACATTAATTTTGTCGCTGTGCGCATTTAATGTGCAAAAGTAGTGACAATCTTCCATATCGCCGCCCTTTTAAGTGTTGTTTTATGTAAAAACATACTAAAAAGACTCAAAATGCCACCCTTTTCACCCTTTTCACCCCCTTAAGGGGGATTATTTCTCGCGAGAAAAAACCAAAGAAGAAGTAAGATTGAAGAATTGAAAAAGAAAAGACCCACCCCAACCCCTCGCATGAGGGGAGGGGAGTATATGCCGCGACTTGGTGACCACTTTCCCCCTTAAGCGGAGCGAGGAGGGGTCTTCTTCCACAATCTTCATGTGGCCAACTGGCGGAGTAAAAAGCGGCCAACTGACGGAGTAAAAAATGGCCAACTGGCGGAATAAAACGACAAAATCCTTTGATAATAGAAGTTTGTTTGCTACCTTTGCAGCGGAATGAACAATATTCGTGTGTTTACAAAGGAGTTTTGCCCCGGGAGTTAGTTACTAACCGCTAAAAAATATAAAAATACCAAAGCCATGAAAAAGATTCTTATCCTCTCCGTTGGCGTTGTCGCCCTGTTGTGCTCTTGCAGCAATTACAGCGCACAGGAAAGGGCGCAGATAAACACGATTGCACGGCAGTATGACTTCAATCCGCCACCCATGCGGCTGCACGACTACGGCTATTCGGACAGCCATCCGGGTGTGGTGAGCAGCTATCGCCATTACAATTTCGTGTTGAGCAGTGACATCGAACAGTTCTATAAGGCAAGTATCGCATTGCGAATGGCTATTCTCAATGAGTTTTATACCCAGTTGAACATGCCGAGACTTAATCAGCAGGATTTCGACAAGGAATATCACTCCTTCCTTTCTCCGCATATAAAGTCGGCAGCTAAGGGCGGCTGGCAGATATTCAAGCCACAGACGGCAAATGCGAAGTGCCAGATTACCTACGAAGGTGACGATTGGTTCTCCGTAAAAGCTATGGAGAGCGATGCTGAAGTAAGGCTGCGCGTAGTCCTTACCGGTAAAAATCTGCAGCCAGTGGTGGCAGAGGTGGACAATCCCCGTCTTGGAATCAAGACAGGCATGGGCGAGAGCCGTGACCTTGGCTCAGGCTACGCTTATAAGAAAGAGTGGGAGTACGGCATCTTCAATAACAAGAAGCGTAACAGCGGATTCAAGACCTATGTGGCTGACATCATCTACCGCCACTGCAATGGTGGCGACAAGAGCCGCTCTTTCATAACGGAAACAGAACTTCTGGCATTCGCAGACCGTATCGTGCAAAAGCGTGAGCGACTGCTGAAGGAGTTCTATGCAGACCTTACGTCTTCAGACTTCACCAAGCAGTCTTTCTCGGAGAAATATGACAAGGTAGTTACTGGTGCCGTTGCCTTAGCCATGGAGTCATCGAATGGCAAGGCGGTGAAAACCCATCCGTATGGAAGATGGGCACCGTTTGAGCCAAAAGACAAGGCCAGCTATACGCTTGCCTACGACGAGCAGGACTGGTTCACAGTCTCAGACAAGAAGTCGGACAAGCCCGATGTCTATCTGCAAGCCGTGTTTTACGGCAAGGAGATGCAGCCCCTCATCGTCGGCCTTTATAATGAAGCGCTCAATATAAACGTGCAGCAAGATTTTTATACAAACCGCAACTCTCACACCTTCGGGTGGGAACTGCGTAAACATTGGTAACAAAGCAATAGGCGCATGTCTTGATTCAATAAAAAACCAAGTAGAAGTAGAGATAGTAAAAATAAACCTTTCTTAAAATTTTAACGCCATGAAAAAGATTTTAATTTGCATCATCCTGATTCTTTCCCCACTCATGGTGACCAACGCGCAGAAGGTGACCGAGATTACAATCAAGAATGACGTTGTCATTAAAATGGTTTCCGTGCAAGGCGGCACATACACAATGGGGGACAGCGACTGCACTGATTATGCGGATTATGCACGCGAAGTGACTGTCGATAATTTTGCTATTGGCCAGACAGAAGTTACTCAAGGGTTATGGGAGACTGTTATGTATGGCAAGCCTGCCTATGCCAAGAAGAAACACAGCTATCTTTATGCTATGGGCTATACTCCCATGGATTGCGTAAGCTGGGACGACTGCCAGAAATTTATAAAAAAGCTCAATAAGCTCACAGGTAAGAAATTCCGCTTGCCTACTGAGGCTGAATGGGAGTTTGCCGCACGTGGTGGCAAACTTGGCAAGGGCTACACCTACAGCGGCAGCGACATCCTCGACAGTGTGGCATGGCACAGCGGCAATAGCGGCAGAATACCTCACCGTGTTTGCACAAAGCAACCAAACGAGCTCGGCATCTATGACATGACCGGCAATGTTAGGGAGTGGTGTCAGGACGGAATGGATTATTATGGGAGAAACAGAAGTCTGAACAGTGGTGACTTTAAGGTCTATCGTGGAGGATGTTATGACTACGATGACAACAACTACATCGTCCGTCTCAAGAATCATCATGGTCAAGCCAATTTCCATGACCAAGGCCTGCCGGGACTCGGTTTCCGACTTGCTCTTTCGGAATAGAAGGATAGAAGGGCTAAAGGTAGAGAAAGGGAGTTAAAAGTAGGTAGAAGTAGATAAAGAGAAAGAACCTCTCCCCCTGACTGAGCCGCAGTTGGGGGAGAGGAAGTCAGACGTCATGAAATAAAAGTCTGACCTCACGAAAAAGAAAGCTGTTCTCGCCAAATTTTAAGCTGACTTCATCAGAAAAAAGCGCGCTCTCGCCGAACTCTTTCGGCCGAAATGATACATTATTTCCGCCGAAGTGATATATAATTTCCGCGGAAGTGATTTGTAATTTCGGCCGAAAGAATTAAACGAAATTGCAAAAAAATCGCGCGAAGTCGCAGTTATTTTCTGCGAAGTCGCGCTTTTTTCCTACGAGGTCGCAGTTATTTTCTACGAGGTCGCGCTTTTTTTCAGTGAAGTCCGCTTTAGATATTACGACACTTCTATCTATTTTGGCAATGTCTTGAGCCACTCGGTGCACTCATCGGCAAGCAATGAGATGAGTTTCATATAGTATGTAGTCAGCTCAAATGTTGACTTCTTGTTCAGCCCCGCCATATTATGCTGCAACGTGAGCAAGATGCGAATCATTCGACGGGTAAATTGCTCATCGTCAAAATAACTGATGAGGGCAATGATATGCTTGTAAGGGCAAATGCGGTGCCCGCACTCCCACGCATTATATGTGGCCTGTGAGACTTCTAATGCAGTAGCAACTTGTTCTTGTGTTACACCCTTACGCTGCCGGGCTTGCAGGAGTGCTGATGAAAAATCATAGAGGAGATTCATTTTGAACCTCCTTTCAGATTGTAGCCAGTATCTCCTTTCAGATAATAAGGCAGAAACTCGTCGGGCTCGCTTACACTTATAGCAATGGGCAGTCCCTTTACGCGATAAACAAGGAAAGCTTTTTTTGCGTCAGTTACATACGAGAGGAAAGTGCCGATGCCTTTCGTGCGAAACCACCCGATATATCCGAAAACTCCGCCCACTCCACACAAACGAATGGTGTTGGTTATGCCAAACAATGGCTTCTGTTCATCCATCCGCTCAATGTGGTCAATGTTTTCAAATGGAATACGGATTGTCCGTGCAAGAGTGCGGATGCCTATCCCCTCGTCGTCTGCAATGACATACATGGGGAAAATGAGAACACACGTAATGGGCACGACCAGCAGGATGGCTGTCGCAATAATGGCCCCAATAAGGTCTGCGCCCTTAGAAACAAAATAAATCTCTAACAGGATTGTCAGAACAATAACGAGGAAGAAAATAGCGGTAAACCACTTTACTCCTTTGCTTTGCGAACACTCATAAATAGTTTTCATAATGAACGAAATTTGGTTTGTTTTTTGAATTTCGTTGCAAAGTTAAGGTTCTTTCCTCGTTCTCTTTATCAGTTTTGCTGATAATGTTGCTCTGAGTGTTATTTCGTTAGCTGTTGGATTGTCTGCTCGGTGGTGAGTTGGGTCTGTTCTCCGGTCTGCATGTCCTTGAGGGTGATGACGCCGGTCTGCATCTCGGTCTCTCCGATGAGAGCGACGTAGGGTACGCCGAGAGTGTTGGCGTAGCTCATCTGTTTCTTCATCTTGGCTGCGTCGGGATAGACCTCGGCGGCGATGCCTGCCTGGCGGAGCTGGGTGGCCACCTGCATGGCGCGGGCTGCCTCTGCCTCGCCGAAATTGATGAAGAGGACTTGTGCGCCTTGCACGGCATTGGTGGGATAGAGGTCGAGCTGGTTGAGGACATCGTAGATGCGGTCGGCTCCGAAGGAGATGCCCACGCCGCTGAGGCCGGGCATGCCGAAGATGCCGGTGAGGTTGTCGTAGCGTCCGCCACCGGTGATGGAGCCTATCTGCACATCGAGGGCCTTGACTTCAAAGATGCAGCCAGTGTAGTAGTTGAGGCCGCGGGCGAGGGTGAGGTCGAGGGTTATCTCATTGGCCATTGAACATTGACCATTGACCATTAAAGATTTGAGGGTGTTGAGGACGAAACGCACTTCTTCGACACCCTTGGTGCCTACCTCATCGTCGGCGAGCATGGCGGCGATGGCGGCAAGCTGGCTGTCGTTGTCGCCACTAATCTGGAAGAGGGGCTGCAGGCGGTTGATGGCCTCGGGAGTGACACCATTGTCGGCCAGCTCAGCCTTGACATTGTCGATGCCTATCTTGTCGAGCTTGTCAATGGCCGTGGTGATTTCGACTATCTTGTCAGGCTGGCCGATATGATTGGCCATGCCGGTAAGTATCTTGCGGTTGTTGATGTGGATGCTGACGCGTATGCCGAGACGGGTGAAGACGGTGTCAATGATTTGTATCAGCTCGACTTCATTAAGCAAGGAGTCGCTACCCACGACGTCGGCGTCGCATTGGTAGAACTCGCGATAGCGCCCTTTCTGCGGTCGGTCGGCACGCCATACGGGCTGCAGCTGGTAGCGCTTGAAGGGCATCTGCAGCTCGTCGCGATGCTGCACGACATAGCGTGCGAAGGGCACGGTGAGGTCGTAGCGGAGGCCTTTCTCGCAGAGTTGTGCGGCAAGATGGCCGCTGGCTCCCTCGCTGAGGTCGGAGGGGCTGATGCCGCGCATGAAGTCGCCGGAGTTGAGTATCTTGAATAGCAGTTTGTCGCCTTCTTCGCCATACTTGCCCATAAGGGTGGAGAGATTCTCCATGGCGGGGGTCTCTATCTGGCGGTATCCGTAGAGGGCATATACATCGCGGATGGTATTGAAGATGTAGTTGCGCTTGGCCATCTCAACGGGAGAGAAGTCGCGCGTTCCTTTGGGGATGGAGGGCTTAGTCATAACAATTATTCTATTTGACGGTTTCGTTGTCGTTCTGCACTTTCGCCTTCTTGATGGTGATGATAATGGCGCCGATGAAGACGAGGAGGAGTATGATGATGGCTATGTAGGCTATCGTCTCTGTGAGGGTGACGGAGGCGGGCTTGTACTCCATGTGGAGGACATGCTTGCCGGAGGGAACATAGGCTGCGCGAAGGACATAGTTGACGCGTCCCAGCTGGAGGGGCTGTCCGTCGAGGGTGGCTGTCCAGCCGGGATAGTAGATTTCGGAGAAGACAACTACACCTCCGGTGGTGGACTCCACTTCATACTCTAGTTCGTTGGGCTGATAGTTGAAGAGGGTGGCTTTGGCAAGCGAGTCGACTACGGCGGGGCCGGAATGGTCGAGCACATTGCGGAAGCTCTGGTCGGCGACGGCTTGCGTGCGAAGGTCGGTGGTGGCGAGAGCATCTATCTCTTCATTAGGCGTGGCGACATAGCTGATGCTATTGACAAACCACGCGTTGCCCATGGCGAAGGGGTTCTGTACGGCAAACTTGCGTCCCTCGCCTGCGCTGACGATAAAGTATTTGTCGTTGAGCATGTTGAGCACAGGGAAGAGGCTGTCGCCCTTGACGGTGGTGAGATCGCCTTGGCTGTCGTTGAAAGCCTTGATGACAGCATTCATCTCAGAGCCGATGTGGCGGTCGATGAGGTCCTGATAGCGTCCGAGCTTGACAGCGCTATAGCCGCCGATGCTCTTATGGAAGTAAGAGGTCTCGTTTTCGTTGAAGGTATTGGTGGTGAAGTTGAGGACACGGTAAGAGAGGCTGGTGTCCTGCAGTATCTGCTCGTCGGCCTCGGTCTTGACGAAGGCATTCTGAATGTCTTCGGGGAGAACGAACATGGAGTCGTTGAGGTAGCGCTTGTTGATGCCGTACATATCTATAAGGCATAGCACGGCAAGAGCTGCGACGGCAATGACGGCCTTAATCTTTTGCTTGGCGTAGAGCCATACGAGGACGGCACCGAGTAGCACATAGAGAAGAGTGCGCCATGCGTCGGAGGCGAAGATGGCCTGACGGACATTGGTGATATCGGCGAGGATGTCGGGGTATTGGCCGAGCTGTGTGAGTTCATTGCGCGAGGCGAAAGGCTCGTTGAGACTGGGGAAGAGAGCGTAGAGGAGAGCAGCTCCTCCTACAAGGGCTAGACTAGTCCAAAACTTCCATAGGTTCTTGCCCAGGGCGTCGGTACGCTCCTTGAGCACCTTGGCCAAGGCCATGATGGCGAGTAGCGGTATGGTGAACTCGGCAATGACGAGAATGGAGGATACGGTGCGGAATTTATTGTAGAGCGGTACATGGTCGATGAACCACTGGGTGAAGCCCATGAAGTTGTGGCCCCACGAGAGGAGGATAGAGAGTATGGTGGCAGCCAAAAGTGCCCATTTCATCGGGCCTTTTACGACAAAGAGCCCGAGGATGAAGAGGAACATAATAATAGCGCCGACATAGACTGGGCCAGAGGTGCCGGGCTGGTCACCCCAATACATGCTGATGCCGTTGTAGTACTGAGAGTACTGGCCTTTCTCCATAGCGATATCGCTCTCTGACAATGGCACGGAGGCACCGCCCTTGGCATTGGGGATGAGTAGGGTGAGTGTCTCGTCGATGCCATAGGACCACTGGGTGATGTATTCGGCGGTGAGTCCGCTCTTCTCGGAGGAGCCTTCAGCGGCAAGTTCGCTGCGTCCGCGCATGGTCTCCTTGCTATATTCGTAGGTGTGGTAGAGGTTGGAGAGGTTGGCACAGATGGCTATGGTTGCTGCGATGAGCATAGTGACTGTTCCTTTCCAGAATGTGCCCATCGTCTTGTTGCGTAGGGCGATGATAAGGTAGGCTATCCACATAAAGCCCATGACGGGGAGGAAGTAATAGGTCATCTGGAGGTGGTTGCTCAGTATCTGGAATGCCAGGAACAGAGCCAGGACGGCGCCACCCCAGAGGTATTTGCCCTTGAAGCATAGCACCATACCGGCGATGGTGGGCGGAATGAAGGCAAGGGTGAGCAACTTCCATATGTGGCCAGCGCCTATGATGATAAAGAAGTATGAAGAGAATCCCCACGCTATGGCGCCGAGAATGGAGAGTAGCGGCTTGTAGCCCATGGCGCGCATGAGAATGTAGAAACCTACGAGCAGGATGAAGACGTACATGACTACGGTGGGTAGGCCGAGTTCATAGACATTGCGCATGGTGTCGAGAGTGGTGCGCGAGCCGTAGGACGGCGACATCTGGTAGGTGGGCATGCCGCTGAACAGGGAGTTGGTCCAGCGTGTTTCTTCGCCGGTGCGCTCATGGTATTGTGTCAGTTCCTGTCCGCTACCGATGGCTCCCGTGTGATCGGAACCTGATAAAACCAGTCCTTCGCTTACTGGCGAAAGGAAATAAATAAATCCAATGACGATGAAGAGCACTACGGCTGTTGCGTCGGGCCAAATCTTCTGAAAAAGTTTCTGCATATCTTTTAATTCTTAAATTCTTAAGGCTAATTGCTAATACCTATAATTCTCTGCCTTAAACGGTCCGTCGACCTCTACCCCGATATAGGTAGCCTGCTCGGGAGTGAGGGTGCTGAGGTGGGCACCGATGCGTTCAAGGTGTAGGCGTGCCACTTCTTCGTCGAGTTTCTTGGGCAGGGTATAGACACCTATGTCGTAGTGACGGTTGAAGAGCTCTATCTGCGCGAGGACTTGGTTGGTAAAAGAATTGCTCATCACGAAACTGGGATGGCCTGTGGCACACCCGAGGTTGACGAGGCGCCCGTCGGCGAGCAGAGTGATATGGTGTCCGTCAGGGAAACGGTAGCTGTCGACCTGTGGTTTTATGTTGGTGCGGACGATGCCCTCCACCTGCTTGAGTTTTTCTACTTGTATCTCGGAGTCGAAATGGCCGATGTTGCATACGATGGCCTCGTCGGGCATACGCCTCATGTGTTCAACGGTGATCACATCGATATTGCCAGTGCAAGTGACGAAGATATTGCCACGGGGAGCAGCCTCGTCCATGGTTACAACCTCGTAACCCTCCATCGCTGCCTGCAGGGCACAGATGGGGTCTATCTCCGTGATGAGTACGTGGGCTCCGTAATTCTTTAGGCTCTGGGCGCATCCCTTGCCGACATCACCGTAGCCTGCCACAACAGCAACTTTGCCTGCAATCATGACATCGGTGGCACGCTTGATGCCGTCAACGAGGCTCTCGCGACAGCCGTATAGATTGTCGAACTTGATCTTGGTGACGGAGTCGTTGACATTGAAGGCGGGAAACAGAAGCTCGCCCTTTGCCTGCATATTGTAAAGGCGATGAACGCCGGTAGTGGTTTCTTCGGACACACCGCGGATAGCCTTGGCTGTATCGTGCCAGTGGTGCGGTTGCTCCTTGAGGACACGCTTGAGCAGCAGCTTGAGTTCGCGCTCGTCATCGCTGCCCGACGGAGTATCAAGGATGGAGGGGTCGTCTTCTGCCTGCACGCCGAGGTGAATCATCAGGGTGGCATCGCCGCCATCATCGACAATCATATTGGGAAAAGAAGAACCAAAATTCAGGGCTTGGAGGGTGCACCACCAATAGTCGTGGAGGCTCTCGCCCTTCCATGCGAAGACGGAAGTGCCGCTCTCGGCAATGGCTGCCGCGGCGTGGTCCTGAGTGGAGTAGATATTGCACGAGCACCATCTTACTTCTGCGCCGAGGGCTTTGAGGGTCTCAATGAGCATGGCGGTCTGTATAGTCATGTGAAGTGAGCCCATGATGCGTGCTCCCTTGAGCGGCTTGCTGTCGGAATATTTCTTGCGAAGCTCCATCAGTCCGGGCATCTCATGCTCGGCTATTCTCATCTCTTCTCTTCCGAAAGCGGCGAGGCTGAGGTCTGCCACTTTATAGGGTAGGTTGGAAAACAGTTGATCCATGTGTGTGTAGTGTTATAGAGTCTGCCAATGGCAGGCGTGTGCTACATATTTATATATAACGCGCTGCGAAGTTACAACTTTTTGCGCAATATAAAGAGCACCAGTGCTTGAAAACTACATAGGGGTAGCAAATATCAGAGGATTTATAATTGAAATTGAAAATTGAGAATTGAAAATTAGGGAATGAAGAAAAAAAAGTGTAATTTTGTAGTCTCCCAAAATAAAGACATATAGAAATTCATGACACTAACAATCGTTATCGTCTTTCTGATAGGCTACCTGTTTATCTCGTTAGAGGGAAATCTCAAGGTAAACAAAACGGCTATAGCACTGCTGCTGAGCGTGGTACTGTGGACGCTTTACACATGTGGATTGTCGGGATATACCCCAGAGGGGGTGGCGTTTGAAGATTTCAAGAATGCTGTGATAAACTCACGCTTTGTGGAGCATGTGGGCGATACGAGTGAGATACTCTTCTTCCTGCTGGGAGCGATGACCATCGTGGAGGTGGTGGACAGCAACGGAGGTTTCAATTTCGTAAGGCAGAAATTGGCCACGCGCAGCAAGCATGCTCTGCTGTGGAGAGTGATTATAGTTACCTTCTTCTTGTCTGCCACGCTTGATAACCTAACAACATCCATAGTGATGGTCATGGTGCTAAGGAAACTGGTGGTGTCGAGACATACCCGCATGCTTTACTGCGGTGTTGTAATCTTGGCAGCTAATGCAGGCGGTGCGTTCTCTCCGATAGGTGACGTGACGACCATCATGCTGTGGATTAAGGGCAATGTGTCGAGCATGGGCGTGATTAGTGAGCTGTTCCTGCCATCGCTGGCAACGGTAATTGTTCCTGCGGTGGTGCTGCAATGGCAGATGAAGGGAAGGCTGAGGCCTATGGTAAAAGAACCGGAGGGAACGGAGGAGAAATATGATTTTTCGCTGACGCAGAGGAATGTGGTGTTTTATGTGGGCATCGTGGGACTGTTGTCGGTGCCTGTGTTTAGGAGTGTGACAGGTCTGCCTCCGTTTATGGGTGTTATCTTGGTGCTGAGCATACTGTGGGTTATCACGGAGTTTTTCTACAGCAGCCGCAAGATAGAGAGCAATCGTGCCAACCGTGTGAGTCGTGTGCTGCACAGCATAGACATGTCAACGATACTCTTTTTCCTTGGAATCTTGATGTCGGTAGCTGCTTTGGAAGAGACGGGTGTCTTGACAACTTTTGGTAAGACGCTTGACCAATTGACCGAAGGCAACCATTATCTAGTGACAGGTGTGATAGGCGTGGCTTCTTCAATTGTGGATAATGTCCCGCTGGTGGCAAGCTGTATGGGAATGTATGACATACAGATGGTGGGTGATTTTGCCCAAGACGGTATTTTCTGGCAGCTGCTTGCCTACTGTGCCGGCACAGGTGGTAGTATCCTTATAATAGGGTCAGCCGCAGGTGTGGTGGTGATGGGTTTTGAGAAAATAAGCTTCGGCTGGTATATGAGACATTTTAGTCTGCTTGCACTGCTGGGTATGCTTAGCGGAATGGGCACATATTACTTGCAGCGTGTGCTGTTTTTCTAATAATTGATAGAAAAAGTTGCCATTTTCTGTAACTTTTCGTTTTCTTAATCGTTTAACTAATAGAAGAGTTTCTTCCCCGATGATTGACTTCAACAAAGACGTGATGCCGCTGAAGAACAAGTTTTACAGACTTGCGCTCCGATTGCTACACAACGATGCTGAAGCACAGGACATCACTCAGGAGACACTCATACGCCTATGGACACGGTGCGGAAGTCTGGCTTCGGTTGCCGATGCAGAGAATTTGGGGCTTACAATTAGCTACAATCTCTCAAGAGATGCACTGTCCAGGGTGGGGCGGAACTACGAGCCGCTGGAGAGCATAGATGAAAATCTGGTACAAAACAACTCGCAAGACATCATGGAGATGCTTGTTGCCGCCGACCGTCGTACCTTTATAAAAAAGATAATAAATAACCTTCCAACAAAACAAAAGACATTAGTGCAACTGCGAGATATAGAAGGCAAGAGCTATCGCGAGATTGCCGATATCATGCAGATAAGCGAAGAAGATGTGAAGATAACGCTCTATCGTGCACGCCAAAGTTTGAAGGAAGTGTGCAAGAAATCTGATGCCTATGGATTGTAAGAATATATCAAATCTGGTTGAGCGCTACTTTAAGTGCAACACCAGCGCACAAGAAGAGCAGATGCTCCGTGATTACTTCCGTAACGAGGAAGTGGCAGAGGAGTTGCTCGCCTACAAAGACTTATTCTGTGGGATGCAGGATGAAGCAAACATAAGCTTACCCGCTGACTTTGACGCGAAGGTGCAAGAGCGCATCAAGAGCCAGAAGAGCAAGACTCCATTCAAGGCGCGCATCATCAGTATGAATAGGACTCTGAGTCCTCTGTATAAGGCAGTGGCTTCAGTGGCGCTGGTTATCACGGTAGGCGTGATGTCGGGCAAATTCTGGTCTGCACGAGATCCTGAGCCAGTGGAGTACAACTATGCAAACTATCACGATACCTACTCCGATCCGGAGATAGCGTGCGAGAAAGTAGCCGATGTGCTTCGCGATCTCAGCATTACGCTGAAAGGTTCAGAAGTAGCTGACACAGCAACTGTAATGACAGAGAGCAAGATGAAGTAAGAATAGAATGAGAAGCCTGCTGTTTTCCATACTGATTGCGCTCATTCCGTCGGCCGTTGTCTACGGTGGCTCGGAACAGGACTTTATAGGAAAGATGTTAAGTCATGTAAATGGTAAGACTGACACGTATTTAGCGTCAGAGTATGAGCACATCACGGTGAGTCCTACGATGATAAAGAGTGTGCTGAAGATGATAGGCAGCAACACCAAACTGATGTCGGAGGTTGATGCCGACAAGCAAGAGCAACTCAAGGGGTTGTTGGAAAATGTGAAAAGCCTTCGTATCCTGACAGTCTCCAAGGAGGCTGACAAGTATATGACGCTGACACAAAAACTATTAAAAAAACACAAGCGTGTGTATAAGGAGTATGCCGTCGAGCAACTGGGCGACGACAAACAGATATGGACACGCCAGTCAGGCAAAAACGTGATAGAGATAGTGATGATAGAAGAAGCTCCAAAAGGAAAAGACACACTTCAGATTGTTGATCTTACAGGAAGTTTTGGGGATAATTTCTTCAACATGCTAATGAAAATGCGCTGAAAAACCAAACATAGAAGTTTATTAAGACCAACAAAATATAGGTTTCATTCTCTCAAAACCTTTTTTGGGCTCCCTGTGAAGGAAGCTGCAAAGACTTTAGTCCCGATAATGTCGGGACTTTTGTTTTATGATGATCAAAAGAGCATATTATATGTAAAAAAGGAGAGTAATTTGCTCATTCCAAACAAATTGTCTATCTTTGCCGCTAGTTAGTCTATTGTAAACAATCAAAACAGGGATAGAGAGACGCCTTCCTATGCAAGTGTTTCAAGATATATTCTCCGTTGAAATCGCGGATATGTGCGTTCAGACCATAGGAGGATTTGATGGTCTGCACAGAGGGCACCAATACCTGCTGCAACAGGTAAGGGAAGCTGCCATGCAGAGGAGGGCAAAGTCAATGGTTATAACATTCAAGAACCACCCATCGGATATTCTGCATCCTGACAAACCTGTAAAATTACTTACCACCCTTAAGGAGAAACTGTCAGTCTTGGAAAGTATTGGCATTGACTATGTCGTGGCGGTAGAATTCACTCCCGAACTTTCAAGGGTGAGTGCTAAAGACTTTATGAAGGAAATCCTTATCGACAAGCTGAGGGGAAAGGTTCTCTTTGTGGGCTATGATCATCGTTTTGGCCATCAATCTTCAGAAACATTCTTCGATTATCAAAGATATGGTAAGGAACTCGGCATGGAGGTAATCCTGGCGGGCGAGTTGCCGCAAGAGGAAAGTGCGATACACATATCTTCATCTGCTATACGAAGGGCGATAGCAGAGGGGGATATGGTGCTGACAAAAGAGTTGCTTGGACGTTATTATAGTATAGAAGGAACAGTAATTCATGGAGAAGGCATCGGTCGCACTATCGGTTTTCCAACTGCCAATATTGCGATGGAGAGTCCATGTAAATTGTTGCCCAAAGATGGAGCGTATATGGTAAGGGCTTATGTCAAGGGAGACTACCATGACGGCATGCTATACATAGGGAATAGACCGACGATTGACAATCTCGCACAGGAACAGCGTATAGAGGTGTATATACTCGATTATAACGAAGATATCTATGACCAGAATGTGCGCATAGAGTTTGTAAATTACCTTCGTGGTGAACAACATTTTGGTTCTATTGAAGATTTGCAAGCGCAACTCCAAGTCGATCTCATTCAAATAAGAGAGAGCAGCAAAAGAATAAAACAATGAAAAAGACACTTTTAATAATCGGCGTATTCATCCTTTCTCAGGTGCTGGCAGGACTAGTTGTTTCCGTTGCTGCAATGATACGCTTGTATATGCAGGGCAAAGGTTTTAGCGGAGACGTTGAATTTTCGCCATCAGAAATGCTAATAGCGTTGATGGCCAGCGAGATAATCATCATTATTGCCACAATCCTTATCTGCCGCAAGGGATTCAAGGAACCTTTTCGATGGAGGATTTCTTTTGGAAGGGGACTGGCAGTGGTCTTAGTCTCAATAGTAGGTTTCTTTGCTCTCGTTGTTCTTACCGAGGCATTAGCTGAGTGGCTCAGTCTGCCAGACTATTTGGAGGAGACGTTTAAGGTTGCGAGTCTAAGTTCGCTTAGTCTTTGGGCAATGGCAATGGTAGGTCCGGTATCAGAAGAAATTGCCTTTAGATATGGAATTGCAGGCTCGTTGCTTGAGTCAACAAAGATGTCCAAATGGCTGGTAGTTCTCGTCTCGGCCATACTCTTTAGCCTACTCCACATGAATCCCGCACAGATGCTTGTCGCTTTTATCTTGGGCTTGTTCCTTGGATGGTTATATGTTATTACTCTCAGCATTTGGCCCTGCATCATCTGTCATGTGGCTAATAATGCTGCGAGCGTTATACTTATGCGTCAGAATTCAGAAAAGATGGAAGACTATACATTGTCGGCTTTGATTCCAGACAACACATGGTTTGCTGTAACGCTTTGTGGATGTGCTGTAGTCTTGCTCCTTTCTGTTCTTGCCCTGCGACATTGTACAAAAAAGTAACAACCAAATTTTATAACTATGAAAACTATTTTGCTACTTGCTGTTTTTTCCATTTTCACACTATTGCCGTCAGGCTTCGCCTTGAAGCAAAGCGGCGATAGTGATAAGAAAGAACAAATTGGAATAGCTTCTTTCTATGCTAAGGTAGTAAAGACCCGCATGGCCAATGGTATGCGCTATCACAAAGACAGTATGATATGTGCTCACCGCACACATCCCTTTGGAACATTGCTGAAAGTCACCAATCTTAAGAACAACAAGACAGTGGTAGTGAAGGTAACCGATCGTGGCCCCTTTGCTCGAGGACGAATAATAGACCTTTCGTGGGGTGCGGCAGAGAAGCTCGGTTTTATAGCTGCAGGCTTGACGAGGGTTAAAGTCGAGGTTTACGATGGGAAGATAAATTCTGAGATAGACACTCATCCCAACGACTCAACCGATTTGATAATAGACTACGAGAACCGTGAGGGGTATGAGTTCCCTTACACTCCTACACAGAAAACAGAAGAGGAGGAATAGACCGAACTCTTTTATGCGACAATAAGGTAGCCGATATATGATATATATATTAGCAGTAGTACTAATCCCTCCCATCGCTCCAGAGTGCGCTTGGTAAACATAAAGAACCAGAGCAACACTGCCAGACCGCCCATTATTAGATAGTCGCGCAAAAAGCCGATGTCCGTTCCGTGAATGGGGCAGATAAGTGCTGGCAGTCCAATACCGAAAAGGACATTAAAGGTAACTGACCCGACGATATTGCCGATAGCCATGTCTTGCTGTCCCTTGCGGGCAGCAATGACTGAAGCGAATAGCTCGGGGAAGCTGGTGCCGACGGCTACGATGGTCAGGCCAATAATGCGCTCCATGTCTCGTGGGTCTGCTCCCACCATTGCGCCTATCTCGCGGGCGATGCCCGAAGCGCCATTGACAAGGATATGAGAGCCTCCCACTAGTAGACCTAGGGCAAACACGGAAAGGAGGATAGCTTTCCACAATACCATTGACGACTCTTCGTTCTCCTCGTTGGAATCGACCATTTTTGTAATGCGCCGAGAACGACGCACTTCCCATGTCACGAACATAATGAGCACGCATACCCCCACGGCTCCGGCCAGTCTGCCAATAGTTCCGCTCATACCTACAGCCACAAGCAGCCAGCAGGCAAGTAGCATCATCGGAAGGTCTACTTTAAGGGTGAAGTTCTTTATAATGCATGGAGTAATCAGTGCAGTTACGCCCAGGATAAGGCCAATGTTTGCAATGTTAGATCCTACTACATTGCCCAAACAGATACCGGGACTACCAGCCAGCGCGGCCTGAAGGCTGACAAACAGTTCGGGAGCACTGGTGCCAAAGCCTATCACAGTGAGACCTATAACCATTGGACTAAGTTTTGCCCACTTGGCGATGCTGACGGCGCCTTCCACAAGCCAATCGCCACCTTTGATAAGTAGGACAAAGCCAAGTAAAACGAAGATTATATCCAGTAACATAAACTTAATCGTCTAATCCGTGGCAAAGAAAAGATAACATACCAGTATCGCCGCTATAATTCCAATCAGGTCGGCCAGCAGTCCGCAGACCACAGCATGACGTGTCTTGCTTATTCCTACTGCACCGAAATACACTGCCAAAATATAGAATGTGGTGTCTGTGCTTCCTTGGAAGATGCAGCTGAGACGACCGATAAACGAATCTGCACCGAAGTTGGTCATGGCGTCCACCATCATGCCTCTAGCGCCGCTACCAGAGAGAGGTTTCATCAGTGCTGTAGGCAATGCGCCAACCCAGTCGGCAGCTATACCCAGGCCCTCAATAACATGCTGCAA
The DNA here is from genome assembly GCA_017458585.1 of Bacteroidaceae bacterium. Taxonomy (GTDB): domain Bacteria; phylum Bacteroidota; class Bacteroidia; order Bacteroidales; family Bacteroidaceae; genus UBA6382. The sequence goes on from JAFTAJ010000037.1 coordinate 98,528, forward strand.
TCCTATTACGAGCCAGTCCATTGCTCCCGAAGCGCGAAAAACTCCTATCGCCACGAGCATAGCTACAAGATAAGGGATTATCCTTACAGCTGTCTGAAACCCTTCCTTGGCTCCTTCCACGAAAGCGTCGTAGACATTGATGCGCTTTCTCACTCCGGAAAAGAGGAAAAGCATGATGATAATCATCAGCAATAGATTGGCTCCCATGGTAGTTATCGTGTTCAGCGATTGCTTATCCATTTGGGTGAAGCCCCAGATTATGCCTGCCACAGCAAGGCAGGCTCCACCAAGCGTAAGGATGAGAGTGCGATTAAAGAGGTTTATCTTTTGATAAATAGAGGTAATAATTACTCCACCGAGAGTGGCGGCGAAAGTGGCTATCAGTATAGGCAGGAATACATCGGTGGGCTGTGCGGCTCCGAGTTGTGCCCTATACACCAGAATAGAGATTGGCACAATGGTCAGTCCGCTCGTGTTGAGCACCAAAAACATTATCATTGGGTTGGTAGCCGTGTCCTTCTTTTTGTTTAGTTCCTGCAGCCCCTCCATAGTCTTGAGTCCCAAAGGGGTTGCCGCGTTGTCTAGTCCGAGCATGTTGGCCGAGATATTCATAAACATATTGCCAAACACGGGATGATTCTTGGGAATGTCGGGAAAAAGTTTTACCATAACGGGACTCAGACAGCGAGCCAGCGCATTTACCAGCCCACCCTTTTCTCCAATCTTCATGATGCCCAGCCATAGTGAGAGTACACCAGTGAGGCCGAGGCTCAACTCAAAAGCAGTCTTGGCAGTATCAAAAGTAGAGTCCATGATAGCGGGAAACACATCCATGTCTCCCATGAACACCAATTTAATTAGGGCTATCACAAAAGCGATAGCGAAAAAGGCTATCCAGATATAATTAAGTACCATACGGCTGCAAAGGTAGTAATAAATTAGGAGTTAGGAGTTAGGAATTAAGAGTTTTCGTGCGCTTTTGTGCATTTTATCAGAACATGGCGTCCGTTAGCCATTGTTGTAGCAAAGAGATAGATGTCACCGCCGTCCTTTAGCTTCAGTTTTTTGTGCAAGTCGTCGGCAGTTGAAGGAAAATTGCGCACTGTGATATTGGCTTGCTTTGTATCACTGAGTATGCTGCGCAAGTCATGTTTGCCAAAGCTGCACGAATCCACTACTTTGAAGCTGCGCCCAGGGTAATTGTCTCTCCGTTCATTGCAAGTGTAGAGATGGCTGTCGCTATGTAATTTAAGGAGATTATAATTATGAGCCACTTTATCTTGCACTCCCGCCTTGAGCACTGAGGCGTTTGGTTCGTATAGGTAATCTCCGATTTCATCGCACAAATTGGTTTGTTGGTTGTAAATGTCTCTTATCGGGCAGACAACATCAGGGTCTGTCGTTTTCAGATTTACGCAATAGATGTTGGGAGTGGATTTGTTCTTGCTCAGGACAAAGAGAAGTTCCTTGCATTCTCCGCGCAAGCTTACCACATGAACTTCTATGACGGAGTCCAGCTTGCGCAATGCCATGCTGATGTCTAACATAGGAGAGAGTTTCACCATAACAAGCGAAGCCTTGTCCAATAGTCTGTCCTGCATTTCCACTACATTGGGCGAACAATCCTCCAGGGCTACCATCTTACGCTTGGCTTCGTCACGGCGGGCGGGATCCAGATATGCCAGAGAGATATTATGCAGCCCAGATAGTGTATTGCCAATGCAATCTGCACAGTTCCCTTCGGCATTGTCCAGTCCCAACAAAGGGAAGTTGTGTGTTGCTACTCTGTAGAGGTCTGACTGTTTCTCAACATAGACAGCTCTTTCAAAGAGTGAGGCAAGAAAAAAGAAGTCTACTCCGAAACCTCCTGTCAGATCGACGAGCATAGTTCGTTGGTCTTTGTTGGACAAGAGGCGCTCTGCAATCGCTCGCTTATATTGCGCAGTGGGTTCACTAGAGCATTGCTCCATTGCAAGTTTTGGCGGAAACCATAGTCCTTTCGTCTGTGCCCATAGCGGCAGCTTCTTCTTGGCGATTTGCCGACCTTCTATCTGCTGCATACACCACAACGCATCCACTTCGTCAGGGATATGGCTCAGAGCTAGCTTGCGCACATCGTCGCTGCTATGCTTCTCAATATATTCCTCGTTAGTCATAGGAGGTCAATGATAATCGCTGTGATGATTTGGATCTACTAGTTCGCGGTATTTGTCAATCACCAGTTTGAAGTCTTCCCACACAGGCCGCTTAAGCTCGGGATTGCGTAGCAGGGCAGAGGGATGATAAGTGGGCATCACCATTCGTCCTTGCCATTCCATCCATTTGCCGCGTAGCCGTGTAATGCGTGCCTCAGGGTCGATAAGACCTTTCAGCGCGGTAGCTCCGAGCAGTACGATAATAGTAGGATTTACAATCTCTATCTGTTTGAGAAGTAAGGGTAGGCATGCCTGACGCTCTTCAGGCAACGGGTCGCGATTGCTAGGTGGACGACACTTTACGATATTGGCTATAAAGGTATTGGTCTGACGGGAAAAACCTGAGACTGCCAAGATTTTATCAAGCAGATGCCCGGACTCCCCTACAAAAGGTCGCCCTTGCTGATCCTCATGAAAGCCTGGACCCTCGCCGATACACATTAGCTTTGCGGTGGGAAAACCTTCACCTGGCACAGCATGAGTACGTGTGGCACTCAGCCCGCAGCGCTTGCAGATTTTTACATATTCTGCTATTTTGTCGAGTGTAATGTCTGCCATCCCTTTACTTGTCTCCTTCTACTATATAGTTGTAGATGGCAACTATGTCTGCGGTGTTGACAGCCCCGTCGCCATTGACATTGGCGGTGTCACGGCTAAAACCGGAGGCCTCGCCTTTCTCGATAAAGGCATACACACCTACCACATCGGCGGTGTTGACGACAGTGTCATTGTTGATATCGGCTGCAGGCAACTCCACGATGTTACCAAACTCTTTCCATCCTTCAAGATATTTTACTTTTTTCTTGCAGCCATGAGGCACACGCAGGGTAGCCTGATCATAGATGGCGTGGGGGTCGGTGCCGAAATAATCGTAAAAAGCGGTGGAGGGGATAGCTCTAGGATTCTTGGCGAGATAGGTCACTGTGGTTATGCCTCGGCATCCGTCGAAGCAATAGTCTTCCATTTTTTCCAGTGAGGCAGGAATTGTGACGGAGGTGATATTGATGCAGTGTTCAAAGGAAGCGAAACCGAGGTTTTTCAGTCCCTCGGGTAAAGTGAGGCTGGTCAGTCCCCTGCAAGAAACGAAGGCATTGTTGCCGATGGAGGTAACGGAGGAGGGAATGCTCAAGTTGCTCAGAGTGGTGCAACTCTTAAACGCATCTTCTCCAATGGAAGTGACAGAAAGTGGTATCTTTATACTGCCCAGAGAAGCGTTGTTGGTGAAAGCGCCTTTGTCGATACTGCGGATGTTGCGTGGAAGTGATAAATTGAAGAAAACTATATCGCTAAGCAAATCACTGGTAAAGTTGTCACTGCTGCTGGTGGCATCTCCCAAATCAATGGTTTCAATCAGAGTCTGTTTTCCCTTGTTCCTTAAGGCGAAGAAGTCGGAGGCTCCGAGATTGCCGGTCACCTTGACGGCAAAGAGATTGTCGTTGTCGATAACGCTGAGAGCCGAGCCCAAAGTGCCTGCGGTGAGTTGTGTGGGCGTGGGCGTCTTGTTGGTGGGTCTGGCGAGAAGAAAGTCTTCTATTTCATATTTATCCATTTTGGGGAATAGATAGTATCCGTCGCCGACACCTTCCCAACCGAAGTTGGCGTGCAGGAAGCCGCTCTCGTCATACCCGTCAATGATAAAGGCGTGGCCAGGACCAGAAACGATAAGGGGAGTGTTGGAAGCGAGGTATTTGTACATGATGTTCTGAAACAGTGTTGCATCACCAACATAGTGGGCGTCGTAGTTGAAATACTGCGTAAGGGCACTAGCGGCAATAGTCATGGCAGCGGCGCTTCCCTTTGGTGTGTAGTTCATGTCGCTGGCTATGCCGCATGCCAACATCAGTGTTGCTACGGCATCTGCTTGTTTTTGCGTGAAGTCGGGCTCCAATGTAAAGGTGTTGTTATCGGGATTGAAACTGTAGGAGTAGTCATATTCGTCCAGCATGTTAGACCAGTCGAAGTAGATTTTTCCGAAGTCCATCGTCAGCACTTCTTCAGTGCCGTTGCCTTGTTGTACGCTCAGTGAGTGGCTGCCCTGCCCATGGGCAGGATAGCGATAGTAGTTCATCAGTTGGCTCATTGAAGTGGCGATGCAGCCGGTCGGAATCTCGGCATAGGTGCCTTTGTCCGAGGGATAGTTGTAGCTGTCGTCAGAACTCTTGATGTAGTGTGGCACCATGGCGTTGTAAGGTTCCCATTGGCTCCACAGGGTCATGATTAGCGGCTCTATTTGGCGAGGTACACTCTCGGGCATCTTTATGCTTGTCTGTTCAAAGATGTACGAGGGCGCTTCTTCCGCCAGCAAGGTGTTGGTGGTCTCTATCCAAGCAGTCAGGGCTGGCGGCATGCAGGGCTCGCTATAAGCCGATTCTGAATAACCTAGCACAGGCCTCACTTCTTTATTCCTTGCCAGCACCACAAAGCCGTCGCCATCAGTGGCTACCGCGAGATTTTCTTTTTGCAGTGCAAATATTATATCTTCGGCGCGGTAGGCTTTGGAGGCAGACATTCCGTTTTGCTGACCTGCACGGTCGGCAAAAAAAGTTGCTGCCGCCTCTCTCAGCTCATCATCAGTGCGCATTTGGGCTCTTGCTGCGGCGAGAGTAAGCAGGGAAATCAAGATGCAGAGTATTCTGTACATTGTTATTTTCCTTTATATTCTTTGTCGATGTCTATCTCCCTTTTTCCTCGCACCACTTGCGAGCATTGACAAAGGCCTCTACCCACGGAGTGATATCATCGGCCAGACGGTCGGAAGGATAGGTGCCGCACTGCCAGGGGAAGAAGGCGCGTTCTGGATGAGGCATCATCGCCAAGTGGCGGCCGTCCGTCGAGCAGATGCCCGCGGTGCAGTAGTCGGAGCCGTTGGGGTTGGCGGGGTAGCCTTCGTAGCTGTACTTAAGTACAATATTATATTTATCTTCAGGATAGGGAAGCTGGAAGCGTCCCTCACCGTGAGCTACCCACACACCGAGTTTGTTGCCGCTCAGCGAACCGAGCATCACACTGCGGTTTGTCTGCACAGTCACTCCAACGAAGCCGCTCTCAAACTTGTGGCTTATGTTGTGGAGCATCTTGCTGCTATTGGGCAGTTCTGGATTGACGAGTCCCAGTTCTACCATCAGCTGACAGCCGTTACATACGCCGAGGCTGAGGGTGTCTTTGCGAGCATAGAAGCGGTCGAGGGTTGCTTTGGCACGTGGATTATAAAGGAAGGCTCCTGCCCATCCCTTGGCGGAACCGAGTACGTCGGAGTTGGAGAATCCGCCGCAGAAAACAATCATCTGTATGTCATCGAGCGTCTCACGACCACTGATGAGGTCGGTCATCATCACGTCCTTTACATCAAAGCCTGCCAGATGGAGCACATATGCCATCTCCCTTTCGCCATTAGTGCCTTTTTCGCGGATTATGGCAGCCTTTACGCCCGATCTGTCTTTCCTGTCGGGACTGATGCCCAACTGGGCAAACTGGCCGGTGAAACCGCGGTTAAAGGCAAACTCCACGGGCTGCTCCTTGTAGTTGCTATAGCGCTCATCAGCCGTGCCGTTGAAACTCTGGTGCATGTCGAGCATATAGGAAGTATGATACCACACGTCGCGTAGGTAGTCAATGCCAAACTGATGGGTTATGCCGTCTTGGCTTACCAAGATATGGCGTTCATCGCTGGGCTTGCCAATCTCCACGAAGGCTACGCCAGCATCGTCGAGCACTTTCTTTACTGCGGTCTTGTTGCTGTTGGCTATCTGGATTACCACTCCAGGATTCTCTGCGAAGAGAATCTTCACGAGGTCGGGCTCTTTTAAGCCGTCCACGTTAATCTTCATGCCACCCTCTACGTTAGCGAAGCACATCTCCAACAATGTGGTGATTAGTCCACCGGCGGAGATGTCGTGACCTGCAATCACGAGGCGCTTGTCTATAAGTTGCTGCACTGCGTTGAAGGCTGCGCGGAAGTAGTCGGCACTCTTGCAGGTTGGAACATCGCTGCCCACATAGCCGAGGCTTTGGGCAAAGGCTGAGCCGCCGAGGCGTAGCTTGTCAAAGCTGAAGTCAATATGCAACAAGGTGGTCTTGGCATCGTTTTTAATTACGGGGCTTACTACCTTGCGCACATCGCTCACTTGACCGCCCGCACTAACTATCACGGTACCTGGCGATATTATTTTGTCGCCGTTGGGATACTGCTGACTCATGGAGAGCGAGTCCTTTCCTGTTGGTACATTTATTTTAAGAGCGCAGCAAAAGTCGCTCAAGGCTTGCACTGCCTTGTAAAGGCGGGCATCCTCGCCCTTCTGCGAGCGACAGGGCCACATCCAGTTTGCACTCAGCGATATACTATCCATGCCTTCCTCCAGTGGTGCCCACACAATGTTGGTCAGCGCTTCGCTTACGGTCAGCACGGAGCCTGCCTCGGGGCTAGCAAGTCCTGCCTGAGGCGCATGGCCTAATGCAGTGGCGATGCCCTTGCAGCCTCTGTAATCGAGGGCTACCACGCCAACGTCGCTCAGCGGCAGCTGCAACTCGCCCTGACACTGCTGGCGTGCAATCTTGCCAGTCACGGAGCGATCCACCTTGTTAGTGAGCCAATCCTTGCAGGCCACGCTTTCCAATTGTAGCATTGACTCTAGGTATTCGGCAATTTTACCTTGCTCATACACAACGTCTTGGTATGTGCGCTCCACAGTCTCATCAACCATTACCGTTTTGGGTGAGTGGCCGAACATCTGAGCTACGTCGAGGTCGAAAGGTTTTACGCCGTCAGCTTGCTGGAAGGAGAAATGAGCATCGCCTGTTGTCTCGCCCACTACATACATCGGGGCTCTCTCCCTCTCGGCAATCTTCTGCACATGGTCGAGGTGCTTCTCGTCGATGAGCAGGCCCATGCGCTCCTGGCTTTCGTTGGCTATTATCTCTTTGGCCGACAGGGTGCTGTCGCCAATAGGTAGTCTGGTCATGTCTATCTTGCCGCCGCACTCCTCTACCAGTTCCGACAGACAGTTGACGTGCCCAGCTGAGCCATGGTCGTGAATCGAGACGATGGGGTTGACGTCCTCCTCGCAGAGGGTGCGCACCAGATTGTAGGCTCTCTTCTGCATTTCGGGATTGGCGCGCTGCACAGCGTTGAGCTCAATGCCGTTGGAATAGCGGCCCGTATCTACGGAGCTCACTGAGCCGCCGCCGAGGCCGATGCGATAGTTGTCGCCGCCGACCACCACAATTTTATTGCCCTTGTGTGGTTCCTTCTTAAGGCAGTCGCGCTTGGAGCCGTAGCCCACACCACCGGCAAGCATCACCACCTTGTCATAGCCATATTCCTCGCCGTTCTCTTTATGCTCGAAGGTAAGCACAGAGCCCGTGATGAGTGGTTGACCAAATTTGTTACCGAAGTCGCTGGCACCGTTGGAAGCCTTTATAAGAATCTGTTCGGGAGTCTGGTAGAGCCAGGGACGTGCGTCCATTGCTTCGCCGTTGGGCGAAGCGGGGAGCGGACTCCTGTAGGCAGTCATATACACCGCAGTACCCGCTATGGGCCATGAGCCAGTGCCGCCACCCATACGGTCGCGTATCTCACCGCCGGTGCCGGTAGAGGCTCCATTGAAGGGCTCCACGGTGGTCGGGAAGTTATGTGTCTCGGCTTTGAGAGAGATAACACTTTCTATATTTTTGATGACGAAGTAGTCGCTGGTGCTGCCGTCCTGCGGAGCGAACTGCTCTACCATCGGGCCTTGAGCGAAGGCAACATTGTCCTTGTAGGCGGAGAGAATCTTGTGTGGGTTCTCTTTAGTCGTTTTTTTGATCATGGCGAAGAGTGAAGAGGGCATCTCTTTGCCGTCGATGATGAAAGAACCACCGAAAATCTTGTGGCGGCAGTGCTCAGAGTTAATTTGTGCGAATCCAAACACCTCTGAGTCGGTTAGTTTGCGACCCAACTGTCGCTCTACCTTGTGCAGGTATTCTATCTCTTCAGACGAGAGGGCAAGACCCTCCTCCTCGTTATATTCCTCGATGTTTTCGATAACTCTTATCGGCGCAGGCTTGAGATTTACGTCAAAGATCTTACCGTCGAGCCCACGGTAGAGGCGCTGTAGCATAGGGTCGTGGTCAGCGTCTTCAGCCGTAACGGGAAAGAACTCTTCTATGCGCACGATACCACCGATGTTCATGTTCTGCGTTATCTCCACAGCGTTAGTGCTCCACGGCGTTACCATTTCGCGGCGTGGGCCGACAAAACAACCATCTATACTGTCGCTATTGACAGCCTCAGCTCCGCCAAAAAGCCAGCAGAGCGCATCAATCTCCTGCTGCGAGAGTGCCTTATTCATCTGTACGGCAATTACACTGGCCTCAGATGTTCTGAAAAACTTAATCATGATTAAAATGTTCTATTTTTAACAGCGCGAAATTACGAAAAAAAAATGACACACCCAAAAGAACGAAAAAAAAGCGAGCGGAAAAAGACAATCTCCGATGGGCGATGTTTTCATCCTCTCGGAACTAGAATGCACAAGACAACTACAAAAATAACCTCGAGCGCTATAAAACGCTCGGGGCTATTTGTTAATGGCTGTAGTTGCCACTACTTACTGTAATGGTTCGTTTTTCTTTTCTTATAGAGTGACTCTATTGTTCTACTTTCACGGGGCGGATGGAGCAACCGAAGTAGCGCTCCTTGAAAGCAGGCTTATACATATTGGTGTAGCCGTCCCAGTGGAAGGCGTAGGCTGCAGCGTTGTCGGTGGGATATAGATTGGCAGTCCAGTAGTAGCCGTGGGCATGGTTGGGTGTTACGGTGCGAATATTCTCGATGTAGCGGTCACCGGCGCAAGGCATAAACATTTTTTCGCTGTTGTTCTTTGATTTAAACCAGATACCTTCACAGCCATCAACGATTGCACGTTCGTAGGTGCAGTTGTCGATGAGTTCCTCAGCTTCTTCCTTGCTGGGAATGCGCCAGTTTGGGCCCCACTGTACGGTGGCGATGTCCATACGCGTGTGACTTATATAAGCGGTGTCGGGGCGTGACATATAATAGTAGCGGTTGTTCGACTCGGTGTGGTAGCCGGTGGCGTCGCCCCATCCATAGAGACCACCAAGCTCGTAAGGGGTGCTGGCGCCTACATTACGTGTGGCCCACTTTAGGCCCGAAGGCAGTGCGAGATCTACCCATTCGTAGTCGTCATACTGGCGAGCAATGATAGTGCCTGGGTCTATCTGTTGGTCACCACCCATATCGGGGTCGGCGGTGTAGTGGTCGTCGTTGTCTTCCCAGTACTCGCCCATTTCTATCTCGTCGTTCTCGGGGTCGTAATCGCGGCAGGCAGTGGCTGTCTGACACATCGCGTTGAGGGCATTATCTACATACTCGCCTTCGATGGCTGGGGTGACGGGATTGATGTTGAATGCCGGCAGCACAGCTGTGGTGCCGTCTTCGTAGGTGATGACATAGTCCATGGTAGCTACGATGCCTATATCGTAAGTGGCGTCGCGGTCATAGTCGTTGCGCGAGGTGTAGTTAAGGCTGAGGCCCATGTCGGTGTTCTCGCTCAAGGCGTTGCCGTCGGCAGCAGGAAACTGTGCCCCATTAAATTGTGGGCTTGAGGCTGAAACGACTCCTATCTCCCAGATGTTGGAGGTGAGATGTTGCTTCTTGACGTTGTTGTCAGCGTCGACATAGGAGACAGTGAGGTCGGCAACGGTAAGCATATCATCGCTCACGCTGAGGCGGTACCTCTTCTCCAGAGCTACGGCTTTTTTCTGGTCGCCGTTGATGATGATGTCATAGATGGCCACTACGTCGGCTGTGTTGATTTTGCCGTCGTTGTTGACATCGCCGCGCTTTATCTGAGCTCCGGCCGTGATACTTGCCATAATGATGGCAGCGAAGAGAAATCTTTTCATATTGGCTTTCTTAATTATTCAATTTGATTGCGAATTTACAAATAAATCACGAAAGGACATAAAAAATGTTACTAAAATCTTCTGTAATTAATTTTTTAGATTTTTTTCTACGCAGTGTTATAATATTATTGTAACTTCGCACGTTAGGAAAGAAAAACGATTTTATGAACAAGAATAACTATTGCATTATTTTGGCTGGTGGTATTGGCTCAAAGCTATGGCCAATGAGCCACAACGCTATGCCGAAGCAGTTCTTAGACCTCTTTGCCACGGGGCGTACGATGCTGCAGATGACTTACGACCGCTACAGCAGGTTGTTACCAAAAGAGAATATTTTTATCAGTACTTATAAAGACTATGCCGACATCGTGTTGGAGCAGTTGCCCGAAGTGGCAAGGGAGCAGGTGGTGCTCGAACCGCTGCAGATAAGCACGGCACCAGCTACGGCTCTTACGCTTACGCATCTGATGGCTCGCAATCCTGATGCTAATGTTATCTCTGCGCCTGCTGACCAGTTGGTGTATGACGGCGCCGCCTTTGATAGGCAGATAAAGGAGGGACTAAGGTTTGTAGATAAAGAAGAAGCGTTTCTGGCTATCGGTATCAAGCCTACGCGTCCTGCCACAAGCTACGGTTACCTGCAAGCGAGTGAAGAAACGAAGGATGGTTTTTTCAAGTTGAAGAGCTTTACTGAGAAACCAAATGTTGAATTTGCACGTCTGTTTTGTGAGAGCGGCGAATTTTACTGGTCAACGGGTATCTTCCTCTGGAATGTGAAGACCATGATAAAGGCAATGCATCAGGACTATCCCGAGATTGAGAAGATGGCAGCGTTGGTGGCTGGCGGTGCGGATGTGGAAAGGTATGGGGCAATTGTGACGGAGCAGTATCCGCGTATTCGTTTCCAATCGGTGGACTTGCTGATATTGGAGCACCATGATCACGTGTATATAGCGCCATGCACTTTCGGTTGGGCTGACGTGGGCTCGTGGAAGAACTACTACGATTTGCAGGGTAAGGATGCCGATGGTAATGTGGTGGGCGACTCGCGCAACCTGATGTATGACTGTCAAAATAATCTAATAAAAGTTTCTGCGGGCAAAGTGGTTATCTTGCAAGATTTGGAGGGCTACATGGTGGTGGAGAACGACAAGATGCTCGTGGTATGTAAGAAAGATGACCCTGCTTTTGTGCGACGCATCATGAATGACGCCCAGATGAAGTTTGGCGACGAAGTGATGTGAACTTTATACTATCAACTATAAACTAAATAATGTATCCTTTTCTTTTTGAGCCTAATCTGCATGAAGTGGTGTGGGGCGGCACGCGACTGAAACCTTATAAAGGCCTCCCCTCAGATAATACTCCCATAGGTGAGAGTTGGGAGGTCAGTTCTATCCCAGGCAGCGAGAGCGTGGTAAGTAACGGTCCCTATGCTGGACGTGACCTCAACAGTCTGACAGATGAGATGGGAGACGAGATTCTCGGCAAGACTGTGATGAAAAGGTATGGCAATCGTTTGCCATTGCTCGTCAAGTTTATTGATGCGCAGCAGGATCTAAGCATACAGGTACACCCTGACGACAAAATGGCTCTCGAATATCACAACAAGAAGGGCAAGACTGAGATGTGGTATGTCATTGAAGCCAAGCCCGGTGCTACTTTGCTGGCAGGTTTCAAACAGCAGATAACCCCTGACGAGTATCGCCGTCGTGTAGAAGACGGCACGATTTGCGATGTGCTCGCGCGTCACGAGGTAAAAGCTGGCGATGTGTTTTATATTCCAGCAGGACGTGTGCATGCCATCTGCGGTGGAATCCTGCTGGCCGAGGTGCAGCAGAGCAGTGATGTGACTTACCGCATATTTGACTACAATCGCCCGGGCATCGACGGCAAGCCTCGTGAACTGCATACTCAGTTGGCAGCTAAAGCAATAAATTACGAAGTGCTGCCTGATTATCGCACTCATTATGTAAACGAAAAAGACAAGGCCGTGTCCGTTATTGACAGTCCTTTCTTCGATATCCGCGTCATGGATATCTCACGACCATTTCACCGTGACATGAGAAAATATGACTCTTTTGTTATCAGCATCTGCATGAATGGCAGCTGCAACATAGTGCCGCGCGAGGAAGGACCTGGGGAAAAGGTGAGACTAAGTAGTGGACACAGCGCTTTGGTGCCTGCCGCCATTGCCGACTACGACATTGTACCCCTGACTTTTGATACGAGAATTCTTGAAGCCTTTATCGACAACAAGGACAATAGTATCAGTGCGCGAACTGCGCGACTATTGGGTCGATAAAAAAGAAAGGAGTAAGGAGCAAACAAACTCCTTACTCCTTAGTTTCTCCTAAATTTGCAAATAGCTTTTTAGTGCTTCGACGTATGCCTCGAAGGCTTGCTGTCCAGCAGGAGTGATGCGACAAATAGTGCATGGACGCTTGCCCTTGAAGGTTTTCTCCACTTCAATATAGCCAGCAGCGGAGAGTTTGTCGATCTGCACACTCAAATTGCCTGCTGTGGCTCCAGTCTGCTCCTTGATGAAAGGAAACTCGGCCTCGTCAGTGCTGATGAGCAAAGACATTATTGCCAGGCGAAGCTCGGAATGCAGCAGAGGGTCTAATGGCTTGAACATATATGCACCTCCTTATTTCTTATTTTGTAGATAGATGACGAGGCCGGGAACAATAAGTCCTATTATGGCAACACCCGCCATGACGAAGAGTTGTTCAGCACCGAGGAAGTGCAGGGCGCAGAAGAAACCTCCGATACCAGCAATGATGCCACAGACTTTGATTATGTTGTTCCGAAGAACGAAGCCCATAATGGTGGAACCCATACCAAAGCAGAGAGAGATAATGCTTGTGATAATGCCAAAGACATAAACTTGTGGCATCACAATTTCTACAGGTAATAGGCCGCTGCCAATAAATCCAAAGATTATCCCGATGAAACCACAGAAAATACCGAAAGATCCCCATATATGGCCGATGGTACGACCTACAAAGGTGGAAGGTACGGGTTTCCTCTTGTTGAGGATGATTCTTTCACCTACATAACCGACGAACCACATTACAAACCATAGGACATTCCATATGGGGCCGCCGTGGTTTTTCCATAAGTAGGCAATCAGTAAAGAGAATATGGTTACGCAAGCACCCCACCAAATCAGGGGGATGGCCGAGTTTCTCGTGATGGTGCGTTGGCTCTGCTCTATAGAATCGCGAATAATTTCAAGACTGCGCTCGGCAGTCATGTTCTTGTCTTTCTCCATTGTTGTTCTTTTTTTGAAGGTTTAGAATTTGTAGTTTTTGCTCTCTAGCGTCTATTCCTGCCCCCTGCAGAAAGGTCGGAATTGACACTTTTCATCCGGATTGCGATGCAAAAGTAAATAAGTTTATAATATAAACCAAACTTATTAGAAGAAAACTTTCGAAAAATAACATTTTTTAACATTACGAAGAAAAACAGCGAGTTTAGTGCAAGTGTCCTATCTCCTGAGCGGCGATTTCGAGTTCGGCGTACCATTGTGAGCCAAACATCTGTATTAACGGCCCCCTTAAGAATTTATATACGGGCATGGAGAGGCGATAGCCTTTCTCCACGGCTTCCTTGCAAATAGCCCAACGATGATAATTTAGGCCGTAAAGCACATCCTGACCAATATTGAATTTCTTTACGCGTATGGGATAGAGTGAGCAGGAGATAGGTTTATTTACATGGTGGAGCCCTTGGCGCATGGTGCGCTCGATGGCGCAAAGACAGTTACCCTTTTCGTCATAGGTGGTAAAGATGCAGTCTTTACCGTTGACGATACTGGTGACAAGTTCGCCTTGTTTGTCAATGTATGCAATGCCTTGGTCCTCTATTACTTTGCGGGCAGAAGGCGAGAGGTCGCTTTCTATCAATGGTAGGATATTCTCTATATCAGCTACCTCGTCAAGAGTAATAGGTGCGCCAGCGTCGCCCTCAACACAGCAAATGCCTCGGCATGCCTTGTAATTGCAGCAGAACATCTCCTTGAAAATATCAAGGGAGCAAAGCACATTACCTACTTGAATGATATTCATAGTTGTTACCAGATGATTTCTTCCAGTCCGTTGGAGCGGAGGAAGGTGTTGGCTTCTGAGAATTGGTGGGTGCCGAAGAATCCGCGGTGAGCGCTGAGGGGTGAGGGGTGAGGTGACTGCAGGATGAGATGTTTGCTTTTGTCTATGAGAAAGACTTTCTTCTGCGCGTAGCTGCCCCATAGGAAGAATACGGCGTGGGTACAGTGCTTACTTACCAGACTGATGATGGCATCGGTGAAAACCTCCCAGCCATGCCCGGAGTGGGAATTGGCTTGGCCTTGACGCACAGTGAGAGTGGCATTGAGTAGTAGCACACCCTGTTTGGCCCAACGCAGCAGACTGCCGTTAGCAGGAAGTGGGGCACCAGTATCGTCGCTTACTTCGCGCAGAATGTTTTTAAGGGAGGGAGGCCAGCGTTTTGGGTTATAGGAAGGAGCTGTATTGAGGGTTCCAAACAAATCGGTCTGCACCATTTCAGATTGAAGTCCTTCACCAAAAGAGAAACAGAGTCCTTCGGCCTGACCTTCTTCGTGATAGGGGTCTTGGCCGAGAATGACGGCCTTCACTTTATTGGGCGGACACTCGTTAAGGGCTGCAAAGATCTTATGTGCAGGTGGGTAGCAGATGTTAACAGTATATTCGTACTCCACAAACTTCCATAGAGAAAGGAAGTAGTCCTTTTGCATCTCCTTTATCAGTAAGTCAGCCCAGGGCTTTACAATAAGTCTGTCCATTGTCGTCGCTATTTAGGAAGTCTTGCGCTTGGGTAACAACACATAAAGGATTATTGGAACGCCGAAGAACGGAGTAATAACATTGATGGGCACTGTGGTGCCGTCGGAGGGCAGTGCGCAGAGCCAGTTGCAGACAAGGCCGAGTATTGCGCCTGCCAGTAGAGTCATAGGAACCAGAGTTCGGTGATTAGCAGTTCGGCTCATCATGCGCACCATGTGAGGAACTGCCAGACCGATGAATGAGATGGGGCCGCAAAAAGCTGTGCTAATAGCGGCAATCAAGCCTGTTACAATCAATATAAGCATGCGTGTCCGCTTGATGCTAACACCAAGATTGCGGGCGTAAGATGAACCGAGGTGCAAAGCATTGAGGGGCTTAATAAGAGTGACTGCAAGGGCTATGCACAGTAGCATTGCTCCTGCAAACATAGGCATGTTTTTCAGCCCTATGCCACCAAAGTTGCCTAGTCCCCATACAATGTAGCTATGCACGCCTTGCTCGGTTGCTGAATAGTTGAGCAGAGATATGATGGAGGAAGTTAGATAGCTAATCATAATACCCACAATGAGGAGGGTGATATTGCCTCTCACATAGTGGGAGAAGAGCAACAACAGTGCTATAATGCAAATGGCACCCACGAAGGCCGCAGCCACAATGAGCAAAAAACCGCTCAATGTGCTGTTGGCAGCAGCAAAGGTGCCACCCAGCACTAGCATTACAAAAGCTACACCGAGGCTTGCCCCGCTGTTTACGCCAAGAATGGATGGGTCTGCCAAGGGGTTATGAAATATGGTCTGTAGCATGAGACCGCTCACGGCAAGGCCCGCACCACACAGCATAGCTGTGAGAGCTTGTGGCAGGCGCGATTCTACAACGACAAAGCGTGTAATGCTATCGCCGCCTTTGCCCAGGAGCGCATCCATTACCTCGCTTGCATCCAAATGGATGGAACCGAAAAACAGATTGATGACGAACATGACGGCCATGGTCATCAACAGTATGGCAAAGACGATGGTGCTTTTCTTCATGTTAGTTAGGCGCTGTGCAAACAATAATGATGCAAAATTAGTGAAAAGCAAGAGTATGACAAAACAATGCGTTCGTTTTTTGTTATAGTTTTTTTTGTGTAATTTTGCCTTCGATTTCTTGAGTATAAATTTTGAAAGATAGTTTTATAAAACGTTTAGGTCGATGGCTGCTTATGCCGCCACGCGAATGTACGCTACTCTTTATAATGAGTGTGGCGGTATGGCTATTGCTGCGCGCTACTACCAAATGGACGGTCGACAGCAACTGGATATATTTGCCCCACTTGCTGGTAGATGTGTATGTGCTGGCACTTTTAGTCTGCCTGCTGCCAAAGCGAGTCAGGCCGTGGGCGCTTACTATTATATATATAATAATGTACGCGTGCGCATTTGGGGAGAGTTTCCTCTACCAGCGATATTATATGCATTTTACTCCGCAGACTCTGACAATGCTACGTGAGACGACGCCGACAGAATCGGCAGGTTTTGTCAGGCTTTGTTTTGAGTCGCCGATATTCTGGAAGACTTTACTATGGTGGGGATTGCTCCTGACAGGGCATATATTATTGCTTATAGGGCGATGGTTTGCAGTACGTATGTGGCCGCGACTGAAGAATAGGGTTATGCCGTGGGTAGTGCGCAGTGTTGTTGCACTAACGGTAGCAAGCCTTTTCTGGTGGGTGCCTGCCAGGGTAGAGATGACAAGCTTTATTATGATGGAGCGTACGGAACAGCTGGAGCGTGTGGATAATGGTATATTCTACTCCACGCCGTGGAGGGTGATATATGCTTTGAAATACGAGCGACTGACCCAGCGCGAGGTGGAGAAACTGGCAGACAATATGCAGCATTTGGATTGCGTAGCAACTGATAGTGGGGTACCCAATATTGTGCTGATTATTGGAGAAAGTCATAACAAACATCATTCTGCCATTTATGGTTACAGCCTGCCTACTACTCCGTGGCAGAACGAGATGGCAGAACAGGGGCTAATGGTGGCTATGCGGGATGCAGTGACACCATGGAATGTAACGAGCAGTGTGTTTAAGGAGATGATGTCTACTCACTCATGCGACCAACATGGGCAGTGGACTGACGGAGTGCTGTTTCCTGCCCTTATGCGCAAGGCTGGCTATAGGGTGGGCTTTATCACCAATCAGTTCTACAAGACCAATCGCCAGACTTCGGCCAATTATAATGGTTCCTTCTTTCTCAACAATCAGCCGTTTGACAGCCTGTGCTTTGATTACCGCAATGTGAAGCACTATCTATACGATATAGGAATGTTAAAAGAGATGGAGAGCCAGTCACAAAACAAGAGTTTTGTTATGCTTCATCTGATGGGACAACATCAACCTTACGATGAGCGTCTTACCAAACAAGGGCATATATTTAGCACAAAAGATATCAAGCGCAAGGATTTGTCAGAAGATGAACGCCGCGTGGTGGCTGATTATGACAATGCAACATGGGAGAATGACCGAGTCCTTAAGGCTGTGTATGATCGCTATAAGAGTCGTGAGGCAGTAATAATATATGTGGCAGATCATGGAGAAGAGGTTTACGACGGCAAGATAGGAATGTTCGGACGTAATCACATGGCGGAGCCTACACTTGAGATTATGTGGGCAGAGTTTGAGGTGCCGATGGAAGTTTTTGTTACGCCTGCCCTAAAAAAGAACAGGCCATGGATCTTGGCCGCGCTGAAAGAGGCTGAGAACACGCCTTTCGCTATTGATGATATGCCTCATCTGATAATGAGACTTGGCGGGGTGCAGACGAAGTATTACGACAAGGAGCGCGATTTGCTATCGCCTAATTTCCAAGTGAGACAACGGCCTGTAAAGGGTGGTGTAGCTACGTATGAGGAGATAATGAAGAAAAAAGAAAGGAAATGAAAAACACCACTCTGCTAAAGGGATTGGGCATTCTGCTCATCATTACGCACAATTTTATGCACTGGCTGCCAGACTGTGTGGCGGAGAATGAGTACACGTTCTCCACGGAGCGCATCGACTTGTTGTGTAGTTATCTGGCGCAGGGTGGGCCACATGTGTTGTTGAATATCTTAAGTCATTTCGGACATTATGGTGTGGCAATATTCCTTTTCGTAAGCGGATATGGACTGTCGAAGAAGTATGAGAGCAGTGCGATAGTTAAAAGAGGACTTCGTGAAGATGTCTCTTTCCTTTGCTGCCATGCAGTGAAGCTGTGGAAACTAATGGTGCCTGCGCTGCTGCTTTTTGTAGTGATAGAGATGATGCAAGGCACGTGGAACAGACCTATGTCGCGTTTGTTTCCGCTTCTTGGTTTTTATAGTAACATGCAGCCCCATCGTGATTTGATTCTGGGACCGTGGTGGTGGTTCGGCCTGATGATGCAGTTCTATATACTATGGCGTTTGTTGATTTATAGGCGTGGGCGTGCTGTTCTTTATACTACTATGGGAGTGTGTATGGCGGCGGTGATAATAGTAGCATGGTTAGAGCGCGGTTCGTTAGAATCCACAAAAACATTGACATGTTATTTGCATTATAATTTTCCGCCGTCGATGCTGGCCTTTGGCCTTGGCGTAGCTGATGCACGCTATGGGCTGGGATGGCTGCATAGATGGTGGTCGCCGCTGGTGGGATTAGCTGTTGTGTTACTGGGGAGTTTCAATGCTGGAATGTGGACTATTTCATCGACGGGTGCACTGATGGTGGCTTTGGCTTTTGTTGCCAAAGAAGATGAAGAGATTCGCTTTGGACGTGTGCTTTATGTCAACATGCGTATGGTACTGGTCTTTCTTGGAAGTATCAGCGCATGGCTTTTTGCTTTACACCCAGTGGTGAGGGAGTACACCATCGGCCTTGCAAAGAGGGGCAACGATGGACTACTTTATCTTTCTATCCTTATTTATTTAGCGGCTAGTATTCTGTTGGCGTGGGTCGCCGCTAACGTTGTTAAGGATAAAAAAAACAAAGTCTCTACACAATAAAAGGTACTGTGTAAGAGTTAAGAGTTATAGCTTTTTCATGAAAAAAGAGATAAGATATATCTATCTTGTCGTGGCTATTGCTGCGATTTCCCTGGTTTCGGTGCTTCCTTTGAAGGCGCAGTATGACCCGGGGTTTACCCATTTTTGGATGGTGGAAACCCAATATAATCCTGCTGCCGTGGGAAATGCTGAGATGTTGAGGGGAATAGGTGTATATGACGCTCAGCTTACGGGTTACGAGCATGCACCGTCCACGATGGTTGCTGCCGTTGATTTGCCACTTTTCTTTGTGGGTCCGCAGCACGGAATTGGTGCCTATTTTATGAATGATGAGGCTGGTTTCTTCTCCATGAAGAATTTTGCGCTACAATATGCTCACCATCTTAAACTGTTCGGAGGAACATTGAGCGTGGGTGTACAGGCGGACTTGCTTAACGAGACGTTTGACGGTTCCAAGGTTGATCTTGAGGACAAGACGGGCGACCAGGCATTTCCGTCGGGTAGTATTGACGGCTCTAAGATTGACTGTTCCGCAGGCCTTGCCTTTAAGTGGCGCGATTTGAGGGCTGCTGCTTCTGTTAAGCATATCACAGCCCCTAAGATTCTGATGGGTGAGACGAACGAAATGAGCATCAAGCGTTCCTATTATTTTACAGCCGGATACAATATTAAATTGAAAAATCCGTTATTTACCATACACCCCGATGTTTTCTGGATGTACGATGGAGTGAATTCCAAAAGCTATATTCACACACGGTTCCAGTATGACAATGGGGAGAAAATGATGTTCGGAGGACTTAGCTACAGCCCTTCCACTTCTGCAGCTATTATCCTCGGAGGTCGTTTCCACGGCATAGTGATTAGCTATTCCTACGAGGCTTTCACCTCGGGCGTGGGTTTCGGCAATGGCAACCATGAGGTGGTGCTTAGCTACCTGACCCCGCTAAACCTGTACAAGAAGGGTCGCAATCGCCATAAGAGCGTGCGTCTGCTTTAATATGAGAGAAAATAGATAGTCATAGAAATTTTACATATTATACAAGATATGAAAAGAATTACAGACATAGTGGTCGGCCTTGTTGGCCTTTTGTTACTTAGCTCGTGCTTTGGTAAGGGTGGTATGCAACAAGGAGGCGAAGTGGTCGGCGTTTCAGGCAAATCGTTTGTGGAGCCAACACCTTATGGAATGGTGAAGGTGGAGAAGGGTTTCCTTAGGGTCGGCCTTGCAGAGAATGATACTCTTTGGGGCGCTGATGTGCCTGCCAAGGAGATTTCGGTTGATGGATTCTGGATGGATCAAAAGGAGATTACCAACTCGCAGTATCGTCAGTTTGTGATGTGGGTGCGTGACTCTATCGTACGTGAGCGTCTGGCTGACCCCAATTATGGAGGAATTGATGCTTACAAGATACAAGAGGACAAGGAGGGCAATCCGCTGGAGAAACCTTACCTTGACTGGAGTCGTCGTATTCCTTATAAGAATCCAAGCGAGGGCGAAGATTTGGCTATTAACTCTGTGTATACCGTCAATCCTGTGACAGGAGAGAAGATGCTCGATGCTTCGCAGATGAACTATCGCTACGAAATCTACGACTACCAGAAGGCAGCAATGCGTAAGTATCGCTTGAATCCTGCAGAGCGTAATCTCAATACTGATGTTACCGTGGATCCCAATGAGGTCGTAATGATATCTAAGGATACCGCTTACATCGATGATGACGGTAATATTGTAAGGCAGACAATCACACGCCCACTGTCATCATATTATGATTTCTTGAACACTTATATTGTAAACATCTATCCTGACACTACCTGCTGGATAAATGATTTTAACAACGCAAACAACGAGAAGTACGCAAAACTATATTTTGCTTCCAACGACTATAACGATTATCCTGTAGTAGGTGTCACATGGGAGCAGGCTACGGCTTTTTGCGCATGGCGCACTGAGTATCTGCTGCAAGGCCTTGGCAAGGAGGCGCGTCAGATGCAGCGCTACCGTCTGCCGACGGAGATAGAGTGGGAGTATGCTGCTCGTGGTAAGGAAGGCAACCCCTTCCCTTGGGCGGACTCTACAATGAAGAATAACCAGGGCTGTTTCTATGCCAATTTCAAGCCTGACCGCGGTAACTACACCGAAGACGGCAATCTGATCACTTCACGTTGTGGCATCTATGGCACCAACTCTAACGGACTGTACGATATGGCCGGCAATGTGGCGGAGTGGACTTCTACCGTCTACACTCAGGCTGGTGTGCAGATGATGAGTGATATCAATCCCGAGTTGACCTATAAGGCCGCTATTGAAGACCCCTATCTCTTGAAGCGCAAGGTCGTAAGAGGTGGATCATGGAAAGATCCTGAGTCTATGATACGCTCCGCTTGGCGTCAGAAAGAGTATCAAAACCAGCCACGTTCCTTTATAGGATTCCGTTGTGTTCGCTCTCTTGCTTCAGTGGATAATCCGCGTAACACACGCAATAGTGTAAGTGCTAGAAAGAGATAAATAATTAGTAAAACCAAACGAAGATATGAATATAGTAGAAGCTTTACAGCGCTGGATGGACAGTAAGTCCGGACAGACTTTTCTAAACTACGCTTATAGCTGGGGTGCATCTATTGTGATCTTGGGTACCCTGTTTAAACTTACTCACTTACCCGGTGCCAACCTCATGCTTTTCATAGGTATGGGTACTGAGGTTGTGGTATTCTTCCTTTCTGCTTTCGATCGTCCTTTCGAAGAGAAGCAGGAGACAGCAGAGATTACTGCAGTTCAGCAGGGTACGGCTATCTCTGGTCCAGCTTATGTTGGAGGAGGAGCTTCTGGTGCTGACTTCGACAGCGAGGAAACTGTTGAGGGCGCAACTGCAACTGGCGGCGGCACAACCATTATCGGTAGCGGCGGCGGTGGTGGAACTACCATCATCGGCGGCGGTGGCGGTGGTGGTGGCACCATCGTCATTGGAGGCGGCGGTGTAGCCGGCGAAGGTGGCGAGATGCCCGAGACTGTTGTCGGTGGCGAAGGTGCACCGGTGATTACCCCGTTTACTCCTTCCGAGGGCCTGCAGGCTGCGGCCGCACAGCAGGGTATTGGAGGAGGAAGTCTGCTTGACATCATCCGTCTTGCCAACGAGGAGATGTTGCAGCGTGCACAGGCTTCACTTACTCCTGAGATGGAGGAGGCCTCGCGTCAGTATGTGGAGAAACTGCAGTTGCTCACCGAAACTCTTGATCGCGTAGAGAAGCAGTCTGCACGTCTTACCACCGACAGCGAGGAGATGACCAACCTCAATCGCACGCTTACCGGTATCAATACGGTTTATGAGCTACAGCTCAAGAGTATCAGTCAGCAGATAGGCACTATTGATTCCATCAACGAGCAGACTAGCCGAATGGCAGCTCAGATAGAGGAACTCAACGGAGTATATGCCCGAATGATAAAGGCTCTTACCGTGAATATGAAGAATGCCGCTAATCCTGCAGCCCCCGAGCAATTCTAACTTTCGAACATCCCTAACTTTCGAACTTTCCCAACTTTCAATGGCAATAAAGAAAAGACCGATATCACCGCGCCAGAAGATGATCAACCTCATGTATGTGGTGTTGATGGCAATGCTTGCGCTCAACGTGTCCAGCGATGTGCTCAAGGGATTGCAGCTGGTTGGCGACAGCCTCAAGCGTTCTTCTGATAATGCCGAGGATGAGATAAAATCTATCTACGAGAGCTTTGCCGAGCAGATGAAGAAGAATCCTGCCAAGGTAAAGACCTGGTATGATAAGGCACAGATTGTGCGCAAAAAGAGCGACGAACTTTATAAGTTTGCCTCGGAACTGAAACTTGCAATCGCACGTGAAGCAGATGGTAGCGATGGTCGTCCGGATAGCCTCGTCAACAAGGAGGATCTGGAGGCGGCTGGCCAGATAATGCTTGCTCCTGGTCGCGGCAAGGGCAAGGCGCTCTATGACATGATCAACAATTACCGCAACTTTATAGTAAACCTTATTCCTGACAAGCGTAAGGCTGCCATCGTTTCTGCCAATCTCGCAACGGATGTGCCCAAATCAGAGAGCACTCTCGGCAAGAACTGGCAAGAGTATATGTTTGAAGCTATGCCGGCTATTGCTGCTACCACCATGCTTACTAAGCTGCAGACAGATGTGAAGCAGGCCGAGAGCGAGGTTCTCCATGAGTTGCTTTCTAATATCGATATCAAGGATATCCGTGTGAATGAACTTAATGCATATTGTCTCCCCGAGGCAACTACACTATTCCCAGGCGACGAGTTCCGCAGCCGTATATTTATGGCAGCAATTGACACAACTCAGCGTCCAGAGATATATGTGAACGGCAATAAGATACGTCCCGACGGTACTTACAATTTCCGCGTGGGCGGCCCAGGCGAATATACCTTCAAAGGCTACATAACGATGCCAAACGCTGCTGGTGAGGTTATTCACCGTGAGTTTACACAGAAATACAATGTGATTGCACCTCCGTCGGGAGCTACTGTAGCCGCCGAAATGATGAATGTGCTTTATGCTGGCTACAGCAATCCTATCAGCGTGAGTGCCAGTGGTATCTCGCCCGACAAGATAAGCCTTACAATGAGCGGAGGAACCCTCACACCCAACGGAGGTAACGGCCACTATATCGCACGACCCTCTGCTGTGGGGCAGGATGTCACCTTCAACGTTACTGGCGTGGTCAATGGCTCTACCCAAAATATGGGTGCATTTACTTTCAAGGTGCGCAAGTTGCCTGACCCAACGGCTTATATACCCTATAAGGATAAGGACGGCAATACGAGCCACTTCCTCGGTGGACGTACGTTTGCCAAGGCTACTCTCATGCAGACAGAAGGTATCGGCGCAGCCATCGATGACGGCTTGCTCAATATTTCCTTCAATGTACTTGGCTTCGAAACCGTGTTTTATGATAACATGGGTAATGCTATACCAGAGAAATCAAGTGGTTCTAAATTCTCCGAGCGACAGAAGGAAATGTTCCGTAAACTCTCTGCTGGTAAGCGCTTCTACATCACTCGCGTCAAGGCTGTAGGTCCCGACGGAATACAGCGTGATCTGCCGCAGGCTCTTGAGGTTATAGTTAGATAATATTCAATATTCAATGATAATGAAAAAGACAATTCTTTTGCTTTCGATAATGCTTGTGGCCATAGCTACTGTGGCACAGCCACCGGCTCGCGTGCGTCAGCAGGCTAATAAGGACGCTGACAAGAACGTCAATACTCAAGCGCCTGTGGTCAATCGTCCATCGTCGGCTACACCCGCTGCCAAGAAGAGTGCTACCAATCCTGTGACAAGCGCTTCTCGCGCGGCTCTTGAGTTTCCTACCCAGGGTGCTATGCCCGAAGATGTAGCTTGG
The DNA here is from genome assembly GCA_017458585.1 of Bacteroidaceae bacterium. Lineage (GTDB taxonomy): Bacteria > Bacteroidota > Bacteroidia > Bacteroidales > Bacteroidaceae > UBA6382. The sequence goes on from JAFTAJ010000037.1 coordinate 122,827, forward strand.
CGTCGCGATGTGTATAAGGTGCTGGATCTTGCTTCTGATCGCAATGCTGTGCTCTATTTTCCTGAGGAGCCGCAAGGCGATAAGATGAATCTCTTTACCTATCTCTTTAAGTTGGTGATGCGCAAAGACATTAAGGCATACGAATATACTATTGATGGTAACGAGAATCTTACTGCCAAGAACGTGATGCAGCCAAAGGAGATGCTCACTCGCTTTGAGATAAACTTTGAAACCAATGCTGAGGGTAAGATACGTGTTGATAACAGCGATATCCCCTCTGCTCAGGTGAAGAGCTATTACATCAAGGAATCTACCTATTATGACCAAAACACGGCGCAGTTCCACACTCAGGTTACTGCATTGTGCCCCGTACGCAAGGGTATTGATGAGTTTGGCGAGGAAGAGGCTCCCACGCCGCTCTTCTGGCTCGACTATGCGGAGATTAGTCCCTATCTCGCAAATATAGTGCTTATGAACTCCAACTATAATAATGCTGCGCAGATTTCTGCCGATGACTACTTCACCACCAATCAATATGAGGGCAAGATTTACAAGACAGTGAATCTTCAGGGTCGTGTATTGCAGAATTATTGCGAGACGGACTCTGCTCTCAAGGTTGAGCAGACTCGCATAGAGAAGGAGATAACAACTCTTCAAGATCATGTGTGGGGCAAAGACTCCAGTGCTATTAAGAAAGACTCTGTTGATGTGGAGGAAGTTGAAGAGGGTAAGACAAAGAAGGCTTCAAAAAAGGACAAAGACGAGAAAGAGTCAGAACTCAACTCCAGCCGTGCGCAGCTTAAGCGCGAGCGCACCACTGGCAATGCTAAGTCATCCTCATCACAACCAAAGTTCTCTGCCCGTCGTCAGAGACATTAGAGAAATTACTTATAGGGCGAAGAACCCTAATCCTATAAGTGCAGAAAGGCGGCTTGCCTCTCTGCACTTGTTTTTTTCGTCATGTTGTGCCAAAAGTTTGTATAAAGGATAAGGAAAAAGCGAATTTTGGGAGTGTTTTTGCGTGGTTGTTTTTAAAATAGAGTATCTTTGCCGAAATAAGAAAAAGTGTAGAGGAATATAAAAACATTAATATCAAATAAAATGAAAAGATTTTACTTACATCTATTTGTTATGACAGCCATAGTGCTGTCGCTGCCTGAGAATGTGGTGGCATGGCAGATACAAAATGTCCCCATCAAGACTCGCTTCGCTGATGCGGTAGGTCCCGACAATGTCCTGCCAGAGTATCCGCGTCCTCAGATGGTCAGGCTCGCCCAGGCTGATGCTGCGCTTAGTCCTCTCAAGACATACGCTGTGCGCGAGGAGGCGGCAGGCGAAGACTGGATTAACCTCAACGGACTATGGGATTTCCACACCACTACCAGTCTATACTCTGACATGCCTACTAGTGGATGGCAAGAGATATTGGTGCCGTTCTGTACGGAGAGTGCGCTGAGTGGCATCAAGCAGAAGATTGAGAACATGGTTTATCGCCGTAAGATTACTGTGCCCACTCGTTGGGATGGCAAGCGTGTCATGCTTAATTTTGGCGCGGTTGATTGGAAATGTAGCGTATGGATCGATGGTGATTCTGTAGGAAACCATCAGGGTGGCTACGACCCTTTCTCTATCGACATTACGGATAAGGTCAAGTTTGGCACAGAGCAGGAGTTGGTTGTGAAGGTATATGACCCAACCGACAAAGACTCCAATCCGCGCGGCAAGCAGGTGAGTCGTCCTGGCGGTATCTTCTATACGAGTTGCTCGGGTATCTGGCAAACGGTGTGGATGGAGGCCGCTGGCAAGACTTATATCTCCGACCTTCGTATAACGCCCGACATTGATAACGAGCAGGTGAAGGTGCTGGTCACGGCTAAAGGCGACGACGCAGCTAATGCCACGGTGCAACTCAGAGCTATGCATGGCACCGTAGAGGTCGCTACCGCAGAAGGCAAGGCTGGCACTACGCTTGTTTTGAAAATAAAGGATCCGGACCTCTGGAGTCCCGACCATCCGTTTCTTTATGACTTACAGGTAAAACTATCCGATGGAATGGGCAATTTTGATGCGATGTTGGCTTATTTTGGAATGCGCAAGGTAGGCATGGAGCAGGTGGGCAATCGTTGGCGTATGACTATCAACAACAAGTTCCTTTTCAATCTGGGATGTCTCGACCAAGGCTATTGGCCCGAAAGCAATCTCACTCCTCCCAGCGAGGAAGCCATCAAGAGTGATATCACTTTTATGAAACGCATAGGTCTTAATATGGTAAGAAAGCATATTAAAGTTGAGCCTGCGCGTTGGTACTATTGGTGTGATAAGCTGGGTCTTATGGTTTGGCAGGATATGCCTGGCATGAATTATGGTGGCAGCTATAAGGATATTCCTAATAACTCTGGTTGGTTCTCGCAAGAGTTGTTTGCAATGCTCAATAATCTGAAAAACACACCGAGCATAGTGACGTGGGTAAACTTCAATGAGGCGGGTGGACAGCACGACACGGAGTCTTATGTTAATTTGGTCAAGAATTTCGATGACACACGTCTTGTTGACGAGGCCTCCGGTTGGACTCTCACTGGTGCTGGCGATATAAAGGATGTCCACACTTATCCTGCCCCCAACTATAGCGCCAGTGAGACTCAGGTTACCGCTATCGGCGAGTATGGTGGCGTGCAGATGCTGGTGGAAGGACATACATGGGGAGCTGCTGGTAGCGTGTATGCTTATGTAAAGGATGCTGCTGCCTACGACAGCACTTATACTGCCTATGCCAACATGCTGTTCCAACACAAGATAAAAAGTAATCTCTCCGCCGCTGTGTACACTCAGCTCACAGATGTGGAAACGGAGCTTAACGGCTATATGACTTACGACCGCATCATAAAGAGTGATGTCGATAAATTGTATGCAGCCAATCGTCATGTAATTGATGATTATGCTGACGACTATATGTATGTCCTTACATCTGCTGATGTGCAACCGGTAACTTGGAAATACACAACCACTGACCCAGGCGAGGGATGGGAAGCAGAGGACTTTGATGACTCTACATGGAAGACTGGTAAGGCTGGCTTTGGTATGCCGGGCTTCGAAAATATGGTGGTTAATACGCGTTGGAACTCCAGTGATATCTGGCTGCGTTGCGAACTGCCCCTTAATATCACTGAGGAACAGATGAAGAAACTGCGCGCAAGACTCTACCACGACGAAGATTGCCAGCTTTATTTTAATGGAGAAAACGCACTCAAAGTCACTGGTTATACCACCAATTACTCCATCTACCAACTCTATGCTGCGGCACGCCAAAAGCTCAACCTTCAAGGCACCAATACTATTGCAGCACATGTTAAGCAGACCAGTGGCGGACAGTTCTTTGATTTGGGTATTTTTATCAGTGGTGAGAAAGCCGATGTCAAGACCCACGAACTGATTCTCAATCTCGACTATTCCAAGAGTTCCGAGTATAGTCTCGTGGTTGGCTATGCCACGGCTACCGATGCCGAGACTCCCGATGTTAGCTATACTATCGACAAGTTGCCTCTCGATAAGGTAATTATAGGTTTGGAGGACGATCTGCTTGCAACTCCTACCGAGCTTCATTACGACCTCACCCCCTACTTCGGTAGGCTCGACCCCAATGCTCCTGTCAAATACTTTGTCTATGTCAAGACTTCACAGGGCGAGGGCACGGGCACCATTCACAATGCCAAAATCGTGGAATACACCACCGAGCCAACAGGCGAAGACCTATTGCTGCTTGATGAAGATATGGGTTTCGCGGCTAATCAGATGGTTCTGCTCTCCACATCCAAAGGCAAGTACACCGTTTTGCAGGATCGCTTGCAGAAACTAGTCGAGAAGTGCGACCCGGAGCGGGCAATATTCACTTCTCCGCTACTCGACACTGAGGCTCCGTATGTTGACGGCTCAGAGTGCGGCCCCGTTACTACTGAGGCTCTTATCGACAAGTTGAGGACGGCAGTAGAAGCTGGAAAGATTGCAGTCGCCAACGAAGAAGATAATAATGCAGTGCTGGGCCCGCTATGCGATGCAATAGAACAGGCTTATGCGGCGTGCGAAGTCAAGAACAACCCCATACAGGATGGCGGCTACTATTATGTTATACATGGCTTCGCAGCTGATGCCAACACTGCCGGTACTGGCTTGGGACTGACTTACTCTAGTGCCGACAATTATGTCTATAAATCTGCGCTGATGCCGAAGAATACGGCTTTTATCTTCCACCTCACTCGCAACGGAGACTATTGGAACCTTCAGAACGTAGGCAACGGCAAGTATCTCAGCACTCTCGAGAAGAGCAACCATATTTGGTCGGACACTCCCGTGGACCTGAAGATTGCCAATCGTTATGAAGAAAACCTTACCTATTGGACCAACGATGCTAACGACAATGTACGCAAACGTCTATGCTACGATATCACTTCTGCCGACGGCAAGACTCATCTCATGGGCCCTGCCGGTCAGGACAACAAGATTACCAAGGGTACCACATGGTGGTTCTGTGCATGGATGTTCCGACCTGTGGACTATGTGCCTGCCCCGGTGGGCGATGTCAATGGCGATGGTACTGTCAACACAGCCGATGTGGTAATGGTTTATAGCTACATCATCAACGGCATCAAGTCGGGCGTCGGCCTCAACTGCGCTGATGTGGACAGTAGCACTCTCGTAAACACCGCCGACGTGGTCAAAATTTATAATCTTATTATAAATGGAGAAACACCATAATTCTTAAGAAAAATAAGGAAATCTTAAGGAAAAAGCGGTTTTTCACTTGTGGAAAGCCGTTTTTTTTATCTTTTTTTTGCGGCGTAATAAATAAAATTGTATCTTTACACTCGCAATTTAGCGCAAACGATTTTATTCACTTTTTTATTAACCCTAATTATTAACCAAATGAAAAGAGTTCTTAATTCTTTGATCGCTCTGTTCCTGCTATTGCTGGGGACGGGCGTTGCAAACGCTGCTGTCGGCGATGTGGTAACCACGCTCGCAGGCGTTAGCGCAAGCAAAGTCTACACAATCAAGGCTCCGCGTGGTAAGATTGTTCTTAACACCGCGAAGACTGGTATTGTGTCGGACTACAAGAGTGGAGGCGCTACTGAGAACACTGGTAATTATAGCACCGAGGAAGGTGCTGACCAGTGGGCAGTGCTGCCTTACAAGAGCGGCGTCCTTCTTTACAATCCATTGAAGGGCGAGTTCTTGAGTCCTTCAGGCTCTTTCGGATCTGTCGCTTCTGAGGCCTTCCTTTGGTCGCTGAAGCAGGCTAGCAATCCGACAGGAGACTATGTATTCAAGTTCCAGGATCTTGCTGGCGCGAATACCCTGAACAACAACAACTCGGGTTCCTGGCCCTGCAATAGCTGGAGCACCGAGGACGATGGCAACCGCCTTACATTCATCGAGGCAGGTGACTTCGACAAGACTATTGGCGAAATCAACTGGAAGGTGCTTGATGCTGCCAGCAACGAGAAGTATTCCGTTGCCGGTGCAGCTATTGTTGGCGCAACCATTGGTCTGACCACTCCCTATGCTGGTCTTGTTCTTGATCCTGCTACCGTAGTGGTTGCTGATGGCATGAACGCTACCAGCACCTTCACCGTTGACAACGACGCTCTGCCCTTCGAGTACAGCGAGAGCTTCGACAACGCGGTGTGGTATCGTATGGCTGTTAAGCGCAATCCTGTAAAAAATTGCAAACTTGATGAAAACGGAAACATCAACAACACCGCTGGTGCAATCGAAGGGTATGAAGATGCACATTTCTTCGCCCTCGTAGGCGATCCGTTCGGCTTCAATCTCTACAACTACGCTGCTGGCAAGAACGCACCTGTTGGTCCTGCTACCAGCGAGGGTAATCCTAGACTTAAAACTGCTGAGTCTGTCGCTGATGCTGCTACCTTTATCTTTGAGTACAGCCCCACTGGCAACGGTCATCAGATATTCCGCTATGCTGACGGCGAGACTGCCTACATCAACGATGTAAGTAGCTACCTCGGCGTATGGCGCACTACTAACAACTGGGGCGATGCAGGTTCAGACTATGACTTCATCAAGGCTCCTACCTTTGCAGAGCTTACCGATCTCATCGCAGCGTTCGGTGACATAAATGCTTCTAACAGCCAGGGTGTTTACACCGCTGAGTCTGCTGCTGCAGTTGGCACCGCTGCTAAGGCTGCAAAGAGAGTTAAGGCTAAGAATGGTCCCGCTGCTATCGCTAATGCATACGAGGCTTTGGAAACCGCTGTCAACAATCTCGTGCCTGCAGAAGGCTACTGGACTGTTAGCGAGACCGCTGTGTTGCCTGAGCCTGGCAAGATGTATGCTGTGCAGAACGCATATCATGGCAAATATCTTGGAGCCAATAACGGTTGTACCGAGAAGTTCGGCGACGTTACCAACGATAACATCTGGGCAGTAGAAGCTACTGAATTTACCACCACAGATAACATTGGCACATACGTGCTTAAGTCTATCGAGAAGGATGGCTACTGGCAGTATGTCAACTACGGTGCTCAGACTTGGGACGAGACCACTCCCTACGACGGCTACGACTGGTACGGTTATATTGGCACCAACGCTGAGTTTGGTGCTCTGGCTACCGCTCAGCAATTCACCATCCTTGCTGCAGAATCAGGCGACAATACTCGTACCTCTGTTGGTACCAATGTCGTTGATGGTAGCTATGCACTCACTGCAGCCGAGACCATTATGGACAAGTACTTCAAGTTGGGTACTCAAGGCCACGATGGAGTAGAGAACGCTGCTATGGAACCCTGGCAGGAGAGCGTCGCTTGGAAGTTCTTCGAGGCTACCTTCGTAAACGATCTCAACGGCAAGCTCGAAAGGGTAATCGCATCCTATGAAGACCTCCCCACAGAGGGTTCCGAGGATCCCGGCTACTACTCAAATGCTGTTGTAGCTCCGTTCGTAGCTGCTAAGGCTGCTGCTGAGGCTCTCCTCGATTCTGATGACGCTGATGCTATCCGTCAGGCTATCGCTGACCTCGATGCCGCTGCTGCAACACTGAAGGCTGCTGAGGTTAACCCGGTTGTCGAAGGCGACTACTTCATCATGAGTGCCTACACTGGCTTCTATCAGACCCAGGGCGTCGAGAAGGCTTTGACCGTTGATCCCACTTTGGTTGGTACAGCTACCGACTATCTCCGTTGGGGCACATTCAACAACGCCGACAAGGCACAAGTATTCACACTCACCAAGGCCGCTAGCGGCAACTTCATTCTGAAGAACTATGCTACTCAGGAGTATGTTGATGCACCCGCTAATCCCACCACCTATTCACAGCGCGTGTTGATGACTGGTGACGCTAGTGCAGCTGCTGAGCACATGTTCACTCCTTACACTGCTGCAGGTCTTGGTATCTTCGACATCAATAGCAACAAGTATGTCGATAATTCATATAAATATCATTTCTACCATTGCGAGAGCAACGCAGCTGGAGCAGGTGGCAGCGGTATCATCGTAGGATGGGGCGCTGCTGCTGACGCATCATGGTGGACACTCCGCAAGGTTACCCAGGATGACTGGGATGCTATGGAGCAGGCTGAGCTTACTGAGACTCTTAAGCAGGCTCTTGCAGATGCCAGCGAGCAACTCAGCACAATTATTAGCTATGATCAGGATGCAGAAGGTCTCATCAACTCTGATGCAAGCAACCTCTCAACCAACGCTTCGTCGCTGAATCTCACGACTCTCGTTAATGGAGCACTTGGCGAGACCACCGAGACATGGCCTAACTACACAAGCGATGGTTATGCTTATCTGCAGGTTGACCTCACTGGCAAGGAGACCAAGGACATCTATATGACCATGGGTCCGCGTGCAGGTGGTTACTATAAGGATGATATGCCTAAGGCTTGGACCATCACAGCATCCAACGATGGACAGACTTGGACTTATATCAATGAACTCGTTACTGATGCCGACGCTGTTGTAGAGAACACTCTTTACTCTGCTCCGGCAATTCACCTGAGCAATCCGTACAAGTATGTACGCTTCTCTTCCTATGGTTCTATCAGCGGACGTACTGGCCATAACGACCACTTCGCCCTCAGTGAGTTCCAGCTCTACAAGGCAACTTCCGCACAGCTCGGTGGTGTGACTGGCGAGGCTAAGGCTAAGCTCGAGGCTCTCATCGCTGATGCACAGGAGAAGATTACTAGCAACACTGCTACATACGAAGACGCTGTAGCCCTCAAGGCTGCTGTCGCTGCACTCAATGAGTCAATGACTGCTGCCAGCTACTGGGAGGTTGCCGCTACTCCTGCTACCGCAGTTGAGGCTGGTAAGAGCTATGTACTCAAGAACGCTTACTCAGACATCTATCTTGTAACCGGCACCGGTACAACCGACAATGTATTTGCAGAAGGCCAGTCTGTTGCCAATGCAGGCGCAATCTGGACCATCGAGAATGGCGCAGCTGCCGATACATATGTTGTTAAGTCTGAAGGCGAGAATGGCTACTGGCAGTATGTCAACTATGGCGCTCAGACTTGGGACGAGTCCACTCCGTACGACGGCTATGACTGGTATGGCTATATCGGCATGAACGCCGAGTTCGGCGCTGTTGACAATGCTCAGCAGTTCTTGATTCTGGCTCCGACCACTGGTTCTAACACCAACTCTTCTGTAGGCGACAATGCTGTTGACGGAAGCTTCGTCCTCACTGCCGTTGAGCCTATTATGGAGAAGTGGTTCAAGCTCGGTCACCAGGGCAGCGATGCTACCCTTGAGCCGTGGCAAGAGGAAGTAGCATGGTTCTTCTATGAGGCTACTCCGGGTACTGATAATGCCAAGGCTATTCAGTATGCACTTGCTGAGTACGCTCTTAATCTTACCGATGATCAGTTCGGTACCGAGCCTGGCTTCTTCAACAGGGAAAACTTCACTGGCTACAACGAGGCCAAGGCAGCTCTCGAAGCTGTTGATCCCGCAACTGTTTCTGACAGAGAACTTCGTCTCGCTATCGATAACCTGGCAGGTGCTTACGATGCAGCTCTGGTGCCCAACCCCGTTGTTGACGGCAACTACTATGTCATCTACAACGACAACCACAACATTGCCGACCTTGGCAAGGAGCCGAAGGCAATCTATGTGAACACCGACAACACGAACCTCTACTGGGGCAAGTACAGCAGCGAGGATCTGAAGTTTGTCTTCAAGGCTATCGCAGCTGACAATGAGAACGAGTTCTACCTCTACAACCTTACCACAGGTCTGTATGTAGGAGCTGCCACCGGTTGGTGCGGTGACTTCCCCTCCACCGAGACACCTGAGACACCCGTTGTCTTCCGTGCTTATCCCGGCACCGGCTCCTTCTATCTGAAGGCAGGTTCCGAGGCTCTCTGCCCGCAGGGCAACCCGGGCGGTGATAAGGATGGACCGAGTCGCGTATGGGGCTACGGCAGCTATGGCGAAGCTCACGGCGAGTGGTCATGGCGTCTTGAGACCGTTAATGAGGCCGACCTTGAGCAGGTGGTTAACAACGCTCTGATTGACGCAGTAGCTGAGTACAAGGACAAGACCTTCGAGGTAAAGGATCAGCCCGGTTATGCTAAGCAGGAGAATGTTGACGCATTCAATGCCGCTTTTGCAGCTGCCGATGACCTCGGTCTTGCATCTCCGCTGGAGACAAAGATGACTGCCATCACGGCCCTCAACCAGGCCTACATGACAGCCAACAGCGATGTTGTGCCCATCGAGGACGGTGGTTACTACTACATCGTAAGCAAGGGCGTGACATATCAGAATACGTTCGGTGTTCCCGCCGCTATGTACACCGCTCCCAAGAAGCTTCGTGACAGCGGTCTCGCCACCGTATATCACACCAAGTTCGACGCCGCCAACGCTCACTTCATCTTCAAGCTGACCGCTAAGGAAGGTGTTGAGAACGGCTTCTATGCACAGAACGCAGTTAACGGTTACTACCTCAACACTGGTGACGGCGACAGCTGGTACGGTGAGATTACGACCTGTACTCCTGATGCAGTCAACGCCCAGCTGTTCAAGCCCTACGGCGTAGGCCAGTTCTTCGTTGCCGACGAGACCGACACCAGCGTCAGCCGCGTAATCCGCAACACTTCGGAGACCGGCAGCGTTTATGGTTGGACAACCATCAGCGACAATGTGAGCGGTGCCAACGAGGGTTACAACGCTTGGGAGCTGATTCCCGTTAGCCCGAATGATGCTGCTCCTCTTATCGAGGCTGCCCAGGCCGCCGATGCAGCGAAGGAAGTTTCCTTCACACGTCTCAACGACTTCGCCACCAGCATGGCTGCCCGCGTAGCAGAGTACACTGCTGCCGAGTCACAGCTCTCCGACGAGGTTAAGGCTGCCATTACTGAGGCTGCTGCACAGGTTACCGCAGCTATCAACGCTTATCCTTATGACATCGTCACTACTGCTGACGAGTATGATGAAATGCTGAGAAATGCTGAGAACCTCCTGACTATCGCAGAGGAAGAGCTTAATCCTAAGGCTCTCTACTGGGAGATAGCAGCTAATCCTTCTGCTCCTGAGGCAGGCAAGAGCTACATCATCAAGAACGCCTACAACGACTTCTATCTCTATGCAGGCGAAGACAAGGGCGTGAATGCTCCTGCCTTTGCAAAGGACAACTATGTATATGCTCCCGAGTATATCTGGACTCTCGAAGCCGGAACATCAACTGTTGACGAGAATCCGACCTTCGTTCTCAAGTCATTCCCCAAGAATGCTTACTGGAAGCATGTTGACTATGCAAGCCAGACTTGGGATGCCAGCACTCCGTACGACGGCTACGACTGGTATGACTACAAGGGTATGAACGCCGAGTTCGGCTTTGCCGACGAGGCT
>JAFTAJ010000038.1 GCA_017458585.1 Bacteroidaceae bacterium
CTACGCAAGCTAGAAGTTAAAGAAGTTAAAGAAGTTAACGCTTGCTACGCAAGCTAGAAGTTAAAGAAGTTAAAGAAGTTAACGCTTGCTACGCAAGCTAGAAGTTAAAGAAGTTAAAGAAGTTAACGCTTGCTACGCAAGCTAGAAGTTAAAGAAGTTAAAGAAGTTAAAGAAGTCGTCGAGCGAAGCGATAACTACTTAAAAATAATTGAGCATTGCCGCTTCGCTCTCGAGCCTTTTAACGTCAGCCCGCGCCTAAAGAGCATCCTTGCTCTTTCGAGACGGCGCGACCACTGACAAGGCTCTCGCGATATTCTATTGAAGATTGAACATTGAAACGGATTCTACTACTGTCGGACACCCATGGGTATTGGGACGCGCGTTTTGCGGAGTATATCGCGCCGTGTGACGAGGTGTGGCACGCGGGGGATATGTGCAGCTACGAGCATGCGCAGCGGTTTGCGGAGCTGAAGCCGCTGCGTGCTGTGTGCGGCAACTGTGACGGCGGTGACCTGCGTAGACTCTATCCCGAGGTGCTGCGCTGGCGCTGCGAAGAGGTGGAGGTGCTGATGAAGCATATAGGGGGCTACCCCGGGCACTACGACCGCAGCGTGTTGCCGTATCTGAACCCCGCTCCCGCTCTGTTCATCTCCGGCCACAGCCATATTCTCAAGGTGCAGTATGACGAGCGGCTGCAGCTGCTTCATATCAATCCCGGTGCAGCGGGACTGCAGGGGTGGCAGAGTGTGCGCACTCTCGTCCGCTTCACTATCGACGGGGCGGACATAAAGGACCTTGAGGTGATTGAGTTAGGAAAATAATAACCGTAAAACAATAAACGATGAAAAGAATTATTTTAGTTTTTTCATTGCTTCCTGTGCTGTTGTATGCGCAAAGCCCTCAGCAGGAAATCTATGACAACCCGAATCTGTCGGGCAGTAATTATGTTGCCTACCGCACACCGACATGGAAGCTGACTCCCAAGCCTAAGGGCTACGAGCCTTTCTATGTCAGCCACTATGCCCGTCACGGCTCACGCTGGCTGTGCGGCAGCGGGGAGTACGCCTATCCTGTTGACAGGCTGCGCAAGGCAGACAAGTATGGCAAACTCACCCCCGAAGGGCAGGAGGTGTTGCGCCGTCTGGAGTACATACAGTCCACCAGCATCAAGCGATGCGGTGACCTGACCACGGTGGGCGAACGCCAGCACCATGGTATAGGCAGGCGGTTGGCTGAAAACTTCCCGGAGGTGTTCAAGGCCAAGAACACACAGATAGACGCCCGCAGTACGGTAGTGAGGCGCTGTATCATCAGTATGATTGCTGAGTGCGAGGAGCTGGCGGCAGCAAATCCTAAAGCCCGCTTCCACAACGATACGAGCGACAGCCTGCAGTATTATCTCAATCAGGGGGCAACTCCTAAGATGGAGAAGATACAGCAGAACCTCAGCAGTGTGGAGAACGAATGGTATGGCAAGCTCTTCAAACCTGAACGCCTTATGCAGTATCTCTTCAACGACCAGCAGTTTGTGCGCGATAGTCTGGGTAGCCGCAAAGACCTTATGTGGTATATTTTTAATGTGGCACGCGGTATGCAGAGCCACGACTACACGGGCACTGACCTATGGTACATCTTCACAAAGGAAGAGATATTTGATATGTGGAAGTATGACAATATCTCATGGTACTGCAGCTACGGCGCGTCGGTGGAGAATCCCGAGGCTCCCTTCTCGCAGTACAATCTGCTGCGGAACATTCTCAACACTGCTGACACCATCGTCAACAACCGTAACTACCACGGAGCCACCATGCGCTTCGGCCACGAGGTGTGTGTGCTCCCCCTCGCTTGCCTGATGGAGCTTGGCGAGGCGGGAGCAAAGATCAGCACCAAGGACTTCGAGACACTGCACGAGCATTTCCGCAACTACAACATCTTCCCGATGGCCGGCAATGTGCAACTCATATTCTACCGCCACAAGAAAGGTCGCGGCCCGCTGCTGGTAAAGGCTCTGCTCAACGAGAAGGAGGTGACTATCGCTGACCTCAAGACCGACCGCTTCCCTTACTATAAGTGGTCGGACGTGGAGCAGTACTATCGTAACAAGCTCAACAGCTACGAACAATACTAATACTAAACAATGCCCTGAGCCATCATGGCCTTGGCCACTTTGATGAAACCGGCTATGTTGGCGCCCTTCACATAGTTGACGTAGCCATCGGCCTCGGTGCCGTATTTGAGGCAGTTGGCATGGATGTCCTCCATGATGATGTGGAGACGACGGTCAACTTCTTCGGCAGTCCAGGAGAGACGCTCGGAGTTCTGGCTCATCTCAAGGCCGCTGACGCTCACGCCGCCTGCATTGGCAGCCTTGCCTGGAGCGTAGAGGATCTTGGCACGCTGGAAGACGCGGATGGCTCCGGGGGTGGAGGGCATGTTGGCGCCTTCGCTGACGGCGATGACACCATTGTTGACGAGTGCCTGTGCAGCCTCCTCGCTTATCTCATTTTGAGTGGCGGAGGGAAGGGCGATGTCGGCCTTCTCGTTCCAGGGCTTCTGACCGGCCACATACTTGGCGGTGGGGTAGTGGTCGATATACTCGCGGATGCGGCCACGGTAGATATTCTTGAGCTCCATGATGTAGTCGAGCTTGGCGCGGTCGATGCCGTCGGGGTCGTAGATGTAGCCGTCGCTATCGCTCATGGTGAGGACCTTGCCGCCGAGCTGCAGCACCTTCTCCGCCGTGTATTGTGCCACATTGCCTGCACCGCTGATGAGCACCGTCTTGCCCTCTACGCTGTCGCCCTTGGTCTTGAGCATCTCCTGTAGGAAATAGACATTGCCGTAGCCCGTAGCCTCAGGGCGGATAAGGGAGCCTCCAAACTCGCGGCCCTTGCCGGTGAGCACGCCGCTGAACTCGCGGGTGAGCTTCTTGTACATACCAAACATGTAGCCCACCTCGCGACCTCCAACACCGATGTCGCCTGCGGGCACGTCAACGTCGGGACCAATGTTGCGGGTGAGCTCAAGCATGAAGGCCTGGCAGAAGCGCATCACCTCGGCATTGCTCTTGCCGCGGGGCGAGAAGTCGCTGCCGCCCTTGGCACCACCCATGGGCAGAGTGGTGAGGGAGTTCTTGAAGGTCTGCTCAAAGGCGAGGAACTTAAGGATGCCGAGGTTGACGGAGGCGTGGAAGCGTATGCCGCCCTTGTAGGGGCCGATGGCATTGTTGTGCTGCACGCGGTAGCCCATGTTGGTCTGAATGTTGCCGCTGTCGTCCTGCCAGCTTACGCGGAAGGTGTAGATGCGGTCGGGGATGCAGAGTCGCTCAATGAGATTGGCCTTGTCAAACTCAGGATGTTTATTGTATTCCTCTTCAATAGTGGAGAGTACTTCTTCCACAGCCTGGTGATACTCGGGTTCGCCGGGAAATCTCTGTCTCAGATCGTCTAATACTTTTTGTGCGTTCATAATGTGGAAGGTTATAAAAATAAAGTTCTTGTCTGTTGCAAAATTACAATATAATTAGGAATGAGGAATTAGAAATTAGGAATTAGGAGTAAGGAGGATTAGGAAAAATATAACATAAAACGACAGAAAGAAAGTTTTCTGCCGCTTTTTTAATACGAACATTACAAAAAATGGATTCTAAAGTGCGAGTCGCCAGAGGCCTGGCACTCCCCATGCGCTGAGCCGATAGAGGAGGGGTAGGCGCAGTCGGTCGAGGAGGGTGCGTACGGTGAGGTCTATACTATTATATATAAGGTGTGCCCCTTGGCGGTTGCCCTCATGGCGTACATGTCCGGCGTAGAGAGCTTTGCGGCTGTTGAGAGAACGTAGTAGTCGAACTTTGGCCTTAGAACTCTCGAACTGTACGATGTCCTTTTCTATCGCTCCATGCGTAGCGAGTATTCTCTCTACGCGGTCGGCGAAGCGTGTGCCGGTGATGCTGTTGCCGTGCGTGTGAATTCTGTGGTATGTGCCGTCGAGCCATGCCACGGTGGGCTGGGCGAGGAGGATGCGAAACGCCCACTCGAAGTCTATCCAGTAGCGGAGGTCCTCGTTCCAGCGTGCATGAGCCACGGCAAACTCGCGGCGCAGGAAGAGCGAGACGGTGGCGAAGTTGTTGGCTACTATCTGATAGCGCGGGTCGGCGGTGCGCACTATGTGGCGCGGCGTTATCTTGCCCTCGGGACTGATATAGTTAACCTGCAATGCCACGGCATCGACATCCTGCCGGCTGGCGAGTGCCTCTGCCTTGGCCAGCATGTCGGGGCTTATTTCGTCGTCGGAGTCAAAGAAATAGATATACTCGCCGGTGGCAGCGTCGAGTCCCCGATTGCGTGCAGCTGCAGCGCCGTGCTTGGTCTCGGTGAGCAGCGTGGCGCTGATATTGCCTGCATCGCTGTTGGTTTCGTCCACAAAGGTCTGGAGCATGGCGCGGGTGTCGGCATCGCTATTGTTGTCGACGAGTAAAAGCTCTATCTGGCATCCCTTTATGTTGCGTATGCTCTGGAAGAGGCGCGGCAACAGTTCCTTGCGGTTGTGGACGGGGATTATCAGGCTAAGCATTTGACTAATTTACGATTTATTTACTATTTAATTATTTAGCTATTCTGTCACCCCTTCGGGGTTATTTTTGTCTAACGTCTATTGCAGGGGTTTGTTTCCTTTGGAAACTTCACCACCTGCCTGTTATCTGACACCCCTTCGGGGTTATGTTTCGTTTGTGTCCTTACCGGGGGTTGTACCCCCGTCTGTTATCTGACACCCCTTCGGGGTTATGTTTTGTTTGTGTCCGTACCGGGGGTTATACCCCCGTCTGTTATCTGACACCCCTTCGGGGTTATGTTTTGTTTGTGTCCTTACCGGGGGTTATACCCCCGTCTGTTATCTGACACCCCTTCGGGGTTATGTTTTGTTTGTGTCCTTACCGGGGGTTATACCCCCGTCTGTTATCTGTCGTGCCTACGGCACTTAACTCCTAAATGTGTTTTTCAGGTTTTTGTTTAATTTCTGTGAAATCTGTGCTTTCTGTGTGAGTTTATATTTTTCAATCTTCAATCTTCAATTTTCAATGTTCAGCGCCTCAAGTACCTCTATCTTGCCGATGTCGGTGAGGGTGAGGTCGGGCTGTATGTAGCCGCGGATATCGAGGGTGCGGCAGTTGGCGATGTAGAAGTCGATGATGCTGAATATGGGAGGCCAGTCGGACATGCGGTCGATGAGGTCTTTGCTGACG
Organism: Bacteroidaceae bacterium; assembly: GCA_017458585.1. GTDB lineage: Bacteria > Bacteroidota > Bacteroidia > Bacteroidales > Bacteroidaceae > UBA6382. The sequence goes on from JAFTAJ010000038.1 coordinate 5,240, forward strand.
ACGTGGATGCCGGAGAAGGCGAGCCGTTGGCAGTGGTCGGGGTGCAGGTCGGGGTAGGGTGTGCGCACTTCGCCAGTCTTGATGTTCTGCCATCCCACGAGTCGCATGTCATGGTCGAAGAGCAGGTAGCGGCTTGTCTGCCGCTCACTGACCAGCAATAGGGCATCGGCTCCGCCTATTGAGTGGTATAGTTCGTCAAGCCGTGCATTGCTGATGATATCGACATTGTGGATGAGCACGGGAGCATCATCATGGGCGAAGAGCAGCGTGGCGGCCTTGCGCAGTCCGCCGCCAGTGTCGAGCAGCTGGTCACTCTCGTCGCTGATGCTGAAGTGCAGATGGTTAGCGGCGGCCCATTCGGCAAAGGGCCCGCCCTGAATATAGTCTTTTATCTGCTGCGCGAAGTGGTGGACATTGACCGTGAGGTCGCGGAATCCCTCGCTGGCAAGCCGTTCGGCCACATGCCACAGTAGGCTCTTCCCCCGCAGTTGCACCAATGCCTTGGGACGGTCGTTGGTGAGCGGGGCGAGTCGTGTGCCGAGTCCGGCAGCAAAGATCATGGCTTTCATCAGTAACTATTCACATTTTACATCTTTATTACACCCCCCCTCGGCCTTTGGCCACCAGCTTAGCTGGTCTTTCCAAATCTATTTTCCCCAGAGGGGACCCCGCTAGCTTAGGGGGAGAATTTTGGGGGAACTCCGTACCGGGGGTTGCACCCCCGTCTGTTATCTGTCGTGCCTTCGGCACTTTACATCATACATCTCTCTTCATGACTACCGCCTGTCGGTGGAGTCCGTCAACCATTATGGTGAGGGGCTTGTCGAGGCGTACATGGCGCAGGTGGGGTGTCTCCGTCAGTGCCGGGAGGGCGTTGAGGGTATCTTCATCATAGAGCCCCTCGCCCTTGAAGGCGTTGATGGTGAGGTAGCTCACTCCGAGCGAGGTGAGGTTTTGGAAGAAGTGGGTGCCCTGCGAGGGGTCAACCTGATAGTTGCCGAGTCCTGCTTCTACGATGACGCGTGCGGCGGAGATATTAGGCCACTTCACCGGTATGCCGAGCCAGGGGTCGCTGCTGCCCCAGCGTCCGGGACCGATATATATGCAGTGGCGTTCCTCGGCGAGTAGCTTGGTGTTGATCTCGCTTATCTCGTCGGCTATGCGAGGATTGTCCTGTGGGTTGTAGTCGGCGGTCTTGACGTAGATGATGTCGCAGATATCGTTGCTCACATCATGGCCAATGGCATTGTTGGAGCGCAGCAGGCAGTCGCTGTCGGGTATGGTGGCCAGGTCGGTGCCGATGCTCATGCGGTTGTCCACCATGGGGCGTATCTGCAAGAGATAGAACTCGCCGGTGCGGTCAGCGTGCAGATTGACGGCAAACTCTATCTCGACGGGGCGTCGCATGGCCTCGGAGCCATAGCGGAGCACCCGCTGCATCACCTCCGGCAGTGGGAACACACCATTCTGCAGTACGCCGCTGAAGGAGATAATCTTGCGGTTGCGCCCCTCGTAGTAGCCGTCGTAAATCTGCTGGTCTTGCGGCATGTAGGTGGAGCAGACGTAGCGCAGTGTGTCGTCCTGTTCAGCGTCCTTGATGGGGAGTCGCTTGAGATTGAATCCCTCGTCGGTGCGGAACTGTAGGTCGGTGCTGCTCATGTCGAGAGCGAGGAAGTGCGTCTGGGTATCGCGCAGTGCCATATCTATGTCGCTCATCTGCATTATGTGGCCGGGGCGTGCGGGACTGACGCGCAGGGCCACTCCGCCGTCAACGATATATTTGCCCAGTCCGAAGGCGAGCGAGACGGTGCCCTCCTCGGGCTTCTCCTCGCCAATGGGGTAGTAGTTGATGCTGCGTGCCACGCCGCTGATGACGGGATAGAAGCGGTCGCCATGCTTTTCGCCTACCACCACTTGCAGGATGACCGCCATCTTTTCTTGGTCGATGACATTCTGTGTGGCGGTCATATAGTCTTTGCTGGCTTTGAAATAGACGGAGGCATACACCGACTTGATGGCCGAGGCCAAGAGGTGCAGACGGTCGTCCAGGCTCTCCACGGAGGGAATCATATAGGTGGAATACACTCCGGCGAACGGCTGGTAGTGGGCATCCTCCAGCAGTGAGGAGGAGCGCACGGCGATGGGGTCTTTCACCACCTGTAGGAATACCTTGAGGTCGTTGAGCAGATGCTGGGGCAGTGGACAGCTGACGAAGCGGTCGAGCAGCTGCTGGTCAGAGTAGTCGTCGCTGAGAGCAGCCTGGTAGAGGTTGTTGCTGTCCATGAAGTCGTCAAACACATCCGTACACAGCACCACCGTCTTGGGAATCATCACCGGTGCCACGCTGTTTATCTCGGTGTGCTTCTGCATGATATGGTCGAGGAAGGCGAGACCGCGGCCCTTGCCTCCCAGTGAGCCCTCGCCGATGCGGGCGAAGTTGCTGTATTGGTCGAAGCGGTCCTGCTGAAAGACAGCCACCACGCCCTTGTTTTTCATCTGGCGATATGCCACGATAGCTTCAAAGATGAGGCGGCGGTGAGCATCGAGCTCCTGCACCGATTTGAGCGACATGGCCTTCACGATGTCGGAGAGTCCAAACAGTGCCCTCGAGCTGAGCCATCGGCTCACATTGTTGCGCCTGATATGCCAGAGGAAGGACTCCTTGGGCACAGTCATGATATGATTCTGCAGGTCGCGAAGGTTGCGCACACGCAGCACCTCCTCATGCGTCTTGGGGTCGCGGAACACAAAGTCGCCGAAGCCGAAGTACATCCTCAGCACATCGCGGAGGTCCTGCTCCATCTTCTTCGAGTTCTTGTCGATGAAGTGGTAGCCCAGCTCCCATGCCTTGTCGCGATTGCCAATCTCTGAGCTCTCGATGATGAGTGGGATGTAGGGATCGTTGGCCCTGATGGCTTGGCACAGCTTGAAGCCTGCCTGCTCGTCTTTCTCGTCGTCGCTCGGATTGGCACCCTTCACGGGATGCAGCGGGAATTTGCAGTCGCTGATGATGCCGAGGGCATTGTTGGAGAAGCGGCTGTAGATGTCCCATGCCTCGTCGTAGTTGCGCGCCAGCACTATCTTGGGGCGACCCCTCATGCGCAGTTTCTCGAGCGAGGTGTTGAGGGCCTCGGTGGCGAACTCCAGACTCTGGTGGAGCACAAACTTGTAGAGCGAGGGGAGTATTGACGAGTAGAAGCGTATATTGTCCTCCACCAGCATAATCATCTGCACACCGGCGCTGATGTCGTGCTCCAGGTTCATGCGGTCCTCGATGAGCTTGATGATGGTGATGAGCAGGTCGGTGTTGCCCAGCCAGCAGAACACATACTCGAAGATGCTGAGGTCGATGTCCTGCATGCGGGCTGTGATGCCGTGGCTGAACGGGGTGAGCACCACCATAGGTATGGCTTTGTAGCGCGTCTTGATGTTGCGCGCCATGTCGAAGACATCGTTGTCGTCGCCAGCTGTGCGCGACGGCATGCATATCACGAGGTCTATCTCGCCGTTGGCGAGGTGAGTCTCGGCCTCCTGCTCGGTGCTGACCTGTATGAAGCGGGGCGGGAAGGACAGTCCGAGGCGGGCGTACTCCTGGAAGATTTTCTCATCCACACGGCCGTCGTCCTCCAGCATAAACGCATCGTAGGGATTAGCCACGATGAGCACATTGCAGATGCGGCGCTGCATGAGTTCGGTGAACTTGGTATTCTTGAGTTGCATCGTCTGTTTTTCAATTTAACTGCAAAAATACGGATTTTTATTTGAAAAGTGAGGATTGACAACCCAAAAACAATCTTTTCTCCTTACTCCTCTACTCCTTACTCCTAATTTTTTACTACTTTTGCAGCTAAAACAACAAAAACCCGTAGCTACGATGGCCGCAGACAACAACAAGATAGACGAACTGATAGCACCGTTGTGGCAACGCCTTGGCGGCGAGCTTACTGCTGAGACTATGTCGCGCCTCTCGGCTGACGAGACGACGCTGCTGGCATACTCCATCCTCCGCGAGGAACTGTTGGAGGGCGGCTTCGTGCAGCTGATACAAAACGGCTACGGCCCCTTCATCTTCCTCAACCCCTTCGCCAAGGCTATGCGCCTGTGGGGACTGAAGGACTTCTCGAAGTGGCTCTACGATGCCCGCGCCGTATATGAGCAGACACGCTCTGTGCTGGAGCAGCCCACGGAGACGGACGAGGAGTTTATGGCGCTCTACGAGCAGCACCCCGAGTGGGATGCCTACGACGATTGGTTTGTGGAGGCGGAGCCTGAAATAACAGAGAAAATTTGCCTCCATTGGTTTAATAGCTTAAACAAAAATAAGGAAAAATCTCCGCTGCGCGGAGACAAAAAATAAGAAAACAAAAACCGAATACTCACACAGATATCACAGAGATTAAACAAAAACCGAGAAAACACCAATGAGATGATGGTGCTGCGCACCTTCCTCATAATGCTTACTCAAAAGACTGAAAGCAAGCTTTCCCTCTTTTTCCTAATCATCATGAAGCGACAGGTCGCTATCATCTCATTGGCAAAAACTAAAAAAAGATTTCTGTCGCGATTATCTCATCGGAAAAACATAGAAAACACATTTAGGAGTTAAGTGCCGTAGGCACGACAGATAACAGACGGGGGTGCAACCCCCGGTACGGACACAAACAAAACATAACCCCGAAGGGGTGACAGAATAGCCAAATAACTAAATAGTAACTAAATAGTAAAATCGTAAATAAGCTTGACTATCGTCGAGCGAAGCAAAAAACAGTGTCAAAAAAGAAAGACAACATAAAGGCAAGTGTGATAATCAAGAACCGCAAGGCGGAGTTTGATTATTTCTTCCTGTCGCGCTACACGGCGGGCATTGTGCTCACTGGCACAGAGATAAAGTCCATACGCCAGAGCAAGGCATCGCTGGTGGACAGCTATTGCTATGTGCATGGCCGCGAGGTGTGGGTGAAGAATATGTATGTGGCCGAGTATTTCTATGGCTCCTTCAACAACCACCGCACTCGCCGCGACCGCAAGCTGTTGCTCAACCGCCGCGAGATTATACGCCTGGAGCAGCAGCTGAAGAACCCCGGTGTCACCATTGTGCCGCTGCAGCTCTATGTCAACGAGCAGGGACGTGCCAAGTTGGAGATAGCCCTTGCCCGCGGCAAGAAGATGTACGACAAGCGCAACACGATGAAGGACCGCGACGACCGACGCGAGATGGATAGGGCGACGAAGAATTACAAGTATTAGAATTGAAAAATTGAATAATTGAAGGAGAATGATCTTGCAGGAAGCGATTAAGCAGCGGATTCTTGTGCTCGACGGTGCCATGGGCACTATGATACAGAGCTACAACCTGAGTGAGGACGACTTCAGAGGCGACCTCATGAGGGATGCCGCATGTCTGCAGAAAGGCAACAACGACCTACTGTGCCTCACGCGCCCAGATGTGATTAGCGACATCCACCGCCGCTACCTGGAGGCTGGTGCCGACATCATCACTGCCAACACCTTCTCCGCCCAGCGCATCTCGATGGCCGACTACCACTGCCAACACCTGGTCAAGGATATCAACCGCGCTGCGGTGAGGCTGGCTCGCAGCTTGACTGACGAATACACGCAGCGCAATCCCCAGTGGCCGCGCTTTGTGGTGGCTACCGTGGGGCCTACCAACAAGACAGCGTCGATGTCGCCCGATGTGAATGACCCCGCAGCACGCGATATCACCTTCGACGAGCTGGTGGAGGCATACACCGAACAGATGGAGGCTCTGCTGACGGAGGGCATCGACGCCCTGCTGATAGAGACCATCTTCGACACCCTCAATGCCAAGGCAGCCATCTATGCCGCCGAGCAGACCATGGAGCGCTTGGGCAAGGAGGTGCCACTGATGCTCTCGCTCACCGTCAGCGACAAGGGCGGGCGCACACTCAGCGGACAGAGGCTCGACGCTTTCCTGGCGTCGGTGAGCCATGCCAATATCTTCTCCGTAGGCCTCAACTGCTCCTTCGGGCCAAAGGAGATAAAGCCCTTCCTTGAGGAGCTGGCAGTCAAAGCACCTTATTATATTACTGTGCACCCCAATGCCGGCCTGCCCAATGCCCTCGGCACCTACGATGTGACACCGGAGGATATGCGCGAACAGATGCGCGAGTTTGTGGACCGCGGCCTCGTCAACATCATCGGCGGCTGCTGCGGCACCACCGACGCCTTCATAGCAGAGTACCAGAAAATCATATATGAAAATAGAGAACAGAGAACAGCGAATAGAGAACAGAGAACAGCGAATAGCAATGCTCGATATCCCAAGCGCCCTCGCCAACTTCCGAACTTTGGAACTCTGGAACTCTCGAACTTTGGAACTCTCATCCTCTCCGGTCTTGAGCTGCTGGAGGCCACTCCCGAGGTGAACTTCATCAATGTGGGTGAGCGTTGCAACGTGGCAGGTAGCCGCAAGTTTCTGCGACTCATCAGCGAGCACAACTACGACGAGGCGCTGGCCATCGCTCGCCGACAGGTGGAGGATGGTGCTATGGTGCTCGACATCAATATGGACGACGGCATGCTCGACACGATGGCCGAGATGACCACCTTCCTGCGCCTCATTGCCTCCGACCCCGATATAGCGCGTGTGCCGCTCATGATCGACTCCTCGCGCTTTGACGTGATAGAGCAGAGCCTCAAGTGCATACAGGGCAAGTCGATAGTCAACTCCATCTCCCTCAAGGAGGGCGAGGAGGTCTTTCTGCAGCGTGCCCGTGAGGTGCGCCGCCTCGGAGCCGCCGTCATAGTCATGGCCTTCGACGAGCAGGGACAAGCCACCACCTATGAGCGCAAGATAGAGGTATGCCGCCGTGCTTACGACCTGCTGGTGGACAAGGCGGGCTACAACCCAGCCGACATCATCTTCGACCCCAATATACTCTCCATCGCTACCGGCATCCCCGAGCACGACCGTTATGCCCTCGACTTTATCCGCGCCACCCAGTGGATACGCCAAAACCTCAAGGGCAGTCATGTCAGCGGCGGAGTGAGCAATCTGTCGTTCGCCTTCCGTGGCAACAACTACCTGCGCGAGGCAATGCACGCCGTGTTCCTCTACCACGCCATACAGGCCGGCATGGACATGGGCATCGTCAACCCCGCCACATCGGTCATCTACGACGACATACCCGACGACCTCCGCACCCTGCTGGAGGATGTGATACTCTGCCGCCGCCCTGATGCCGCCGAGCGCCTCATAGACTATGCCCAGCGAAGCCAAGAGTCTAGAGATAATAATTCTGCCCCTAAGCTAGGGGGAGTGGATTGCCCCCCTGCCGGAGGGGGGCTGTCGCTTGCGACTGAGGAGTGGGAGTGCCGGGAGGGGGTGTGTGGTAAGGTTCCAGAGTCGAACTCTCGAACTCTTGAACTTTCAAACTCTCGAACTTTAACGGACCGCCTCGTCCACGCCCTGGTGAAAGGCGACCCCTCCAATCTGGAGGCAGACCTTGCCGAGGCCATCAACGAGTATCCCTCTGCCGTAAGCATCATCGAGGGGCCGCTGATGCAGGGCATGACAACCGTGGGACACCTCTTTGCCGATGGGCGTATGTTTCTGCCGCAGGTGGTCAAGACGGCCCGCACCATGAAGCGTGCCGTCGAGATACTCCAGCCCTACATAGAGCAGGGTAGGGAGCAGTCGGCCACCGCTGGCACAGTGCTGTTGGCCACCGTCAAGGGCGATGTCCACGACATAGGCAAGAACATCGTCAGCGTCGTCATGGCCTGCAACAACTACAAGGTGATAGACCTCGGCGTCATGGTGCCGGCAGAGCAGATAGTGGAGGCGGCCATCAAGTACAAGCCCGACATCATAGGACTCAGCGGACTCATCACACCCAGCCTGACCGAGATGTGCCACACGGCCGACGCACTACGCGAGGCAGGAGTGGCCGCTCCCCTCATGATAGGCGGTGCCACCACCAGTGCGTTGCATACTGCCCTCAAGATAGCGCCGCTCTATGGCGGTCCCGTCATCTGGGTGAAAGATGCGTCGCAAAACTCCATCCTCGCAGCACAGCTGCTCAGTCCCACCAGTCGCGGACAGTATATCGCCTCGCTGCGCAGCGAGCAGCAGGCGCTGGTCGATGAGTACAACACCGCCGAGCGTCCCGCCATGGCTTCCCTCGAGCAAGCCAGGGCCAACAAACCGAAACTGTTTGAAAAGTAGGTAGAAGTAGATAGAAGTAGATAAAAGTAGATAAAAGTAGAATTGTGAAATCAGAGCGCGCTTCTTTCGGAAGCAAATTCGGCATCATCATGGCAGCGGCAGGCAGTGCCGTCGGCCTCGGCAATATCTGGCGTTTCCCCGTTGAGACAGGCAACAACGGCGGAGCCGCCTTCATCCTTATCTATATCCTGGCCATCGCCTTGCTGGGCGTGCCGCTGATGGTGGCCGAGTTCTTTGTGGGTCGCCATGCCCACACCAACGCCGCCCATGCCTACCGCAAGCTCAGCAGCCATCCCCTGTGGAGCAACATAGGCTTTATCGGAGCGTTCGGCGGCAGCCTCATATTGTGCTACTATGTCGTGGTGGCCGGCTGGGTGCTGAAGTATATGTTCCTCTCCATCGACGGCACCCTTGGTGCCCTCTTCACCCCTGGCGATGCCAGCGGCTACGAGAGCCTGTTCGGCACCTTTGTCAGCAGCACATGGAGTCCGCTGATATATATGGCAGCCTTCGTGCTGATGTGCCACTTCGCCATCACCGCCGGAGTGCGTCGCGGCATAGAGAAGCTCAGCAAGATATTCATGCCGGCGCTGTTCGTCATCCTCGTGGTGCTGGTGGTGCTAAGCCTCTTCGCCCCGGGTGCCCAGGAGGGACTGAGCTTCCTCTTCCATCCCGATTTCAGCAAGCTGACCACGCGCTCGGTGCTGTTGGCCATCGCCCAGGCCTTCTTCTCGTTGAGCCTCTGCATGGGCTGCCTCTGCACCTACGCCTCCTACTTTGGCAAGGATGTGAACATCATACGCTCAGCCGCCAATATCAGCATCATCGACACCATGGTGGCCATCATGTCGGGCCTCATCATCTTCCCCGCCGTCTTCTCCGCCGGCATCGACCCGCAGTCGGGGCCGTCGCTGGCCTTCATCGCATTGCCCGGAGCCTTCTGCGAGGCCTTCAGCGGAGTGCCCATGCTGGCGTCGCTGATAAGCATCCTCTTCTATGCCCTGCTCGTGCTGGCCGCCCTCACCTCCGCCATCTCGCTCTACGAGGTGCCCACCGCCTATATCCACGAGACATGGCACATACGCCGCCGCTACGCCGCCATGTTGGTCACCGTGGTGTGCCTGCTGCTGGGCACCGTCTGCTCGTTGAGCATGGGACTCTGGGGTGACGTGCAGCTCTTCGGTAAGAACATCTTCGACCTGCTCGACTATTTCTGCACCACCATCATGATGCCCTTGAGCGGAGTGTTTATCGCCTTGTTCGTAGGCTGGGTAGTCAAGCGCAGCGTGTTCATCGACGATGTGACCAACGAGCATGCCCTTCGTCCTGGCCCTGCCAAGCTCATCTGGTGGCTCCTCCGCTGGGTAGCTCCCGTGCTCCTTCTCGCCGCCTTCCTCGGAGTCCTCGGGGTGATATAAAGCTGAGGGGGTGTGTTCTCTATTCTCTGTTCTCTATTCTCTAGTCCTCCCCATAGAGGGGGAGTTAGAGGGGGTCTTGGGGAGTGGCCAAAGGCCGAGGGGGTGTGTTCTCTATTCTCTATCCCCTCCTAGAACCCCTATCTCGGCTAGTTCGGCTATCCAGGCTAGCTCGGCTATAGCCTATCAACAAAGCCCCCAAGCTTTATGCTCAGGGGCTTTCCCTTTCTTCCCCCCTAGAGGGTGACGGGGTCCCCTTTGGGGAAGTAGATATGTATTCCTCGCGTAGCGAGGGAGTCTGCCTCTTCCCTCTTACCTCTTCCCACTTTCGTGCCGTTGTGCGTTGTGCGTTGTACAACGCACCTAAAGGGGGGATATACACCACTCCACAACCTAATCTATATGAATTATTTATAATATAATATATACTTTGTATATATTATATTATAAATAATTTTATTCAAAAAATAAACGCTAATAATCAGTGCGTTACGCAAAAACAGTGGTTCCAAAAATCAAAAAAAAAAGAGAACGCGTTGTACAACGCACAACTTACAACGCTACACAAAGGCGTAGCACGCTACTCACCCTCACTCTCACAATTTTAACTGCGACCGCGTCAGATTTTAGTGCGAGCGCGTCAGATTTTAGTGCGAGCGCGTCAGATTTTAGTGCGAGCGCGTTCACGCCCTTTTCAGAATCGGAGGGACAGGACTAATGATACGCCGACGGCATCGCGCACACGTAAGATATAAGTAAGACACAGGGACAGGCGAGCGTACTGATAGTGGTATTTTTTTTGATTACTATCTACACCCAATAGACTACTTTCAACCCTTCTAGAGAAAAATTACGACAAGATTATGCAAAAATATTTGGCACTTGTTCACGAATTGATTAACTTTGCGCCCGGAATTATGATTTAAACATGGAGAAAGTCCGCACTATAAAACTCTTCAAGTCCTACTACAAAGACTTCTATGTGTCACAAAACGAGATTGTACGCAATAAAATCAACTTTGTGCTCAGGCTGGTAGAGACGCAGCGTATCATTCCAAAGAAGTTCTTTCGGATTATTGAAGGGTCAGACGGCATCTATGAAATCCGCGTAGAAGTGGATAGCAACATCTATCGAATATTCTGCTGTATGGACGGAGGAGCAGTGGTGGTGCTCTTTCACGGTTTCCAGAAGAAGACACAAAAGACGCCGCAGAAGGAAATCAAGCGCGCAGAAGCAATTAAGAAAGAATATTTTAAAAGTAAGGAGGCATAATTATGGACGCAAAGAAGAAAAAAGCAATTATGGAGAGTACTACCTTCGACGAACTGCTTGATGCCGAATACGGCAAGCGGGGGATGGAGGCTCGTGAGACCTTTGAAGCTGAGGCCGAAGCTTTCTGCCTGGCCGAATGTTTGAAGGAACAACGTCGAAAGGCCGGCCTTACGCAGGAACAGCTGGCTGCAAGAATCGGCACAAAGAAAAGCTATATCTCAAAGATAGAAAACGGGCATGCCGATGTGCAGCTGTCCACTCTGTTCCGTATCTTCGGAGGTTTAGGGAAGCGCATATCGCTCACCGTGCTGTAAAGACATAGGGTCGGGGTAGGCCTCCCCGAGCGCAGAAGGTGCACTCTCGTGAAAATTATCCCCACTCTTAGAAAATCTAACCCCACTCTTACGAAAACTAAGTCCGCTCTCGTGTGAACTAAAGCCGTTCTCGTGGACGCGAGATCGGAGATAGTTTGTCGGAGGTCTGACTTCCGTGAAAAGAGCACGGAGTTTCGCAGCAGGAGCTCTGGCTTATGTAAAAAGAGCACCGACTTATCACCGATTCTCTCATAAAAAAAATTATTTTCGATTTTTTGCCTCCATGCTTCCATAATCCATTGGGAAATCAATGCTCATCGGGATTTGCGCTATGGAGGCAAGTATGGAAGCAATGGAGGCAAGTGCCCATAATGGACAGATTGCAGCAAAAAAGTGTATTTTTATGTCGAAGAAAAACAGAAAAAGTTGCTGCACTCGTGAAATCCCAAACACAATTTATGCAGGTGTATCCAAACTAACGCGGACTTCGTCACCAACTAAAGCCGACTCTGTAGAATTTAATGCTGAGTTCGTGGAAATTAAAGCTGACGGCGCTCAGCCTCAAACAAACAAAAGTTTCCCCTCTCACATTTCACATCTCACATTTCACATCTTACATTTCACATTTTACATATTACATATTACTTAGTCGCCAGCGCTATGGTCAGCAGCACTCCGAAGACGAGCATGTTGCGGGAGGTGAGCCCCAGGATGTGGTTGAGCTCGCGACCCTGACGGATGCGCACCATCTGGCGCCAGGTTAGGAAGTGTAATATTAAATAAGGTAGGGTGAAGATTGAAAATTGAAAATTGAAGATTGAAGATTGATGATTAATTCCTAATTCCTCATTCCTAATTCCTAATTCCAAGAAGATGGTGAGCAGCCACGCCACGATGCCGCAGGAGAGGTAGAACCAGCGGCCGAAGGGCTCGCCCAGGGTGGCTATCAGGGTGCGCTTGCCGCTGAGGCGGTCGGTGTCGCGGTCGCGGTAGTTGTTGATAATCAGCAGGGTGTCGATGAGCACTCCGCAGGTGAGCCCCGCCAGCCACGCATCGGCGCAGAGGGTGCCGGTGGCGGCGAGGTAGGTGCCGCAGCAGGGCACGAGACCGAAAAACACCAACACGAGCAGGTCACCCAGCCCCGCGTAGGAGAGCCAGCTGGTGTAGAGGAAGGCAAAGAGCACACAGGCGAGGCCGAGAGCGATCATTATCCATTGACCATTGACCATTGACCATTGACCGTTGAAGATTGACCACTGGCCGAGCCATAGTATCAGGCTGCCGCAGGCGAGGGCGAGGGCGAGGACTACGGTTATGCCCCACCGCATGGCGCGGGGCGTGATCCATCCCTGGGCACAGGCTCGCTCGGGGCCGAGGCGGTCGGCGCCGTCAGTGCCTTTGCGGTAGTCGAGCAGGTCGTTGATGAGGTTGGCGGCTATCTGCATGAGGGAGGCGAAGAGGGCGCAGACAACGAGGGCGCCCCAGCTGCATTGCGGGGCATGGCTGGCAAGGGCGGCTGCCACCATCACGGGTATCAGCGCCGCACTGAGGGTCTTGGGCCTCGCGGCCAGCACCCACGCCTTGATGCTATTGGTCCTTACATTCATTTCTTCTGCAAAAATAATGAAAAAAGGAGATAAAGGGAGATAAAAGTAGATAAAAGTAGGTAAAGGGAGGTAAAAGTAGGTAAAAGGAGATAAAAGTAGATAAAAAGGAGTAAGGAGTAAGGAGTTTTTAGTAATTTTGCAGCGGAGATAACCAAACTACCTCTACCTACTTCTACCTACCTTTAACTACTTAATAAAATTTTTCTATGAAGAAATCCGTAAAGATTATACTCCTGAGTGCTGCGGCACTGGTGTTGCTGGGCGTGGCCGGCTACTTTATATATAGTCTCTCCTCGCAGCTGGAGGAGCAGAAAGAGAACAACGAGAAGTTCCGCAAGCTGGCGGAGATGGACAAGAAGGAGATGGAGAACGAGTATGCGCAGTTCGCCCTGCAGTATGACGAGATGAAGCGCACGGTGAAGAACGACTCGCTGCTCCACCGCATTGAGCAGGAGCAGAATCGTGCCAATGCCCTGCTGGCCGAACTGAAGAGGGTGAAGAACGACGATGCTGCCGAGATAGCCCGACTCAAGAAGGAGCTGGCAACGGTGAGGGAGGTGCTCAAGTCGTATATCATTCAGGTGGACTCGCTCAACAGGCTCAACCAGTCGCTGCGCGACGAGAACGCGATGGTGAAGCAGCAATACACCACTGCCACCTCGCAGATTACCACACTCACCGAGGAGAAACAATCGCTGACCAAGACGGTGGCCATCGCCGCACAGCTCGACGCTACCGGCCTCTCGCTGCAGCCGCAGAACAAGAAGGGCAAGCTGGCCAAGAAGACCAAGGATATCACCAAGTTCGTGGCTTCGTTCCGCATCTCACGCAATGTGACGGCCAAGACGGGCGAGAGGCGCGTCTATCTGCGCATACTCAAGCCTACCAACGATGTGGTGAACCAGAGCGGCACGTTCAGCTACGAGGGCACCAGCCTCGGCTACTCGGCCGTGAAGACGGTGGAGTATAACGGCGAGGAGACACCCGTGACCATGTACGTCAATGTGAGCGAGATGCTCACCGCGGGCACCTATCGCATGTTCGTCTTCGTGGACGGCCAGATGATTGGCTCCACGTCCATCGCAATGGCGAAGTAACTTCGTTAACTTCTAGCAGCCGTAGGCTGCGTTAACTTCTGAGCGAAGCGATAACTTCGTTAACTTCTGAGCAGCATTGCTGCGGTAACTTCTGAGCGAAGCGATAACTTCGTTAACTTCTATTTAATTAGATACGTAAGTGTTGAGGCGAGGCTGAGGAAGGCCTGCGCCACGGGGGTGGCAGGGTCGAGCGTGACGGGCTGCCCATGGTCGCCGCTCTCGCAGACGGACTGCACGAGGGGAATCTGACCGAGCAGACGCAGGCCGAGACTGTCGGCCAGCCGCTTCACTCCGTCGCGACCGAAGATGTAGTATTTGTTGTCGGGCAGCTCGGCAGGAGTGAACCACGCCATATTCTCCACAAGGCCGAGGATGGGAATGTTGACCTTTTCGTTTTGATACATATCGACGCCCTTGCGTGCATCGGCAAGAGCCACCTTCTGCGGCGTGCTGACAATGACGGCTCCCGTGATGTGGAGCGTCTGCATGAGCGTGAGGTGTATGTCGCTGGTGCCGGGAGGGGTGTCGACGATGAAATAGTCCAGCTCACCCCAGTTGGCCTCGGTGATGAGTTGCTTGAGGGCATTGCTGGCCATGGGGCCGCGCCATACGGTGGCCTGCTCAGGCTTGACGAAGAAGCCGATGGACAGTATCTTGACGCCATATTTCTCGGCCGGCACAATGAGCTGGCGGTCGCCCACCACCTCGCCCATGGGCTGGTAGTCCTCAAGGTCGAACATGGTGGGGATGGAGGGACCGAAGATGTCGGCGTCGAGCAGTCCTACACGATAGCCGAGCTTGGCCAGGGCCACGGCGAGGTTGGCGGCCACGGTGCTCTTGCCTACGCCGCCCTTGCCGGAGGAGACGGCAATGACTTTATGGAATTGACCATTGACCATTGACGATTGACCATGATTCTCGGGAACCTTCACATAATCGACGGTGATGGTGACCTCAGCCTCTTTGGCGGCGAAGGTGTGGATGGCTGCCTCGGCGGCCTTGACCACTGACTTGCGGAACGGGTCGGGATTCTTGGGAAAGATAATGCTGAACGACACTTGCATGCCGTCGATGCGGATGTTGTCGTCAACCATTCCGGCCTCTACGATGGACTTGCCGGTGCCCGGGTATTTCACTTGCTTGAGGGCGTCTATGATTAGTTGGGGATAGAGAGACATATTTTCAATTCTATTTGGCTTTGTCGAGTGAGGAACGCTTGCTACGGGCGTAGCTGCGGTAGGAGTCGAGTTCTATCTCTACGTCGGGCTCGGTGAGCTCGCCCTGCTGCGGCAGCTGGAAACATATATATTTAATAGGTATGCCACGACCGAGCCACTGCTGCTCGTAGTAGGTCTGGATGGATAATATTGACTCTTGACTCTCGACTCTTGCCCCTTGACTAATGTCTGACTCTTCACCATACAGGTCCTTGGTTGATATCAGCGGCCGGAGGTTGTTGTGCTGCAGCATCAGCTCGGTGTAGGTAAAGAGGAAATTGCTGTCGGTCTTTACATGGATGAGGCCGCCGTCGGCGAGGAACCTGCGGTAGCGCTCAAGGAAGTAGGTGGAGGTGAGCCGCTTGGTGGGCTTCTTCATCTGCGGGTCGCTGAAGGTGAGCCATATCTCGCAGACTTCATCGGGCGCAAAGAAATTCTCGATAAACTCAATGCGGGTGCGCAGAAAGGCCACATTCTTCAGCCCCAGCTGCAGCGACTCGGTGGCACCGGTCCACATACGGGCGCCCTTAATGTCCACGCCGATGAAGTTCTTGTCTGCAAAGCGCTGAGCCAGCCCCACGGTGTATTCGCCACGACCGCAGCCCAGCTCAAGAACGATGGGATTGCTGTTATGAAAAAAATCTGCCGCCCACCGCCCTTTCAACTTGAAGGTGCGCGAAGGGGTGGGGGAGCAGTCCTCGGGTTGGAAGACATGGGGGTATGTCGCCATGTCTGCGAACTTGGATAGTTTGTTTTTTGACATCTTTTTAAGCTTTCAAATGCAAAATTAAGTTGATTTTTCAAAATATTGGGTGTTTAGGTGGCGTAATTCTCAATAATTTCTTAATTTTGCAATTTAATAGGAGCTATCTCCTACGAGACCATATAATATAATAAGGTAGTATGCAGTTGAAGAAATACATAATGAGCTTGCTCGCCCTCATCGTGCTGACGCTGATGGTGGCATGCGGCGGCAGCCAGGAGCCCACGTTCCGCACTGACTCCAAGGGCAACACCGTGCCGGTGGCCGACTATGTATGCGTGGCAGTGGACGAGACGTTCAAGCCTGTCTTCGAGGTGCTGTTTGCAGACTTCCGCGACCGCAACGCCAAGGCTTTCGTCGATCCGTTCTATATGCCGGAGGACAGCGCGGTGAGCATGCTCCTGAACGACTCGGTGCGCACCATCGTGGTTACACGCCAGCTATCGCAAAAAGAGAAGGACTATCTGCTGGGCAAGTATAACCTGGTGGCCAAGCAGGCCGTGGTGGCATACGATGCAATAACGCTCATCACCAACAATGCCAGCCGCGACACGCTTATCTCGCGCGACGAGATAAAGCAGATAATGCAGGGCAAGATTACCGACTGGGGACAACTGCGTCACTCCGGCGGTCAGAAAGGCGAAATAGAAATAGTGTTTGACAACAATGGCTCTTCGACTGTGCGATACATGAAAGACTCCCTCTGCGGAGGCCAGCAGCCGAAGGGCAAGTTGAGAGCTGCCACTACCAATGAGGAGCTTATCAACTATGTCAGCAAGAAGCAAAACGCTATCGGAGTGCTCGGCGTGGACTGGGTAGGCAACAAGAATGACTCCACCCGCCTGTCGTTCCTCTCTGATGTGAGGATTATGAGTGTCGGCGCACACGACTCGGATGATGCTGACGACTACTACAAGCCGTTCCAGTTCTACATCGCGTCGGGCAGCTATCCGCTCACACGCGGACTGTTCATCACCAGCACCGACCCGCGCACACGCTCAATGCAGCGCAACTTCTTCTTCTACCTCACCGACGAGCCCAACCACAACAATATGGGACAGATGATGATACTTCGTTTCTCGCAACTGCTGCCATACATGGCCGTGCAGTCGCACAACGTGATAATAAAGAGATATTAAAAACTAAAACCTTAAATACAAAAATGAAAAAGACAGTATTTTCGTTCGTTGCCGCAGTGGCATTGATTTTCAGCTACAACACTGCCAAGGCACAGATTGAGATTCCCGAGGTTCCCGCAGAATTTCAGGAGATGGTTGACGGATATGTGCAGACTCTGTTGGAGAACCCTGCCGACGAATCCGTAATGAAAGCTATCGAGAAGAACAAGTTGCTAAAGAAGAACAAGCCGGTTCTTATTGCCATTGGTTATAAGTTCCTCGACAACAAGCTCTTCGGTAATGCCATCGGTCTTGCCAAGAAGGTCTATGAGATGGACGCCAGCTACCTGCCCGCCATCTATCTCGAGGGTGACTCATGGTTCCGCATGGCCAACAACAATGCCTACGGTATGGCTGCCACCAAGTATGAGGAGGCCAAGCAGGTAGCTCCCAACAGCCTCGATCCATACCTGAAGCTGGTGGGCGTGTATCGCTACATCAACCCCGAGTACGCCATCGAGCTCATGGAGGAAATCAAGCAGAAGAAGACCGACGACCCTAAGATTAACCAGGTGCTCGGTACTCTCTACTATCAGCTCGACGATACACTCCACGCCCGTGAGTACTACAACAAGTATTTCGAGAAGTTCCCCGACGGACAGGGCGATGCTACCGTGCAGCGCGAGTATGTCATCATCCTCTTCATGGCCAAGGACTATGAGGGCGCTCTCAAGCAGTCGCAGAAGTTCTTGCAGTCTAACCCCAAGGACCCCGTGCTCAACCGTATCATCTTCCTGAGCAATGTCAACCTGCTGGCTAAGACCGACGACTTTGAGGAGGAGAAGTACGCTGCCGCTCAGGCTGCCACCAAGGCTGCCCACGACAAGTTCATTGGCCAGTATCCCGACACAGTATATCAGGAGATTGACTACCGCTACCTCGGCCAATATCTGACCATCGAGAAGGACTTCCCCGGTGCTGCCAACGCCTACGCCAAGGCTGCTGAGCTGGCTCCCGAAGATCCAGCCGCACAGTTCAACCTCTCCAAGGCATACGAGAAGACCAAGGACTACGACAAGGCCATACCCGCCTACAAGAAGTTCATGGAGCTGGCTAAGAAAGAGGATGACACCAACGAGTTGTACAAACTTGGTCAGATATATCAGCGAGCAGCAAACTCATTAAGGAATGATACTGTAAATGTGAACAAGCGCCTTGGCTTCATCAAGGAAGGTGATGCTGTTTTTGCCAAGGTTGATGAGGATATGCTTAAGTCGGGTGAGCCCAGTTATCAAGGTGTTTTCTGGCGTTCGCGTATAAATCAGCTTGTTGATCCGAGGCACCCCAACGAGGTTGCAGCTAATTACATGAGAGAAGCAATCAATCGTTTGCAGAATGAGAAGTTTAAGGATGAGGATTATAATCCTCACCGCGCTCAGGCTTACTCCTACATAGCTTGGTTTGAGATGGAAAAAGACAACTGGGTTGAGGCTGAGAAATGTGCTCTAGAGGCCCTCAAGTATGAGGAGGACAATCCTCTTGCTTCAAATGTAATGCAAGTTGTCAACTACATGAAGTCGCTGAAGAAATAATACATAATCCATAAGTCAGCGTCTGCCATAATGGTATGGCAGACGCTCTTTTTTTATGACGAAACGGGTAGTAAAGATATTAGCTTTTGGCTTGCTGCTAATATGCTGCAGCGCTCTGCGTTCTGTGGCGGGCAATATGTCCTCTGCTGCAGAGCAGCGGCAGAGCCGGTGCGTGCTGACAGATGACCGTCAGGGTCATGAGGCGCTGATAACCGATTCGTCGCAACTGCTTCGCATCTGCAGTTCACGGCCGCAGCGCCTGACCAGCGGTGAAGCAAAGGTCAAGCGCACCGTCCAGCGACTGAGCGCGCTTTATTTTCAACATCCCAAAATTTTAGCGCATTACGGCTGGCGTAATTCATGCTACACCAAGGCCATAATGTCTATGCCACAGTGCGACTATTATGTGCTTGCGCTGCGGCGATTGTTGTGTTAGTGGAGATAATAGCTTCTTGATGTTATTATCACATTTATCACTAACCCAACAAAAACAAACAAAATGAAATTTACCAAGCTGGAGATGGCAAAGGCCCTCTCCAAAGACTCACGTATAGAGATAAAGAAAGGCTTCCTCGGCATGGGAGCCACTGCTACTTACACGACTACGGGCAGCAAGCTCCAGGTCATCAAGGCAGAATGTACACTGGAGTGCGGCCAGCGGATGGAACGCATTATCAATAGCAAGGACGCCGCCTTAGACAAGCAACTGTCTGTCGCTACGAAGTTTAAGGAGACGGTGCCAGGGCAGTGTATGCTCGAAGCCGTCGTGTCTGCCGACCACGCTTTTGTGGCAATGCGGCTCTATCGCTTCACAGAGCTCGGCTTCGCTGCTACAACAGACTTAGCTGTCTATGAGGGCGACACGGCCCGCAAGGTGGCACAGCTGTTTTAGCAAAGATATAATATAAGGTAAGAGTCCGCAACCCTACGGTAGCGGACTCTTTGTTTCCTTTGGAATAGACTTCGCGAGTCTTAGTCCAGCACGATATTCCAGTTGTGGATGTCGGGCTCGATGCCGTACTGGATGTCGCGAAGCTTCTTGTAGAGCTTTGCGCAGATGGGCCCGGGCTTGCCGTCGCGGCTGATGACGTAGCTCTTGCCGGTGTCGGGGTCGTCAATCTTGGCGATGGGGCTGATGACGGCTGCTGTGCCGCATGCGCCGGCCTCCTCGAAGGTGTCGAGCTCCTCCACGGGAATCTGGCGCTGCTCCACTTTCATGCCGAGGTCGAGGGCCAACTGCTGTAGGCTCTTGTTGGTGATGGACGGCAGGATGGAGGTGGACTTCGGAGTCACGTATGTATTGTCCTTGATGCCGAAGAAGTTGGCTGCGCCGCACTCGTCGATGTATTTCTTCTCCTTGGCATCGAGATAGAACTCGCAGGAGTAGCCGGCCTTGTGGGCGATGTCGTTAGCCTTGAGGCTTGCGGCGTAGTTGCCGCCCACCTTATACTTGCCTGTGCCGAGGGGTGCCGAACGGTCGTATTCGCGGGTGATGCAGTAGTCGGTGCAAGCAAAACCTCCCTTGAAGTACGGGCCTACGGGGGTAACGAAGATGAGGAACAGGTATTCGTCAGCGGGGTGTACGCCGACCTGTGCGCCAGTGCCTATCATGAGCGGACGGATGTAGAGGGCTGCGCCGCTCTCGTAGGGCGGGATGAAGCGCTCGTTGAGCTTAACCACGCGCTTCACCATTTCGGTGAAGAGGTCGGTGGGCATCTCTGGCATCATCAGGCCGCGCGAGGTGCTCTGCATTCGGGCGGCGTTCTCGTCGATACGGAAAATGCGTATCTTGCCGTCGGGGCAGCGGAAGGCCTTCTGTCCCTCAAAGGACTCCTGGCCGTAGTGGAGGCATGTGGCCGCCATGTGAATGTTGATAATCTCGGAAGAGCTGACTTCTATCTCTCCCCATTTGCCGTTGGCGTAGCGGCAGCGCACATTGTAGTCGGTGCGCATGTAACCGAAGGGCAAATTGCCCCAATCAATGTTTTGCATAGCTATTGTTGTTTGTTTTACGTACTCTTAAAGTGTGGTGCAAAATTAAGCAAAAAACTAAATTTATGCTACTGAAACGCGCTTTTTTATGAAAAAGATATGAATTTCCATACAAAAACTTTGCCACTTTCAATTTTCGAGTTAAATTTGTATCTCGTAAAACAACGTGCTGCGTATAATTGTGGCAATAATTTTAATCACTAATTTTATAAACACTTTAAATCTTTTAAAACAAAATGAGTACTACAACAACTAAAGCTCCGGCTCAGAAGCCCGCTCCAAAGAAGAGTGAAGGCTTCAAAGGTATCAAGAATGCGTTTATCATCATCTTGATCTGTATCCTGCTTGCAGAGATTATTTTCTACACTGTCTTCGGAAATGGCAGTAACTTCCAGGGCGGCGACAGCGACAACGAACCTGTGAACCTGCTCGGTACCGTATTCAAGGGTGGATTCGTGGTGCCCATCATCCAGGGTCTCCTCTTCACCGTAATTGCTATCACCATTGAGCGCTGGCTCGCCCTCAAGACCGCTTTTGGTAAGGAGAGCCTCGACAAGTTCACTGAGAAAATCCGCAAGGCTATGGCCAACAACGACATCCCCGCAGCCCTCAAGGCTTGCGACGCTCAGAAGGGTTCTGCTGCCAACATCGTTCGCGCTGCTCTCGAGCGCTATGAGACTGAGGAGGCTGATGCCAGCCGCACCAAGGCTCAGAAACTGGAGGCAATCAAGACTGCTCTTGACGATGCTACCGCTATCGAGATGCCTACCCTGCAGATGAACCTGCCGATCCTCGGTGTGCTTACATCACTCGGCGTGCTCACCGGTCTGTTTGGTACGGTGCTCGGTATGATCAAGTCCTTCTCCAGCATCTCCGGAGAAGGTGGCGGCGACTCCTCTGCTCTGTCAACCGGTATTTCTGAGGCTCTTATCAATACCGCCTCGGGTATCTTGACTTCAGCTCTCGCCCTTATTTTCTACAACTATTACACCAACAAGATCGACAAGCTCACCTATAGTCTCGATGAGGTAGGCTTCATGATTGTTCAGAACTACGCAAAGACTCACTAATTCAGGAAACTAAGGTAATATGGGACGATTTAAAATCAAAAAAGCCGACCTCTTCATCGACATGACGCCGATGAGCGATGTCATGCTCCTATTGCTTACCTTTTTCTTGATGGCTGGTACTTTCACGAAACCCGAACCAGTGCAGGTGCAGGCACCAGGCTCTGTGTCGGATATTAAGATTCCGTCAACTGACATTCTCACCATCTATGTAGCAGGGCAAGGCAAGGATGCTACCGCCAAGCCCGACATCTATGTCACACTTGACAATGCCCCGATAGTAAACCAGCTCGCCGACGGCCTCAAGAAGCTGCCGCTCTGCAACACTATCAAGAAGGCGGAAATAGATGAATTCCGTGAGAGTCAGTCTATTAAGGTTACAATAGGCGAAATGGTCGCCGACCGTGGCGCGCAAGACGATGCTACGACCGACAGCCAGTTCAAGCAGATAATCAAGCAGGCGCGTACCATATATAATGACATAAACAAGAAGGCAAAGGAGAACAATCCTGACGCTACAGAGCGCAACCTCCGCATTGCCATCAAGTCAGACAAAGGCACGCCCTACAGTACAATCAAGCTTGTAATGAACTCGCTGCAGGATATACAGGAAAACCGATATAACCTGCTCACCGAGCTCAAGGCAAGACCCACAGAATAAAGGAGGAACAATACAATGAAGACCAAACAAAAGAAAATGAACGCCCGCGTCGACTTTACGCCGATGGTGGACATGATGATGCTTCTTGTGACCTTCTTTATGCTCTGTACTACTCTGGCAAAGCCGCAGACCATGGAGATTGCCATGCCTACCAACAAGACTGAGGACAAAAACCGAAGCCAGGTGGACACCAAGGAGGCCGTCACCATTCTCCTTGACGAGAATGACCGCGTCTTCTACTATAAAGGCAAGCCCGCTGATGCCGCCCAGAATATCCGCGAGGCATTCTACCTCAGCAAGGATGCAAAGGGTGACCTCAAGAGTATCCATGAAGTGCTGAAGAAGGCTAATCCCGCATACGAGAAGGCCGAGAAAATCCGTAAGGAATATGAGGGCCGCCTCAATGCCGCAGTAGGTGCAGCAAAGGGTCAGCAAGACGCTATCAAGGCCGAGTTTGACGAAAAATTCAACGAGGCCAAAGCTGAGAAAGGTACTCCTCAGGTTCTTATAAAGCCGTGCGACGGCTCTACGTATGACAACCTGATTGAGGTACTTGATGAAATGAGCCTCTGCAACATCGGTAAGTACGTTATCGTGCCCATCGATGATGGAGACAAGGCTACTCTGGACAATTATAAGGCAACAATCAAATAAAGTATAGCAGATATGGCAAAGATAGATATCCTTTCCAAGAATTGGAACGACATTCTCTTCGAAGGTCGCAACAAGGGCTATGGCGCCTATGAGCTGCGTGCTGACACCGGCAAGCGCAATCTCAAGGCTCTCATCGCACTGCTAATACTGTTGGCTTTTGCCTACGCACTTCCTTACATTGTTTCGGGAATTGCCTCCGCTGTCGAGAGCCTCGGCTCCGACCAGGTGACCGAGCTCAGCAACATTGAGCAGGAAGAAGAGGAAGAAGACGAAATCCAGATAGAGGAGAACAAGCCCGACGAGGCTCCTGCCGAGACAGTGACCGAGATGGCATCGTCCATCCAGTTTACCGTGCCGGAGATTACCGACAACGTGGCTGAAGACAAGGAGCTCATCGCACAGCAGAAAGCCCAGGAGGCTCGCGCCAAGATGGGTGAGTTCAATTTCCAGGGTAACGACGAAACTTCCACCAACATCAAGAGCGACAAGAAGCAGCTCGGCGACGTTGCCTCCGGCGGCGGCGGTGAGGGTGAGGCCAAGGTGTTTACCTATGTAGAGCAGATGCCCGTATTCCCGGGCGGCGAAGCTGCGCTGCAGAAGTTTATCCACGACCACCTCAAGTATCCTACCGTTTCCCTCGAGGAAGGCGTGCAGGGCACCGTAATGCTTCGTTTCGTGGTTAATGAGAACGGCTCCGTGGGCGAGGTGCAGATTCTGAAGAGCCTCGACACCTACTGCGATCGTGAGGCAAAGCGCGTTGTGCAGTCACTGCCGCGCTTCACTCCGGGTCGCCAGCAGGGTAAGCCCGTGAAGGTGTGGTTCCAGTTCCCCATCCGATTCGAAATCCAGTAGCATAGGCTACTCCCGCTAATAGCTCCGCAGGCTTTCAAGCCTGCGGAGCTTTTTTATTGCCTCCTCCGTCCCACGACAGGGCAGAAGCCCTCGCGCGCGTACCATATTATATTATTTATAAAGCAGCTCTTGCAATCATATTGCGATCTCGTGCGGACATGGCGCGAACTCCCGTGGATTTGCTTCGTTCTCATGCGGACTTGTAGCGAGGTAATATTTCTGTTCCGCGCGGAACGCAATCGCATTCCGCGCGGAATACAAACGCGTTCCGCGCGGAATACAAACGGGAGATCGTAACTTTTCTGCAGGAGAACGGCTTTCGCTCGCACGAGCTCGGTTTTCGCTCGCACGAGCTCGGAGATAATTTCTACGCGCTTGCTCTATGTGCTCATGAGCTCGGACTTTTTTCTCACGAGCTCGGGGGATGAGAAAAGCCACCGTGCAATCCTTGCGGATGATGCACGGTGGCTTCTTCTAAGACTTGTATTGAAGTTATTTACTTCTTGTAGAGCAGCCAGGCGTCGGGGTATGTCTGACGCAGTGTCTGCAGTGCGGGAATTGCCTCTGCCTTTGTGTCGAAGGTGGCGGCAATCACGCGGTAGAGCTTGCGCTCGGCGTTGAGGGCAATCTGTGCCTGATAGCCGTTCTGCTTCAGTTTTTGCTGCAGTCCGGTGGCGTTAGCCTGCAGGCTGAAGGCACCGCATACTACGCTGTAGGCCTTGAGGCCTGCGCCGTCAACCACCTGCAGTGCCTCGGAGCGTACGCTAACATTGTCGTCCTGCTGCACGGGGGTGGTGGTAGTGGTGGTTGTTACAGGAGCCGCGGGCTGCACGGGGGTAACGTTAACGGTGGAGGGGTCCTCGGTAACCTGCGTGTTGCTGGCGTTCTGTGCCTGTGCTTTCTCGTAGGCTTTCTTGTAGAGGCTTTCCTTTGACTTGCATGAGCTCATGCTGATGGCGAGCACCATGCTCAGCGCAACGGCTGCAAATGTTTTGGTCTTGTTCATTACGATATGTTTTTGGGTTTAGAGTTTCTTTGTTACGGAATGCGCCTACAAATTTAGTGATTTCTTTTTAATTGGCAAGAGGAAATGCGCGATATTAAGGTATTTTATGCTTTATTATTAAGTTTTCAGTGTCAGGATGCGGCTTTTTGTGAAAAAGTGGCTAATTTTGCGGACAAGAAACTATTGTGTAATCTTATAAACTTTACTATCCATGAAAGGTATAGGTGTATTTGCCGCTGTGCTTGGCGGCGCTGTGATAGGAGCAGCCTGCGGTCTGCTGTTTGCTCCTGAGAAGGGCTCCGACCTCCGTGCTAAGATTGCCGAGGCTGTACGCAACCGTGGCATCAAGCTCAACAAGAAGGAGATGGACAGCCTTGTTGACGATATAGCCGACGAGCTGCAGAGTGCAGAATAAGTGGGTGCCGTGGAGAAGTCTGCGATACATAGACTGATAGGCGGCGTCAAGCGCTACCTGCACTTGCAGCGCGACTTTGTGATGCTCACGCTGGCTGAGAAGCTGACGGTGCTGCTGACGGTGCTGCTGGCAGGCGGCATTGTGCTGCTGCTTGCTGCGCTGGTGCTCATCTTCGGCTCTCTGGCTGTGAGTGCGCAGCTGGCCGAGTGGACGGGCAGTGTGGCTGCAGGCCACTGCATCGTGGCAGCGTTCTATCTGGTGCTGGGCATCGTGGTGTGGCTCAACCGCAAGCGTTGGATAGCCAATCCTATTGCAGGATTTCTGGCTACTCTGCTGCTGGAGGACCTCGACGGTAAGTCTAAAGACGAAAAAGACTAAGGCTATGGGCAGGCAGAAATATACATTGCGCGATATTCGCCGCCGCAAGGCCGAGGTGGCTCGTCAGATAGCTGCCGAGAAAGCCGGTGTGCAGCAGGAGATGCGCTTGCTGACCGACCCGTCGGCGCTGATGCCTACGCTGATGCCGTGGCAGGGCTTCAAGACTGCGTTCCGCTTTGCGACGCGCGCGGTGTATGCTTACAAGATGGCATCGGCAGTGGTGTCGCTCTTCAGGAGGGGCGGTCGCTGATGGGCAGAATCCTGTCTATCGACTACGGCAAGAAGCGCACGGGGCTGGCTGTGACCGACCCCGCGCAGATTATCGCCAATGGTCTTACCACGGTGGACACTGCAAAGCTGTGGGAGTTCCTCACCGATTATGTCAGCCGCGAGGCGGTTGACAAGATTGTGGTGGGCATGCCTGTGCAGATGAATGGCCAGCCGTCGGACAACCAACGCAATATCCTTCCGTTTGTCAGCCGCTGGCGCGAGAGTTATCCTGATATTCCTATCGTAGAATACGATGAGCGTTTCACATCGGTGATGGCTCAGCGTACCATGATTGACGCGGGACTCGGTAAGATGGCGCGCCGCAACAAGGCTCTCGTAGATGAGATAAGCGCCACCATCATCCTGCAATCGTATATGGAGTCGCAAAGCTAACCCCCTTACTTCTATACTCCTTTCTCCTTAATCCTGAAAATTATGATTCTACCTATTTATATATATGGTCAGCCTGTGCTTCGCAAGGTGGCAGAGGACGTGGAGCTTAACAAAGAGGTGCTCGAGCCTCTCATTGCTGATATGTATGCTACCTTGGAAGTGTCGGAGGGCGTGGGCCTCGCCGCACCCCAGATAGGCAAGGCTATCCGTGTGGTGGTGGTTGACCTGAGCATGCTGGCCGAGGATTTGCCTGAATACAAGGACTTTCGTCATGCCTATATCAACGGGCACATAGTGGAGGCCTCCGAGGAGACCGAGACAATGAGCGAGGGCTGTCTCAGCCTGCCGGGCATCTCCGAAGAGGTGACGCGCCCCAAGCGTGTGCGCATTCAGTACTACGACGAACAGCTGCAGCCCCGCGATGAGTGGGTGGACGGCTTTCTGGCACGCGTGCTGCAGCATGAGCACGACCATCTGGAGGGCCATGTCTTTACTGACCGCATCAGTCCGTTTCGCCGCAGCATGATAAAAAGCAAGCTCACGGCATTCCTCAAGGGTAAGGCGCGCTGCCACTACAAAGTCAAGACTGTCAAGAGTTAGGAATTAGGAGTTAGGAGTAGGGAATGAAGAGAACTCTATTATGGCTTGCTTGTCTGCTGCTGATGGTGTGTGCCAGGGCGCAAACAAATGTCGAGGGTGTAATCCGCATAGGGCAGAACGCTCTCTACTATGAGGACTACGTGCTCTCAATACAATACTTCAATCAGGCCATCAATGCCAAACCATTCCTTTACGAGCCTTATTACTATCGTGCCGTTGCCAAATATTACCTTGGCGACTATTATGGCGCAATCGGTGACTGTTCACTCTCAATAGGCTGCGACCCTTATATCGGCGAGGTCTATCGCCTGCGTGCCATCAACTATATACGCACCGACAACTTTGAGGGTGCTGCAGCCGACTACCATACACTCATCACCGAGCGTGGCGACAAGGATCGTGATGTATGGTTCAATGCCGCGTTGTGCCTCAACCAGCTTAAGCGCTATGAGGCTGCCGACTCGTTGCTCGACACGATGACTGTGCACTGGCCAGACTTTAGTCGCTGCTATATGCTCAAGGCGCAGACAGCCTTGAGCCGTGCCGACACACTGAAGGCTGACTCTATGCTTGACATTGCCATTGCCAAAGACTCACTGAGCGTGGATGCCATCTCCGCCAAGGCTACGCTCAGTCTGCAACGGCAGATGTATGAGCAGAGCGAGAACTACTATGACCGTGTCATCACGTTAAGTCCCAAGCAGGGCGGTTTGTATATCAACCGTGCCCTGGCGCGCTATCAGCAGCACAACCTGCGCGGTGCAATGGACGACTACAATATCGCGCTGGAGTTGATGCCAGAGAGCTACCTCGGTCACTATAATCGTGCTCTGTTGCGTATGCAGGTGGGTGAGAACAACTTGGCAATTGAGGACTTTGACTTTGTGCTCAACAAGCGTCCCTCCGACCGCCTGGCGCTATATAACCGCGCTATCCTCTCGCAGCAGACGGGCAACTACCGACGTGCTATTAGCGACTACACCACAGTGCTGAAGGACTATCCCGACTTTGCCGGCGCCTATGTCAACCGTGCCTATTGCTATGCCCGTATCGGTGATAACAAGCGCTCTGATGCCGATGAGCGCAAGGCTATGCAGATACGCCTTAACGAGGCCTACCATAAGAAAGCGTATAGCAGTCCGCTCGACTCCGTGACACGCCATGAGGACGAGGCCGACATTGAGGACTACGACAAGCTTGTCGATGACAGCGAGGAGAATGTGGTGCCGCTCTATGCCTCTGAGTACAGAGGACGCATACAAAACCGCGAGGTGGAGGCAGTGCATCAGCCGGCCTATACTGCACCTGAGGGCGAGCAGATAGATGAGGCGCATAAGCTATATAACGACGGTTGTGCCTATTCGCTCAGCGGCAATATTGACAAGGCAGAGACTGCCTATACGAAAGCAATAGAACTCAACCCAACTTTGGCAGAGGCTTACTATAACCGTGGCCTGGATCGCGCACTCAAGGGTGACAAGATGGCTGCGTTGCAAGACCTCAGCAAGGCTGGCGAACTGGGATTATACACTGCATATAGTCTTATCAAGCATTTCCGTCAACAGAAGTGATATATGCTAAAGTCAGAATTACGTAAAAGCATTCGCGAAGCCAAGCGCGCATTTATGCAGGCTACTCCATTGCTGGAGCAGCACTTGTTGTCAGAGCAGGTGCTCCGTAAGGTGGAGCGGTTGCCGCAGTTTCTTGAGGCAGAGGTTGTGCTGGCCTACTATTCGCTTGATGACGAATTGTTCACCCATGACTTTGTGCAGCGGTGGGCGGATAAGAAGACGATACTCCTTCCTAAGGTGGTAGGCGACAGTCTAACTTTGCATCCTTATACAAGTATCCTCTCGGTGAAGCGGGGAGCCTATGGAATAATGGAACCCTGCACGTCAGAGTTTGACGACTATGCTGCTGTGGGCCTTGTGATAGTGCCGGGCTTGGCTTTTGACACGGAGGGCAATCGTCTCGGCCGTGGTCGTGGATATTACGACCATCTGTTTGCCGAGTTGCTGCCCGCCGCAGTATATAAGGTGGGAGTATGCTATCCCTTCCAACTTGTGCCGCATGTGCCCACGGAGCCTACAGATATTCGTATGGATGTGTTATTTTGTGAGCCGTAAGCTTAGCCATTTGCCGAAAAAAACGTAACTTCGCGCTATGATACTAAAGACCCTGGCAGTAAACAATTATCGCAACATAGAGCAGGCTGACCTCCAACTCTCGCCGAAGCTCAACTGCTTCGTGGGTAGCAACGGGGTAGGGAAGACCAATCTGCTCGATGCCATATATTACCTGTCGTTTTGTCGTAGCGCATTCAGCCAGACCAACCAGCAGGTGCTACGCCACGGTCAGGAATGGATGGCCCTCAGCGGTATCTATCTCACGCCGCAAGGTGAGGAGCTGAAGATAACTTGCGGCCTTAAGGCCGGCCATCGCAAATCGTTCAAGAAGAACGGCAAGGAGTATCAGAAGCAGTCGGAGCATATCGGGCTCATTCCATTAGTGATGCTCTCGCCGCAGGATGGCGAGCTTATACTCGGTGGCAGCGAGGTGAGGCGCCGCTTCATGGACATGGTCATATCGCAATATGCCCCCGATTACCTTTATTCGTTGATACGCTACAATCAAGCGTTGCAGCAGCGCAACACTCTGCTCAAGGTGGAGGGGCCTGTGGACGAAACGCTCCTGTCGGTTTACGACGGGCAGATGGCGGAGGTAGGCCAGAAGATATATGATTACCGCAAGCAGTTTGTGGCAGATTTTGTGCCCATTTTCAATGAGGTATATGCATCATTGGGCAATACTGATGAAGAAGTGGGACTCAGTTACCGCTCCCATTGCCACGAGGGAGAGCTGTTGCCTATGCTGCGCTCACACCACGAGAAAGACCATATCGTGGGCTATACCCTCAAGGGTGTGCATCGCGATGACCTGGAGATGCAGCTCGGTGGCTATCCTCTGCGCTACGAGGGCTCGCAGGGGCAGAGCAAGACTGTACTTACGGCGCTCAAGTTTGCGCAGTTCCGATATCTCCGCCAACTCGTGGGCGACCGTACACCACTGCTGCTGCTCGACGACATCTTTGACAAACTGGACGCAGACCGTGTGGCGCGCATAGTGCGCCTTGTAGCCAGTGAAGACTATGGTCAGATATTCATCACCTCTACCAGCAGTGAAGTGCTCCGCCAGGTTATAGCACAAACTGGCAAGGACCATACGTTCTTCCATGTAAGTGACGGAAGATATGAAGTACGTTAAAGCCCGCCCCATCAATGACCTCCTCAATGAGTTTTTGCGCAATGAAGGTCTTGAGACTCCTCTGCTGGAGCACCGTCTGATGACTCAGGCGTGGCCCGCTGTGGTGGGTGAGTATGCCGCTGAGCAGACTGAGGAGTTGCGCATCAAAAACCAGACTCTATATGCTCGTATCAACAGTGCGGTGGTAAGGCAGGAGCTCCACATGCAGCGTACAGAATTGGTGCGTCGTCTCAATGATTTTGTAGATGCATTTGTGATAGCAGAAATAAGATTTTCATAAAAAAAACGAAAAAACTTCTTACTCCTTACTCTTTTACTCCTGATTTTTTATTACCTTTGCTCCGCAAACAAAAAACACGGGTGTTTTCCAGAGTGGCCAAATGGGGCAGACTGTAAATCTGCTGTCTTTCGACTTCGGTGGTTCGAATCCATCAGCACCCACACTCGCGCCCGCTGTCAAAAGCGGGCTTAATTATTCCTTACAAATGAGAAAAATAGTAATCTTTGCTTCTGGCAACGGCACCAATGCCGAGAGGATAGTCAAACATTTCGAGAATAGCGATGACGCCCGCGTTGTATTGGTGGTCACCAATAAGGCCGAGGCTTACGTAAGGCAGCGTGCCGAGCGACTGGGCGTTGACAACGTGGTGCTTACAGGCAAAGACATGAAGGACGATGCTCGCGTAACGTCGCTGCTTGATGACTATGGCGTGGATTTCTGCGTGCTGGCCGGCTATCTGCTGCTTGTGCCACAGTATATTATTGATTATTTCAAGGGCGATGTGGTCAATATCCATCCTGCGCTATTGCCAAAGCATGGCGGCAAGGGTATGTATGGCGACCGTGTGCATGCTGATGTGTTGGCGTGCGGCGATGCGGTTAGCGGCATCACCGTCCACTATATTGACCATCAATTTGACAAGGGTTGTACTATTATGCAGGCATACTGCCCCGTAATGAAAGACGATACGGTAGAGACTCTGGCTCAGCGTGTTCACTCACTGGAGTACACCTATTTCCCTACAGCAATAGAGTATGCAATAAACAATAGATATGAATAAGGCTATCTTTTCTTTGATTACGGGGCTGCTCCTCTGTGGCCTGACTGGTTGCAGTGGCCCGGGAGTGTTGGACGGCGACGCGTCTGACGCTAATGACAGCGCGGTGGCTGATTCCTTGGCATTTGATACCGTTACCGGCATCAGTGTGCGCAGTGCGCAGAACATGTATGTTGCCGACAGTGTGAAGCCTGTAATTGTGACCGGATATATCGTGGGCACGGTTCAGGGCACGTATTCTAAAGGCTGTGACCTTACACCTCCTTTTACTGTGGAGACTAACTTGCTACTGGCTGACACAACTAATCCTTCCAGCATTTATGATTGTATGCCAGTAGAGTTGCAGAAGGACACAAGAATCCGCAAGAAGCTGAATCTGGTAGATAATCCGCACATGTGTGGAAGGAAAGTTGTGATAAGAGGATACCTGCGTAAGTATTTCAGAGTTGCAGGCCTCAAGTCCACTAATCGTTTTCGTATCTGCGAATAGGCAATACGTAGAAAAGAAATGATGCCGCGTATTTTTGATACGCGGCATCATTGTTGTTTGTTGCAGTGTTATCTGCAATGTTATGTCACTACGCGGTGGAGCTTGATTACGAAGCCTCCGCCAGGAGCGAGGTGTATCTTGCGCTTAGTGTTCTTGTCGAAGCGGATGCCCTCTATTACCTTGTAGTCGGTGGCTACGCGATTGGCCATACTGCCATCCTGATAGATGGTCACTTCGAAGAATGTGTCGCGGTCGCCGGGTTCGAAGAGCTGCGAGATATCAATCTCCACGTCGCGAGCTTCCCAGTTGTTGAGACCTGCTATCCACCAATGTTTGCCAGCTACCTTGCGGGCGGTGACGATGTACTTGCCTATCTCGCCGGCGAGAACCTTGGTCTTCTCATACTGGTTGGGGATGGAGGCAATGAAGCTGGCGCACTCCTCTTCCTTCTCGTATGCGGTGGGGGAGTCCGCCATCATTGTGAGGGGCGAGTCAAAGACCACATACATAGCCATCTGGTGGCAGCGTGTGCCCTGGGTTTCGGGATAGTAGTAGTCGCCCACGAAATGGTTCTTGGTTTTGTTGCGCATACCGCCGGGGGTGTAGTCCACATAGCCGGGCATCATGCGGAGGTATGGGAAGGTGACACAATAGGTGGGGAAGTCATCCTTGTTGCTGCCCCACTTGGCTTGCTCAAGACCCCATACGCCCTCCTCGTTGAGGATGTTGGGGAAGGTGCGGTTGTAGCCTGTGGGCGGATACATGCCGTGGTAGTCGAGGAAGAGGTGATATTTGGCGCAGGTCTCGGCTACGCGGTATGCCAATTCTACGGCCGTCTGGTCGTTGCGGTCGAGGAAGTCAACCTTGAAGCCCTTGATGCCCATGGCGCTGTATTGCTTGCAGGCTGCCTCAAGTTGCTCGCTGAGAACATTGAAGCCAAGCCATAGCACGATGCCTACGTTGCGCTCTTTGCCATATTTGATGAGTTCGGGCAAGTCTATCTCCTTGATAGTGTGGAGTATGTCAACGACTTCATTGTCGTCTTTCTCATTCTTGCGGGGGTAGTACCAACCTTCGTCGAGTGCGATGTACTCTACTCCATGCTTGGCGGCGAAGTCGATGTAATATTTGTAGGTGTCAGTATTGACGCCCGGGCGGAAATCAACGCCGGTGAGAGTGAGGCCGTTCCACCAGTCCCATGTCAGTTTGCCAGGCTTTATCCAGCTGGTGTCGCCGATGCGGTTGGGTGATGCGAGGGCATAGACGAGATTGTTGACGGGCATCTCTGTGTCGTTGTGGGTGACAACCATTATGCGCCAGGGGAAGGTGCGGGTGCCGTTGACCTTGGCGATGTAGTCTTCGCGGTCGGTAACTACGAGCTTCTTGCGGCCGTCAACAAACTTGTGAGCCTTGGGATAATGGGCAAACTCAGCGGTGAGCTTGGCCTTTGAAGCACGCAGGAAGATGCCAGGATAGGACTCGAGGTCGCTCTCCATGAAACTGACCTTGGTGCCGTTGCAGTCAACGGCCAGCGGAGTGAAGGCCACCTGCGTGGCAGCTGAAAGCTTGATGTGCTGATACACGTTCTCGAAGGACACGGAGTAGGGGCCGTCGCCATATTCGTTTACATAAGGTATCCATGCCTCGTAGTCGTCGGGGAAGTTGTATTCGGCGAGTTCGTTCTCTACTATCATCTCGCCCTTTTTCTCGGAGGCGAAGCGATAAGCGATGCCGCTGTTGTAGGCGCGGAAGGTAACACTGAAGCCGTCGGCCATCTTGAGTGTCATCTCGTTGCAGTTGTTCTCAACGGTTGTCTCGCGGTAGAAGGGAGATGCTACCTGCTCGTTGATGGTGGCAACAAGCTTTTTCTTGAGTACAGGGTTGACGCCTACCTTGGGGCCGCCCTGCACGGTGAGGCCGATGCGGGAGTCCTTGAGCAGGGGAGTGGTGCCATCGTAGATGGAGAACTTGAGGTCGCTGCCAAAGGCAACCTCAACCTTCAGTTTGCCGTCGGGCGAGGTCAGAGTCTCTACCTTGTCGGCTGCCTGCAATGCCATTGTACTTACAAAGGCTATCAGGGTAAATAGGAGCTTTTTCATATTATTTGAGATTTGAAATTTGGGATTTGAAATTAGATATTATCGTTCGTAGCTGCGGGCGTAGTCGATCATCTTGATAGCTGTGAGGGCATACTCTTCGCCCTTATTGCCAAGAGTACCTCCGGCACGCTCGACGGCTTGCTCCACGCTGTTGGTGGTGAGCACTCCGAAGATTACGGGTATGTTGCCAGTGGCATTGAGTTGTGCGATGCCGTTGGTGCAGCCTTGTGCTATGAAGTCGAAGTGGGGAGTGTCGCCCCTGATGATGCATCCGATGGCTATGACTCCGTCCACGAGGCCGCTCTTGACCATCTGGTTGGCAGCGAAGATCAACTCAAAGCTGCCTGGCACTGTGCGCACCATGATATGCTCGGGCTTGGCTCCGTATTGTTTTAGAGTATCTACGGTGGCGTCAAGTAGTGGGGTGGTGATATGTGAGTTCCATTCGCACACCACTATACCTACGCGCATATCCGAGGCGGAGGGCAAGTCTTGCAGATTGAGGTTGTTGATTGTGGAAGACATTTACGGGAATTGAAAATCTAGAATTGAAAATTGGCCATTAACCATTCGCCAGGCACGGAAGGGAACCTCGCATTAATGGTTAATGGTCAATCGGCAATATTCAATATATTACTTGGTTGCTCGCTGGATGTATTTCTCAATAGTCTGAGCCTCGCCGCTTTCGGGGAACTTGGTCTTTACCTGCTGATAAAGCTCGAGTGCCTCGTCAAGCTTGCCTTGGCTCTCCAGCAGCTCACCAGCCTGCACGAGGCAGTAGGGGCTGACGATGGGGTTGTCGGCGCGCTCGGCAGCTTCCTTAAGCAGGCCGATGGCCTTGTCTGTCTGACCTTTCTTGGCGTAGCAGTTGCCGAGGGCAGCAATGGCGTTGTTGGAGATGAAGGCATCATCCTTAGTGTCAAACTCCTCGAGATACTTGATGGCCTTGTCGTAGTCAGCCTTGTAGTAGTAGGCGAGGCCTGCATAGAGGTTTGCTACGTTGCCAGTCTTGGTGTTGCTGTACTGCGAGGCGATCTTCACGAAGCCAGGGTAGCCGGCGTTGTCGCCATTGAGTGCCTGGTCGAAGTTGCCTTGGGCAAAGTATTCCTGTCCTTTGGCAATCTTTGTTGCGGCCTCAGTGTTGTTGGCATCGACATGTCTGTTGTAGAGATACACGCCAATAAATATCAGTGCTGCGAGCACGATAGCTGCCACGATGGTGCTGAGGATAGGATTTCTTTTGATTTTCGCCATGAGCCCTTCGTTCTCCTGGGGCTCGACAGTTGCTTTGGTGTTCTTTGTAGTTGCCATTTTATTTAGATTGTTTATATTCTTATGAATTAGCGGCGGCAAAGGTAATCAATTTTTTTTATATAATGGTGTGACGAGTAGCTAATTTTCTGCTTTGCGAGGTCTTTTTCTTGTTTTTCGGGTGGCTGGGGCACCGTTTGCTTGTTGCGGATGAGCTCCAGCGCCTTGGTGATGCATGTGTCGTGCTTGAGCAGATAGAGGCTTGCGCTTTGGGCATCAAAGAGATAGTCAATGATACTGCTCAGCAGGTTATTCTCCAGCAGGGTCTGCGATTTGCGTATCAGTAGATTGCGCCTCTTGAGGCCGTCGCGCTCAGCGTAGGATGCGAACTTATCGACAATGTTCTGTTTCTTGAGATAGGCGGCCAGCTCTTCCCATGTTTTGTATTTCTTGAATTCTTCTCTATGGTTGTCGGCGTAGTCGAAGGCAAACTCTGCCAATCTGCGGCTGGAGGCCGCCTCCATATAGTAGGACGTGATGTCGGTGGTGTCGGCTGGAATGAAGATGTCGGGCATCACTCCACCTCCGCCAAAGACGGTGCGTCCCAGGTGGGTGCTGTATTTCTTGCCACTGAGGTGGATGCTATCCTGCGACGACAGCTCGCCTTTCTGGTAGCGTAGGAAGATATCGTTCATGTAGTCTTTGGCATCGCCTTTGACGTAAGGCTTTTGCAGGCAGCGCCCCGAGGGGCTGTAGTAGCGTGCGATGGTTAGTTTGAGGAGTGAGCCGTCGGGGAATTGAATAGGCTCCTGCACCAGTCCCTTGCCGAAGGTGCGGCGCCCTATGATGATGCCGCGGTCGTTGTCTTGTATTGCGGCGGCAAATATCTCGCTGGACGATGCCGATGTCTCGTCCACCAGTACAACTAGCGGTGTGCCTTGGTAGTCGCCGCGGCCGTCGCTCCGGTATTCGGTGCGCTCCGATTTGCGTCCCTCGGTATATACAATCATGCGTTTGCCGGGCAGGAATTGGTTGGCGATGTTGATGGCCGCGTCCATGTAGCCACCGCCATTGCCGCGCAGGTCTATTACCAGTGCACGGGCACCCTGGCTACGTAGCTCGGCGAGTGCCACCAGCAGTTCCTCGTAGGTTCTCTCGCCGAAAGTGTTGATCCTAATGTAACCTGTGGTCTTGTCTATCATGGAGTAGATGTCGATAGTCTTTACCGGCACTGCTCCGCGTACCACCTCAAAGGTGCGCACGTCTTTGGCTCCCTTGCGTATGATGCCCAGCTTCACTACCGACTGGTTTGGGCCGCGCAATTTCTTCATGGCATATTCGTCGGTAAGGAAGTCGCCCACGAACGGTTTGCCGTCCACCTTGACTATGCGGTCGCCGTCCATGAGCCCCACATCCTCCGATGGGCCGCCCTCCACCACGTGGATGATGCGAGCGGTGTCTTTGAGTATGGAGAATATCACGCCGACGCCAGAGAACTCGCCCTTCAGATCCTGCATCTCTGCCTCCACTTCCTTGGCGGAGGTATAGGTGGAGTGGGGGTCAAGCTCCAGCAGAATCTTGGGCAGCGATTTCTCCACTAGGTCATTGATGTCCACGGTGTCCACATAGCGGTCCTCCACGGCAAAGAGCATGTCGTTGATCTTGCTGTTGGTGGAGTTTGCGATGCTCAGTCGGTTGCTGCGGAAGTGGCTGGCGTAGAACGAGCCCACCAATATGCCTGCCGCTAGGCTCACGCCGATGATGAGCGGGGTGTAGTTGCGAAATTTATTGTTGGCCATCGTCGTCGAGGTTAACGTAGCATGTTTCTATTCCGGCTCTCTGTAGCAGGCGTATGCCGTCGTCGAGGCGGTAGTTCTCTCCATACACCACTCGGCTTATGCCGCACTGGATGATTAGCTTGGCGCAGTCGATGCAGGGGGAGGCGGTGACGTAGAGAGTGGCTCCGTCGCTGTTTTGCGACGAACGTGCAATCTTGGTTATGGCGTTAGCTTCGGCGTGGAGCACATAAGGCTTGCTTGCGTTGTTTTCGTCCTCACACACATTCTCGAAGCCTGACGGCGTACCGTTGAAGCCGTCGCTGATGATAGCGCCGTCTTTCACCAGTAGTGCCCCTACCTGGCGCCGCTTGCAGTAAGAGTTCTCTGCCCATATCCTAGCCATGCGCAGATAGCGGCGATCAAGAATATTTTGTTTCCTGTTTTCGTTCATATCTCCTTTTATCTACCTTTATCTACCTTTATCTACTTCTATCTACTTTTTAATTCCATCTCTACGCAGCATTGCCTTGAGGCTGGGGTTGCGGTGGCGGAAGTTTTTGTATAGCAGGGCAGGGTGGGCGGTGTTGCCGCGCTCCAGTATCTCGTGGCGGAAGCGCGCTGCCGTCTCCTTATTAAATATACCCTCCTCCTGGAAGGCTGCGAAGGCGTCGGCGTCCAGCACCTCGGCCCATTTGTAGCAATAGTAGCCAGCAGCGTAGCCGCCTGTCATGATGTGCTGAAACTGTGTACTCATGCAGGTGCGTCGCTTTGACGGCTTGTTGACCAGGGCAGGTGCCCATGCCTGTTTCTCAAACGCGATGATGTCTTCTGCGAGGGGCTCAGTGCGAGTGTAGTAGGCCATGTCGAGCAGACAGAACGACAGCTGGCGCAGGCATGCCATGCCGGCGTTGAAGTGGCGGCTCTCTATCACTCGGTCTATCAGTTCGTCAGGCAGCAGTTCGCCCGTCTCGTAATGGTAGGCGAAGGTGTGAAGGAACTCTTTCTCCAGCGCGAAGTTCTCCATAAACTGCGAGGGCAGTTCCACGAAGTCCCAGTACACGTTGGTGCCGGACAGCGTCTCGTATTTGCACTGCGAGAACATTTCGTGCAGGCCGTGGCCGAACTCGTGGAGGAAGGTGCTCACCTCGCCCAGGGTGAGCAGGGCAGGTTTGTCCTTTGTGGGCTTGGTGAGATTCATGGTGAGCGATACGTGGGGACGGACATCTTTCTTCTGTCCCTGATAGCTCGTCATCCATGCGCCGCTCTTCTTGTTGCTGCGCGGATGGAAGTCGGTGTATAACACGGCTAGGTATGTGCCGTCGGCGTCGTGCACCTCAAAGGCCTTTACGTCTTTGTGGTACACGGGTATATTCTTATTTTCTTGGAAGGTGATGCCGTAGAGGCGCGTGGCGAGCGAGAACACACCTTTGATGACATTGCCCAGTTCGAAGTAGGGGCGCAGCATCTCCGCGTCGAAGTTGTAGCGCTCCAACTGCAGTTTGTGGGCATAGTAGCCTACGTCCCACGGGCGCATAGTGAACTTGCTGCCCTCTATGCGGCGGGCATAGTCGCGAATCTCCTTGTAGTCCTGCTTGGCGGTGGGCTTGTAGGCCGTTATGAGCTTGGTGAGGAAGTCCGCCACCACCTTCGGGCGTTGTGCCATGCGCTTCTTCAGGGCCAGCTGTGCGAAGGTCTTGCTACCGAGCACTTGTGCGTTCTCGAGGCGCAGGTTTACCAAGTCGCGGGCCAGCTGCAGGTTGTTATATTTGTTCTTCTTGATGCAGAGGGTGTTGTGCGCCATCCATACCTTGCGCCTCAGTTGGCGGTTGTCGCAGTAGGTGAGCAGAGGGCCGTAGCTTGGCGCCTGCAGGGTGAACAGCCATCCCTCCTTGCCTTCTTCCTGCGCGGCGGTGTGTGCCAGCTCCAGATGCAGGTCGGGCATTCCGCTGAGCTCGGCCTTGTCGGTGATGAGCAGCTTGAAGCGATTAGTGTCCTTCAGTACATTTTGCGAGAACTGCAGCGCCTTGATGGAGAGCTCCGTGCTTATCTGCATCAGACGTTCCTTCTTTTTGCGGGGCAAGCCCACTCCGCGGCGCTTGAAACCGTCGTGCACTTCGCAGAGCAGACGGTAGTCTTCGTCGTTGACGCCGGGCTTGTGGACGAAGTGGCGCTTGACATAGTCGATGCGCTCAAACAGTTGTCGGTTAAACATTATCCTGTTGCTGTGCTCGCTGAGCGCCGGAGCCATCTTTTGCGCCAGAGCCTCCAGATAGTCGCTTGTGCAGGCGCTGATGAGGTTGCCCATCACCGTCTCCACGCGGGAGAGCAGTTCGCCGCTACGCTCCAGGGGCAGCAGCGTGTTTTCGAAGGTAGGCTTGTCATCATTGCTGACGATAGCCTCTATCTCGGCATCCTCGCGCCGCATACCCTCCTCGAGGGCGGGCTGGAAGTCCTGCTCCTCAATCAGATTGAAGGGAGTGGTGCCGTGCGGCGTGTCGAAGGGAAGGAAGAAAGGGTTTGTTCGCATCTTCTTGGTCGTCTGGTTGTTTGGTTGTTTGGTCGTTTGGTGGTGGTAATGATGCCATTTGAAGCGCAAATTTAATAAAAACTATTTGAACAGTACGCATAATCGCGTCTTTTTCGCCCAAATAACTGCGAAAAGGTGATGGCAGAGGCAACTTTTAACGAGGGAGAATCCGTAAAAATTGACATCTAGATAATTACGAAAAATTTTGATAAATTTTATGTTGAGATTTTTCGCAAAATAGAGAGAAATTGATGATTTGCTGCTGATTTTGGGCAGATTTCTTAGAGGGAGAAGATACCTGGATTTTCGCGACGAGTGACGCGAAATAGGATGGTGGCGTCATTGCGTCAATATTAAGGCACAAAATGCGGGCGAATGTGCATAAAGTTGAAGGGAAATTTGAGCTGGAAACGAAAAAATTTGCTTTTTCGAGATGGATGGGCGAAAGGGCGAAATTTGCGTCAGTTCGTACAAAAATCAGGTCGGTTTTCGCTCCAACAAAGACGGCTTTAGTTCCAACTAGAACGCCCTTTTTTTCAATTAGAACAGCGTTAGTTTCCGGAAATGCGGCTTTAGTGGGGGTCAAGAACGGCCTTTTTTTGAATTAGAACAGCGAAAAATTTGGCGAGCATGCGGTAAATTTTGCTAAGATTGGGATGATTTTGGATAGGGGCGCAACATATTGATAATCACTGTGTTAGTCCAAATTGCCATATTCGCGCTATTTCGGTGCGATGTTCAGTGCGTTTTCGTACACGCGATTCTAGAGGCCTCAAAAGGGGCTTTTTAGTACGAAATATTTTGACAAACTGTTTTTATTAACCATGGTATAAGCGCATGAAGGGAGGTGATGGGAGTGATCTGAGTGATCTGAGTGGTCGGAGTGTTGGGAGTGATAAAGACTAATTTGTGATTTTAATATTAGGTAGAGCGTGGGGAATGTGACTTTTTGTGGGGAATGGAAGGATTAATGCAGTAATTTTTGTGGGGAATGGAATATTTTACTATCTTTGTGGCATAATTAAGAAAGAGAAACTATGAATCAGGGTAATCAGAGTGATCAGAGTGGTCGGAATGATCGGAGTGATCAGAAAATAACTTTTCTTCCTCGGCATGGGCATTATAGGCATCTGAGGGTGTATCAGGTTACGGAGATGATATATGATATCACCTTCTATTTCACTCAGCACTACCTGCATAAGGGCGACCGCACCATCGACCAGATGGTGCAGGCGGCTCGCTCCGGCAAACAGAATATTGCCGAGGGCAATCAAGCAGCCGCCACTTCGAGCGAGACAGAGATAAAGCTTACCAATGTGGCGAAAGCGAGCCTCGAAGAACTGTTAGACGATTATGAAGACTACCTTCGAGTGAGAGGACGGCAGCAATGGGGTGAGCTACACCCAAGATATGAGAAGATGCGCGTATACGCTCGCAGCGAACAGATAAAGAAAGAGTATGCTGAGCAGATACGGAGGATGAACGACGAGGAGATAGCTAACTTATGCATCACGCTTATCCATCAGGCCATCTATATGCTACACCGCCTGCTGGAGACCATGCAGGACCGCTTTGTCACCGAAGGTGGCATCAAAGAGCGGATGTTCCAAAGCAGGATGAATTATAGGAATTCTCGGAGTAATCGGAGTGGTCAGAGTAATCAGAGTAATCAGAGTGATCTGAATGATCGGAGTAATCGGAGTAATCGGAGTGGTCGGAGTGTTGGGAGTTAGGATTTTTTTTATTACTTTTGCAGAAAAATCATAATTGGTATGCGTTGTTTCAGACTTATTCTTGTGGCGATGGACCTGCTGATGACGGGGAACGGGATGTTCGGGCAGGGGTTCACTGCCCACGTGGGGACGGTGCCCGGGGCATATAACTTTTGGTTTCATGCGCCGGCACCGCCGGTGGCTGAGGAGGGCGAGCAGGTGAGTGCTCCTGCCGCACAGATGACTAATCACTACCCGCTACTGATATTCCTGCACGGCCGCAGCCTCTGCGGGCGCGACCTGGCGAAGGTGAAGCGCTACGGTGCCATCGATGCGGTGGCCAGAGGGCGTAGCATTGACTGCTATATCATGGCGCCGCAGAACCCGGGGGGCTCGTGGAATCCTCACAAGATTATGAATATCGTGGACTGGGCCATCAAGAACTACAATGTGGATACGACGCGCATATATGTGTATGGCATGAGTCTTGGAGGCTATGGCACGATTGACCTGGCGGCGACGTATCCCGACCGCATAGCGGCGGCGATGGCTTTGTGTGGGGGTGGTTCGGTGAAGGATCTAAGCGGACTGAGCAAGCTGCCGCTGTGGATTGTGCACGGCACGGCCGACAGGGCAGTGCCCGTGAGTGCGAGCGACCGTGTGGTGGAGGCTATCAAGGCGACGGGCGATGACTCACGCCTTATCTATACGCGTATGCCGGGTATTGACCATGGCAGGCCGGCCCGTATATTCTACATGGGTCAGACATATGACTGGTTGTTCTCGCACTCGCTGCTCGACCCGAACCGCGAGGTGAACCGCGATTTTGTGATTACGGCGGAGATGCTACAGAATGCGTACCAGGATTTGGGTCGCAACTTCCAGCCGGACTATGATGAGTAGGGAAGACTTGCGGCGTAAGTGATGATGTTTTCGAGATGGGGAATCTCGATGTGCTTACGGGCGATGGTTAGGTGTCCCTTGGACTGAAGATCGTTGAGTACATCGGAGA
The DNA here is from genome assembly GCA_017458585.1 of Bacteroidaceae bacterium. Lineage (GTDB taxonomy): Bacteria > Bacteroidota > Bacteroidia > Bacteroidales > Bacteroidaceae > UBA6382. The sequence goes on from JAFTAJ010000038.1 coordinate 47,324, forward strand.
CATGTATGCGTGTGTCGTCCATCATGCGGGCGAGGGCTACCATGCCTCCGTCGATTTGCTTTGCGCCACCGTGGTAGGTGAAGTTACGCTTCATGAGGGCTACGAAACGCTGTAGGGTGTTGTGTTCTTCGGACGCCCATAGCATGTGGTTGCTACGCTGTATGCGCGTGGTGAGCAGGTTGAGCATGTTGTAGCGGAAGACATCGAAGGAGAAGAGGTGGTCGGTGATGTTCTGCTTGCTGAGCATGAGTGTGCGGACCTCGCTGCATGCCTTGATGGTGTGGGTATAGTTCTGCCGCAATCCGAAGATGGTGTCTGCTCCAATTACATAGGGTGCGGTGAAGTGCTCTGCGAAGATGATGTCCTTGTGGAATGAGGTGCGGCGGAGGCTTATCTCACCGTCCATAAGGAGTATGATGTGGCGGCAGGGGTCGTCTTGGCAGACGATGGTCTGGCCGACACGATAATTGCGGAAGTCCACTTTTATCTTGGTGAGGATGGCGGTGAGGTCTTCGCGGCTGTGGCCCTGGAAGAGGGGCAGCTCAAGCAGGCGGTCGTAGATGGAGGTAGGGGCAGGCATCGGGTGAGAGTTTAAGGGTTGATTTTCAGCGTGGGCGAGTGCCACTCTTGCATATTGTTGTTGGAGTCGGTGTAGATGAGGTATGCCTTGAGGCGGTTGTTGTCAGCGAGTATGGCTTTTGCCTTGTCGAGCCCCATGACCATGAATGCGGTGGCATAGGCATCTGCCATGGCGCAGGTGGGTGCTATGACGGTGGCGGAGAGGAGGCTGTGCTGCACGGGGCGACCTGTGTGTGGGTCGATGGTGTGGGCATAGCGCTTGCCGTCCTTGATGTAGTAGTTGCGATAGTTGCCGCTGGTGGCCATAGCTAATTGACCATTGCCACTTCGTTCTCGCAGCTCTTTAATGTCGGAACCGGCTTTGCCGACAACCGACGAGCCGCTCGCGACCCCTTCGGGGTTAACCATTGACGATTGACCATTGAGAGTGGCCTGGAGCTGCTGGGTCTGGGCGGTGTCGGGCTTGGTGATGCCGATGGTCCAGGGCTGTTTGTCGGGGTTGAGGCCGCGGGCGCATATCTCACCGCCTATCTCTACGAGGTAGTTGTCGATGCCATGCTTGTGGAGCACGGCGGCTGCCTGGTCGCATCCGTAGCCCTTGGCTATGGCGCTGAAGTCGAGCATTATCCGCACATCCTCCTTTTCAATTCTTCCATTCTTTAATTTTTTGATTTTTCCGTATCCCACGAAGGGCATGATACTGTCGATGCGTGCTTGGGTTACATCGTCGCTGTGCTTGAATCCGAAGCCCCAGAGGTTGACGAGTGGGGCAACGGTGATGTCGAATGCGCCGCCGGTTGCCTCGGAGACCTGCATGGCGAGGTCGAAGACGTCGGAGAACATCTGATCGGCCTTGACGGCTTCGTTGCGGTTAATATTAGACACGGTGCTCTGCGGGTTGAAAGCGGAGAGGGAGGCATCGACTTGGTTGAGGCGGTCGAGTATCTCGCTGTCGTAGTCGGTGGACGACTGGTAGGTGATGTGGTAGTATGTGCCAAAGATTTTTCCCTCCATCTTACGATAGGGCGCAGTATTGGCGTCGATGAGTATCCACGCTGTGCCGCCGATTAGGGCGAGAAGGAATAAAATCTTAAGGAGGCGCATGATTTATATATCAAAGACGAGGTTGAAGGTGCCAGTGAAGAGGTGGTCACTGTTCTTGCCGAAGCCGGGGATGTAGTAGGAGTTGCCGGCGGAATTGCTCTTCTGGTGCAGGCGGCGCTTGTAGCGGGCGGTCCAGCCGACATGGAAATGTCGCCAGACCTTGGTTTCGAGTCCAAAGACAAACTCGGTCCACAGAGCATTGCTGCTGACGCTCTTCATCTGCATAGACGTGGTGTAGCCTTGCCAGTAGGGATCGTTGATGGTGGGGCCGTCGAGGTCGTACTTGTAGGTGGTGTAGCCTAAGCGTATGCCACCGTAGATGCGGTTGGGCGAGGTCTTGATGCGCGAGAAGTTGTAGTCACAGCCGATGCGCAGGAATGGAGCGGTAGTCTTGCAATTGAGATCGGTCTCGTCGTTGGTCTTGTCGCAGATGCCGATGCCAGCCTCTACGGTAGGGAAGTATTTGCATCGCATGTTGAGGCGCGCTCCACCCTCCAGTTCGCCATAGTCGGAGAACTGCCACAGCACTGCGCCGGCGAGGTTGGCAAACACCTGGCCGCCCATGATGAGAGGCAGTGTGTCGGATTCAGCCTTGAACCTCAGACCGCTGAGCTGTGCGTGGGCACTGGGCAACAGTAGCATGAGGCTACTGATACAAGCGATAATATATCTTGAGATTCTCTTGTCCATCGAAATTGACATTGCTGTTGCTGACGACTATGCTGTCGATAGCGTATAAGAATGTGCTGTCGGGTGTGCGGGTAGTGTGGCTCACGGCGGTAATGCCGTGGAAGACGCTGGTGCCACACTCGAGTGATACGACGTGGGGCTCGTTGGTCTTGCTCACGATGAGGGTGTCGGTGGCGCTGACCTCGCTGCCGTAGGGGGTGTAGAGGAAGACGAGGGTATCGGCATCGCCGGCATAGCTCATGGGCAGGCTGACCGTCTTTGAGTCGGTGGTGCGATTAAGGATCACGGAGTCGCGCACGGAGATGGTGAGTGTGTCGAGGATGGCGATCTCGCTGCCGTCGGTGGTGCTATAGAAGCCACAAACCAGCCTCACCGTATTGTTGAGCGGGCAGTCGTTGCCGTTGCAGCCAGCCAAGAGGAGTGCTGCAGTGGCGAGAAAGAGGATATGCCTTATTAACTTCATTTACAGTTCCTCTTCTATTTGGTAGGAGTTGCGGCTGTTGGCGTTGCGGCTGATGAGTTCTCCGATGAAGCCGGCGAGGAAGAGCTGTGTGCCGAGCAGCATCATGGTGAGGGAGATATAGAAGTATGGCGAATCGGTGACGAGGCGTGCAGTCACTCCCTTGCTGAGAGCGTAGAGCTTGCCGGCGCCGACGATGATGATGGCTATGAAACCGATGAAGAACATCAGCGAGCCCAGGAAGCCGAAGACGTGCATGGGCTTACGGCCGAAGTTGCTGATGAACCACAGGCTCATGAGGTCGAGGTAGCCGTTGACGAAACGGTTGAGGCCGCCAAACTTGGTGTGGCCGAACTTGCGAGCCTGGTGCTGCACCACCTTCTCGCCTATCTTGTCGAAGCCGGCGTTCTTGGCGAGGTAGGGGATGTAGCGGTGCATCTCGCCATAGACCTCGATGTTTTTCACGACATCCTTGCGATATGCCTTGAGACCGCAATTGAAGTCATGGAGGTTCTTGATGCCGCTCACCTTGCGTGCTGTTGCGTTGAAGAGCTTGGTGGGCAGAGTCTTGGAGAGCGGGTCGTAGCGCTTCTTCTTGTAGCCGCTGACGAGGTCATACTTGTCCTCGGTTATCATGCGATAGAGCTCAGGAATCTCGTCGGGCGAGTCCTGCAGGTCGGCGTCCATGGTTATGACGACATCGCCCTGCGCCTTTTCGAAGCCGCAGAAGAGTGCTGCCGACTTGCCGTAGTTGCGACGGAACTTGATGCCCTTCACCTCGGGGTTGGACTGCTTGAGTTCGAGCACCTTGTCCCACGAATGGTCGGTGCTGCCGTCATTTACAAAGATTACTTCGTAAGAGTATTGGTGCTTGTCCATCACTCTTTTTATCCACTCGAAAAGTTCGCCGAGGCTTTCCTCTTCATTAAATAGAGGTATTACGACAGAAATGTTCATTATGATATAGTTTTGAAAGTTCGAAAGTTTAAGAAGTTATGCGTGTTTTTCCAAAGAGGGCTGTAATCAGTGCGAGCAGCAGACCGAGGAAGAAATTGGCGTTGAAGAGGCTGGCGGCGATGTCGGCAGGGCTGATGCTACGAAGCAGCTCTTCCAGGTTGCTGAAGCCGTTTTGCTGGACGACAGTGTTGAAGAAGTCCTGCATGCCGCTCTGCTGTAGCGCCTGCTGCATCTCCGGCAGGTTGTGGACACCCATGTAGGCGGTCACGAAGCTGCCGTTGTCGAGCCAGCGGAAGTAGATGTAGGCTGCCAAAGAAAGGATGATAGCTGCATAGAGATAGAGCAGCACGGAGTAGAGGTAGGCCTTGCCATAGCTGACGGGCTCGTCGGCTCGCACCTGCTTTTCAAATCTGTGGGCGAGATAGCAGCCCAGTATCGGTGCGCTGATAATGACCATCACGCCCAATGAGGATAGGGCGCTGTTGCCTATGCCTTTGACTGTGCACAGAAAACCAAAACACCAATAGAGGCCGAACATCAGTCCGTCCAACATGGCGAAGGCGTTAGTCTGTCGCAGGGTTTGGTTGGTGGTCATAGCAGAAAGGAAAGGTCGCCGTTAACTTAAATTCGATGCAAAATTAACATAAATTGGTGATACGGCCACAATTCTTATCCTTTTTTTTGCAAAGAGGCTAATTCTGCCTTAATAAAAGGAGCGGTGATGCTGCCTTTGGTCTTGGCTACCTGCTCAGGTGTGCCTTCGGCCACAATCTGTCCGCCGGCATCGCCGCCCTCCGGTCCCATATCAATTATATGGTCTGCAATCTTGATGACATCAAGGTTATGCTCTATCACTACGACGGTGTTGCCCTTGTCAACGAGACGGTTGAGCACCTGATTGAGTATGCGTATGTCCTCGAAGTGGAGGCCGGTGGTGGGCTCGTCGAGTATGTAAAGGGTGCGGCCTGTGTCGCGCTTGGAGAGTTCTGTTGCTAACTTCACGCGCTGGCTCTCGCCGCCGCTGAGGGTGGTGGACGACTGACCGAGGCGTAGGTAGCCGAGGCCTACGTCCTGCAGGGTCTTTATCTTGCGCAGTATGCTGGGCACGGCCTCGAAGAACTCAACGGCTTGATCAACAGTCATGTCCAGCACGTCGCTGATATTCTTGCCTTTGAATCGCACCTCGAGAGTCTCGCGGTTGTAGCGTTTGCCGTGGCAGGTCTCGCAAGGAACGGTGACAGAGGGAAGGAAATTCATCTCTATCACCTTGTAGCCGTTGCCTTTGCAGGTGGGGCAGCGTCCGCCGGCGGTGTTGAAGGAGAAGCGACCTGGCTTGTAGCCACGGATGGCAGCCTCGGGCAACTGCACGAAGAGGTTGCGTATGTCGCCGAAGACACCTGTGTAGGTGGCAGGGTTGGAGCGTGGAGTGCGGCCGATAGGGCTTTGGTCCACAGATATTACCTTGTCAATGTTTTCCAGCCCCTCAATGGTCTTGTAGGGCAGGGGAGTGTCGAGGCTGCGATAGAAATGTCTGCTCAGTATGGGCAGCAGTGTGCTGGTGATAAGGCTAGACTTGCCACTGCCGCTGACGCCTGTCACGCAGATCATCTTGCCCAAGGGCAGAGTGAGCGTAACGTCTTTAAGATTGTTGCCCGTAGCGCCAGTGAGGCGCAGCGAGAGGCCGTTGCCCTCGCGGCGGGCGCTGGGTACAGGGATAAATTTCTGTCCTCTAAGGTATTGTGCCGTGAGAGTGTCGCTCTTTAGTATCTCTTTTGGAGTGCCGCTGAAGACAATCTCTCCGCCGTGGCGCCCGGCCATGGGACCTACGTCAACGATATTGTCGGCGTGGAGCATCATCTCTTTGTCGTGCTCGACGACGATTACGGTGTTGCCGCTGTCGCGTAGAGCCTGCAGGGCGTGAATAAGACGCATGTTGTCGCGCTGGTGCAGGCCGATGGAGGGCTCGTCGAGAATATAGATAACGTTGACGAGGCCGGAGCCTATCTGCGTGGCAAGCCTGATGCGCTGACTCTCGCCGCCACTGAGGGTGGCAGAGCCGCGGCTGAGTGAGAGGTAGCCGAGGCCTACGTCGAGCAGGAAGTGGAGGTGGCTGTTAATCTCCTTGATAATCTCCTCGCCTATCTTCTGCTGATTGGCATTGAGCTTGGGCGGCAGAGCGTTAATCCATTGGTTGAGACTTGTGAGGTCCATCTCGCAGAGGTCGGCGATGTTCTTACCGTCGATGAAATAGTGGAGGGCAATCTTGTTGAGGCGCCGTCCACCACACTCAGGGCACACCACTTGGCGGTTGAACTGCTCCACCCATTTCTCTGCTGTGGCAGACAGTTCGCCATCGGCCATCTGCTGCAGATGCTTCACGATACCGGCGTACTTGACGAAGTGGTCGTTGGTGGTGTGGATGAGCTCGGCGGGTATGCGCACATCGCGTGTGCTGCCCTGCAAAATCTCGTTGATTGCCTCGTCGGGAATATCCTCCAAGGGAGTGTCGAGGTCGCAATCGTAGTATTTAAGCAGCGATTGTATCTCAATAAAAATCAGGGAATTCTTCTTTTTTCCTAAAGGAACGATTCCACCTTCGCTGATAGTCTTGCTGCGGTCAGGAATCACCTTGTCAATGTCGATATCGTTGACCACGCCGAGGCCATTGCAATGGGGGCAGGCACCCTGTGTGGAGTTGAACGAGAAGTCGTGAGGTGAGGGGTCGCGATAGCTGATACCGGTGACAGGACACATGAGGTGTTTGCTGTAGTGGCGGTCTTCCTTGTTGTCGGCATCGAGCACGGTTATCATGCCATCGCCCTGTCGGAAGGCAGTCAGCACTGTGCGCCTCAGCCGATCGTGTTCGCTGTCGGCATTGGGCGAGTCTGGGGCGCTGACACGTAGTTTGTCGATTACCACCTCGATGGTGTGATTCTTGTAGCGGTCAACTTTGTAATGGGGCTTCAGCTCAATCAGTTCGCCATCTACGCGAGCGTATATAAAGCCTTTGCGGCGGATATTGTCAAAGAGTTCGCGATAGTGGCCCTTACGATTCCTGACCAGCGGCGCGAGGATATAGATCCTGCGGCCAGCATAGTCGTGGCTGAGCATATCGATTATCTTCTCCTCAGTATATTTCACCATGCGCTGGCCGGAGGCGTAGGAATAGGCTTCGCCGATGCGGGCATAGAGCAGTCGAAGGAAGTCATAGATTTCAGTCACCGTGCCCACCGTGGAGCGCGGATTGCGGTTGGTGGTCTTCTGGCTGATGGAGATGACGGGGGAGAGGCCGTTGATTTTATCTACATCGGGCCGCTGCACATTGTCGAGGAAGTTGCGGGCATAGGCGTTGAATGTCTCTATGTAGCGGCGCTGCCCCTCGGCATACACGGTGTCGAAGGCAAGGCTCGACTTGCCGCTACCACTCAGTCCTGTGACCACCGTGAGACGGTCATGTGGAATCTGCACGTCAACACTCTTCAGGTTGTTGGCGCGCGCACCCCAAATCACTATGTTGTTTGTGGTGTTTTCCAAAGGAGCAAGGAGATAAAGAATGAGCCTGGGGGCTTAGTTGCCTGAAGCGGAGCTGTAGGTGTAGCCGCGCAGCAGGTTGATAGCCTTCTTGATGTCATAATGCTTGCCGTCGGCACCACGTGCATCAATGCGAACAAAATATACGCCGTCGGCTACGGGCTGTCCTCCGCTCTTGCCGTCCCACCCCTTGGTGATGTCGGTCCATTCAAAAAGCTTCTTTCCGTGCCGGTTGAAGATATAGCCGTGGAAAGACACGATACTCTTGTAGCCGTCTCGCTTCACTCGGAAGATGTCGTTGATGCCATCGTCGTTGGGCGAGAAGGCGTTTGGCACGCTGATAGACGAAGACCATGCCTCCACGGTGAAAGGATTCTCCATCTTGTAGTTGACGGTGTCGTTGCCATTTACAAAGCTTATCTGGAGGGAGATATACGATTTGCCGGTCTCCACGAATTCGTAGTCAAAGTCAGCTTCGTAGCGCACCAGATAAGGATCGCTCTCCTGCCCAGACCTATATACATGCCACTCGTAGAGTGGGGTATAGAGCCCTGTGTTCTCTACGTTGGCCGTGAAGTGAGCCACGATGGGTGCCGAACCGTTGAACTCCGTCATCTGCTGACTGACGCCGGCAGTGTCGATAACCATCTTGGGATAAGCCGTGGGGCCATCGTCATCCATCATGACGCCGGCTTTGGGGCCTACTGCACATATAAGCAAAGCTATGGCGGCGATAGTGAGTGCGCGCCATCTTATACTTTTTCCTACCATATTATATATATTAATAAGTGAACTATATAAACTAACTACAAAGTTACGGATTTATTGCGGAGATTTCGTTTTTTTTCCGTAATTTCGCAATCAAATCAATAAACAATGAAAAAGACCTTATCCTTTTATTCTTTCATTCTTCTATTCCTATTGACGGCTAATGCTCAGATAAAGGTTGGTGTGTTCCTCCCTTTCAAGACGCAGGGAGCCGTGGGGTACAGCGCGGTGGAGTATTACCGTGGTCTGCTGATGGCTGTTGACTCGCTCAGCCAGGGCGGTCAGACATTCAGCGTCACCGCTGCCCACAGTGGGCAGAGTGCAGCAGACATGAGCGAGTTGCTCGATGAGAGCAAGAACGGAGTGTTTGACATCGTGTTTGGCCCGTCTAATCAGGAGCAGATAAAGGTCATCAACGATTATTCGCGTCGCAATGGCACCAAGGTGGTCATTCCCTTTGGAGGAGCGTACGATGACTTCATCTCCAATCCGTCGTTCTATGCTCTGCGAGTGACCCAGACCGATTTCACGCCAGAGGCCTACCAGCTGCTGGTCAGCGCTCTCAAGGGCAAGACTCTCTATCTCGTATCCACCAACGGCGGCATACGCATCAGCCCCTTCGCCAACTATATCAGCAAGTATGTGAAGGGCGTGAAGCAGCTCGAGTGGCCGAGCCAGGAGAAGAAAATAGTGCAGGCTCTTGCCGACGCGAACGCCGTGGTTATACCTACCATGTATGATGAGCAGACCCAGGCCACCATGCTCAGCCTGGCTGCCAAGAGCGGTGGTGTGAAGGCTGCCGTGGTGGGCTATTCTGCGTGGTATGACCGTTTGCAGACGGAGGCAGACCGTAAGGCTCTGTGTCAGATGAACACTTATGTTATCCAGCAATATTATCCTCGCACCGACTTGCCGCGAGTGAAGAAATTTGCAGCCCTATATAAGGACAACTTCGACCAGGAGCTGCCTCACGAGCGTTTCTCATTGCCTATGTGGGGCTTTGATACAGGTTACTATCTGCTCAAGGGTTTTGCCCGCCATCTCAGAGAGTTTTACGACCAGCAGATCTATGCTGCGCCGTTGCAGAGCGCTCTGCGCTTCAAGCCGCGTACCTCGCTGTCTGGCCTGATTAACACAGCCGTGCTCATGGTGCACTATAAGCCCGATGGCACCCAGGAGCTGATAGAGATGAATGAATAAGGCTATGAAAAAGACATATAACAGACAATGGGCTACGGACAACAGACTGTGGAAGTTTCTGTTGCTCCTTTTAATGTTCAATGTTCAATGTTCAATGTTCAATGTTGCCCACGCCCAGATAGGAGAGCAGCGTAATGTGTTTAGCCTTGGTGCCAATGCAGGTGTGGTGTTGAACAGCGTAGATTTCGACCCTACCATCAAGCAGAAGATGCACGTGGGGCCGTCGCTGGGTCTGTCGCTGAAATACATGTGCGAGAAATACTTCACTACCTATTGCGCCCTCTATACCGAACTCAACTACACGCAGCTGGGTTGGAAAGAAGACATCCGCAGCCTTCAGGGCGAACGACTGGAGGACAGCTATAGCCGCAACGTGAGCTACCTGCAACTGCCCATCTTCGCACGGCTGGCGTGGGGTAAGGAGCAGCGCGGCCTGCAGTTCTTCTTCCAGGCAGGGCCGCAGATAGGTATCTGCATTGGCGACAGCGACAAGCGTAGCGCCGTGTGGACCACCGATGAGCAGGGCGTGCCTTCGCGCCCCAATAATGTGGTGGCGCAGTACGACCTCGACATAGAGCGCAAGTTTGACTATGGCATAGCTGGCGGCATCGGACTGGAGTACAACTCGCCGGTGGGTCACTTCATCCTTGAAGGCCGCTACTACTATGGCCTCGGCGATATGTTTGGCAACAGCAAGAAAGACCCCTTCGCCCGCTCTGCCAATGGCGCCATACATATCAAGATGGCATATCTATTGGACCTGAAGCACTAATTCCCAACTCCTCACTCCTCACTCCTCACTCCTAACTCCTAACTCCTAACTCCCTTGTCTCCCATTTCCCTTTACGAGCTCAACCGTATGGTGAAGGAACTCATCGCAGGCTCCTTCACAGACAGCTATTGGGTCATTGCCGAGCTGAGTGAGGTGCGTGTGGCAGCTCGCGGCCACTGCTATCTGGAGCTGGTGGAGCAGGGCGAACACGGTGCTGCACCAATAGCCAAGGCTCGCGCCGTAGTCTATTCCAGCCTCTTCCCTATGCTCAAGCAGACCTTTGAGGAACAGACGGGACAAGTCTTCCGTGCCGGACTCAAGGTGCAGCTTGAGGTAGCAGTCAGTTTTCATGAGGCCTACGGCTACTCGCTCGTCGTGAGGGACATAGACCCCACCTACACCATGGGCTCGCTGGCGCAGCTGCGCAAGGAGATACTCTCGCGGCTGGAGCGCGACGGCGTTATCGGCATGAACAAGATGCTGTCGCTGCCTCGCCCCTTGCAGCGTATAGCCGTCATATCGTCTGCTACTGCAGCCGGCTACGGAGACTTCTGCAACCAACTCGACAATAACGCAGGCGGCTACGCCTTCAGTCATAAGCTGTTTGCCGCCACTATGCAGGGCGACACGACGGGCAGCTCCATTGTTGAGGCACTTGATGCCATTGCTGCAGAGAGCGAGAGATGGGACGCAGTGGTCATCATCCGTGGTGGAGGGGCGGTGAGCGACCTTGCAGGATTTGAGGACTACGCCCTTGCAGCCAACTGTGCGCAGTTCCCGTTGCCCATCATCGTTGGCATAGGCCATGAGCGCGACACCACCGTGCTGGACTTCGTGGCCCACACCAGTCTTAAGACACCCACCGCCGTGGCGGCGTTCCTTATCGAGCGCATGGATGATGAGGCACGCCAGCTGCGCAACTGCGAGCGGATAGGGCAGCTCGCCATACGCCTATTAGACTTGCGTCGCAGTCAGCTGCGCCAGTCAGACCAAGCCCTGCGCGCAGCCTTGCGCCAGTATCAGCAAGCCCTGCGTTATCGCTTGGAAACCATTGAGCGCACCGTCGCCCACTATAACCCCGCCAACATACTGCGCCTCGGCTACAGCATCACTCGCCTCAACGGCAAAGCCGTCACCTCTGCCTCAGCCCTCAAGCAAGGAGACATCCTCATCACCCAGTTTGCCGACGGCACAGCAGAGAGCGAAGTTAAATCTCGCACAGAAAACACAGATTTCACAGATATTAAACGATAACGATAACGAAAACAAAAACCTGAAAAACTCCAATGAGATGAGGGTGCTGCGCACCTTCCTCATGATGTTTACTCAAAAGACAGAAAGCAAGCTTTCCCTCTTTTTCCTAATCATCATAAAGCGACCAGGTCGCTATCATCTCATTGGAAAAAACAAAAAAAACGTTTAGGAGTTAAGTGCCGTAAGCACGACAGATAACAGGCAGGTGGTGCAGTTTCCGAAGGAAACAAACCCCTGCAATAGACGTAAACCCAAAATAACCCCGAAGGGGTGACAGAACAACCAAATAGCTAAATAACAAAAATAGAAAATAAATCGTACATTGTCAAATTGTAAGATTGTCAAATTGTAAATGACCACTATGACCTACACAGAAGCAATAGACCGCCTAAACGAGATAATGCAGCAGATGGAGAGCGGCGAACTTGATGTTGACGCCCTCACAGAGACACTAAAGGAAGCCCGTCAGCTTCTTGCCTTCTGCAAGGAAAAACTGCATACCATTGAGCAAGATGTGCAGCAGATAATGACTGCCACACAGGGCGAAGAATAATTTCTTCACTAAAAATTTGGCGCAGTCAGGCGAAATGTCTAATTTTGCACCGCGAAAAGCAAATCGGAAAGTAGCGCAGTTGGTAGCGCACTACGTTCGGGACGTAGGGGTCGGGCGTTCGAGTCGCCTCTTTCCGACAGAAGAAGTGGCAGTTCTGCTGCTTCTTTTTGTATGGGGCCGTAGTGTTCTGGGCCAAAGGTCGCCTCTTTCCGACGTAAAAAGCAGCAGATCAAACTCTGCTGCTTTTCTTGGATTACTGGTAATATCCTGTGTCCGTGTTTAACAAAAACCTGAAAAACCCCAATGAGATGATGGTGCTGCGCACCTACTTCATTATGATTACTCAAAAGACTGAAAGCGAGCTTTCCCTCTTTTTTCCTAATCATCATGAGGCGACCATGTCGCCATCATCTCATTGGCAAAAACAACGCCCTTCGGGCTAAAAAACATTCTCCATGTACAGCTGGTTTTTCAGTGAAGCGTAGCGGAACGGGGTTTTTGCCTTGATGAGAAAGAGTCCCTGCAAGGGATAACGAAATCAGTTGTAAGGCTGCTGGATGCTTGCATACAAACAGGATTACAACTGATGGCGTTAATACTCTGACAAGAGTATATTTCTCGGCAAGGGGTTTTTAACGGTTTTTTTCAATCCCTTTGTACGATAACACAGTGTTATGCACCTTTTTTTGACTTTATAAAATCTAAACGTGCTCTTACAGAAGCTAACTGCGACTTTGTAGATTCTAAGAGCGACCTCGCTGATTTTTAACGCGACGTTATCGAATTTTAGTGCGACTTTATCTAATTTTAACGCGACCTTATCGAAATTTAAGCTGACTTCCTTATACTCTTTCCGCCGAAATGATAAATCGTTTCGGCCGAAATAATGTATCACTTCGGCCGAAATAAAGTATTATTTCCGCCGAAATAGTTCAAGGGAGTCGCACTTTTTTCTGGCGAAGTCCGCTTAAAATCCAACGAAGTCTGCTTAAAATCTGATGGAGTCCGCTTAAGATTGTGCGAGGTCCGCTTATGATGTCGTCAGGTGGCTCTAAGAATGGATAAGGTCGTGCATTAATGGAATAAGATAATGAGTGATATTAATAAGAGCATAACGAAATGGCGGGAGAGAACTCCCGCCATGCCTTTTAATATTCTTTGTCTTTGTATGGTGTATTTTGTACACCACTTTTGTTTAGTTTACAAACCCATGCGTCAAGAACTTTTCGCCACAAAGACTTGAACCAATTTGTCTCACCAAACCATTTCACGATTGTTGGACTAATAGCATAGTATGTCTTTATGAAAGCACGACCATACCATGTCTCATCTAAAGTAAAATCCCGATATCGTCTTAATGTCCACACTTCAGGACAATCATAGGAACCATAGACGCAAGTGGCGACATAACAACCAGAAGAAGTCGGCGTAGATACGATTGGCGATTTATAGTTATCGACAACCGATGGTGCTGAATAACTCGGATCATATTTTTTTACTTTTTCCGCCCAGTCATTTATTAAATTCTGCATCCCACTTTTATCAGCAAATGCATGTTTCGTACTAATTACTGTAAGTTCAATAGAATCTTTGAAACAGTTTGAATATATTTTACCATACTTGTCGCCAAATCTGCCATCAAGTAATTCTGCGTATGTTAATAAAATTGATGTTGCAGCAAGAACCCTGTCAGAAAATTCACCATAGTATTCATACCTATAGCTTAAATCTGCGTCCAAGAAAGTCCTTTCTGCTGCATTTGCAAACATGTGGGCAATAAGTGAGCATCTAGCATACAATTCTCCGAAAACTTCATCTTGTTTTTCCTCGGGTACATTGGATTGAACTAGATCAAATACCGATTGCAGACAATTTGCGACAGAACATGCAGCATTAGATATCTGAGCGATTGTACATCCCATTGCTTTATAATACACCACGTAGAAATTAGCTTCCCAACTACTCGGATCTTTTATCAAAATCATGTCATAGTATTTGGCGGCATTCTCATTGTTATCAGAATCTTTAGCCCTCCGTGCTATCTCATATAAGTTTTTCAATTCATCTGACGTATCTACCTTAACAGTTCCTTGTACATCGACAGTTCCTTCGACCATCATCTTTTTCGCTTCCTCTACAGAATACTTAGTTCCGCAAGATTGACAGACAAATACTCCATCTTGTTTGAGGAGATTAGTGCTTCCGCACATTTCACATGTTAACGCTTTCATTTTTCTATTGTTTTATTATGATTGTTTATTGTCTTGAATGTGAGTATGAGTATCACCTCCAATGCAAGAATGGCAAGAATAACGATTATACATATATTATCTTGCATTCGTTGCGGTGAGAGAAATCCTAAAATAATTTGAATTAGAAATAATATGACAAAGAAATAGGATAAAGAGATTTGGAAAGCAGTCCGTAATCCGATGCGGCCTAATGTTAAGAGTAACAAACATGTAATGATTATCACACAAGAGTTTAATGCCACATTAAACCAAGGATATGCCGTAAGTAGCAAACCCGCCAACAAATTCATCAGGAGTACAATTACTCCGGTTACAGTTATAAGATTCTTCATGTCTTTCTTAGTTTAGAGGTGGAGGGGTCTGCGCATTAACTATGCCCGACAATTCTGCTATGTCGGAGATTTTTGCCCATTGTTGCATACCTGCCTTCCACACCATGGTGTCAGCGTTAACAACACCCTGCTGTACAAGGGACTTGATTTGCGAAATTGTTTGCCCACCAACCGGAGTGCCGTTAAGATGTAGATAATATGTGACTTCTGTCTGGAGCGGAGGTGGAACAACAGGATTGGTGTTCATGTAATTACCCATGGCACTGCCCACGGCATTGCCGATTCCTACACCTGCACCAAGCCCTGCACCCATTGCAGCGAATTGACCTCCTGCGCCTTCATTGGCTGCAGCCTTCTCCAGTACATCAAAACTACGTTCCATTTGATAGACGTCACGCCCTGCAATATTAAGACGAGCGACCAAATCTTTCGTTTTCTTTAGCTTAACAACGCTTGGGTCATCCTCTGGGATGCTGATATTCATGATGGAAAACTCTATTATTGAAACGCCATATTTATCCAGCATGTCGTTCAATAATGTCTCACAAATAGATGACAATTCCATCAGTTTGGTATTGATGTCCAAAACCGATACTCCTTTCTCTATTATTTGCTGTGCAATGATAGAGTTAAGTGCAGAAATAATCTTGCCTTTATAATATGCGTTTATCTGCTCGGTAGTAAAAGATGACATATTTCCAATTAAGGACTCCAGGAAAGATGTTGCATCTTTTACCTTTAAGCCATATTGACCATTTGCCCTAACTGGAACAATAACTTTATATTTGGGGTCTTCAATTTGTATTGGCTGTGGAGTTCCCCACGGCAAATCCAATTTTGCAATGTGATTAACAAACCAGACTTCTGCCTTAAAGGGCGTCTCCTTGCCAAATGGTAGGTTTACTATCTTACCAAGTATAGGGATGTTGTCTGTGGAGATTGTATATGTTCCAGATGTGAAAGTGTCGCAGATACTTCCCCCCCTTACGAATATTGCTGTTTGTGAGGGATAAACAACGAGCTGAGAACCAATTCTCAAATCGTCTGATGGGAATTTTCCGCAAAATTCACCATCTTTCATTTCGTGTTTGATTACATTTATTAGTGCCATACCTTATAATATATAAAAAACGTGGACAATTTACTTCGTCTACGTCTCTGAGGTATCGCCAAACACCTTTCCGTCATAACTGAGTAAAAGCCCACGCTATCTGCGTGAACATTAACTGCTATTCTTGACGGACTCTTTATTTTTGGCGAATTTCAGAGACAAGAATAAAGCTAACGCTTCTTTATCTTAAATGTCTTTTGTTTGTCTTGCTACATAGGCAATGTGGGTTTTGATATTGGATTTGTTGCGTTTTAGAATCATTTCATGCGTTGATACCCAAATCTTTAAACATCTCTTTGGCAGAATCGTAAGCCTTCAATCTGCCGTGCTTCATGTCCTCATGGGCTTCCTCAATGGCCTTCATTGTCCTGTCGTTGAGGTTTGCCATATTTGTTGCTGTTTTATCGTTTACGACGCAAAGGTAAGAATAAATTAGAGAATAGAGAACAGAAAATAGAGAAAAAGAGTTTAAAGTTGAATGTTTAATGTCATTGGTTTGACTGCCGATGGAGTCCAGCAGCGGAAGAAGCGGAGGACTTTCTCCTGGCTGTAGCTCTGACCTTCCTCGAGGAAGCTGGAGTCTTGGGTGTGGATGATCTTGCCGTCTTGGTCGAGCAGCACGAAGACGGGATAGCCGAAGCGCGAGGGATTGCCCAGCCGCTGTAGCATCTGCGCTGCCTGCTGCATCTTGGCCTCGCCCTGAGCCTTACGAGGGTTGTAGTTCACATGGATATAGACAAAGTTGTCGTCAATCACCTTGCTGATGACAGAGTCTTTGGCCACGAAGTCGGCAAAGCGCAGGCACCAAGGGCACCAGTTGCCGCCAACCTGGCATACCACGAACTTTCCCTCAGCCTTGGCCTTGACCAGCGCGTTGTCAATCTGCTCAAGAGGGTTGAGGCTTTCGTCATATACTTCCTTCAGCGGTGTCTGGGCAAAGAGGGTGAGAGTGAGGGTGAGAGTGAGGGTGAGGGTGATAATGCGTTTCATAGTCGGTTTGGAAAATTAAGTCTCGGCAAGCCCTGAGCCTGCCGAGACTATTATTAGGAACTTGTTGGTCGATGGTTAGCTGCCTATCATGTGCATCATCACATAGCGTGCGACAAACAAGATGGCAAGAATCCAAAGCATGATGGAAATCTTCTTGGTCTTGCCACTGAAGGCGTTGACTACTACGTAGGAAATCATACCCAGCATGATACCGTCGCTGATGCTGTAGGCCAGAGGCATGAGCATCATGGTGATGAATGCAGGTATGGCCTCTGAGTAGTCCTCCCAGTCGATGTCCTTGATGGGCGCTGCCATGAACACACCTACGATTACGAGCACTGGACCTGTGGCTGCTGCCGGTATGGCAAGGAACAGCGGAGCGAAGAACAGTGACAGGGCGAAGCAGATGGCGATAACGAAGGCAGTAAGACCTGTGCGGCCGCCCTCGGCAACGCCTGCTGCGCTCTCGATGTAGGTGGTGGTGGTGCTGGTACCAAGGCATGCACCTGCGGTGGTAGCCACAGCGTCAGCCATGAATATCTTGTCGATGCGGTCAACGTTGCCCTTCTTGTCAACCATGCCTGCCTTTACAGACACACCTACTACGGTGCCGATGGTGTCAAACAAGTCGATGAAGAGGAAGGTGAACACGATAACAAGCATGTCAGGAGTGAAGATCTTGTCCCACTCAAACTGGCAGAAGATGGGAGCTATCGACGGGGGAGTGTCAACGATGCCGTCAAGATGAGTTACGCCCATGGGGATACCAATAATGGTGGTGGCGAGGATGCCGATGAGCATGGCGCCCTTGACCTTGAGCACTACCAGCACGCTGGTGAGCACAAAGCCGATGAGAGCCAGGATGACGGCTGTGTCGGCAAAGTTGCCGAGAGTGACAGAGGTAGCCTCGCTGTTAACCACGATGCCGGCGCTCTTGAGGCCGATGAAGGCGATGTAGAGACCGATACCAGCGCCGATGGCGTTTTTCAGCGTCTTGGGGATAGACTTCACAATGGAAGTACGCACATTGGTGAGAGTGAGGATGATGAACAGAATACCTTCAAGCAAGATAGCAGTCAAGGCGAGCTGCCAGCTGTAGCCCATGCCAAGGCAGACGGTGAACACGAAGAAGGCGTTCAGACCCATGCCAGGAGCAAGACCGAAGGGCTTCTTTGCCCATACAGACATTACAAGAGTGCCGACGATGGCAGCCAGAGCGGTGGCGGTGAACACAGCCTTGGTGTCCATGCCCTGACCCTCCAGAGCGCTGAAGATACCAGGGTTGACAGCCAGGATGTAGGCCATGGTGAGGAAGGTAGTGATACCTGCCATAACCTCTATCCTCTTGGAGTGCTTGCCAGCTTCAAATCCAAATAATTTCTGTAACATAGCTAAAAGAATTTAAGAATGAAAATTAGGGAGTTACCGCAGCCTATGGCTGCTCAGTAGTTAAAAGAAGATAGCGGCTCCGCCGCGAAGATAAAGGACAAATGTCTCTTACCTACTTTTATCTACCTTTATCTACTTCTATCTACCTTTATCTACCTTTATCTACTCTAATTTTTAGAAGCTCCACTTCAGAGCGATGGTGGGATTAACGAAGAAGGTCTTGCCGTCGTAGTTGTTCACAACAAAGTTGTTGGAGAACTCCCACTCAGTACCGATAGAGAGGTTGAGGCCTTCCTTGATAGTGTTGAGGTTGTACCAGAGCTGCGGCTCGGTGAGGAACACGAGCTGGCCGTGGCCGTTAGCCTTCTGTCCGCGCCAGAGATCAGCGAAGCCCGAGAAGGTGAGAGCCTTGTTGGCGAAGTTCAGGCCCCATACACCAGTGAGCTGGAAGCTGGCATAAGCCTTGTTGTCGAGAGCATCCTTGAAGAACTGCTTGTAGAGCACCTGAGCCGACCATGTCTTGCTGAAGTCAGCATTGTGGCCGTTGATGGCAGGACCAACGAGGGCGCACTGCTGGAAGATGCTCGTCCATGCGCTGCGACGACCGGAGCAGAAACCACCGTTGTACTCAATGTGAGCAGCCAGGTTAACATTGTCGCTGAGGTTAGCCAGAGTGAACTCACGGCTGATCTCGGTGTAAGCACCCTGCATACCACGGCTGTAGAAGTCCAAGTCAACGAAGTAGAACCATGAGCCCCACTTGTCAGCGGAGAAGGTCTCGTAGGTAAGGGTCATACGCTGGCGGTTGCCGTTGTCAGCGTTGAGAGCCTTGTTCATGTCGCGACCGAAGTCGTAGTGCAGTTGTACGTTCTGCGCCTGAGTGGTGCAGACGGTTGCCAGCATTAAAGCGGCGAGAAAGAATAATTTTTTCATAACAATAAAAATTAAAGTTATTAAAAAGGGTTAAACGATTTGACTATTGAACTATTTAAACTTTTTGAACTCTCGAACTTTTATAAAAAGAGAGCGGAGTCCATTGCCTCGGCTAAGTCCTTTGGGACTTGGCTGAAACAATGAGCTCCGTCGTCAAGCTTATAAACATGCCACAAAGTTAGGGAATCTTCCTAAACCTACCAAGAAATATTAGCGTTTTTTTTCATTTAATGACAAAAATTTAGTGTGCCTTCCGCAGCTGGTGGGATTTTTTTGCTAATTTTGCAGTGTGAACGGTTCTCGGACTGTTTGCGAGTTGGATATTAATATAAATATATAAGGTATATGAAGAAAATTATTATTTCTGTTCTCTGCATTCTGTTCTCTGCCGCACCAAGTGCAGCTCAGGGCATTGTCATCCATCACAGCGACGGCACTAAGGAGGCGTTCCGCACTACCGATATCGACAGTATCACGATGGTGAAGGAGGCCGACAGCTTTGTGATGGGCAAGTGGTATCTGGGCTGGTGGAAGAAGGGCTCTACGGAGATTCACTTCGACGGCACGGAGTATATCTTGTTTGCCGGCAAGTACATGGAGTGGGGCAAGGGCGGCGAGCCTGAAAGATATACGGTGAGCTACTACCCCAATCTGAGGCTGTTCGTGTCCAAGGACATGGCCACTGGCGAGAGCAAGCGTTGGACTGTGCACAAGCAGACCGACAAGTTGCTGGTGATTAAGGAGGGAAGTGATATATATCGCTACTTCTACACCAGTCAGCACGAGGCTGACAAATCGCTGCTTGAGAAAGACCCGCCCAAGCACACGGAGACCTCTGACATCAGCACTATACTGAGGTATGCAGAGGGGCAGACGAAGTCGAGCAAGACACCGATGGGCACTCAGTATGAAAACAAGCACGCCACCACTGACGCTGACCGCGAGTGGCTGCTCAACCCTGACAACGAGCCCGACAAGGTGGCCAACCTCACGCAGTGGAAGAAGAAGACGGTGAATCTATATCCCTATGCCGACCCCAAGCCGGCTGACGTCAACCAGCATGCCATCGGCGACTGCTGCTGCATGGCGGTGTTCGCCTCTTTTGCTTACCTCTGTCCTGACTTCATCAAGAGCATCCTCACTGACAACGGCGATGACACCTACACGGTGAAGATGTTCGACCCCAAGGGACAGCAGATTGATGTGTGCGTATCGAGCAAGGTGCTGTGCGACGGCAGCGGCAACATAGGCCAGTGTACTGGCAAGAACAACGCCGTGACATGGGCCACCATCTTGGAGAAGGCGATGATGAAGTATGTCACCCTCTACAAGAACACTGGCGTGGAGGGCATCCCTACTGAGGTGGCTGCGCCGATGTTTACCGGCGACGGAGAGAGCTTTGCCTTCTCGCCCAACTCGCTCTACACCTCTGAGCTGAAGACGGCCATCGAGTGGAGTCTCGCGCAGGGCAATATCACTGTGGGCGGCTTCAATGTGGATGACCTGCCGTGCGGCAAGCTCAGCACGGTGACAGCCCACGCCTTCACCTTTATGATTACTGACGACGAGGAGAAGTCGCCCTTCGTGATGCGCAACCCGTGGGGATGGTACGATGTGGACGGCAAGCTGGAGATACCCTACGAGCGCACCACGGTGCAGACCATCGACGCTCGCATTGTGATGCCTGGCGCTGCCAAGGAATACATGCGAACGGATCTCGGCCCATACACTCCGCCCAGATTTGAGAGTCTGCCTACTGACCTCGGCGTGACAGAGCGACTGCTTAGCCGCAGGTTTGTGCCGGCTGGAGAGTTATGGTAAAAGGGAGACCCCCTCTTATCCCCCTGAAGGGGGAAGATATAATGCTCAATGTTTAATATTCAATTTTCAATAAAAATGAAAAAGATATTTCTTCTGATTCTGATGGCCGTAATGGTCAATGGTTGGTGGTCAATGGCCAACGCACAGAGCACGCTTAACATACATACCACCACTAATGGTACGGTGTGCTTCACCTTCGCAGAGAAGCCGCAGGTGACGTTCCCCTCGACGGAGGTGATGCAGATAGCCAGCACCACTGTGACGGTGGAGTTTCCCTATAGCGAGGTGGAGAAAATAACGTTCAACGACGAAGACCCCACCGCTGTGCAGACGCTCACAGTGCGCGACAACACCAATGAGGTGCGCATCTACGACCTCAACGGCAGGCTGGTGAGGCGCAACCGTTCGCGTGACGGAGCCGTCAGCGTTGACCTCTCCACGCTGCCTGTCGGTGTGTATATCGTAAAGGACGGCAAGCGCACCTACAAGGTGAAGAAGCAGTAACAACCAACAAAGAGAACCAAGCGATATGGCAAAGAAACGAAGCCTGTGGATACTCGCTACCATTTTGGCTATCTGCGGATTAGTGGCCGTGGTGATAATCTGTGGCAAGTCAAGCGCACAGAGTGAGACTGCCGCCCAAGAGGTGAAGAGTGAAGAGCTGATACGCACCTCGCAAAGCTGGGACGGCGTGGATCTACCCGACTACATGCAGGGGCGTCCAGAACTGGTGGCAGTGAAGTATGAGTTCCCTGCCGGCCAGAAACTGGGCTGGCACCACCACCCGGTGATGAACTACGGCATATTGGTGCAGGGCGAACTGACCATCATCGGTCAGGACGGCAAGGAGAAGGTGGTACATGAGGGCGAGGCCGTAGTGGAGATGGTGAACACCATCCACCATGGCGAGAACAGAGGCACGAAGCCCGTCATCCTCTACATGTTCTACCTCTCGCAGGAGGGTCTGCCCTTAGCGGTGCAGCACCCAGAGATACCGCTGGAATAATTTTGGCGGCGCACAAATCGGCAATGATGGCAAGCGCACTTATAAAATGAAGAAGCAGTAAGGGGAATAGTTTAGTTTGACAGGATGCCTGTCTCGCTGTCGCTATGGTTCATGGTGCGCTGAATATTGCGATACTTGCGGCCATGATTGAGACGCCATGAGAGTTTGAGGGTTAGCATGTTGCCGTAGTCGCGAGAGTGCTGGGATATGTCTTTATGAACGTGACGATTGATGACCTCAGTTTTGTTTGTCAAGGGGTGTTGGCTGAACGGATGTTGGGCATAGAGCGAAATGGATAAGGCGTCGTTCATACGATAGTTACATGTGAAGTACCATGCTGGTGCCTGATGGCCTCGATGCTCTCCCTCCATAAAGTTCCAGCCATTGTCTGCGTAGGCTCCAATTGTCCAGTTGCCCAGATAGGCTTGCAGCGAGCAGCCCCCATTGAACGAGGTATAGGTGTGGGTATAGTCCTCACCATAATTAAAGAAGCGGTAGATGCCACCATAGAGCGTGGCAGTTAGTTTTTGAGGAATGACATCCCATTGGTTGTAGGTGTTGATATAGAAGAAGTTGCACTTATTGTCTGCATTGGTTTGGGTCTGATAGAAGTGGCCGTCTTGACGGATGTACTTCTCCATATTGCAATGGGGATTCAGACGGTAATAGCCTTGTAGTTCAGAGGTGAAGCGAGGTGTGGAATAAGAGAGCTTGAGTTGGTGGGAGATTACTCGGTTTGGGTGAATATCCGGATTGCCCAGAATGGTCTCCATCGCGTTCTGTTTGATGCTGACATCGCTGACGAGGGCTATCTGTGATGTGTGCTGAGAGATTTCGAAGTCGTATTTCACTTTTAGTCTGTTGGTGAGGGGATAGCTGACGGTGAACTTGGGGCGGAAAAACCAGAACTCTTGCTTCGCATCCTCCTGGCGATAGTATCGCCGGCTGGCACCAAGACCTCCCATAAACGAGAGTTTACCAAGATGTCCTTTCAGTTGTGAGAAGAGATAAAGACTGGAAGTGTGCATATCATTTGTTGCATCGACATCGCCTTGATAGACATTATGACTATATCGCTGCCCGTACTGCGCACCAGTGGAAATGGTAAAAAGCTTCAATTGGTTTTCATATATTGCCTCGCTCCAAAGGGAGTATGTCCGTCCGTTGATGTCATAGCGATAAGCTGTGCCTTCATTGTTTTCTGTATCGCCAGTGGTTTTGATATACGTTCCAACGACATTCGCTGTCAACGACTGATGACGGCGGAAGTCCTGATGATAGTAGAGGTCGAGCGAGGGAGTAGAGCTACGCGACGAGGAGTGCTCGTCATACGGAATGCCATCAAGTGTCATCTCTGCATCTCTCTGTTGAGGGTGTATATCATGGCTACCAGACAACTTAGTCTGGAACACATAGTTTGAGTCGCTCAGACTATAGGTTAGTTGGGCATTGTGACAGAGATTTTGACTCTTCTTGTTTAGACTCCTGCGAGACATAGAGATGATGTCACCCGACTCCAGCTCGTAGGCGGCTTGTTCGTTGTATTGTGCACCTTTGAAATGGTGATAGTCGAGGTCATAGCTGAGCGCCCACTCGCTATGTTTGTAATTGATCTTGCCAAAGAGCGACTCATTGCCATTCTTGGTGGTCAGCGTATTGGTCAGCTGTGTGCCAATGACATAGCCACTCACAGGTTTCTTTACTTTTATATTAATAATGTACGCGATACCTTCTCCATAACGCACACCAGGGTTGTCGATGAACTCGACGTGGTCAATGCCTTGCATGTCGAGTGTTTGCAAATCCTCACGTGAGGCAACGATGTCGTTGATGCGCACCTGCACAGTTCCCAGATTGGTCAATGCTGTGATGCTGTTCATGGCTTCGTCTACTCTTATGTGGGGCAGGGTGAGTTTTGCCAGCAGCGAATAGCCGTTGGTGGAATTCTCAATTTGCTCTTTAGTAGGGTAAATCCATTGACCGTCCACTCTATTGACGGTGTGTGCTCCCTTTACTGTCACCTCGTTGAGGGTGACATTCTTTTCTGTGTCCTGAGCCGCTGCGGTCAGTGCACAGCTAAAGAATAAGAAAAACAATAACCTCTTCATATCTTTTGTTTTTGCCGTTTCAAGGGCAAAGGTATGAAGAGGTTGTAAAATGTGCTTAAAAAACTATCTGACATTTGTCTGACATTTGACTGTCAGCATATTGTCAGTTTTCTATTTATTTGACTCTCAGCTGATAAGCCTTACTCCGGTCGGATTCTATTTTTAGGTCAGAATGCTGTTCTATGACTGGCTTTAGTCTCTTAATCAAGGTGTATAGAGTCTCGCTGGCATCGGGTTTCTTGGGCCAGAGAGCGTCGTATATTTCCGTCTTTGTCAATGAATGCGAGGGAGTGTGGAAGAACATCTCCATCAAGTGATGCTGCATGGGAGTGAGTTTTACTTGCTTGCCATCAGCGGCAAAGAAATGACCATCATCCTCTGAGTATGTCAACCCGCCAAAAGAACTTATCTGTGAGGAGACTATAGGCGTACTGCTAATAGTCTGGTGTCGACGATACCAAATAAGGATAGCCCATAAGCCAGTCAACACACAAAGGATAGTTGCAGGCCGTTGGTCAGACAGACTGAAGATGGTTGCTTCAGAGCAATGCGCATACGCCTTAAATTTCTGCCCACGGGTATCAACAGCCAGCGTAGCCTTTCCTCGCAGTTCTACTATCTGCAAGTGGCTGTTAAATGTGCGGATGGTGTCCTGACTGATGACATTGCTATGTTGCTGCTTCAGGGTGAGGGCGAGAGCTCTGTCCATATCCTCACTTACCATCTGACTCGTTAATTTGTAGCTGCCAAAACAGGTCAGACTTGAAACGATGATCAGTGCAAGGAGCACGATATTAGCAAATCTTTGTTGTTTCATCTTGCTTGTAATTCATTTATCAGACTATGCGGTGGGAGTAAGTTCTACTGCAAGGCCTAATGCAGAGGCAATGCGATAGAAGGTGGAGACTTTAGGCTCTGTACGGCCTGTTTCCACTCGCGAGATGTAAGACTTGTTTGTACCAATGCGCTCGGCCAACTCTGCTTGGGTCATGTTGGCACTTTTGCGGGCATCCTCAATAATCTGCCCCGTAAAGAATGCGTTAGCTCTTTCTTCGGCAGCACGACGCTCAGGTGTACCTTCTTTGCCGAAAAAGGCATCAAGCTGTGCGTCAACGTCAAACATTTCCATTTCGTTTCTTTTCTTCATATTCTGCTTTTAGTTTTAGTGCTTTGTTTATTTCTTTTTCTGGTGTCTTCTGCGTCTTTTTCTGGAATCCATTGAAAAGTATCACGATGTTCCCTTCGTCGAAACAGAAGAAAATGCGATATATGTTTCCTCGCCATTCTATGCGCAACTCGTAGAGTCCGTCACGTATGTGTTTCACAAACTTTGATGGCAACCGCTCCAGTGTCTTGAGTTGAAGCATTCCATAGAGAATCTTCTCCTGCGTAGGTCTATCGAGCGTATCAAAGAAGTCCTTGTAATAGGTTTTGTATGCTTTAATTGCTCGTCTCATGGGTGCAAAATTAGCATAAGTTTACTAACTAGGCAACTTTTTCGTAAAAAAAGTGAGTATTTTATGAAAAAAGAGGTGAAACCATGCGGTTCCACCTCTTTTGTATCGTGTGACGATTAGGGGAGGGTTACTCGTCCCAGTTTTCTTGGGTCTTGCGTACGTAGCTCTTGTAGCGGAGCTGTGCCATGCGCTGTGCCTCTGCGAAGAGTTCTTCTGCCTCGTCGGGATAGGCCTTCTTGACGGAGAGGTAGCGCACCTCGCCCATGAGGAAGTCGTGGAAGAGTGTCCAGTCGGGCTCCTTGGAGTCGAGGGAGAAGGGGTTCTTGCCTTCGTCGGCGAGGGCTGGGTTGTAGCGCCAGAGGTGCCAGTAGCCGCACTCTACGGCCTTCTTCTCTTCTGCCTGGCTCTTGCCCATGCCGCCCTTGGCCTTCAGGCCGTGGTTGATACAGGGAGCATAGGCGATGACGAGCGACGGACCGGGGTAGGCTTCTGCCTCGCGTATAGCCTTGAGGGTCTGCGCATGGTCTGCACCCATAGCTATTTGGGCAACATAGACGTAGCCGTAGCTGGTGGCAATCATGCCAAGGTCTTTCTTGCGGATGCGCTTGCCCTGAGCGGCAAACTGTGCTATGGCACCAAGCGGGGTGGCCTTGGAGGCCTGACCGCCAGTGTTGGAGTAAACCTCTGTGTCGAGCACAAGGATGTTGACGTCTTCGCCGCTGGCAATTACGTGGTCGAGACCACCATAGCCAATGTCGTAGCTGGCACCATCGCCGCCGATAATCCACTGGCTGCGCTTGGCTAGATGGGCTTTGCCTTCCAGAAGCTCGCTCTCCAGAGCGCAACCGCGGCACGGGCAAATGGGGCTGCCTGCAGCTTTGGCCTCTTTAGCTTCTTTCAGTTTCTGTGCGGCTACCTCGGCTCCGTAGAGCTCGATGCCCTTGCCCTGCCAGAACTCGATGGCTCCGTCGATAGGTAGTATGGCTTTCTCCAGTGCTGCTACAAATTCATCGGTTGCCTTGCGGTTGGCGGTGGAGTCATCGTAAGTGTCAAGCCACTTCTGCGTAGCTTCGCGCATCCAGTCGAAAGCGGTGGTCTTGACCAACTCCTCTGCCTTCTGGCGCAGGATGCCGCGCATCTTCTTGTGGCCCAGATGCATGCCAAAACCGAACTCGCAGAAGTCCTCAAACAGTGAGTTGTTGAAGCATGGGCCTTGTCCCTTCTCATTCTTGGTGTAGGGAGTGGAAGGAATGGAGGCTGAGTAGATGCTGGAGCAGCCGGTAGCGTTGGCAATCATCTGGCGGTCGCCGTAGAGCTGGCTGATGAGCTTGACGTATGGTGTCTCGCCGCAGCCTGAGCATGCGCCGCTGAACTCAAACAGTGGTTGTGCGAACTGGCTGTTCTTAACGCTCTGGCGGATATCGACGAGGTCTTGCTTGGAGGGAACCTTAACGAGCTTGTCCCAGTCGGCGGCCATCTTCTTCATGTCGTCGGCATCAGGATTGAAGGGCACCATGGTGAGGGCCTTGCCAAGCTTGGGATTGCCAGGACAGATGTCGGCACAGTTGCCGCAGCCGAGGCAGTCGAGCACACTGGGCTCAATGACAAAGTGCATGCCCTTCATGGCGGCAGGCGCCTTCATCTCAAGGCTATCCAGACCATCAAACTGAGCCAGCTCATCGTCGGTAAGCACAAACGGACGGATGGCAGCGTGGGGACAGATGTAAGCGCACTGGTTGCACTGGATACAGTTCTCTTTATTCCACAAGGGCACGAAGGCCTCTACGCCGCGCTTCTCATAGGCAGCGGTGCCTACGTCCCAAGAGCCGTCGGCGGTGCCATGCTTTACAAAGTCGCTAACCTTGAGCAGGTCGCCAGCTTGAGCATTGATGGGGCGCACGAGCTCCTTAACGAATGCAGGAGCGTCGTCAGCCTTCTCTGCCTCGTCAGGCAGATTGGCCCATGCCGGGTCAACGGCAAACGGCTTGTATTCGTCGCCGCGGTCAACGGCTGCGTAGTTTTTGTCAACCACGTCTTGTCCCTTGGAGCCATAAGACTTCACGATAGCTTCTTTCATCTTCTCAACGGCGAGCTCCACGGGGATGACGCCTGTGATGCGGAAGAAAGCGCTCTGCAGGATGGTGTTGGTACGATTGCCAAGGCCTATCTCCTGTGCTATCTTGGTGGCGTTGATGGTATAGACGGTGATATTGTTTTGTGCGAAGTAGCGCTTGACGTTGTTGGGCATGAACTTGGCCAGCTCGTCGCCCTCGAAGATGGTGTTGAGCAGGAAGGTACCATTCTTTTGTAATCCGCGCGTGACGTCATACATGTGCAGGTATGCCTGTACGTGGCAAGCCACGAAGTTGGGGGTGGTCACGAGATAGGTGGAGCGTATGGGTGTGTCGCCAAAGCGCAGGTGGGAGCATGTGAAGCCGCCGGACTTCTTGGAGTCGTAGGAGAAGTATGCCTGGCAGTACTTGTCGGTGTTGTCGCCGATAATCTTCACGCTGTTCTTGTTGGCACCAACGGTGCCGTCAGCTCCGAGGCCGTAGAACTTAGCCTGGAACATGCCGTCGCCGCCGAGGGCTATCTCTTCAACCTCAGGCAGTGAGGTGAAGGTGACGTCGTCCACGATGCCAATGGTGAAGTGGTTTTTGGGCTCTGGCATGGCGAGGTTGTTGAATACGCTGATAATCTGGGCAGGGGTGGTGTCGTGGCTGCCAAGACCATAGCGGCCGCCTACGATGAGGGGACGGTTCTCCACGTCGTAGAAGGCATCCTTCACGTCGAGGTAGAGAGGCTCGCCGTTGGCGCCCGGTTCCTTGGTGCGGTCGAGTACGGCGATGCGCTTCACTGTCTTGGGCACTGCGGCGAGGAGGTGCTTGACGCTGAAGGGGCGATAGAGGTGAACGCTGATCATGCCCACCTTCTGGCCGTTGGCGTTGAGGTGGTCGATAGCCTCGCGTGCTGCATCGGTGGCTGAGCCCATGAGGATGATCATGCGGTCGGCATCCTCGGCTCCGTAGTAGGAGAAGAGGTGGTATTCGCGGCCAGTTATCTTGGAGAGCTGGCCGAGGTATTTCTCTACCACGTCGGGCACTGCGTCGTAGTAGGGGTTGCAGGCCTCGCGATGGGTGAAGAATGTCTCAGGGTTCTCGGCTGTACCACGGGTGATGGGGCGCTCAGGCGACATGGCGCGGTCGCGGAAGCGCTTGATGTACTCTTCCTTAACCAGCGGGCGGACGTCCTCTTGGTCGAGCAGTTCAATCTTGTGGTATTCATGAGAGGTACGGAATCCGTCGAAGAAATTGACAAACGGAACACAAGTCTCAAGAGAAGCCAGGTGAGCCGCTGCGGTCATATCCATTACTTCCTGCACTGAGCCTTCGCAGAGCATGGCGAAGCCGGTCTGGCGGCATGCCATCACGTCCTGATGGTCACCAAAGATGCAGAGCGAGTGGCTGGCCAGGGTGCGGGCGGAGACGTCGAATACGCAGGGAATGAGCTCGCCGGCAATCTTATACATGTTGGGTATCATGAGCAGGAGGCCTTGTGATGCTGTGAAGGTGGTGGTGAGAGCACCAGCCTGCAGCGAGCCGTGAACGGCACCGGCTGCACCAGCCTCAGACTGCATTTCTTGTACACTGACGGTCTGGCCCCAGAGGTTCTTGCGACCGCGGGCGGCCCACTCGTCAACATGCTCCGCCATGGGCGAAGACGGGGTGATGGGGTAGATAGCTGCTACCTCAGAGAACATGTAACTCACGTGAGCCGCAGCCTCGTTGCCATCACAGGTGATAAATTTCTTTTTATTTGCCATTGTAGTTATTTTGTTGTTGCTTGTTTTTTAGGAGTTAGGAGTTAGGAGTGAGGAGTTAGGA
>JAFTAJ010000039.1 GCA_017458585.1 Bacteroidaceae bacterium
GCTCCCTGGCAATTGTTTCTGCGTTGATCTTCGCTGCATGCATAGGTATGATGGCATATTTGATTTCCTTAAGTAATAGATTGTTTAGAGCAGCATAGTGCGGGAGGAATGGCTGAGTGGGCGCACGCCCTGGCGGGCGGCTGGTCTGCGCGGGGAGCGGCAGGCGGTGCCGCGGCTCTGCCCGGCACGGCCGGAGCGGGGAAAGATGTTGTGCGAATAGGAATTACACAAATAAATCCGGAATTAAGCAATAAAAACGGGAGATAATCGTTATTTTTGTAGGATATAAAAGCATTATGTGCGTATGCTTAAAAAGGTTAAGATAGAGAACTATAAGTCGGTTGTTAATCAAACACTCGACTTGGGCAGATTTAACGTAGTGATAGGTGCCAACGGATGCGGCAAGTCAAATCTGTTGGAAGCAATTGCATTGGCCGGTCTTTCCAGTTCTGGTGCTTTGCTCCCAGAGTTGTTTGAAAGTCGTGGCATCAGGTTGTCAGACACCCGCTTCATGCGATCTGCTTTTGATGACTTGGATGACGAGTTTATCCGTGTTTCCATAAAAACAACAGATGGTGATGAATCGATGTATAAGATTCACCATAATACAGCGTCAAGGCCATCTCAATGGGAAGATGTCGTTGAGGAAGACACGAAAGCCTTATTGACAACCATTAGGGAGAATTCCCAGAAAATGAAAATCAGTGATCTGATTGAATATTTGGATAAGAAAGACGGAAAGTCTGCTGTAAATGTTAATCTCTTTGAGGGTGAAAACCACAGGTTGGTATTGTCTCGCTCTCGTGTTAATGGACTAATGGGCTTCACTATCTACTCTTTGGAGGAGTCAGCGTTGAGAAGTCTAGACCAAATGCCGAGTACTAAACTTGGCCGTACGGGTCGGGGACTTTTGCCTTATCTGAAAGAGTTGTCGAAAACAGAGGCTGGCACAAAGGTGCTGAACGAGGTGAAAGAGAATCTGCAGGTGATTGATTGGTTTGAGGACTTGGATATGCCAGAGTCGGGCTTCGCACAGGACTCTACGCTGAAACTGAAAGACCGTTATGTGGATGAGCATTTGGACTTCTTCGACCAGAGGAGTGCAAATGAAGCTTTCCTGTACCTGCTGTTTTACTTCACACTGTTTATTTCTGAAGAAACCCCTTCATTCTTCGCCATTGACAATATCGAGTCCTCATTAAATCCGAAGCTTTGCAGACTGGTTATTTCTAAGCTGGCTGAGCTGGCAGAGAAGCATGACAAGCAAGTGATTCTAACTACCCATAGTCCGTTCGTGTTGGACGGCTTGGATGAGATTAATGACAAGAAACGCCTGTTTGTTGTGAACCGCAATACTGATGGCTATACGGTGGTGAACCAGATTAAGGAGAATAAAAGCAAGTCCATCCCTCTTTCGGATGCTTGGCTTAAAGGATATATCGGTGGACTTCCAAATAATTTCTAACTAAATGAAGACGATAGGGCTGATATGTGAGGGCGTTTCGGAGATTAACATCATGACCCGAATCGTGTCGAAGTATTTGGAAGACGATGTTATCATTCATCCGATTGAACCAGAGACTAAGACTGAGA
This sequence comes from Bacteroidaceae bacterium, assembly GCA_017458585.1. Classification (GTDB taxonomy): domain Bacteria; phylum Bacteroidota; class Bacteroidia; order Bacteroidales; family Bacteroidaceae; genus UBA6382. The sequence continues at coordinate 1,594 of JAFTAJ010000039.1, forward strand.
ATGGCTTCTTGGTACAGAGCGGATACGGTGGCTGGCAACAGGTACTGAACCACTGTAATGACGAGAAAGTAGAGGAGATATTGGAATACAACGATTATCTGGTGGTGCAGATTGACACGGATGCTTGCATAGAGGCGGGTTATGACGTGAACCCACTGGATGCTAATAACGTGACAAAGACTCCAGAGGTGCTTTACGAGGATGTTAAAGCCCGTCTTTTAACCAATATCAGTCAGGCGGTACAGGAGAAGTATTCCGGACGGATTATCTTCGCTATCTGTATGAACGAGATAGAGTGTTGGCTGCTACCGTTGTACTATTCGAATGCCAATCGTTGTAAGACTAACAACTGTATCTATGCCCTAATCAGGCGTTGGTAAAGAAGAATATCGGTGGAATCCCCGAGAAGGACAAGAATGCGCCCTTTGCCAGGAGTGTGTATCACAAGATATTGAAAAGCTTCAAGAACAAGAAAACGATAGAGGATTGTGCGCAATATCATTATGGCTTTGATCAGTTGATAAAGCAATTGGACAAGTTAGAGACTTAGCCTATGGCACACTTATACTCACTCAAAATAAAGTATTATCGCAGAATCCAGAACTTGGTGGCCACCTTCGGCGACACCAAGTTCGTTGTATTAATAGGCCGTGGCGACATTACTGGTGATATAGCTCTCGGCCAGTAGATAAACTGGATTATAATCCCCAGTTTATAAAACTTTGTAATTATTAATCCCAACTCTCATCATTATGCCGGAACAAACAAAGGGCAAACGTAACATTCGCAAGAAAAAGGTTGTCTCATCCTCGCGCTTTTCCAATATCGTCAAGCCCAAGGACATGTCTTTGCTGGGATGGCAGGTGGCGTTGCGTCAGCAGGCGGCCACTTGTTTGCCATAGCCGGCAGCGAATCGATGAAGGCCGGATTCGGTGGCGCCATCTATGGCTATGCGGCCAATCAGAAGGTGCTGGAGCACTATACGGAGAAGATGCAGGCCACTCATGTGGGCATTCTCCATCCCTACCAGTTCTGTGTGTTTGAAGACGAGATGCAGGAAATTATAAAAACTTATACTTATGCTTATTCAGGAGAAGAAATTTAAGGAGTATCTGTCGCAGGAATACGAACCTGTGGATGAGACGGCGATGCCTTTCCTGGTTGACCTGCGGGCCATCAAGGCGTATGCCGACAGCAAGGGCGTCGGAATTGCTTCTCTGTCGGAAGAAGAGAGGCAGCAGTTTATGATTCCCAATCCCAACTACCGCAAGAAGCGCAAACATGGCATCGCTGCCGTGTTTTAAGGGGAATAGGGCAGTAAGAAAAGAAGAATGCGAAAAGTCAGCTTAAGGCTGGCTTTTTTTATGATGGTGAGGGAATAAAATGCAGGGATGGAGGTGGTGAGGGAATAAAATTTTGAAAAAAGTGGCGGTGGGGATGTAACATTTTTGCTTTTTCCATACTATAAGGGTAGAGAAGTTTCATTTAAACATGGAATATAGTATGGGAAAAACGAAAATGTTACATGTCGGGAGAAGAAAAATGTTGATTTCGGATGTTTTTTGCGATAAAAAGACTATTTTTGCACTCAAAAGCGTGCGAGACATATGACTGAGTTAAGCAAGAAATACAGACTGAACTCCATGGAGGAGCCTACGGACGAGATGCTGCAGGAACTGATGGAGGATGTGGCTAAGGCCGCACGGGAGTCGAGTGCCAAGGCGGAAGCTGAGTTGCAGCGTCGGCTGCAAACGGTAGCCAACGAGATTGAAGCTTGGAGAAAGAGTACTAACGTATGATAGACAGGAAACCGACTCTTTGTGTTGTTGCTGGTCCGAATGGTTCTGGCAAAACGACTACAACAATCCAGTTGCTTAATAATGAGTGGACTGCAGATAGTTTGTATATCAATCCGGATAATATCGCTCAAGAGACATTCGGTGATTGGAATTCTCCTGAGGCTGTGATTAAGGCCGCAGAGCAGGCTACCAAGATGCGTTATGAATGCTTGGAACAGAGACGCGATTTTGTCTTTGAGACCGTGTTTTCGTCGGAAGAAAAATTGGAGTTTCTGAAAAAAGCTAAAGAGGCAGGATTCTTTATTCGTTTGTTCTATGTCTGCACATCGGATCCTACTATCAATGTGACTCGCATCACTCAACGCTATCTGAATGGTGGTCATGAGGTTCCTATCTCAAAAGTTATTTCGCGCTACTACAAATCTCTATTGAATGCTACCAAAGCTATCTCTTTTGTTGACCGTGCCTACGTCTATGATAATTCAGTGGATAATCAGCTGCCACGATTACTGTATCGAACCACAGAAGGGCAGCTCTTTAAGCAATATGTAGAGGATGTCCCTGAGTGGGCGAGAATGTTGTTGAAGTAACATAATTTAAAAAATATGAAGAAGTTTGAATTGATGGCGCTGCCGTATGCTCCAGATGCGTTGGAGCCGGTGATAAGTAAAGAAACGATTGCGTTTCATCATGGGAAGCATCTGGCAGGGTATATGAATAATCTGAATGCAATGTTAGAAGGGAGTCCGTTGGCTGGATTGCCTTTGGAGGAGGTCGCCCTGAAGGCTGAGGGCGGTATGCAGAATAATGCGGGACAGATACTGAACCATGAGATGTACTTCGAGCAGTTCTGTGTTTCCAAGGCAGAAAACAAACCTGCGGGGCAGCTGGCAGAGGCCATCGAGAGAGACTTTGTGTCATTTGAGGCATTCAAGGAGGAGTTCCAGAAGAAGGGGGCAACACTGTTTGGAAGTGGTTGGGTATGGCTGTCTGCAACTCCCACCCCTCAGTCCGATGAACAGCTCCCCTCAGGCAGAGGAGCAGTGGGGAAGTTGGTGATTACACAGGAGGCGAATGCCGCCAATCCCATTCAGAAGGGTTTGAAGCCGCTGTTGACTTTCGACGTCTGGGAGCATGCCTATTACCTGGACTATCAGAATCGCCGCGCAGACCATCTGGCTGCATTGTGGCAGATCATCGATTGGGAGGTCATCGAAAGCAGGCTTTCAAAGTGAAGAGTTTTTTGTAAGCATGGCATGCTCCCAGTGGATGGCGCACTAATTTTTGCGCTTACTATATGCCAGGTATGGATTTTATTTTGTAACTTCGCAGTCGCAAAGTGAAATCTAATTTTTATTATTATGAAGATACGTTATTTTGTTACTGTGGCAGCAGCGATGCTGCTTGCTGTGAGCGCGTGGTCGAAGGACTACGCTAGTTATGTGAACCCGATGATTGGTACGGACAACCACGGTCATGTGGCTGTGGGCGGCAGTGTGCCGTTCGGACTGGTGATGATGGGTCCGGTGAACATGAAGCAGGGCTGGGACTGGTGCTCGGGCTACTGCGTGGACGACGATAAGATAATTGGCTTCAGTCCTATCCATCTCAGCGGTACGGGATGCTGCGACCTGGGCGATATCATCTTCATACCCACCACAGGGGGCGTAAACAAATGGAGGGGTAGCGAGGACAGACCTAACTCGGGCCACTCATCGCTGTTCCGCCACGAGACGGAGACGGCAGAGCCGGGTTACTACAGCGTGATGCTCGACCGCTGGAACATAAAGGCAGAGATGACTGCCACTGCGCGTGTGGGATGGCAGCGCTACACATGGCCCAAGGGCACTAAGGACCAGCGCTTCTTGATAGACCTGCACAACTCCATCGAGGACCGCGCCACGGACTGCGAGATAACATGGATAGACGACCACACAGTGGCAGGCCACCGCACCTCGACGGGCTGGGCATCACGCCACACGGTGTATTTCGTGGCTGAGTTCTCGAAGCCCATCAAGGAGTGGCGCGTATTTGAGGACGACCGCGAACAGCCGGGCAAGAGCCTGCGCAGCACCAATGCCTACGGCGAGATTAAGTTTGACAGCAGCCTGGGCGACGAGGTGGTGGTGAAGCTGGCTATCTCCGGCGCTAGCGTGGAGGGCGCGATGAGCAACCTCAAGGCTGAGGCTAAGGCCTCCGACACCTTCGACAGCGTGAAGGCTGCCGCACGCCAGACATGGAACGAGTGGCTGGGACTGGTGGACGCCGAGTTTACGTGCGACGACGACCAGATAATCTTCTACACCGCCCTCTACCACATGATGCTGACTCCGTGGCTCTACTGCGACGCCAACGGCGAGTATGCCGGCAGCGACAAGAAGGTGCACAAGACCACCGACTTCAAGAACTACACGACATGGAGCACATGGGACACCTACCGCGCCTTCCATCCGCTGGCCACTCTGATACTGCCGCAGATGCAGAGGGACTGGGCACTCTCTATACTGACTGTGAACAGGGAGCAGGGCTTCATGCCTATATGGCAGTTTGTGGGCAACGAGACTGGCACAATGGTGGGTATATCGTCGGTGCCTATCCTGGCCGACATGGTGCTGAAGGGCTATGTGCCTGATCAGTACCAGGAGGAGGCCTTCCAGGCCATGAAGAAGACGATGCTGCGCGAGTTTCGCGAGCTGGAGTGGATGGAGCGCATAGGCTACATACCCAACGAGGAGCACGAGAGTGTGTCGAAGACGATGGAGTATTGCCTCGACGACTGGGCCGTGGCTCAGGTGGCCAAGAAGCTCGGACATGAGGAGGACTACAACCACTTCCTGCAGCGCAGCAAGGGTTATAAGAAGCTGTACGACCCTGCCACGGGATTCCCCCGCTCAAAGAACAGCAAGGGCGAGTTTCTGTCGGTGGAGGGCTTCAACCCCAACAACCAGACACGCGACTATACCGAGGGCAACGCATGGCAGTATCTGTGGCTCGCTCCCCACGATGTGGACGGACTGATAGAGCTGCTGGGCGGCAAGGAGCCTTTTGTGGAGAAGCTCGACGCTCTGTTTGTGGCTGACAGCGACCTCAACGAGGAGGCTCAGCTCGACATCGCAGGACTGGTGGGACAGTATGCTCACGGCAACGAGCCCAGCCATCACATAGGATACCTCTACAACTACGCAGGACGTCCCGACAAGACGCAGAAGATACTGCGCGAGATAGTGTATAGCCAGTATGGCACGGGCAAGGACGGCCTGGCAGGCAATGAAGACATGGGACAGATGTCGGCATGGTATCTGCTCACTGCCATGGGCTTCTATCAGGTGGAGCCGTGCGGTGGCAAGTATCAGTTTGGCAGCCCCATCGTGGCAAAGGCCAGCTTCAAGACGCAGCAGGGCAAGACGTTCACCATCATCGCCCACAACAACTCGAGGGAGAATATCTACATCAAGAAGGTGAAGCTCAACGGCAAACCGTATAAGAAGACGTACATCGACTATGCGGACATCGTGAAGGGCGGCACGCTAGAGTTCTTCATGGGAAAATAAAAAAATGGGGCTGCGGCCCCATTTTTTTTGAAGAAGTTAGAGAAGTTAACGAAGTTAGAGAAGTTAACGCTTGCTGCGCAAGCTAGAAGTTAGAGAAGTTAAAGACAAAAGTCCAGCCTCAATCAAATCACCGACTATCGTCGAGCGCGTCAGCGCGATAACTTCGGAGGAGCCGTAGACTCCGGTAACTTCTGAGCGCGAAGCGCGGTAACTTCTAAGCGAAGCGGTAACTCCTAAAATCTTCTCGCCTTACAGGAACAGCGTGAGGAAGACGGCGGGGATGACGCCTTCGATAGTGTAGACGACATCACCAGAGTAGGTGGAGTTGCCTCGATAGACCTTGTTGCCTACGACAGTGCGGAGGATATTGCCGGAGTAGGTGGTGTTGCCCTGGTAGATGTATTTGCCATCCCAGGTGTAGAGGATGCTGCCGCTGTAGGTGGTGTTGCCCTGATAGATCTTCTTGCCGTCGTAGGTGAGGATGATGTCACCGGAGTAGGTGCTGTTGCCCTTGAAGACGCACTTGCCGTTCCAGGTGTAGAGGATGTTGCCGGAGTAGGTGGTGTTGCCTTGATAGAGGTGCTTGCCATCCCAAGTGTAGAGGATATCGCCGGCGTAGGTGCTGTTGCCACGATAGATCTTGGTGGTTCCGTTGATGGTGGCTGCCATAGCTATCGCCACGAGAAGAAGGATTAGTTTTTTCATGATGGTAATTGTATTAAAAGGTTACGTGATTGGTCATCGTTGACGGTGATATGTACGCTCACCGTGTCGTCGGGCAGCAGGGGCTCTATCAGCTCGGGCCACTCGATGAAGCATGGCTGTCCGCTGTAGATGTAGTCCTCGTAGCCGATGTCATAGACCTCAGCGAGCGACTTGATGCGGTAGAAGTCGAAATGATAGATTGAGGAGTAAGGAGATTGAGGAGTAAGGAGTGAGGAGTATTCATTGACGATGGCGAAGGAGGGGGAGCCGGTGTGGTCTTCTACACCGAGCAGCTGGCAGAGGGCGTTGATGAAGGTGGTCTTGCCTGCCCCCATGCCACCGTAGAAGGCGAAGATGCGGTGCTCCTTAAGCAATGGCAGGAACTCCTCCGCTGCGCGGTGGATGTCTTCGAGACTATGTATGGTAATTTCCATTTTCATTTTTCAATTCTTCAATCTTTCAATTCTTCAATTCTTCAATTCTTCCTCATTTTCCCTCCAGCGTTACGACGGGTATTATCATTTCCTCCATGGAGATGCCTCCGTGCTGGAAGGTGTTGCGGTAGCGCTGCACGTAGTAGTTGTAGTTGTTGGGGTAGGCGAAGAAGTGGTCGCCGTAGCAGAACACGTATGCCGAACTGATATTGAGCAGCGGTAGCTTCACACGACGCGGGTCTTTTATCTCAAACACTTCCTTGGCCTTGTATGCGAGGTTCTTGCCCACCTTGAAGCGCAGATTGGTGTTGACCTCCTTATCGCCGAGTATCTTGACGGGGTTCTCCACGAGTATGGAGCCATGGTCAGTGGTGACTACCACCTTATATCCACTCTGGGCGATGCGCTGGAAGAGATCCTTGATGCTGGAGTGCTGAAACCAGCTACGGGTGATGCTGCGATAGGCTGCGTCGTCTTTGATAAGCTCGCGCACCATCTGTTGTTCGCTGCGAGAGTGGGAGAGGATGTCGATGAAGTTGATCACCAGCACATTGAGATCGTTGTTCATCAGGTTGCCAAACTGCTGCATCAGCTTGTCAGCGCCCAGGGAGTCGTTGATCTTATGGTAACTGAACTTCTCCTTGCGACGGAAGCGCTGCAGTAGCGTCTCGATAAGCTGCTCCTCGTTGAGGTTCTTGCCCTCATCCTCGTCCTCGTCCACCCACAGGTCGGGGTACATCTCCTTGATGTCCGCAGGCATCAGTCCGGAGCAGATGGCATTGCGGGCATACTGGGTGACGGTGGGCAGGATGCTGAAGTAGAGCTCCTCCTCTGCCAGGTTGAAGGCTCCCGACATCTCCATCCACAGGGTGCGCCACTGGTCGTAGCGCAGATTGTCGAAGATGACGAAGAAGACCTTCTCTTTCTTGTCGAGCAGTGGGAAGACTTTCTGCTTTATTATGTCAGGGCTGAGCATGGGGGTGTCATGGCCGTCGATCCAGCGCTCGTAGTTCTGGCGCACGAACTTCATGAAGGTGTTGTTGGCCTCCTGCTTCTGCATCTTGAGCATCTCGCTCATCTCGCTCTGCGCCTCCTGCAGCTGCAGCTCCCAATAGACGAGGTGCTTGTAGGCCTCGGTCCAGTCTGCGGGAGTGCTGGCGTTCTCTATCTCTGCCCCGAGGTCAGCGAAGGCCTTGCGATAGCCTGTCTGCGTGACCTCGTTGATGATCTCCTGCTTGTGGATATTCTTCTTGAGTGTCAGCAGTATCTGGTTGGGGTTGACGGGCTTGATGAGGTAGTCGGCTATCTGCGAGCCGATGGCTTGCTCCATGATGTCTTCCTCCTCGCTCTTGGTGACCATCACGATGGGCACCTCAGGTGCCACCTGCTTGATGCGGGTGAGTGTCTCCAGTCCGCTAAGACCGGGCATGTGCTCATCGAGCAGCACGAGGTCGAAGGTCTGCTGTGAACACAGATCGATGGCATCGGCTCCGTTGGTGGTCTTGACCACCTCGTAGCCTTTGCGTTCCAGAAAGAGGATGTGAGCTCGGAGGAGCTCTATCTCATCGTCCACCCAAAGTAATCTGCCGTTTGTCATTATATAGAATTATTTAAGAAGTTACTGCTTTGCTCAGAAGTTATCGCTTTGCTCAGAAGTTATCGGAGCCTGCGGCTCCTCAGGAGTTGTCTTTTATAGCTTGGCAGTATGCGTTTAGAACTATACTGAGTTTTTCTATCTTTGTGTTCAGATTGTCTGCGATTTCATCGGTGTAGTAGCCTACATCATGTGCTAAAGTAATATAATAACGACATTCTTCAAGTGAGCCCTGTGCGATATTGAAGAAACGTAGTTTGTCGGCTTGTGAAAGCTTCTTGTATCCTTCGGCAATATTTGCGGCGATAGAAATTGCTGCTCTCTGAAACTGTGGAATTAATGCGAATTTTTCATCGTCAGGGAATAGGGGCTTGGTTTTGTAAAAGGCCAAGACAAAGTCATGCGCTTTTTGCCAGGCCTTAACTTCGTGATAGGTTTTGCTGACCATAATGGTATTGTCTTTAACTTCTAGCCCGCTTGCGGGCGTTAACTTCTCTAACTTCTTTAACTTCTAGCCCGCTTGCGGGCGTTAACTTCTCTAACTTCTTTAACTTCTAGCCCGCTTGCGGGCGTTAACTTCTCTAACTTCTTTAA
>JAFTAJ010000040.1 GCA_017458585.1 Bacteroidaceae bacterium
TTTGCCAATGAGATGATGGCGACCTGGTCGCTTCATGATGATTAGGAAAAAGAGGGAAAGCTTGCTTTCACACTTTTGAGTAAGCATAATGAGTAGGTGCACAGCACCCATCTCATTGGGGTTTTTATGGTTTTTGTTATCATTATCATCAAGGTCGAGTAATGTCTTTAACTTCTTTAACTTCTAAGAATCAATTCTTCCATAATCTCCGCGGGAGCACGCCCGTGGCGGTAGAGGTCGGCCATGATGTCCATCTTGGGGGCGGCATGGGCGAAGTACTGGCGGTAGCCGGAGCAGAGATAGGAGGCGGTCTCCTTACTTCTATTCTCCTCACTCCTCACTCCTAACTCCTCACTCCTCACTCCTCTATTCTCTATCCTGTTCTTGGGGCACTCGCCGTGACAGGCAAAGAGCCATTGGCACTGACGGCAGTCCTCAGGCAGCAGCTTGCTCTTGAGGGCAGAGAAGCGCGACTGCTGCTCGCCGTACATCATGTCTATCAGTGTGTGCTGGCGTATATTGCCCAGACGGTGCTCGGGAAAGACGAAATGGTCGCAGCTATACACATCGCCATTGGCCTCGATGACTCCCGCGTGGCCGCACTCGGCGGAGAGGGTGCACAGCCCCGGCGTAACGCCCACCCAGTTGGCCAGCGTGGCGTCGAATATCTGCACAAAGACCTTGCCCACATCGGTCTGCACCCATTCGTCGAAGATGGCGCACAGGAAGTTGCCCCACTGCCCGGGCGTGACGGCCATAGGTAGCACGTCCTCGCCGTTGCTCTCCACGATAGGGGTGAACTGCAGGTATTGGCAGCCGATGCTCTTGAAGAAGCGGTAGAACTCAAGCGGTCGGTCGGCATTGGCGGCATGCACGGTGGCCATGGCGTTCCACTCCACACCGTAGCGCTGCATGAGGCGTATGCCTTCCATCACACGCTGCCAGCTGTTGCCGCGATAGGCGTTGTGCATCTCCTCCGTGCCGTCGATGGAGATACCCACGAGCCACTGGTTGTCGTGCAGAAACTGGCACCACTCGGGGGTGAGCAGCGTGCCGTTGGTCTGGATGCAGTTCTCGATGTGGCGACCGTCAGCATACTTGCGCTGCAGCTCCACAGCCTTGCGATAGAAGGAGAGGGGGCGCAGCATCGGCTCGCCGCCGTGCCATGTGAAGAGGACATGGCCGGTGGTCTGCATGGCGATGTATTGCTCTACAAACAGCTCCAGCGTCGATAGGTCCATCGGTGTCTGCCGCGGCTTGTTGTAATAGCAATAATGGCAAGCCAGGTTGCACGCGGCGCCCGCTGGCTTTGCCATTATATAACACTCTCTCGAGAAAGGAGAAAGCATGCTAGTTGCCTTTCTCGATGTCTTTGAAGTAGCGGTAGGTGGCTACCTTAATCTCTGCACATGCTGCCTCGTCGGCCACGAGGATGCCGTGGCGGTGGTTCTGCAGGCAGGAGATGGGCCACATCTGCGAGATAGCTCCCTCCACCACCTGCTGCATGGCGCGAGCCTTGTTGTGGCCGTTGGCCAGAATCATCACCTCGTCGGCGCTCATCACGGTGGCGATGCCTACGGTGAGAGCCAGCTTGGGCACCTTGTTGACATCGTTGTCGAAGAAGCGCGAGTTGGCAATGATGGTGTCGGTGGTCAGTGTCTTGAGGCGGGTGCGTGAGGAGAAGCTGGAGCCCGGCTCATTGAAGGCGATGTGGCCGTCGGGACCAATGCCACCAATGAAGAGGTGGATGCCACCAAACTTCTTGATCTCTGCCTCGTATGCCTCGCACTCTGCCTCGAGGTCTTCTGCCAGACCGTTGAGGATATGGATGTTCTCGGCGGGGCAGTCGATGTGGTCGAAGAGATTCTGGTGCATGAAGTAGTGGTAGCTTTGGTCGTGGGTGGGAGCCAGCCCTACATACTCATCCATATTGAAGGTCACCACATTCTTAAAGCTTACGCGGCCCTCTTGGTATGCCTTAACAAGGTTCTGATACATGCCGATGGGGGTGGAGCCAGTGGGCAGACCCAGTACAAACGGCTTTTCCTTAGTGGGATTGAAGGCGTTGATTTTCTCAATCACATGCTCGGCAGCCCACTTGCTCACCTGAGCGTAGTTGTCTTTGATGATTACTCGCATATTGTTTGAAATTTGAAACTTGAAACCTGAAACTTGAAACCTGAAACTAGAAACTTGAAACCTGAAACCTGAAACTTTGTTTCCAACTGCGAATATATAACTTATTTATATATAAAGGTGTATATCCGCTCTAAAAATTGCTTTTTCCGCCTATTTTTGACGCACATATACACGGATTGGCGTACCGGTGAACTCCCAGTTGGCGCGTATCTTGTTCTCGAGGAAGCGGTAGTAGGGCTCCTTGACATACTGCGGCAGGTTGGCGTAGAAGATGAAGGTGGGCACCTGAGTGTCAGGCACCTGCGAGCAGTACTTTATCTTGATGAACTTGCCCTTGATTGATGGGGGCGGGTAGGCCTCGATGAGCGGCAGCATCACCTCGTTGAGCTTGGAGGTGGATATCTTGCGCTTGCGGTTGATGTAGGCATCCTTTGCACGCTCCAGCACTCGGAAGATATGCTGCTGGGTGGTGGCAGAACCAAACACGATGTTGAAGTCGGTGTAGGGAGCCATGCGCTCGCGGATGGCCGTCTCAAAGGCTTTGATGGTCTGGTTGTTCTTCTCCTGCACGAGATCCCACTTATTGACGAACACCACGAGGCTCTTCTGATTGCGCTGGATAATCTGGAAGATATTCATATCCTGCGCCTCAATGCCACGCTCCGCGTCGATAAGCAGGATGCAGACATCGCTGTTCTCGATGGCACGGATGGAGCGCATCACGGAGTAAAACTCCAGGTCTTCGTTCACCTTGTTCTTGCGACGTATGCCAGCCGTGTCAACGAGGTAGAAGTCGAAGCCAAACTTGGCGTAGCGCGTGTAGATGGAGTCGCGCGTGGTGCCGGCAATATCAGTGACTATGTTGCGCTGCTCGCCGATGAGGGCGTTGGTGAGGCTGCTCTTGCCCACGTTGGGACGGCCCACGATGGCGAAACGCGGCAGGTTGTCATCTTCTGCACTGTCGCTCTTCTTCTCGCCGAGTTTCTCCACGATGAGGTCGAGCAGATCGCCAGTGCCGCTGCCAGTAAGGGCAGAGATGCTCATCGGGTCGCCAAGACCGAGGGCGTAAAATTCAGCTGCGTTGTAGATGAGCTCGTTGGAGTCGGCCTTATTGCTGACCACGATAACGGGCTTCTCGTTCTGGCGGCGCAAGATGTCGGCCACCTCGGTATCGAGGTCGGTGATGCCGTTCATCACATCTACCACGAAGAGTATGACATCGCTCTCCATAGTGGCGATGGTCACCTGCTTGCGTATCTCATCCTCAAAGATATCGTCGGTCTTAACCACCCATCCTCCGGTATCGACGATGGAGAAGGTGTGGCCGCACCACTCAACCATGCCATACTGGCGGTCGCGCGTGGTGCCTGCTATCTCGCTAACTATGGCTTGGCGTGTCTGGGTGAGGCGATTGAAGAGCGTGCTCTTGCCCACATTGGGGCGGCCTACGATTGCGACTAGATTGCTCATAAAGAATTAGAAATTAGGAATTAGAAATTAGGAATGAGGCTAATTCTTATAGCCGAAATGGGACAGTTCGCGTGTGGAGTTGCGCCAATCCTTATCTACCTTGACGAAGATGCGGATAAACACTTTCTTCTGAATGAAGCGCTCCAGCGACTTGCGTGCCTCGGTGGAGACTTTTTTGAGAGCAACGCCGCCGCGACCGATAACGATGCCTTTCTGGCTCTCGTGCTCCACATTGATGGTGGCTTGGACGCGCACGAGGTCGTCGCTCTCCTTATATTCGTCCACCACCACCTCCACACAGTAGGGTATCTCCTTGTCGTAGTAAAGCAGAATCTTCTCGCGTATGATTTCTGACACGAAGAATCGCATCGGACGGTCGGTGAGCTGGTCCTTGTCGAAATAGGGTGGGGAGTCGGGCAAAAGCTCCTTGATACGGCGCATGACATTGTCGACATTAAACTTCAGTTTTGCCGATACAGGATATATCTCGCTGCCAGGGATAAGAGTCTTCCACTTCTCAACGAGCTGTATGAGTGTCTTCTCGTCGATGAGGTCTATCTTGTTGATAAGCACCAGCTTTGGAACATTTAGTTCATTGACTGCTTCAAGAAAGTCTGCGTTCTTTTCTTCCGTCTCCACAGTGTCGGTAACATAGAGCAGAATGTCCACATCGCTAAGTGCGCTGTCGCTGAAAGCACGCATCGACTCCTGCAGTTTGTAGCTGGGCTTAAGCACTCCCGGCGTGTCGGAGAAAACTATCTGGCAGTCCTCTTCGTTGACAATACCCATGATACGGTGACGGGTGGTCTGCGACTTGAACGTGGCAATACTTATACGCTCGCCGACAAACAGGTTCATCAGCGTGCTCTTGCCAACATTGGGATTGCCTACGATATTAACGAAACCAGACTTGTGTGCCATACCTTTTATTAAATAATTAAAGCGCACCGTGTAATTGCTGGCGATGCGCTTTAATGGGAAAAATGTCTTATTTATTCAGCGTTACGCCTCTTGGCGTACCACTCTTCGCGGCTAATCATTCCCTCCTTGTAGAACTCGGCGGGAGTGTCGGCAAACTTGCTGCCGTCATAGCCCCAAATCATGTAGCTTGCGCCCCATGTGAAGCCGGCTCCAAAGGCGGTGAAGATAATCTTGTCGCCTTTCTTGAGCAGCGGCTCGTACTCCCACAAACAGAGCGGCAGAGTGCCGCTGGAGGTGTTGGCCATGTGGTCGATGTTGATCATCACGTGGTCTTCGCTCACTCCGATGCGACGGGCTACAGCGCTCTCAATGCGGACGTTTGCCTGATGAGGCACTATCCATGCCACATTGTCCTTGTTGAGTCCATTGCGCTTGGCGATGGTAACAACGGCATCGCTCATATCAGTAACGGCGTGCTTAAATACGGCGCGGCCTTCCTGATAAACGAAATGCAGACGCTCGTCAACTGTCTCGTGACTCGGCATGCGGGCAGAGCCGCCGGCAGCCATGTGGAGGTTGTCGTAGCCCTTGCCGTCAACGCGGAGGTAGCTGTCGATGAGACCCACCTCTTCCTCGGTGGCCTCCATCAGTACTGCTGCAGCGCCATCACCAAAGATGGGGCAGGTGTTGCGGTCCTGATAGTTGGTCATCGACGACATGTGGTCGCCACCACATACTATCACCCTCTTGTGACGGCCGCTGCATATCAGGCTCGCGGCCTGCTCCATAGCGTAGAGAAATCCTGCGCATGCAGCCTCAATGTCAAATCCGAAGGCATTCTTTATGTCAAGGTTGCCAATGACAAGCGAGGCAGTGGAGGGGAAATGATAGTCAAAGGTACATGTTGCAGCTATGACAGCGTCGATAGAATCAGGGTCAACACCAGTCTTATCGAGCAACTGCTTCACAGCCTTGGTCATCATAAACGATGTACCGGTGCCCTCTTCGGGCTTAAGGATGTGGCGTGTCTTCACACCGATGCGCTCCATTATCCACTCGTCGCTTGTGTCAACGATGGTGGACATCTCCTCGTTGTCGAGGATGTAGGTGGGCACCCATCCGCCGATGCCAGTAATGACGGCATGTATCTTACTCATGGGAAATAAGATTAAACGTGAAATAATAAGGCTTTAATAACGCTTACTCAGCCACTTCCTGCTCTACAGCCACCTTGCCCCTGTAGTAACCACAGGAAGGACAAACGGTATGGTACACATAGAGCTCGCCGCAGTTTGAGCACTTGGCCAGTGTAGGTGCCACGGCCTTATCGTGAGTTCTTCTCTTTGCGGTTCTTGTCTTTGATTGTCTTCTTTTAGGATGTGCCATTTTTCTGTTAGTATTTTAAGTTTATGATTTTGGTCAAACGATGTATTGGCTAAGTTTCTCCGCCATTTCTTTGTTGCACTGTCCCTCGGGGTGGACATGGGTCACGGGCAGCGCCAGCACGATGAAGTCGTAAACCATCGGCCAGAGATCCAGCTCTTTCTGACTCTTCTCTACATAGATAATGTCGTCGGCATCTTCAAAGCGGTCGGCAGTCTGCACGCTGAGCGAGTTGGTAGTGTCGATGTCCACCTCCATATCGTCGAGGCAGCGGTCGCACTCCACCACAGCTTTGCCCGCAGTGTGTATCGTGAGTCGCAATCCCTCAGGGGCCTGCTGAGCAGTCACGCTGGCTGTCAGCTGTCCGCCTTTAACCAGAGTGTTTTCCACGCTTGCCAGCATATCGTCCGTTATGGAGTATTCGGCCGTCAGCGGCTGTGTGAAGTTTTGTTTCAGGTCTAGGATGACAGACATAATATACACTTTTGCGGCTGCGAATTTAGTAATAATTTGTCTAATAACCATACTTTCCATGGCATAAATTCACTTTTTTCTCACATTTTCAACGGTAAAGTTTGTTCTGGATGGCAAAAACAACAACTTAGAATTACAAATTTCATACATGGTTTGCAGGTTATATCAAAAAGTGTTTGTAAATTTGCACCATATTTAATTTATTACAAATAACCATGAAAAAGACGATCATTATGACTGGACTGATGCTGGTGGCATCGGTAGTCGCTATTGCTCAGCCCAAGGTGTATTTCACCAAAGAGATAACACCAGAGGCGCTAGTGAAGATTTATGACGCTCTTGGCGTTAAGGCCGAGGGACGCGTTGCAGTGAAGATTTCGACAGGTGAGGGGGGCAACACCCACTACCTTAAGCCAACCCTGATACGTAATCTGGTGGACAAGGTGAACGGCACTATCGTAGAGTGCTGCACAGCCTATCCTGGCTCTCGTATGGACAAGCAGAAGCATTGGGAGACAATCCACGACCATGGCTTCGACAGCATCTTCGCCGTTGACCTGATGGATGAATTTGGCGAGATACGCATCCCTGTGCAGGACAAGAAGCATCTGAAGTACAATATCGTAGGCAATCACCTGCCCAACTACGACTTTATGATTAACCTCGCTCATTTCAAGGGCCATGCCATGGGCGGCTTCGGTGGAGTGATGAAGAATGCCAGTATCGGCGTAGCCTCCACCAACGGCAAAGCAAACATACACTCCGTAGGCATCACCACCGACCCTGTGGAGATGTGGAAGCATATTGATGACCAAGACGGATTCCTCGAGTCGATGGCCGCTGCAGCACAAGCCGTGCACAACTATTTCGGAGGACGCGTCATCTACATCAATGTAATGAACAACATGTCGGTGGACTGCGACTGCGACGGTCATCCCGCCAAGCCTGAGTTGATGGATATGGGTATTATGGCATCGCTAGACCCCGTGGCAGTAGATCAGGCCTGCTTGGACAAGGTGTTCAATTATCAGGGCAAGCCTGGCGACGACAACAAACCGCTCATCGAGCGCATCAATCGTCAGCACGGCACCTATATCACGGAATACGCAGAACAGATAGGTCTGGGCAGCCGCAAGTACAAGCTGATAAATCTGGATAAGTAGCGAGAAGAAGTAGATGAACTCGCGGCTACCTCTTCAACTCTATACGGAAGGTGGTGCCTTTGCCCAGCTCGGACGACTTGACAAAGATGCGTCCCTTGTGGTATTTCTCTACTATGCGCTTCGCCAATGAAAGGCCGAGTCCCCAGCCGCGCTGCTTGGTGGTGTAGCCAGGCTCAAAGACTGACTTGAAGCGGCTCTTGGCGATTCCCTTGCCAGTATCGCTAATCTCTATGGCAAGACGCTTGGGTTCCTCCTTGGCGGTGATGTCTATCTTGCCCTTACCGCCCATGGCGTCGATGGCGTTCTTGCACAGGTTCTCTATTACCCATTCAAACAGAGAGGCGTTCATCATCACGCGGCAGTCGTTCTCCGGCAGATGGCAATTTATGGCGACATTGGCAGAAGAGCGAGGCTTTAGGTAGTTGACTACATGCCATATCACCTCGTTGACACTTTCCAGCTTGGGCTCCGGCAATGAGCCAACTTTTGAGAAGCGCTCAGCTATAAGGTTGAGCCTGTCCACATCCTTCTCAAACTCAGGGAGCATCGGGTCTTCAGGATAGTTTTCCCTCAGTATTTCCATCCATGCCATAAGCGAACTGATAGGCGTGCCCAGCTGATGCGCCGTTTCCTTGGTAAGGCCCACCCATACACGGTTCTGCTCCGCACGCTGCGAGCTCACAATCACAAAGATGATGATGATGGCAAATAGCGCCAGTATCGTTATCTGAATATATGGATATATCGCCAGCCGCTTCAGCACCAAAGAGTTGTCGTAGAGTATCTCCATGTATGGCTGCTCAACATTCTCCAATGAATCTCGCTGGGAGAGTGAATCTTCAGACATGGGCGTAGGCGCGTATGTTATCTTTATGGAGTGCCCTGCGCTGCGCATATGCTCCAGCTCGTCCTGTATGTGACTGATGGAGTCGTTGACTGACAGCTCGTGGCAATCGATGTTGCGCGTCATTTCCACCTCGCCGTTGTCGTTTAGCACAATCACAGGGATGGTATTGTTGGTGTTGAGCACCTTCAGCACCAGGTTGAGGTCGGTGTTCTCATCAGCGTTGTTGAGTGACTGCATGGCTTCAGCCCAGATGCTCATCTTGTTGCCGGCCTCATCCTCCAAGTCCTTCACCAAGAAATGCGAATACACAAGAGATATTGCCGCAATAACTATTGCTGCTGCAATAAGGAGATACTTAATCTTCTTGGTCTTGTTAATCCACGCCATGGAGAGTTCAAAAGTTCGAAAGTTCGAAAGTTTAATTTTTTAACGCAAAAAACGGCTATTTATTGTGGTGACATAATGGCGCATGACATACAAAATAAAAAAAAGGATTGGTTGTCTCCCGACAGTCAATCCTTACTAACCTTAAATCTAATACCATGAAAACTGGCGCGAAGTTACGCCTTTTTGTAGTTTCCGCCAAATTATTATGTGAAAAATTTGCATTCGAGGCGAAAAAAGATGAATAAACAGTAAAATTCTGCATTGTTATTCAATTTGCAGCACCAATCCCTTCAAATATTCGCCTTCAGGGTGGTAAATGTTGATAGGATGGTCGGCAGGCTGGTGAAGCTGGTGGAGGATGCGCACAAAGCGGTGGCTCTGTGCCGCTGCAGTAAATACAGCAAGGCGGAACTGGTCTTTGTTTACAGCTTGTGAGCAGCTAAAGGTGAAGAGTATGCCGCCAGGCTTTATCTTTTGCATCGCCTTAGCATTAAGGCGTGTGTATCCTTTGAGAGCATTATGCAGCGCATCGCGATGCTTGGCGAAGGCCGGTGGGTCGAGAACGATGAGGTCATAATCATTGACCATTGCCGCTTCGCTTTCGCCAACGCAGTTGAGAAACTTGAAGGCATCTGTGGCAAACGACTGATGGCACTTGCAATCAGGGAAGTTGAGTGCCACATTGCGGTCGGTCACTTCCACTGCCCTTTCAGAGCTGTCAACAGAGTGGACCATCTCCGCTCCGCCACGGAGGGCATAGACGGAGAAACCGCCCGTGTAACAGAACATATTCAGCACACGGCGCCCTTTGGCATATTGCTCAATCAAGGAGCGGTTGTCGCGCTGGTCGAGGAAGAAACCGGTCTTCTGACCCTTGAGCCAGTCAATATGGAAACTCAGACCATTCTCTTTGGCAATGAGCTCCATTGGGGTGCCCAGCAGAAATCCTGATTCGTCGCTAAGGCCTGCCTTGTAGGGGAGGGTAGTGTCGCTCTTATAGTAGATACCCTGCAGCTCTGGCATGAGCGTATGCAGTGCCTCGGCTATCTCCATGCGTTGACGATGCATGCCTACACTGTGGGCTTGCATCACGGCGGCAGGACCATAGATGTCTATTACCAATCCAGGCAGTTGGTCGCCCTCGCCATGTACGAGGCGATACATGTCGTTGTCATTGGGACGTATCACCCCAAGGCTTTTTCTCATTGAGTAAGCTGCAGTGAGGCGGCGCATCCAGAAATCTCCGTCTATCGTTTCGTCGCAGAAGGTCAGCATGCGCACTGCAATGGAGCCAATCTGATAATGCCCTATGCCCATAAACTCCCCTTCTGCGTTGACCACACGCACCAGTTCGCCCTCACTTATATCATTATCGTTGCGTGCAATGGCGCCAGAGAACACCCAAGGATGGAATCTGCGTAGGCTCTGGTCTTTTCCCTTGCGTAGAGTAATCGTGTTCATGCTGTAGTAGGAGTTTAATGGGTTTGAAGTGTTTTAAGGAGGGCGTCCTGCCAGATGTCAAACATGCGGCTGTCATCCATCGGCGCCACGTACTCGTATTCCTCGCCAGTGCGAAAGCGGCACAGTTGGCGATATATGCGCAGGCATGCCCAAGCATCGATGGCAGCATACCTCTTCTGACCTTCGTCGAGAGTGGGTGCCTCCCAGTTGGTGAGTCTCTTGCTCTTGGAAATACGTTTGCCAAAGAGGTTGGCATAAATCTTTTGCAGACTCATGTCAATGATGCCCACTTCCTTTACCATCTTCTGGAGTTCCACTATGCGAGGTATCCTTATATGGCGGCGCTGATTGAGGGCGCGTATGTCGTCGTGCAGCGAAAGGCCTATCTTCGCCTGGCGACGATTGGCCAAAAGGGCAGCCAGACTGTCAGGTATGCCGATGCGATTCAAGCGAAAGAGGAAACATGTGTCGTCAGTAGAGATTTGCAACAGGGCAACTTTATGACTCTCGTTGCTGCTGAAGTTGGGGCGAGTCTCCGTGTCAATACCCACGAACTCAAACGCCTGCAGATAGGCAGTAGCCTTGTCGCATTCACTCATAGTGGAGACGGTGATGATTCTGCCGTTAAAACTCTCAAGCGGCATCTCATCCACCAACCTTTTATCTATCTGCGCATATATCTTCCTCATGGCAGGCTATTCGTCAGCGTAATCCATCTGTTGGTACAGGATATCGTGGAGTGCTCGCATTACATTCACACATTTCTGCCCCCAGTACTCCTTGAAGTTGTCGAGCACCTCCCATAGGGCGGCACCCATCATCTCCTCTAAACCGTCGCGATAAACTGCAAGGAAATTGCGAAGGTCTTGGTAGATGTCAGCTAACTCTTCTGATACGCTGCGCAGGATGGGCTTGTCGCTATACTTCATGTCTTCCACAAACACGTCAAGGTATTCATCGTAGCGTCCCAGAACATCATAAATGCCGTTGCGCACGAAGTTGTAGTCGTCCTCTGTCACTTGCGGGTCAGTGCTGAAAGCACTCTCAACCATTGCTGTCTCCAGAAGGTCACTCGCCTTTATATATAAATAAGGTAGAGAGCTGAGCATGCCTTTGACCAACTCGCGAGGCGTGGCTTCGCGACAATGCTCCAACTTGAGGCAGTAGTCGGCTGCCAACTTCACGAAATCTATGACATCTTTGTTATATATCTGCTCATTCATGCTGCGAAGTTACAATAAAAAATTCTTTTTTTTCGTCATTTAATTATAAAAATGCTAATTTTGCACGCTGATATTATAAACACACAAAGCAATGCTTACAATAAACCAGATTACAGAAAATAAAGAGGCTGTCCTCGCCGGCCTTAATAAGAAGCACTTCGCTGATGCAGAAAAGACTATCGCCGAGGTGCTGGCTGTCAACACTCAGCGTAAGGCCTGCCAGACGAGCCTTGACGACAACCTCGCCCAGCAAAACAAGATAGCCAAGTCTATTGGCTTGCTGATGCGTGAGGGTAAGAAAGACGAGGCTGAGCAAGCCAAAGCCCAGGTTGCCGCTCTTAAGGCAGACTCCAAGACTATGCAAGATCGCAAGGTGGAACTGGAGGAGCAACTGCAGCAGCTTCTCTACACCATTCCCAATGTGCCTTACGACGAGGTGCCAGAAGGTAAGAGCGCAGAGGACAATGTGGTGGTAAAGACAGGTGGCAACAATAATCCGCTGCCTGCAGATGCACTGCCTCACTGGGAGTTGGCAAAGAAATATAACCTCATCGATTTTGACCTGGGCGTGAAGATCGCTGGCGCAGGATTCCCCGTATATGTAGGGTGGGGTGCCCGTCTGCAGCGTGCCTTAATCAACTTCTTCCTTGACGAGGCTCGTAAGGCCGGCTACACTGAGATAATGCCGCCCACCGTTGTCAACCAGGCCAGCGGCTATGGTACTGGCCAGTTGCCAGACAAAGAGGGGCAGATGTACCACTGCGACCTTGATGACCTCTATCTTATTCCTACGGCTGAGGTGCCTGTGACCAATATCTATCGTGATGTTATCCTCGACGAGGTGCTGTTGCCCATCAAAAACTGTGCTTATACAGAGTGCTTCCGTCGCGAGGCAGGCAGCTATGGTAAGGATGTGCGAGGCCTCAATCGTCTGCACGAATTCTCCAAAGTGGAGATTGTGCGTATTGACACTCCTGAACATTCGCGTGAAAGCCACAAGGAGATGCTTGACCATGTTGAGGGGCTGCTCGTTAAGTTGGAGTTGCCATACCGCATCCTTCGTCTCTGTGGTGGCGACATGAGTTTTACTGCTGCCATCTGCTATGACTTTGAAGTCTATTCTGAGGCTCAGCAACGTTGGCTGGAGGTAAGCTCCGTTTCCAATTTTGACACTTATCAGGCAAATCGCCTCCATTGTCGTTATCGCAAGGATGGCAAGAAGATTACTCTTTGCCACACCCTCAACGGCTCCGCTCTCGCCCTGCCTCGTATAGTTGCCGCTCTGCTCGAGAACAATCAAACGCCTGACGGCATACGTATTCCTGCCGCTCTCCAGCCCTATCTTGGTACAGACATCATCAAATAATTAAAAACAAAAGTAATGGCCAGGTGGTGAACCTGGCCATTATTATTTGATATTATTTTTTCAGTTTCTTGCCATCGAAGATGTAGATGCCGTCAGGGAGTTGCGTGATGCCGTCGGCAGAGTTGGAGACTACTGTGCCGTTAACACTAAATACTTTGCCGCCCATAGCAGTTTTAGTGCCATCAATGACACTTCCTACTGCGTCAGGGTCTTCAAAGCCCACGAGCAAGTCGGCCACGATAGGCATATGGTCGGAGGTTGTTTTGTCGTTCACTACCTCATAGCTAATCTTTTCTACGCCACCGATGGGGTCGTAGCTGATTATGTTGTCGATGATGTATGTGCCGGCGCTCCATGTGGGAGTGGTGAGGTCTGAGTGGTATGTGAAGCCGTTCTCTTGCAGATACTTGGTGAGCACGCCACGCGCACCTTCCATCTCACTATCCGTGCCGTCGTCATTGAAGTCACCTGCTATGATGAGCGGCTTGCCCAGCTCTACCCAGTTCTCGGCTTCTGCCTTGATGATGGGGCCTGTGCCACGACGTGCGTTGGCAGAGAGGCCTACATGCAGGCTGGCGAAGACATAGTTGTCATACTCTGCCACCAGCATGCGGCGCGGCTCGAAGTCGGAGGTGAGGGCCACCACCTTTATGGACAACGGTATCTGATCGCTAAGGATGCCTATGCCGTAGCCTTCAAGTGCACTGCAGAAGATGCCGTACATACCTGTAAGGTCAGAGAGTTCCTTGACTTGATACTTGTAGTTGGAGCGTGACCAGGCGCTATCCAGTTCCTGCAGAGCTACTACATTGGCTCGCTGAGCCAGTATGGCGTCTGCAACTTTTTGCAATCCCTTGGCGCAGTGCTGTACGTTATAGCTCAGCACGCGCAGGGTGTCTTGCTGATATTTGTTGTACACTGGTTCCTGGTATGTACCCCTGAGAGCAGCATCCAGATTGGCGATATCCTGACGATAGACCATTTCGTAGGTGCCGTTCTGCACATCATTGTCTGCCTTGTTCCATATTTTCTTCAATATCTCCTTCTGTTCATCACTCAGCTCGCTGTAGTCAGCAAAATTGGGGTTGTTGTTAGAAACGAGCATGTCTATCAGTTCCATCTTCACCTGAGGTATGGCGTCCAAATCGGCCTCGCTCACGCTCTGCAGTTTCCACATGGCTGAGGTGCTGTCAGGCGCATTCCAGTTGTCGTCGGCAGCTACATGACCGCTCTCGGCGGCATACATGCGGTCTTCGCCCGTGCTCGCGTTATATATTAATAAGGTATTGCGCGTGCCCGCAACAAGTTCTACCTCTTGAGCTACGAGTGTGTCGGACATAACCATCAGCCCATCCACTGCTTCGCCTACGTATTTGTTGCTGACGAAGTTTTTGATGCTGTACTTGCCGTCCTCACCCTCGACGGGATCAATCTTGAAAACCATGCGTGGGTCAGGTGATAGTCCTGCGTAGGTCAGATCGGCCTTTGCGGTTACAGAAGACTCATCGATCTGCTTCTGCATCCATGCGCGTTTCTTGTCAGAGGCAGAGGTGGCCAGCACTACATTATAGTAGCCTGGCTTGATTTTATAGGCAACTGGCTCGGGTGCATCATTCTTAACCTTGAGCAGTTTCCAGCGTCCAGGGTAGCCGTTTGTCTCGCCATCGCCGGGGTAATCGTCGTCGCCCACTCTCTGCTTGGCAACGCTGTTGTTGGGGCGATCATTACGCAGGTAACCCTGTACATGAATGGAGTATTGCGACTCGCTATTGGTCATAAAGAAACGCCCTTCACCCTCATTAAGGTCAGTGAGAGTATAGCCTACGGGATCGCTGGAGAATATAACATCAGTTTCGCCGCTATTCATATTGCCAAGATATTTGCCGTTTTCTTTATTTAGGAACGCCCATTGTCCTTCATCGCCAGCCTTTTCTGCTGTCCAAATGAAACCATCGGACTCCTTGTCGAGGTCGCCCCAATATACATACTTGTCACCCCAGTTGACTGTGTAGCTGCTCTGCAGCGTTGACATAGCCTTAGGTTCGCCAGTGGTGTTGCTACGGAACGCGGTGCGGTCGCTAACAAGGAAATATTCTTCACCCTCCTTTATCTGACTTACATCAGTAATCCACTGCTCGACAGGTGCAGGTGGGGTATCTTCCACTGCATATATCTGCCAACGGCCGGGGTAGCCGTTCTCGGCCACATCATCCTTGTAGTTGTCATCCCCCACACTCTGCTTGGCAAGGCTGTTGTTGGGGCGGTCGTTTCGCAGGTAGCCCTGCACATGGGGCGAGTGAGTATTCTCGCTACTTGTCATGAAAAAGCGACCCAGTCCGTCATCGAGATCTGTGAGTTTATAACCTATTGGCGTGGTGGAGAAGAGTACGTCGTCATCGTAACTATTCTTTACGCCCAGGTACTGCTCCTTAACTACATTTTTGAACGCCCAGTGGTCGTCATCCACTTTCTCTGCAATCCACTGAAAGCCCTCTTCCTCTGCATCAAAGTCGCCCCAATAGACAAACTGCTCACCCCAACTTATTGTATAGCCGCTGAGCAGATACGACATGCCCTTGGGCTTGCCAGTGTTGTTGCCCGCATACTTGGTGCGGTCGCTGATGAGGAAGTACGCATTGCCGTCCTGCAGGTCGTCGGCATACATCACGCGCGTGTAACCTTCTATAAGGTTCTGCGCCCGTGCGCCCATGCTACCGAGTAGGGTCATGAGCGTTACAATAAATAGTAGAAATCTTGCTTTCATAATGAAACGTTTTGGTTGTTTGTTAATGTTGCAAAGTTAATCATTTTATTTTATACTACAAAGTTTTTTACTTAGATACACATCGTTCAATATTTTTTTCGTAATTTTGCTTGAAAATTACCATTAGCTAGTATGCCCAACATCTTAGTGAACGAAAGCAACCCGTCACAACCGCATTTTATGGATCGTCTTAACGATCAACAGCGCGTGGCGGTAGAGTGTACCGAAGGCCCATCGTTGGTAGTGGCCGGCGCGGGCAGTGGCAAGACAACGGTGCTCACAACCAAGATTGCCTACCTGCTGACTAAGGGCGTGGCACCATGGAATATTCTGGCGCTCACATTCACCAATAAGGCTGCGCGTGAGATGCGCGAACGCATAGAGCAGATGGTAGGAGTAGTGGAGGCTCGCTCGCTGTGGATGGGTACTTTTCACAGCATCTTCAGCCGCATATTGAGAAAAGAGGCTTTTGTGTTTGGCTTCGACAGCCAGTACACTATATATCAGCCGAGCGATACGCGGTCGCTGCTGAAGGCTATCGTCAGAGAGAGAGGGCTCGATGACAAGGTGTATAAGCCACAGCTACTGGCGGCTAACATATCGCAGGCGAAGAACATGCTCGTCACACCCAAGCGATACAGACAGAGCAATGAGGCCTACACTCGCGACGATATGGAGCGCATACCGCTGACGGGGGAGATATACGAGGAGTATTTCAACCGCTGCCACAAGGCTAACGCTATGGACTTCGACGACCTGCTGCTCTACACATTCCTGCTCTTCGATGCCCATCCGGAAATTAGAGAGAAGTATGCCAGCAAGTTCAGGTACATACTCGTGGATGAGTTTCAGGACACCAACTACGCTCAGTTTGTGATTCTTGACCAACTGGCCCGCGTGCACAAAAACATTTGCGTGGTGGGCGACGATGCACAAAGCATCTACAGTTTCCGTGGCGCTCGCATCGATAATATCTTGAACTACGACCGCGTATTCGCTGGTACTAAGGTATTTAAGCTTGAACGGAATTATCGATCTACGCAGAATATAGTTAACGCCGCCAACAGTCTGATACAGCACAACGAGAACCAGATTCGCAAGACCATATATAGCGAGAACGAGGAAGGCTCACCGCTAATTCTCAACGAGCTGACGAGCGATATAGAAGAGGGGGCTGCAGTATGTCAGCGCATCAAAACATTGCATCGCGAAGGGGTGAAGTACTCCGAGATGGCTATTCTCTATCGCACCAATGGGCAGAGCCGAATATTGGAGGAGAGTCTGCGCAAGAATTCTATACCTTATATTATATATGGTAGCAACTCATTCTATGAGAAGAAAGAGATACGCGATGTGATGGGATACCTGCGTCTCATTGTCAACCCGAACGATGAAGAAGCTCTGCGACGTATCATCAATTTCCCTACCAGGGGCATCGGCGACACAACAGTCAACAAAATATTCAACTGCGCCCAAGAACATGGCACCAGCGCATGGAATGTGGTGCAGCAGCCCGATCTCTATGGCCTTGATGCCAATGCAGGCACAAAGAGCAGGCTGCAAGCCTTTGCCGCTATGATAAGAGACTTTGTGGCAGACCTTAACGGAGCCGATGCCTATCAGCTAGGGCAGCGCGTGCTGAAGGAAAGCGGCTTGATGGAGCAGGCGATAGCCGACCGAAGCACAGAGGGTAAGGAAGTGATGGACAACTACTCCTCACTGCTCAGCGGCATGAGCCAGTTTGTGCAGAGTCAACGTGAGCAGGATGAGGGTTTTTCGGTGGGAATGATTGACTACCTGCAGGAAGTGGCATTGCTTACCGACTCTGACAAGGATGAGGGCGACGGTGATGCAGTGCGCATGATGACAGTGCATATCGCCAAGGGGCTAGAGTTTGACGTGGTGTTTGTCACAGGCCTGGAGCAAGGCATCTTCCCCAGCGCCCAGTGCCTCACACCCAAAGAGCACGAAGAGGAGCGGCGACTGCTGTTCGTAGCTATCACACGAGCAAGGAAACGCTGCTATGTGTCGAATGCCAAGACTAGATTCCGTTTTGGGAAGTCCGATTGGTTCGAGCCTAGTGAATTTCTGAAAGACATTGATTCGAAGTACATCTACCAGGAAACTTCCAGTCGCGACATGAGACGACAGAACTTCAACGAGTATATCGATTTTGACGAAGAAAGAAACGCATTGTTTAAGCCACGCAGTACTTATAGGACGCATCAAGAATATAGACCACAGAAGTTGCGCTCAGCAAGCGTATCTTATAACAGGCCGCTAAAGGCTTTGCGGTCTCAGGGCAGAGGGACGGCACCCGCAGAACTCCAAACAGCGCGTGTGCAGAATGGCATTATAAGCGCAGGGAGTAGGGTGGAACATGCCACCTTTGGAGTCGGCACAGTGTTGCGCATTGAGGACAACATGACAGGCTTAAAAGCCGTTATAAATTTTGTAAACTGTGGCGAGAAGACATTGCTGCTGAAATATGCAAAACTGAATATTATCGACTGAGCACCAGATGAGTAGAAAGAGAAAGCCGCTTCCCTTGCTGGAAGACATTGAGATAACAGGTTTTGCCGCGGAGGGCAAAGCAATTGCCAAGGTTGACGACATGGTTGTGTTTGTGCCGTGGGTGGTGCCTGGCGACGTATGCGACCTCCAGGTGGTACGAAAAAAGCATAGCTTCATGGAGGCTAAGGCAGTGCAGCTCAGACACAAGAGTGATGAGCGAGTGGAGCCACGCTGCAAGCATTTTGGTGTATGTGGCGGATGCAAGTGGCAGTGTCTGGGCTATGAACGCCAGCTCCACTACAAGCAGCAGCAAGTGGTTGACACCCTGACTCGCATCGGCAAGGTTAAATTGCCAGAATCGATGCCCATAATAGGCAGCCGTAATACTTTCGGTTATCGCAACAAGTTGGAGTTCAGCTTCTCCAACAAGCGCTGGCTTACCGATGAGGATATCAGCCAAGGCATCGAATACAGCAACAAAAACGGCGTGGGCTTTCATATACCTGGAGCCTTTGACAAGGTGCTCGACATAGAGGAGTGCCATCTGATGGACGACATACAGAATCGAGTGCGCAACGGTGTGCGCAACTATGCTCTTGAACATGGACTGCCCTTCTTTGACCTCCGTCAACAGACAGGACTGCTACGCGATATGATATTCCGCACTTCTAACTCTGGTGAAGTGATGCTCACCATGCAGTTTCACATCACTTCAACAGAGGAACAGCAGCAGGCCAACACCCTGATGGACTGGATATGCGACACATTCAGTGAAATCACAACGCTCGTATGGGTCAACAATCTGAAGTGCAACGACACCATGGGCGACCTTGACGTCAATATCCACAAGGGCTCTGGCTTTGTGTATGAGCTGATGGAAGACCTCCGTTTTAAGGTAGGCCCCAAGAGCTTCTATCAGACCAACAATGACCAAGCCTATGAACTATATAAGGTGGCGCGCGCTTTCGCAGACCTCAGTGGCAACGAGTTGGTTTATGACCTATATACCGGTACAGGTACTATCGCAAATTTCGTTGCACGTCAGGCAGCCAAGGTCATAGGAATAGAGTATGTGGAGGACGCGATTAAAGATGCTCGCATCAATGCAGCGCTCAATGGCATCGACAACACCATCTTTATCGCAGGTGATATGAAAGATGTGCTCAACGACGAGTTTATCGCGTCTCACGGCCGCCCTGATGTAATAATCACAGACCCTCCACGTGCTGGCATGCACAGCGATGTGGTGCAGACTATCCTCAACGCCGCCCCTCAGCGCATAGTGTATGTCAGTTGCAATCCTGCCACGCAAGCACGAGATCTGCAGATGCTTGACATCAAGTACGATGTGGCTGCTTATCAACCAGTGGACATGTTTCCTCACACACACCATATTGAGAATGTGGCACTATTAGTAAAGAGACAAATTACGTAATTCCTAATTTCTAATTCCTAATTCATAATATGGACAAGAGATACGACGCTGTGATATGTGGCAAGCTGCAAGGCTTTGCTCGCATTGCTGACTGGGCAGGCATGCTTGCCTATCTGCATGGCTTGAGCAACTCGGCATTTCGCACTGCGTCGTATGTGATGGCAGAACATGTGTTACCGCCCTTGGAGGCTGACACATATTGGGAGTGCTTCCATACTGTCGCACTCACCAACACTAAGGCTTTCCTTATGACCTTCCTTAAAGCCGCATTGCAGAAATACCATGAAGGGACACTTGATTTCCAGAATTGCATCTTTGTTGACTTTGCATGGTCCACAGCAGAGGAGAGTGTAAGTCTCGACCGCCAAAAGACTCTTAAAGCCCTTTTACCTGTACTACGCTCTTCTGCCGAGGTGCAAGGAATGCTCGACGCCTTCTGCGGCACAGACAACGAGCGCAAACTAAACTATCTCATATTTGCAGATGAGAGTATGGCGTGCTACTATGTGATATTCTGTCTGCTGCGACAGATAGACCACGCGCCCAACCAGCAGGTGAAAATGCTCCGGCAGATAATACATCGTTCCACACCACTGGCATACAATTTCGTCAGCATAATGCGCGCCTACTTCGGGTTAGAGCAACTAAAGGGTAGCTACTCGCTCAATCTGCAGCCCTACGAACTCTCTCGGATAGAGAACGGCTACGACGCCTTCCTGCTATTGATGAACAAGATAAAATAATCAACCCCTAATTCCTTATCTCCTTACTCCTTACTCCTCTTTCCTATGTTTTCTTGTATCACTGAACTCGACAAATCGGTAACGCTGGCTCTCAACGGCAGCGACTCCCTTGTAATGGACAGCATAATGATGATTATCACCAGCACCATTGTGTGGATACCCGTTGGCTTGTTTCTGCTCTATTACATCTACAGAAAGTGCGGCATTAAGAGCATGCTGCTTGTACTGGGCGGAATGTTGCTCTGCATCTTGCTGGCCGACCTTATGTCATCAATGGTGTGCAAGCCGCTCGTAGCACGACTCCGTCCAAGCAACGAGCCATCCTTGGAAGGTATGATAGACCTCGTCAACAATTATCATGGCGGAAGATACGGTTTCTTTTCAGCTCATGCAGCCAACACTATGAGCATAGCTGTATTTCTATCTCTACTGCTACGTCGCATACCCATAGTGCTGCTACTCATCGTATGGTCGCTACTCAACTGCTGGTCGCGAATCTATCTTGGAGTACACTATATGGGTGACATTCTAGTGGGCCTCGCTTGGGGCACATTGGTAGGGTGGGGCGTATATCTTTTGTTGTGGCGCCACACTGGTCGCCGACTCGAACTTAATACTCAACCGATGGTGGCGGCAATACTACTTACCTTTGCTTTTATTGCTGCGATAGCACCTTTTTTGACGCCCAAATAAAGAAAAATCCTTACTCCTTACTCCTTATTCCTAAAAAATAATTACCTTTGCAATCCGCAAACCTGAAACCTGAAACATTTAACATTTTACATTTAACATTTTACATTTAACATTTACAATATGGTTTACACAAAAGAAGTAGAAAACATGTGTTGCGTGGCCAAAGGCCCCAACCATGGTCCTGCACCAATCCCTGAAGAGGGCAAGTGGGTACAGGCAAAAGAGATTAAAGACATTTCAGGCTTCACTCATGGCATCGGCTGGTGTGCTCCACAGCAGGGTTGCTGCAAGCTCAGCCTCAATGTCAAGGAAGGCGTTATCGAGGAGTGTCTCGTAGAGACCATCGGCTGCTCTGGCATGACTCACTCTGCCGCTATGGCCAGCGAGATTCTGCCTGGCAAGACTATTCTTGAGGCTCTCAACACCGACCTCGTGTGCGACGCCATCAACACTGCCATGCGCGAGCTGTTCCTCCAGATTGTCTATGGTCGCACCCAGTCTGCTTTCTCTGAGGGCGGTCTCACCGTGGGTGCAGGACTTGAAGACCTTGGCAAAGGCCTTGTCAGCCAGGTCGGTACCCTCTATGGCACCAAGGCTAAAGGCACACGCTACCTTCAGCTGACTGAGGGCTACATCACCAAGATGTATCTTGACGCAGATAATGAGGTCTGCGGCTACGAGTATGTTCACATGGGCAAGTTCATGGATGCCATCAAGAAGGGCACACCTGCCGACGAGGCTCTCAAGGCTGTGACTGGCACCTATGGCCGCACCAAGGCTGAACAGGGAGTTGTTAAATCTATTGACCCACGCAAAGAATAGTATAGCTATGATACGAGAAGTAAAATTTGAATCGCAGGATCGCCGTATGGCTCAGGTGCTCGCCGCCCTTAATGCTAACGGTATTTCGTCCATCGAAGAGGCCAATCAGATTTGCGACGCAGCAGGCCTTGACCCCTATAAGACATGTGAAGAAACCCAGCGTATCTGCTTTGAGAACGCAAAGTGGGCTTACGTGGTAGGTTCCGCCATCGCCCTGAAGAAGGGCTGCAAGAATGCCGCTGATGCAGCTGAGGCTATCGGCATCGGTCTGCAGGCATTCTGCATTCCCGGCTCTGTAGCCGACGACCGTAAGGTAGGTATTGGCCATGGCAATCTGGCCGCCCGTTTGCTCCGCGAGGAGACTGAGTGCTTTGCTTTCCTGGCAGGTCACGAGTCATTCGCAGCTGCTGAGGGCGCCATCAAGATTGCAGAGATGGCCAACAAAGTACGCCAAAAACCTCTCCGTTGCATACTCAACGGACTGGGCAAGGATGCTGCTATGATTATCAGCCGCATCAATGGCTTCACCTATGTGCAGACCAAGTTCAACTACTTCACCGGTGAGCTTGAGGTCGTTAAGACCAAGGCTTATAGCGACGGTCCTCGTGCTAAGGTTAACTGCTATGGTGCTGATGATGTACGCGAAGGCGTAGCTATCCTTTGGAAGGAGAACGTCGATGTCAGCATCACTGGCAACTCCACCAATCCCACTCGCTTCCAGCACCCTGTAGCCGGCACTTATAAGAAGGAGCGCATCCTTGCCGGCAAGCCTTACTTCTCTGTTGCAAGCGGTGGTGGCACGGGCCGCACCCTCCATCCCGACAATATGGCAGCAGGTCCCGCTTCTTATGGCATGACTGACACTATGGGGCGTATGCACTCTGACGCACAGTTTGCTGGCAGTTCATCCGTACCTGCACACGTAGAGATGATGGGCTTCCTTGGCATAGGCAACAATCCTATGGTGGGCTGCACCGTCGCCTGTGCCGTTAACGTTAGTCTTGCACTGAACAAATAGTATTTACACACGCTCCTCCTTGAGGCGGACAAGAGCAACAGAGTTCTTGTCCGCTTCTCACCACAATATGAAAATCGGTTTTGACAACGAAAAATATGTGACCATACAATCTGGCCACATCAAAGAACGAATCGCAAAGTTTGGCAACAAACTATATCTGGAACTCGGCGGCAAGTTATTCGACGACCATCATGCCAGCCGTGTGTTGCCCGGATTCCAGCCCGACAGTAAACTGCGCATGCTCAAGCAACTCAGCGATTCTGCCGAGATAGTCATAGTCATCAGTGCCGTTGACATAGAGAAAAACAAGACGCGCGGCGACCTTGGCATCACTTACGACGAGGATGTGCTACGTCTTCGTACCGAATTCCAGAAGCGCGGCTTTCTGGTTGGCTCAGTGGTCATTACTCACTACAACGGCCAGAACTCGGCCGACCTCTATCGTCAGAAACTGGAGCGTTTCGGCATCAAGGCGTACTATCACTACACCATCGATGGCTACCCCAACAACGTCGCTCTCATCGACTCCGATGACGGCTTCGGCCGCAATGACTACGTAGAGACCACACGCCCCCTCGTGATAGTGACAGCACCGGGACCAGGCAGCGGCAAGATGGCCGTGTGCCTCAGCCAGCTCTACAACGAGCATAAGCGCGGCATAGAGGCTGGCTACGCCAAGTTTGAGACATTCCCTGTATGGAATCTGCCACTCAAGCACCCAGTGAACATCGCATACGAGGCTGCCACAGCAGACCTTGATGACGTGAACATGATTGACCCGTTCCATCTGGAGGCCTACAATAAAATAGCAATCAACTACAATCGTGACATAGAAATATTCCCTGTCCTCAATGCGCTGTTTGAGGGCATATACGGAGAAAATCCCTACAAGTCCCCTACCGACATGGGCGTCAATATGGTAGGCTTCTGTATATGCGATGACGAAGTATGTTGTCAAGCTTCAAAAGACGAGATAATCCGACGCTACTATACCGCGCTCAACACCATGGCAATGGGCAACGCCAACGACAGCGAGGTAAACAAGATAGCCCTCCTGTTCAAGCAAGCCAAGATAACCACCGACGACCGTGCCTGCACCGTAGCTGCCCGTGAGCGAAAGGAGCAGTCAGGTATGCACGCGGCAGCCATCCAGCTCGCAGATGGCACACTCGTCACCGCAGGCGAGAGTCCCCTGCTAGGCCCCAGTGCAGCGCTCATACTCAATGCAGTCAAGCACCTGGGCGGAATCGACCATAACGTCAAGCTGCTACCGCAAGCCATGATAGAGCCCATCCAGAAAACAAAGGTCGAGTATCTGGGCGGCCGCAATCCGCGCTTGCACACCGACGAAGTACTGATAGCACTGTCTGTGCTCAGCCAGCATGACGACAACTGCCGTCGAGCACTGACGCAGCTGCCCGAGCTAAGAGGCTGTCAGGCGCACAGCACCGTCATGCTGAGCGAAGTGGACCGCAAGATATTCAAAAAACTGGGCGTGGGACTAACCTGCGACCCCGTGCGAAAACGATAAAAAACACACAATTCTAAAAAAAACTCCTAACTCCTAACTCCTAATTCCTAATTTATTATTACCTTTGCACCCTGAAACCTGAAACATTTAACCACGGGCGAGTGCTGTACGGCTAGCTCCCTTCGAATCCCCCAGGGCTTGACCGCAGCAAGGGTAGTTGGTTGTAGCAGCGCGATGCAGTAAGCTTGCCCACCCGCCTCTTTAGCTCAGTTGGCCAGAGCACGTGATTTGTAATCTCGGGGTCGTTGGTTCGAATCCGACAAGAGGCTCAACAAAAAGGACGTAAATAGCGTCCTTTTTGTTGTTTTTTAGATTTTCCCATCGACAGACATCGTTTTTCCATAAAAGTTTTCGTAACTTTGCTTTAAATATACATTACAGAACAGATATATGAAAAGAATTTGCTTAATCTCCTTATGCTGGATGCTGCTGGCAGCATCTGCGACAATGGCGAAGAAAGAAGTGGCTACCAGCTGCAATGTAAAGCCGATATTCAACCGTTCACCATTGGTAGAGAGACATTTCACACAGCTGCCTTTAGGAGCAATCAAAGCCGACGGGTGGTTATTGGAACAGCTGAAACGCCAAGCCAACGGCCTCACCGGACATCTTGACGAGATTTATCCTCAGGTATGCGGTCCACGCAATTGTTGGCTGGGTGGTGACGGCGACTCCTGGGAGCGAGGCCCTTATTGGATAGATGGCTTGCTCCCTCTAGCTTATATTCTTGATGATCCTATCCTTAAGGCTAAAGTGAAACCGTGGATAGAATGGACTCTAAACTCACAGCAAGAAAGCGGTCAGTTTGGTCCGCTTGAGGATCGCCCCTATGAGGCAGGCATACAGCGAAGTCCCTCACTTGATTGGTGGCCAAGAATGGTAATGCTCAAAGTGCTACAACAATACTATATGGCTACAGGCGACGAGCGCGTTATCACTTTAATGACCAATTATTTTCGCTATCAGTTGCGAGAGCTGCCCACCAAGCCGCTGGGGCATTGGACTTTTTGGGGACAGCAGCGTGGTGGCGACAATACGCAAGTGGTGCTCTGGCTTTACAACATTACAGGCGATGAGTTGCTCCTCGACCTTGCCGAGTTAATACACAAACAGACACTCAACTGGACTGACATTTTCCTGAATCAAAACCATCTTAGTCGGCAGCACTCGTTACATTGCGTCAATCTGGGTCAAGGAATGAAAGAACCTGTGGTTTATTATCAACGCAGTGGAGATAAGAATTGTCTGCGTGCAGTGGAGAAAGCTATGAATGATATTCGCACAACGATTGGTTTGCCCACTGGCCTATGGGGTGGCGATGAGTTGCTGCGCTTTGGCGAGCCGACTACAGGGTCGGAGTTCTGTACAGCAGTCGAGGCCATGTTCTCCTTCGAGTCTATGCTGGAGATTACAGGTGATGGGCAGTGGGCCGACCGTCTGGAGCGTGTAGCATACAACGCCTTGCCCACACAGGCTAATGACGATTTCACCGCACGACAGTACTATCAACAGACAAACCAAGTAGAGGCAACAAAGAAGTGGCGTAATTTCAGCACACCCCACGATGACAACGACATTCTTTTCGGCACCCTCAATGGCTACGCCTGTTGTCTATGCAATATGCATCAGGGATGGCCCAAATTGACACAGAATCTTTGGTATGCCAGTGAGGATGGCGGACTGGGTGCTTTGGTCTATGCCCCGTGCCATGTCAGCACTCAGTTGCCAGACGGCACAGCCATTACTATCAATGAAAAGACAGACTATCCCTTTGGTGAGGCAGTGGAGATGGAGATCAAGATCAAGAAAGCAGTTGGGTTTCCTCTATATCTCCGTATCCCGGGATGGTGCAAAGATGCGGCTATCCTCATTAACAGTGATACTGCCGATATTAAGACTGCTGCCGGCAGTATAATAAAGGTAGAGCGCACATGGCAGGACGGCGACAGGGTTCGCCTTGCTCTGCCGATGGAGATTACTACTAGCCGTTGGTATGATGGTGGCGTTACAGTGGAGCGAGGTCCGCTAATGTATGCTCTGAAAATGAATGAAATATGGACACGAAAGTGTTTCTCCGCAGAAGAAGCCAAAGTGTATGGTGACAGCTACTGGGAAGTTACCTCTGACTCCCCGTGGAATTTTGCTTTACGGGGCAAAGAGACTGCCAGGCCTAACGAAACGATGATGGTTATAAAGAAAGATGGGCCCTTGGCTGCCTATCCATGGAATCCGGAAGGCGCCCCCATTACGCTGCGTGTCAAAGCAGTGCCAATCAACGACTGGACTATTAGTCGCGGTTCGGCTGGCCCTGTAAGTTATTTGACTCAACAGGGTATTGACTTCGGCGAAGAGCAAGAGGTAGAACTTATTCCTTACGGATGCACCACACTACGCATCGCAGTGTTCCCGTCAAGATAATTAACTTACGAAATACACACAATTATTACCTTAATTAAGTAAAATGACAAAGAAATTATTCTATTTGATTGTTTCTGTGGTTGCGTTGTGCACCATGAATTCATGTGGAAGTGACGATTCTGATAATCCTGTTGACATTGTCACTGAAGATAGCTGGATTAGCCGCATATGTAACACTTTCAGCCTCAATATTAATGATTACTATGATTATTGGGGGGCAAGTGGTTATGACAATAAGGTTATTTTGGCAAATGGAAGAAAAGCAGATGATAAGATATATGTTGCAGTATATGATACAATCAGAAATGACGTGATTTATAAAGATGCCCATTTTGATTTTCTAAAATCTATGGAAGCCAACTATTATGAGGACAGATACACATATAGTCTTACTGGTTTTTATCCTATATATTGTGAAAACGACGAAGGATTTGTCATTGTTGTCAATGCCCATTATGGTAGTGAAAAAACAATGGACGCAAAGTTCTTGCAGAAAATAATATTTAATAACGGCAGTCAAAACTTCTATCTGGAAAAATCGGCATATTCTGACATTATTCCATATATTTGGTATAAGGATTCTTATTTATTACGAGTCAAAGGCAACAATTATGCGGACTGTTACAATGATAAAGGACAGTTGCTATATCAAAATTTACATTATCCTAATGACAATAATACCTTCCCGATTTCATATACTGAGTATATAGATTTCGGCAACAATAGCTCGCTTGGCAAATTCCAAATAGGAAGAAAAAACGCAACTAACAATGAGTATGAATGGATAATAGACGTAGCGTTGGTAGAAGATGCCTCTAACGATACGCGTGTTACTTATACGTATGAGAGTCAATCCGATGATGTTTGGACATTCATATGTAAAATGGTGGCCAGAGATGGAACTATACAAAATAAACATATCCATCTAAATGTCCAGACGGGAGAATACACAATAACTTAAATCTATTACGATAGCTTGTTAAGGATAGTATTTTTTTTATTTTGTTTATTGCTGCTGACTGCATGCAAGCAGCAACCAAGCCCGTTGTCTGTCAACGATGACGATAAGAATGGGGCAGGGGAGAATATGTCTCCTGACCTCGCAGATATTGAACAGTCCGGTGAGCTGATAGCGGTCACCATCAATGGCCCAGACACATACTATGAGTATCGCAATCGCAGCATGGGCCTGCAATTTATGCTGGCTGAGGCATTCGCCAATCATATCGGTATGCGTTTGAGGATTGAGGTAGCCAAAGATACTGCCGATATGCTAAAAATGCTAAAAGATGCTCAGGCCGACCTTATTGCGTGCGAGTTGCCGAGGAATCTGATTGACACAAGTGGACTGTTGTCGTGCGGCGCTAATGTCGCGACTGGATCATGGGCTGTAAGGAAATCATCGCCAGAATTGGCAGAGGAACTGAACATTTGGTACAATGACTCCACTAGAGCACAAGTAGCTGCCACAATGGGCAACGTAAGCAGCAATCGCTTTAAGAGTCAGCATAGCCAACCGGTATTCTACTCCAAGAACAAGGGCGTGGTATCTAACTACGATGCGCTCTTCCTTCGTGCGAGTCGTATGACAGGCTGGGATTGGAAATTGCTGGCATCGCAATGTTATCAGGAATCCGGCTTCGACAAGAATGCTGTCTCTTGGGCGGGCGCGCGAGGACTGATGCAGATTATGCCGTCAACGGCCGCCAAACTGGGAGTTAATGCAGGCGACCTCTTCGACCCAGAAACAAACATGATGACAGCTGCACGACTAATAAATATCTTGGAAGGAAAGTTTGCTGCTATACGCAATCCACAGGAACGGACGAAATTTGTGCTGGCCGCATACAATGGAGGCTCTGGTCATATCACTGATGCCATGGCCCTGGCTCGCAAGTACGGCAGAAATCCATATCTGTGGAGCGATGTCAGTTATTTTGTACTACATCTGAGTGAGCCTCGTTTCTATAAAGACCCAATTGTAAAGTGCGGCTATATGATAGGTACCGAGACCTACAACTATGTCAATGCGGTGATGGGCCGATGGAGCGGTTACCATTCAATTCTTCATAATGCGCTGCCTAAAGGAATAAGTCTCTCCGACATAGATGGAGACACACACAAACGAAACCGTTTCTCCAAGAAACAGAATATCGTGGGGCGCGAAGACACTCTCTTCAAAATCAAGCGATAGCAAGTTATATACCCTTCCGTGCAGAGCAGCGCAGAGCATTCTTGCTATTTATACCTCAGTTTCACGACGCCCCTTCCGTTAGTCTGGATATAGAAGTCGCCATTGTAGAAATCGATGTCTTCCATCTCGTTTTTTAATGTCTCACTCAAATCCAGGATGTTTCTAAGTTTATGTTTCTTCAGATCAAGCACATAGATAATGCTCGGTGTATCCTCTTCTCCGAAACCGGTTGGCAACAACAGACAATCCTTCCACACGCAGGCTCCCTGGCCAACAACCTTCGAGGGATAGCGAGGGTCCTTGTCTTGGATGAAATAGTTTTCTAAGGCATCGGCGGCAGTAAGATGAACCATCTCGCCATTACTCAGATGTGGAAGGGGAAACACCATGATGCGGTATCTGTTGTCCTCAGCTGTATTCGAGCGGGTGTTGCCAAAGCCAATCAGGTGACTGCGTTTCTGGTCTATCGTCCATTGCAGTGCATAGCCATAAAGATGCTGGTCGTCAAGCACTATGCGCTGTACAGTCTCTGCTTTGCCCTCAAGAGATATGCGCTCCACATAGCACACATCTTTTTCGCCGTTTACAACTTTCCTATATGCCTGTGACACATACACCACTGGTAGCGGATCGCTCTTATCAAACTTCTCCACTCCAAAGGCTGCGACATTGGCATGATTTGTCTCGGCAAAGGAACCCAACTGGAAGGTTGGAGTCTTCTTATCCAGTGACGGGAGCTTGTATAACGTTGCAAAGCCCGTATTCTGCACGCTAAGCAACCAGTCTTCATAGATACACATGCCCTGAAAACTCCGCTTCTGGTCACTTTGCAAAACTCCTATGTCTTTCGGGGAAATCTTCACCCTAAACTTTCGGGCAGATGCTGTGATAGCCACAAGCGCAAGGAGGCACAACAATAGTTCTTTTTTGCTCATATTCTTAAAACATTACCTTCAAAAATCTACAGCCGTGCATCGGAATGATGCAATTCAGCTCGCTAGGAGATAGATTCTTCTGGCGCCATAAATCGCGAATGGTTATTGTAGGCTTCTGACCATATAAAAGAGACTTCATATCTACCTGCTGATCTTCGTCGCCAACGTTAAAGACACCAACAGCGATAGCACCGTCAGCAAGGGGGCGTCTCCATACCTCTATATCTCCTTCCTTCAGGACACGGTCAGCTTGCTTGCCGAGAAGGTCCTGGTTGATGGCATTCACCTCGTTGTTGCAGAGCAGGCCGAGTGTGAAGTCGTCCATCTGTGCGATATCGCAGCCGATAAGCATATTGGAGGAAACAAGCGTCCACAGCGTTATGTGGGTGTATTGCTCATCGGGAGTCAGACGTGTTTCGCGAAGACCGTTGGTGTTTTCGCCCAGTCCATAACCTACTTTACCCACCACCAGCATATCCGGGTCGTTCCAATGGCCGATGGAGGAATACTGGGATTTCCCTAATTGCTGACGAAAGCCGACGTCATAGATTGATTTCCATGTGTCGTTGATGTCCTGAGCCGTGCGCCAGCTGTTGCCATCGCAGTAAAGGCCCCACAGATACACCTGAGTTCCGCCCAATGGGCCAAGGCTGTAGAAAATGTCGCGGGGCTGCTGGCGCAGGAACTTCTGCATCAGCAGATAAGGGCGTATGCAGCTGGCATAACCATAGTCATTTTCCTGGACACGCACATTCTCATAGCTGCACCAGTCATATTTCAGATAATCCACGCCCCATTTGTTCCATACCTCGGCATCCTCTTTCTCATATCCGAGGCTGCCCAAATAGCCGCCACAGGTGGTGGCACCGGGGGCGCTGTAGATACCAAACTTCAATCCGCGTTCGTGAAGCCAATCAACGAGTTCCTTCATCGAGGGGAACTTCTCGTTTGCGTCAAGCGTACCGTCGGGATTGCGCTCTGCGGCTTCCCAGCCATCATCGATATTGATATAGCTGTAGCCATAGTCGGCCAAACCCTTGTCAATGAGCGCCTGCGCAGAGGAAATTACCTTCTCCTGCGTTACGGTCAGGCCCCAGCAGTTCCACGAGTTCCAGCCCATTGGCGGCGTCTGACCAATCATGTCGTCGCCCACCTTCAGCGTGAACTCTTGCTGCGACTTACCTTTCGCATTCTCCGCGGTTACAGTGAAGGTCAGGTCGCCGGCGCAGTCAATCTTTCCGCTTAGCACACCGCTTTCTGTGAGTTGGAGGCCTGCGGGAAGATTACCACAGGTGAACTTCATGGGCTTTTCGCCTGACACAGGGAAGCGATAGATAACGGGCGAGCCCGGGCGCACGCCCCACACAGGAGCACCGTTGAATCGAGGTGTTGTCGGAGCCGTAGGCGTCAGGACGTATTTCAACTGCCTGCTTTCGGTGAGCACCTTTCCTGTCTTGGCGTCGGTATAGGTTGCCGTAAGCTGATACATCCTGTCCATATTGTAGGGTATGGTCACACGCACGGGGTTGTTGCGCTTCAAAGATAGTTTCTTAGATAGTGACTTTACCTTGACACCCGTCTCGCGGTCAATGATGGTGATATCTAATGTTCCGGCGGTAGCTGTCATGTATGCGTTGTTGACCTCTATATCATAATGATATTGCCCGACGTTTGTATCGGTAAGACGCATGGATAGTCCGTCGGCAGCCTTGGGGCAGGTGATGGTCAGGGGATTGTTGAACAAGCCGCCTCCTCCACCGCGGTTATACACACGCACAGCAATCACATTGTCCTCATCCAGGCGGACTCCGTCGTTCTTGATATCAACCACATAGTTGCGGACATCATTAACGGCGCCAAAATAGCCGGCCGGATTTGTAGGCATACGTCCTGTCGACCCTATTAGTTTGCCATTAAGGTAGCATTCGTCCACATCATCAGCCTTGGGGAGGTTCAGGATGATGGCATTCTGCTGGTCAGCACTATTCAGTACGTTTTTGGGGAGATTCACGTGAATGCGATACCAGCCGTACGCCCTAGCATTTTGGGGAAAGCCCTGATCGTTCCATCTCTTGGTAATGTCAATCTCGCCCCACGAGGCATCGTCCATTTCGGGCTTAGCCCAACTCATGTCATCGCCTTGCTTAAAGTATGCCTTACTGATTGTAATATCCTGTGCTGTTGCCTGTAGCCCAGCCAGGGCAAGGAAAGCAGATATATAGATTCTTTTCATTTTCTTTTTTTTCAATCCTTAATCCTTCTGCCCCTAAGTTAGGGGAAGTCCCCGTAAGAGGGATGGGGTGTGTAAATCCTTAATCCTCTTGGCTGCAAATATAAAGTCGTTCAGCTGTTTGTTGGCCGAGCTGAGCACATCCCCCTTGCCCCCTTGCCATGCCTTGTGCCCGTTGTCGATAAATAAGATGTTTTCACCTATCCCCATCACAGAGTTCATGTCGTGAGTGTTCACAACCGTCGTAATGTCGTTTTCGTGGGTTATTTCAGATATCAGGCCGTCGATAACCAGCGATGTCTTGGGATCAAGCCCTGAGTTAGGCTCGTCGCAAAACAAGTAGCGAGGCTCCATGGCAATCGCGCGAGCTATCGCCGTGCGCTTCTGCATGCCCCCACTCAGTTCGTTAGGCAGCTTGCCCGCCCCCTCCAGCATGTTCACACGGTCCAGGCACCACTGTGCCCTATGTCTGCGCTCCTTGTAGCCCATCGACGAAAACATGTCAAGAGGAAACATCACATTCTCCAACACCGTCATAGAGTCAAACAGCGCCCCCCCCTGGAACAACATCCCTATCTCGCGGCGCAGCAGAGAGCGCTCCCTCTTCGTCATCACCGTGATGTCGCGGCCGTCATAGAAGATATGCCCCGACTCGGGCTGCAGCAATCCTACGATGCAGTTCATTAGCACCGTCTTGCCCGAACCGCTCTGACCAATGATAAGATTCGTCTGGCCGTTGCCGAACTCCACACTGATATCACTCAGCACCCGTCTGCCGTCAAACGACTTGTTTATATTCTCTACCCTTATCATCTCTATGTCGATAGCAATTGCGTGAGGAAAATATCAGAAAACAGTATCAGCACCGAGCACGACACAACCGCGCTCGTGCTTGCCTTGCCCACCTCTATCGAGC
This sequence comes from Bacteroidaceae bacterium, assembly GCA_017458585.1. Classification (GTDB taxonomy): domain Bacteria; phylum Bacteroidota; class Bacteroidia; order Bacteroidales; family Bacteroidaceae; genus UBA6382. The sequence goes on from JAFTAJ010000040.1 coordinate 33,048, forward strand.
CACCCTTCACATTGTAGCCGTAGTACGACGATACGCTCGCAATGATGAACGCAAAGAAGAGCGATTTTATTACACCCATCCAGAAATACCACGGAGTGAAACTGTGTTGCAGTCCCAGTGTCAGGTCAGTGGGAGTGATAATGTGAGCCAACCAGGCGGTGCAGTAGGCACCCACGATACCGGCAGCCACACTAAACGTAACCAATACGGGGATGAAGCTTACCAGCGCGGCAATCTTAGGCAAAATGATATGAGAGGCAGAGTTCACACCCATTATCTCCAGAGCATCAATCTGCTGCGTGATGCGCATAGTGCCTATCTCCGACGCAATATTCGAACCCACCTTCCCGGCAAGAATCAGACACATTATCGCCGACGAGAACTCCAGCAGCATTATCTCGCGAGTGGTGTAGCCGCTCGTCCACGCAGGCATCCAGATGCTCTGGATATTCAGCTTTATCTGTATGCAAATCACCGCACCAATAAAAAGTGAGATGAGTAGCACAATGCCCACAGAGTTGATGCCTAGGTTCATCAACTCCTGATAGTACTTCTTGAAAAACATCCTCATCCTCTCCGGCCGCTGAAAGGTGCGACCCATGAGTATCAGGTATTCGCCAAGTGCCTGCAGGCCTTTTTTTATCATTTTCAGCATTCTTTCGTGTCTTTGCTTCAACAATAACTTTAAGGAAAAGCGTCAGTTTTCAGCCTTATTTAATGCAAAAGTAATAAAAAGCATCTAAAGATGGCAAAAAACCACCACAGTATATTTAGGATTTGCATAAAAATATTTAACTTTGCACTTAAAACATATCAAATCTCAATCCTTCTGCCCCTAAGTTAGGGGAAGTCCCCGTAAGGGGGATGGGGTGTGTCAATGTTCAATGTTCAATCTTCAATGTTCAATTTATCTAAGATCTTCGGAAAGAAATCTAGCGACAAGGCCTCCTATCGCATTGGCGGCATGGAAGACTTTATGTCGCTCATAAGAGTATATTATCAGGCACAGATGGCATCAAAGCTGGGCATCACCAACCTTGCCATGCTGCCCGACCTGCGTATGTTTAAGAGCAGCCTTAAAGTTGCCACAGTCAACAATCGCCTGGGACTGGGTGAGAAAAACAAGTGCAAGAAAATGCTCGAAGACATGTACGGCATGAAAGAGGACTTCTTCACCGAGATAGACGCCAGCCTTAAGGCCAATTGCCGCAACGTCAATCAAGTGAACAACTACTTCATGCTCTTCCAGAGCTTCAGTCAGGATTTAATCACCGTCCTGTCCAGCACTCTACAGTTGCGCTTGCGCATGCCCTCGTTCATGAAGAAAGCGCTGCGTGCCGTGGTGGAGAAGGGCGTTAACGACATCTTCGTGAAGGAAAAGTTCAAGGATGACGCTGTACGCAAAGCCACCTACGCCATCCGTGGCACACAGCAGCGTCTGGGCTATTCTCGCGAATGGATGACCGAGTATGCATACCATATTATCATACTGGCCAAGAAGGAGCCGCGCAACCGAGAGGCAGAGGCACAGGCCAAGAAATAAAAAGACCGAATCACAATGGCAACCAAAAAAGAAGAACTCATACAACAGCTGGATGTGAAGCTGGACATCCTTTCAAAGCGCTACACAAATCTGCAAAAGCAGCAGCAGTTGGCAACAGCGCTGCAAGAGGAAAATGCGCTCCTCAAGCAGAAATACGAGTCCCTCAAGACGGCAAAAACCCTCTCTCTTAGCGAGAAGGACATCCACCAGACCCGCGTCCAACTCTCGCGCCTAATTCGTCAGATTGACACATGCATCTCACTCTTAACTCCTAACTCCTAATTCCTAATTTCTCTATGCCTTCACAGAAATTTGACATACATATCAACATCGCCAATAAGATGTATCCCATCACCGTCGACCGCAACAGCGAGGAGATATATCGCAACGCTGCAAAACTAATACAGCGTAGGCTCGACACTTACACTGCCGCATTCCATGCCGAGGACAAGCAAGACTATTATGCCATGGTAATGCTTGACCTGGCCGTAAACCTCGTTTCCGACAAAGACATAGAAGACCGTCTGCAGCACCTCGTTGACAAACTCGACAAGACACTGCAACTGTAATCAATAAGAAATCTCTCAAAAAGACATCATATATCCTTAACCCTTAACCCTTAACCCTTAAACCATTATGATCACATCCATTATACTTGCTGTCGCTTGTCTCATTGTGGGATGCGTACTGGGCTACGCCATCTTCCGCTATGTCATCAAGGCCAAGTATAACACCACTATTGCCCAAGCAGAGCTTGAGGCCAAGACACTCAAGGAGAAGAAACTCCTGGAAGTGAAAGAAGAGTTCGTTGACCGCAAAGAAAAATTCGATAAAGAGATGCAGCAACGCAATCAGAATATTCTGCAGGCGGAAAACAAACTCAAGCAACGCGAAATAAGCATTAACCAACGTCAGGAGATGGCCAACCGTCGCAAGATGGAGCTGGACACCCTGCAAACAAACCTCGAGAAGCAGAGCCTCAATCTGCAGCGCAAGGAAGAAGAGGTAGCCAAGTTGGAAGCTCAAGAGCGCGAGAAACTGGAGACCATAAGTGGGCTCTCTGCAGAAGAAGCCAAAGAGCGTCTCATCGTCTCACTCAAGGACGAGGCTCGCACCTCCGCCCAGAGCTATATCAACGAAATCATGGACGAGGCCAAGATGACGGCCAACAAGGAAGCCAAGAAGATAGTCATCCAGACTATTCAGCGCGTGGCTACCGAGACAGCAGTGGAAAACTCTGTCACCGTATTTCACATCGACAACGACGAGGTCAAGGGCCGCATCATTGGTCGCGAAGGACGCAACATACGTGCCTTGGAAGCAGCCACCGGTGTCGAAATTGTTGTTGACGACACTCCCGAGGCCATCGTTATCTCAGCTTTCGATCCTGTAAGACGCGAGATATGCCGACTGGCACTTCATCAACTTATCTCCGACGGTCGCATCCATCCTGCACGCATCGAGGAAGTAGTGGCCAAGGTGAAGAAGCAAGTTGACGAAGAAGTGCTCGAGACTGGTAAGCGCACAGCTATTGACCTTGGCATCCATGGCCTGCATCCTGAGCTCATTCGCATCATCGGTAAGATGAAGTACCGCTCATCCTACGGCCAGAACCTGCTCATGCACGCTCGTGAGACAGCCAACCTGGCAGGCATCATGGCCGCAGAGCTCGGTCTCAGCTCACGCAAGGCTAAGCGTGCAGGTCTGCTCCACGATATCGGCAAGGTGCCAGATGAAGACACCGAACTGTCACACGCCGAGTATGGCGCAAAGATAGCCGAGGAATTCAAGGAGAAGCCGGAGATTGTCAACGCTATCGCCGCCCATCACGACGAGTGCGAGATGACTACTCTCATCGCGCCCATCGTTCAGGTATGCGATGCCATCAGCGGTGCTCGTCCCGGTGCTCGCCGTGAAGTGGCTGAAGCATATATCAAGCGACTTAAGGATCTTGAGAACATTGCCATGAGCTATCCTGGCGTGACCAAGACATACGCCATCCAGGCAGGACGTGAGCTCCGAGTAATCGTAGGCGCCGACAAGGTGGATGATGCTCAGTGCAACCAGCTCTCGCTTGACATAGCCAACAAGATACAGACCGACATGACTTATCCGGGACAAGTGAAAGTTTGCGTTATCCGCGAGATACGCTCCATCAACTACGCAAAGTAATTACTGGCACATACACTTCATTTTCTTCATTATTTTCCCCACGTCTGTCATGGACGTGGGGTTTTTCTTTATGCGCATAAAAAAAAGAGAGCGGGCCCATCACAACTCTGTCGCAATGGACCCGCCCTTCTTACATCTTACATCTTACATCTTACATATCAATACCGCACCTTCACGCCATTCTGGATATAGACGTTGCCGCGCTGCGGATTGGCCACCTGGCGACCGAAGAGGTCGTAGGCAGGCTTGGCAGGGTCGAAGGCCGCGTCTTCATCAACTGCCACGGTGGCATCGTTGATTGCAGTCAGACCGCGCGGATCGTAGATGATGAGGTCAGAGCCATCACCCAGTGCTGCTACAACATAGAATTCAGTGCCAATGAGATCATCAGGCATCTTGATGGTATAGTTGTTGTCAGCGTATATCATCTTGTGGTTAGCATTGTAGAACTTGAAGCCTACTGCACCCTGACCACCGGAGATTAGCATCTCCTTTGTCTTTGATCTGTACATGCAGCTATATTTGCGGTAGGGCGCTCCGTCAACAAAGTCGGTGAACATACCTGTCTGGCCAACCTCGCTGGCATCGCCAGGAGTGGCTTCGCTGGTGGTGGCTACACGCATAGTACCCTCTGCCATACCGGGATAGTCGGCAGGGTATTTCTGGATACGCTCATCGATAAACATGATGTTACCCAACTTCTTCGGATACTTCTGCATGTATGCGATGGCAGCATCAATCTCTGCCTGAGTGGTAGTCATATACTTGGTGCTGTAGTCGCTGATAACATAGTCCTTCACAGGTACAAAGAAGCCCCAGAACTCGAAGAATTCGCTAAGGTCAGCCTGTGCAATGTCGCAGCAGAACTTGGCAAACTTGAGGTAGTCGGTTGTGCCGCTGCCAGGGTTAGATGCATTGGTTGACATCTGAATGGGGCTCTCGCGGAACTTGTCAAACAACTGCTGGTAGAATGTGGTGTTGTGCTCCATCAGGTGGAAGTACAGCCAGAGCTGGAAATACATGCGGCAACGCTGCCAGAGGTCATAGTCGTTCCAGAACTTACCTGCATAGAAGGCATTGCGAGCCTCCTTCCACGGGCCGCCACGTCCTGTATTGGAGCCTTGCATCCAAGTGTTCACCTGCGAGAAGAAGTTGTTGGATATCTCGGTGCAGCCAGCCAGGTTAATAAGATTCTGATGCACATGTCCTGTCTCGTGAGCGATACACCAGAAGTTTGCACCATTGTCATTCTCCTTGCCATGAGTCATGGCATCGTAGTTCATGATAGTACCTACGCCAGGATAGTATGTTCCGTATGTGGTGGCGTAAGGATTGCCGTCGGAGGAACTGCTGGCAGAAAGCATACAGTTGAAGCGGTCGGCAAACCTGTTGGCATTCATCAAGTCGCGCTGCACAGCCACAAGGTCGTCCCAGCGATGGAGTGTGCCTTCGATACCCTTGGCAATGCCGTCGGTGTCTATCTCATCAAGCTCGCTGTCCTTAATCTGCTTCTTCAGTTCTACATAGTTCATGTTATACTCATAGTACTTCGACTTCAAGTGTACTATCTCGTCCTGGAAGAGATTTTCAACCATGTCCTTCCAGTCGGCATTGGTGTGGCCGCGGGTGATGTCAAAGTAGCCCTGCACTCTACCACCCTCTATATGAATGGTTATGGGCTGGAAGTCGGCCAACTTCTTATTTGTGCTGGTGACAGTATAGTGAATAAACAGATGACCTTCGTCAGATGGTACAAACACATTCACACCGCGCTTGAGCTGGGTTACAGAAGGATTTATCTCGTAGCCCTTGTTGGAACTGAAGGTGAGGGTTGAATTGGCGGGAGCGTTGGCGCCGGCAAAAATCAGAATCACGTCACCAGCCTTTACGCTGATACCGGTAGGAGCTGTCTGCGGCGAGAACTGATAGCTGGTGCCTACAAGGCTGCCAGAGTTCCACTTCGTTGGGTCGCTATATGCCTCGTAGTCGTAGATACGGAACTCCTTCTCACGATGGCCCCAGGTGTCGTTCTTTATCTTCAGCGCCATATTGATAAGAGTCTTCGGCAGTCCAGTCTCTTGCATGGCTGCGGTGAAGTCGTCATCGCTCATCTCCTTATACTCATCCTTTAGCTCAGTGAAAGCATAGTCGCTGAAGTATGTCTGCAGACGGGTGTTGAGCACCGTAGAGCTTGTGTTATATATAAGGTTATACTCCTCGTAGGCATCAGCGGCAGCTTGCAACTGCTCATCAGTCAAATCAACGCGGTTGAGTATCCACTGTGCGGTAGTGTTGTTGATATCACTATTTACGCCCACATTACCTTTGGCACCGAGTCCTGTCTCGGGTTTCAGTGGTTCAATTATATTGTATGAGCTGGTCCATGCGTATGCACTGGGCTCTACCTGCCACCACTGGCTGTTGCCGCTGTTGACTGTGGTCATATAGGTGCCGTTGCATGCACTGGATGGACTGCTGGCCTTGCGATTGATGAAGCGTTTTGAGAATACATTCTGCAGCGAGTAGGTGCCGTCTTCATCGTTGCGGGTAATCTTCCAATACTGCTCCCATGCATCCTCGGTCAGATCCATTGTCACGATGTTGTTGTCGCCCTTGCGCTCTGCCATTACCTTGCCGTCGCTGAGGTTGGTGATTGTGTAGTAAACGCCCGCATCTAGGTCGAGGGTGCCTACGCCAAGCACATTGTCGAGGTTGGCCTTAACGGCAGCTGCATCTACTTCGCTGCTTGCCACCGGCTGCAGTATCCACTCGGAGTTGCGGTCGTTGTTGTAATACCAGTCGGTGAGTCCGCTGCTTCCGCTCTTTAGGTTAGCACAGTTGCTCTTGCCCGACTGCACCTCGCCATGGCAGATAACAATATACTTGTCATCGTCGGAGGTGTTGTTGGGGCTGAGCTGTATGGTCCAGAAATACTTCGACGCGGTGCAGCTATAGTTAGACTGCAGATAGTCACCGGTCTTGGCATTGCGCAGACTGAAGCCGTCGTCGCCATGCTCGATAATCCACATCTGCGACATAGCTTGGTTTGACCTGGTGCCTGTGCCGCCCTTGTGGGTGGTTACATTCTCCAGAATATACTGGCTGTTATTGCCACGGCTCTGTATTCTGTACAAGCCACCTCTGGCTAACTGGAAGCTCACCAGATTGCCGCCCGTCAGCTCGTCGGGATTGAGCACCTGAGCCTCATATATGGTCCAGTCGCTATTGCCATTGAAGGTGGGCGCAGTACCGTAGGCCACCATCTGTGTGCCGTTGCTGTCCATGTAGTAGCTGGAACCCTTCACTGCCCAGTGGCCGGCGGAGCTGTTGATGCTCTCAAAGGTGAGCTTGCCCGCTTCAGATATATTGGCGGTGAAGCCCGGTGCTGCGTTCCATGTCGCGAGGTCCTTCATATATTTGCCCTCTGCGGTCTGCACATAGTACTTGCCGTCGCCCGCATCTATCAGGCGATAGAGGTAAGGAGCACTCTCCTGCACACTGCTACAGTCCACCAGTAGGGTAGAGCGGTGGCCACCGGTGCCATAGAGATACACTTTGCGGCCTACATTATAGAAAACATACCATTTGTCGGTGGTGACCGTGTATCGGCACACGGGGTCAACCTTCACGGCAAAATTGGGGTCGAGGTCCTCTACGAGAGCCTTGACGGGGCTTGCTGCTATCATACACAGCAATGCGAGTAATGATAAAAACTTTTTCATTTGATTATTGGTGTTAGATTTTTACTTGGTTAAGCAAGCACACCGCGCCAGGCATCTACCAAAGCATTTCCTTAAGTGCGCAATTATGCTATTAAATGCAAAGATAAACATTCTGTTTGGAATAACCAAAAGAAACGTCCAATATTCGCAAAAAACACCCACAAATATCTGTTTGCACCACAAAAAAAGCGAGCGTAGCCATTTGCTACACTCGCAATTTATGCTAAATTATCTATAACCACTAACCTCTAACCTTTCCTCCCCTTAGAGGGGGAGTTAGAGGGGGTCCGTCACCTATGCGTGCGCCGCATTGAGGATTACCTCGCCCAGGGTGGGGTGGGCATGCACAATGTCTGCCAGTTCGGAGAGCTTGGCGTCTTTGTTCATCAGCGCAGCTATTTCCTGAATGAGGTCAGCAGAGTGGGGGCCATACATGTGGCAGCCGATGATGGTGTCGTCCTCGTCGGTGAGAATCTTCACCATACCGTCGCTCTCGTTCATGGCCAACGCCTTACCATTGGCGCGGAAGAATGACTTATGTGCCTTTGCGTTGATACCGTTCTCCTTGCAGTACTCGGCGGTGAGGCCCACTGTTGCTGCCTCGGGATTGGTGAACACTGCGGCAGGCATGATATCGAGCCGTATGTTGTCCTTCTTGCCAAGTATTACATTGAGCACATGCTGTCCCTGGAAACTGGCGGCATGGGCGAGCTGGCACTTGCCGTTGACATCGCCGATAGCGTAGATGCCATCCACATTGGTGCGAAAGTCATCGTCGGTCACTATGCCGCGACGGTCTGTCTCGATGCCCACATCCTCAAGGTTGAGCGACGCAGTGTTGGCACCGCGTCCCACTGCCATGAGCACTATATCGGTGTCCACGCTTTCCTCCTTGTCCTTGAGCATATAGGTGACGGCGTAGTGGTCGCCCTCATCCTTGATGCCGTTGACGGCAGCATTGTTGATGATGTTGATGCCCTTGCCCTTAAGCGATGCCTTGAGGCGCTTGGCTATGTCGGCGTCGAAGTTGGGGAGTATCTCCTTGCAGTACTCCAGCACCGTCACCTCCGAGCCGAAGGCGTTGAAGATGGAGGCAAACTCCATGCCTATCACGCCGCCACCGATTACTGCCAGTCGCTGGGGCACCTCCGTGATGTCGAGCATCTCCGTGGAGGTGAGCACCTTGGGCAGGTCCTTGCCCGGGATGGGCAGAAACTTGGTCACACTGCCGGTGGCAATGATGATGTTGGGCGCCGTGTATGTCTCGCCTTCCACCTCTATGGTCTTGGCATCCACAAACTTTGCCTTGCCGTTGGCGCGGATGATGTTGGGGTGCTTGAGCAGTGCCTCTATGCCGCTGACAAGTGTGCTGACCACCTCGTTCTTGCGGGCAACGACTTGCTGCATATTCACGGGAGAATATTGAGCCTTGATGCCGAGCAGCTCGGCCTCCTTCAGTTCGCTGACCAGCTCCGCGTTCTTGCAGAAGCACTTGGTGGGTATGCAGCCGACATTGAGACAGGTGCCGCCGAGGTTGTCCTTCTCGGCAATCACCGTCTTCAGTCCTGCATGCGCAGCCTTCACCGCGGTCTCATAGCCGCCGGGGCCTGCACCGATGATTATTAAGTCTGCCTGTTGCATGTTGCTACACCTTATTTATATATATTATAGGTATGCCTTGTAGGTCAGCTTGGGCTCCTTCACTGCCTTCACGTCGTCCACGCGGGTGATGGGTGCCTTGTGGGGAGCAGTCTTGACCATCTCGGGATCTTCGGCAGCCTCCTTGGCAATCTGCTTCATCACCTTGATAAACTCGTCAATGGTGTCCTTGCTCTCCGTCTCGGTGGGCTCTATCATCAGTGCCTCGTGGAAGAGGAGCGGGAAGTAGATGGTCGGGGCGTGGAAGCCGTAGTCCAGCAGACGCTTGGCCACGTCGAGGGTAGTGACGTGCTGGCTCTTGTCGATAAGGCCGTTAAACACAAACTCGTGCTTGCACAATCCCTGTATGGGCAACTCGTAGCAGTCCTTGAGGCTTTCCTTGATGTAGTTGGCGTTGAGCACAGCCAGCGAGCCCATCTTAGCAAACTGCTCCTTGCCTGCACTGAGTAGGAAGGTATAGGCCCTGAGCACCACGGCGTAGTTGCCAAAGAAACCGCTGATGCTGCCGAGGCTGTCCTCGTCGTAGTTGACATAGAAGGTGCCGTCGGCTGCCTTCTTCACCTGCGGGTTAGGCAGGTAAGCCTCCAGTCCGGCTCTCACGCCGATGGGACCGGCACCGGGACCGCCACCACCGTGGGGAGTGGAGAAGGTCTTGTGCAGGTTGATGTGCATCACGTCGAAGCCCATGTCGCCTGGACGGCATACGCCGAGCAGCGGGTTGAGGTTGGCTCCGTCGTAGTACATCAGACCGCCGCACTCATGCACCAACTTGGCAATCTCAGGAATCTTTGTCTCGAAGATACCCAGCGTGTTAGGGTTGGTCATCATCATGCCGGCCACACCGTCGCCAAGCAGCGGCTTGAGGTCATCCACGTCAACGGTGCCGTCTGCAGTGGACTTCACCTCTACCACCTCCAGTCCGCACACTGCGGCAGAGGCGGGGTTGGTGCCGTGGGCAGAGTCGGGAATGATAATCTTGGTGCGCTTCAGGTCGCCGCGCTTCATGTGGTAGTTGCGGATAACCATCAGGCCTGTCAGCTCACCGTGTGCTCCGGCAAACGGATTGAGCGTAAACTCGCTCATGCCGCCCAGTTCGGAGAGTATCTTCTGGGTGTTGTAGTAAACCTCGAGTGCGCCCTGCACGGTGCTGGCGGGAGCCAGCGGATGCAGCCCTGCAAAGGCGGGGTGGGTGGCATTCTCTTCGTTTATCTTGGGGTTGTACTTCATGGTGCAGGAGCCCAGGGGATAGAAGCCCGTGTCCACACCGAAGTTATTGTTGCTCATGTTGGTGTAGTGGCGCACCACCGTCTGCTCGTCAGCCTCGGGCAGCATCGTCTCGCTCTGGCGACTGATGCTGGCGGGGATGGCGTAGCCCTTAAACTCGTTGGCAGGGAGCGAGTAGCCCTTGCGTCCCTTCTTAGAGAGCTCAAAAATAAGTGTTCCGTAATATGTGCTGTTCATAATCTTAAGCTTCTTTAATCAGTTCAACAAGTTTATCTATCTCTGCCTTGGAGCGCTGCTCGGTAACAGCAAACATAATAGCATTGTCCACACCCTCAGGCTTGAGACCGCCGAGGATGCCGTTGTCCAGCAGTTTCTGCTGCAGCTTGCCCACGTCGAGCGAGGTCTTCACAACAAACTCGTTGAAGAACGTCTGTCCCTCAAACGCAGGTGTAAACTTGCCCGTCTTCAGCAACTCGTCGTAGAGGTAGTGTGCACCGGCATAGCTCTGCTCGTTCACCTCCTTCAGTCCCTGCGGTCCCATCAGCGACATGTAGATGGTCACCATCAGCGTCATGATGCCTTGGTTGGAGCAGATGTTGGAGGTAGCCTTCTGGCGGCGGATATGCTGCTCGCGAGCCTGCATGGTCAGCACGAAGGTGCGCTTGCCGTTATGGTCGGTGGTGCCGCCCACGATACGGCCTGGCATCTTGCGTACCAATGCCTCCTTGGCGCAGAAGTAACCGAGATACGGGCCACCGAAGCTCATCGGCAGACCCAGCGACTGGGCGTCGCCCACTGCGATGTCGGCACCCCATTCGCCCGGTGTCTTCAGGGCGGCCAGCGTGCTGGCGGGAGCGTTGATGACTAGCAATGCCTTCTGCTCGTGACACATGTCGGCCACGCCGGTCAGGTCTTCCACAATGCCGTAGTAGTTGGGCTGGCCGATAATCACACCTGCGCTCTCACCCTTGGCCAACTCTGCGGCGAGGGCTGCCTTGTCGGTAGCGCCGTTGAGGGTAGGGATGAGCTTGATGGTCACACCGTGGTACTTGGCGTAGGTCTCCACCACGCGGATAACGGCGGGGTTGAGGGCTGCGCTCACCAGCACCTGATTCTTTTTCTTGGCGTTGGCGACGGCCATCATCATTGCCTCGGCGGTAGCGGTGGCACCGTCATACATGCTGGCGTTGCTGATGTCCATGCCTGTGAGGTCGGCCATCAATGTCTGGTACTCGAAGATATACTGCAGTGTGCCCTGCGATATCTCTGCCTGATAAGGAGTGTAGCTTGTCAGGAACTCACTGCGCTGGGTGATGTAGCCAATCACCGAGGGCGTGTAGTGGTCATACACACCGCCACCGGCGAAGCATACCAGCTGCTTGTTCTTGTCGCCCAGAGCCTTGAAGTGCTTGCGTATGTCAACCTCCGACATCTCCGACGGGATGTCATAGTCGCGCTTCAGCTTCAGCTCCTCGGGCACCTCAGCATAAAGGTCGGCCAGCGTGTTCACGCCGGCCACCTTAAGCATTTGTTGGATATCCTCTTCGGTGTGAGGAAAATACTTGTAAGCCATTTCGTCAGTCCGTTTTTAGCTGCACAGTCCCTCGTAGGCAGCAGCATCCATCAGATTGTCAAGCTCGCTCTTGTCGCTCAGCTGCACCTTGATGATCCAGTTGGCGAAAGCATCCTCGTTGATCTTCTCGGGGCTGTCGGCCAGCTCCTCGTTTACCTCAACAACGGTGCCCGACACGGGGGAGATCAGGTCGCTGGCAGCCTTCACGCTCTCTACAGCGCCAAACTCCTCGCCCTGGGTTACCTCGTCGTCCACCTCGGGAGCGTCAACGTAAACCACGTTGCCCAGCTGCTCCTGAGCATAATCAGTGATACCAACATAGCCGAAGTCGCCTTCAACCTTTACATACTCGTGGCTCTCTGCATAGTAGAGCCCTTCAATTACTTTTGCCATAATCTTATTGTTTAATGTTTAATGATATTGTCTTTAACTTCTAGCCCGCTTGCGGGCGTTAACTCCTTTAACTTCTTTAACTTCGTTAACTTCTTATTTTTTGTAGCTCTTATCGTAGAAGCGCTTCTTCACCACCGTGCCCGGATGCACCTTGCGGTGTATGCGCACGGCCAGCTCAGTGCCCAGTTTCATGTAGGCAGCGTCCACCAGAGCGAAGCACACCGACTTGTCGGTCATGATGGTGCGGTAGCCCGTGGTCACCTCACCAATCACCTCGTCGTTGGCGTTCACCACCTCGTAGCCGTGGCGCGGGATAGCCTTGTCGTCGTCAGCCAGGGCGATGCCCACCAGCTTCTTGGCTACACCATTAGCTTTCTGCTCCACCAGCACATCCTTTCCGATGAACTCCTCCTTGTCCAGCTTGGCAAACATGCCCAGACCGGCCATGATGGGAGATATCTCTGCGCTCAGCTCGTCGCCGTAGAGCGGCAGACCTACCTCAAAGCGCAGCGTGTCGCGGCAGCCCAGACCACACGGTGTCACGCCGGCAGCAATCAGCTTGTCCCATGCCTGCTGTATATACTTGTGCGAGCCGTATATCTCAAAGCCGTCCTCGCCCGTGTAGCCGGTGCGGCTGGCGATAATCGTCTCGCCGTCCACGTCAATCTTCTTAAAGGTATAGAACACCAGGTCCTTCACGTCCAGACCCAGCACCTCCACCACCTTGGCCTCGGCCTCGGGGCCCTGCACGGCAATCTGGCCGTAGTAGTCGCTCTGGTGGTTCACCTTCACATTGTAGTCCTTAGCCTGCTCCTCAATCCATGCCACATCCTTGTCGATGTTGGCGGCATTGATCACCAGGAAGAACTTGCCGTCGCCCTCGCAGTACACCAGCAGGTCGTCCACGCAGCCACCGGTGGGGTAGAGCATCATACCGTAGAATATCTTGCCGGGCTCAGCGCCAGCCACATCGTTAGTGAAAATATGCTGCACAAATTTCTCTGCCTCGGGACCGGTGATCTCCACCTCGCCCATGTGGCTCACGTCGAAGATGCCCACCTTCTGCCTTACAGCCAGGTGCTCGTCCTTGATGTTACTGTACTGTATCGGCATGTCGAAGCCGCCGAACGGACTGATCATGGCTCCCAGAGCCACGTGCTTGTCATACAAACAAGTCTTTTTGTTTTCTGCCATTGCTTATTTAGTTTTTAAGTTTGAAAATTCTATAGTTGAGTAGATAAATGTAGATAGAGGTAGTTAAAAGTAGATAGAGGACGACAGTCGAACTCTTAAACTTCTTGAGCCCATTAAATATTTTTTTTGTGTTTTTGCCAATGAGCCGTGAGCGTCATTCGTCGATGTAAGATGTAATATGTATGACGTAAGGCATTTTTTGTGTTTTTGCTTTTCAAGAGTTTTTAATCCGTCAGGATGTGACGGGGCTTCGACAGGAGGATGACGGAAGTTCACTTACGGACAGACTCGTGGCGACAGCCTCGGCCTCAGCACAAAGTGCTAAGCTCTTGAAAAGAGTTTTTCTTGTTTTCGTTATCGTTTTCGTTTAATATCTGTGTTATCTGTGATTTCTGTGTGAGTTTAATATTCTTCAATTCTTCAATTCTTCAATTTTATTTGCTTCTTCGCTGCTAAGCGTAACGACCTTCTCACCGCAGAAGAACTCCCGCGCCCGCGCCTTGAACTCCTCAATCGTGATGCGCTCACCGATGAAGTCCTTCAGCAGACAGATGCGCTGTCGCACACTCTCCACACCCTTGCGGGCCAGCTTCTCCGTGGACGGCGTGATGGAGGCAAGCATGTGCTCCATGTTAGTGTCGTAGAGCATAGTGCCATGCACGATTATGCGCTCCTGCATCTGATATACAGCCCATCCGCTCACCTTGCGGTCGCCGATCATGATGTCGTTATGGTCGGAGGTACATGCCTCCACGCCCATCGAGCGAAGCATTTCCACCACGCGCTGCAGGTAGTGGCTGAACATCTCTGGTGTCGTCTTGTCTTTGTGGCGCGAGCACACGAAGCTGAACATTATATTGTCCTTGTCCGCATACACGCCGCCTCCGCCGCTCTTGCGCTGCACGATGTCGATGCCGTGCTCACGGCAGTAGGGTAGGTTCACCTCGTTCTCCAGCACCTGGTTGCGCCCTATTATCACGGTGGGAGCCACCTGCCAGAGGAAGAAGGCCTCCTCCACCTGTGTGAGGTGCTGCGCCACATACTCCTCCATCGCCAGGTAGAACGACAGGTTATGTGCCTCCTGCTTTGGCAGAGCTATATATGTGATATTGCCGCTTAACATTTCACATATAACATTTCACATGTTACATATTATAAATTTCTGCGAAGTTACAATTATTTTTCCGAAAAAACCACCTATCGCAAGCAAATAATTCTTATTGGAGGCTTTTTCGCCCGTTTTAGGTTTTTTTAACATAGCATACAGACCAAAAAAGGTAACTTTGCGTGTATTATATATAGAAGCCTCTCGTTGAGAGAGATGCAGTAGCGGTGATACTCAATGCTCCGAGACAACGAAATAATAAAAATACTATCCAGAAACCGTCGCGAAGGACAACTGCTCTTGCTACACAGCTACAGAGGCCGTGTGCAGAGCGTCATAGCCAGCGTTGTCTCAAATCGTCAGGACGTTGAGGAGCTTACTCAAGACACCTTCCTCAAAGTGTTTGATAGCTTCCGTCAGTTCGACCCCGCCCGCGGAACTCTGGCCAACTGGATCTACCGCATAGCCTACAACAAGGCGCAGACCTTCATAGCCAAGCAACCGCCACCCAGCATACCGCTGGATGAGGCTCCGCCCGACAGTCTTGACATCAGCGATGCGCAGATTGACCAGGAGCTCTCCAGCGACAACGAGGAGCGAATCCTCGCTTTAGAAGAGGCCATCAGCGCTCTGCCACCCGATGAAAGATTCGCCATCAACCTCTACTACTACGAAGACTACGCCATAGCAGACATCGCTCAGATACTCGACATCAGCCCCAACGCTCTCTACCACCGGCTGCAAAACATCAGAAAGAAACTCTATAATAATATAATAAGGAGATAAACACTTAATTCTCAATGCTCAATTCTCAATTCTCAATAATTTATCATGCAAGCATTCAAAGATACCGCCATACGTGAGGCATTGCGCCGCAGACATGCTGCCGTGCCTCCGCTGCCCGACGACTTCGACGAGAAGGTGCTCGCGGCCTACGAACGTCAGAAAAAGGAGCAACACTCACGTCTCAAGCTCATCCTCTGGCCGTCGATAGCTGCGGCTGCGTGCATCGCCATTGCCTTCTTGCTGGGCAACGGAGTGACCAATCCCCCAAACCTCGAATCTCAAGTCACAAACATCAAACATCAAACCTCAGACATCGAACGTCAAACAAATACCGCCCCCATCGCCGTAGGCACGCCCTCTGAGAGAGAGGAAACAGCGTCAACTACGCAAATGGTTAATAAAATAAAGGAAAAGGAAAGCTACTTCGCCTTGATTGAGGAGGAGCAGCCTACGGTACAGGGGGCGTATGATTACATAGCAGAAACGTCTGAACCGCACGATACTATTATGCAGGGGATAAGCTCCCCCTCTAAGATAGAGGGGGTGTCTGCGGAGCAGACGGGGGAGTATGAGAACTTGGCCGAAGAGGCAGAGCCGGAGGAAGACATGCCAATCTACAACGAGGCAGACCTGCCCATTACCAACATGGGGAACTATCTCTACTCAAAAGACGAACTGAAGAAAATCGAGCAACTGCGCAAGGAGCGCCTCATAGCAGACATTAAGAGCACTGTGGAGCGCGCACGCTATAGGCTCGAAGAAATAGAAAAGTCATTTGCACAGAATTAATTCAAAAACTAAAGTAATATGAAAACAAAAATTCTAACAATCATCATGTTTGCAGCTACGCTCGGCTGCTTCGCCTACAACGAAAAAGATGCCCCGGCCTCTCCGCCTACGCATGTAATCAATGCTCTCAACAATCTTCGCGAATTGTATGCAGACAAAGACAGAATTGTCTATAGGCGTACAGTAAACCCCGATGACAAAAGTTTCATCTCCTCTGTTGAAATTATTCCCTTTAAATGTCCTAAGGGCCAAGGCATTCTCACAAATATTAAAGCTGCTTTTATGGAGGACAGGGAATGTGCTTATCGTTTTCTCCAAGTGATGCCTGGTGAACTTGGCGCATGGATTGTTGGTACGGGCGACTATAAGGGTCAGGAAATGCGTACTCGTGACCAAACGCCGCAGGAATACATCGCCATGTATGTTAAGAATGCCCAAGACCCTGAGAAGCGCGACTATTATGGAGTTGTGTGGGATTATACGTCAGATGTTATAAAAGGAAAAATCATTCTCATTACTTCGCGCCGCGATGATCTGCAAAAGGAAAGTTCTAAAACAAAATCTCAGCAGAAGCAGGATGATTTGTGGAAGAAATGGGATAAAGAAAACAACAAAAACAGTATAAATGTATCTCGTTTCCCTGCTAATCTTACACCAAATGGAAACAGCAAAATAGAGAAGCAGCTTCAGGCTTATAAGGATTTGCTGGAGATGCAGGAGGAGGAGATACAGAAACTCCGTCGCGACTGTGACCGCGATGACCTCAAACCGGAGGAGAGGACTCTCATAAAACAGCGCATACTAAAACTACATAAGCAGGCGCAACGCACTACCGACAAAATAGGAAAACTCATCTCTAAAGTCCGTTGATACGCCTGTAGCGGAAAAAGAAATCCCTAAATAAAATACAATGAAATACAGTAAGTTTATCGCTGTGCTCGCCGCACAGTGCTTGCTCGCCGCATCCCTATGCTGTGCGCAAGATGCGAAGGAAAAGAAGCTGGAAGTAGAGGTCCGAGGCCTCGTAATGGAGGAGACTACAGGCCAAGCCGTGCCTGGGGTAAAGGTCACCCTTATGTGGGCGAAGGACAGCACAGTGGTTGATTCCGCCAAAGTCAGAACAAGCAATAATTCCTATTTTGCCAGCACATACGTGTGGCTTACCATCAGCGAACCCGGTGAGTATCTTGTGAAGTGCGAAGGCAAGGGCTATGATACTACATACAACCACTGGACAGTAGACAAGCTCTATAAGCATGAGGACTACTTAAGGGTTGCCACTCCGTGGTACATCCGCAGGGCAAAGAAGACACGCAAGGATGTTAAACTGGGCGAGGCAGTGGTCAAGGCCAGCCGCGTGAAGTTCTACTACAAGGGTGACACCATAGTCTATGATGCTGATGCCTTCGAACTGGCAGAGGGCTCTATGCTTGACGCACTCATCAAGCAGTTGCCTGGCGTAGAGCTGAAGGAGGGCGGCGAGATTACCGTGCAGGGCCGCCGCGTAGATGAACTGCTGCTCAACGGCAGGGACTTCCTAAACTCAGACAGAAAAGACCTTCTCAACAACCTGCCCATCTATATGGTTAAGAATATCAAGGTGTTTGAAAAGACTACAAGGGAACAGGAAATTATGGGCGACACTATCAACAAGTTGCTTGCTATGGACGTAAGACTCAAGAAGGAGTACAACCGTACCTTTGTTGGCAACATAGAGGGCGGCCTCGGCTCCAACCATACAGCGTTGGGACGTTTTTTTGCTCTCGGCTTTACTCCAAAGTCAAGCTTTAAGGTTCATGCCATGGCCAACAACCTCAATGATGTCAACGATCCCGGTGAGCAGGGCGAATGGACGCCCCTGAAGCAAGCTACGAGTGTTTACAACATATATCGTCTTAGTAGCTTCTATCATTATACCGATGATAAGTTTAACTATCAAAATACTATCCAGGGGCGCTATACCGAAAACAAGAGCGATAGCTACACCAACAGCGAGAACTTCCTTTCCTCGGGCAACACTTTCGGACGTCGCTTTGCCCGTGGACGTAACTACAGCAGCTCTTTCTGGACCAACCATACTTTTTATATAAAGAATGACATCCTCCTCGGCCCTGTCAAGGTTAGACAGATGAGTATAAATCCCAATTTCTCATACAACGACAATAGAGGCCACCATTCCAACGGCTCTGCCACTACCGATCAAGACATCTACGGAGCCTACGGCAAGGAGTGGCGCGACAGCATCACCACTCCCAATGCCGGACATCTGCTGCGCACTTACGGTCTCAACCGAACCAAGAACAACAACAAGAGCAATGGCTACGAGCTGAACGCTTCGTCAAGCTATAGCGTTTACTTAGCACCCGCGCACGACAACAGATTCGGTCTTTATGTGGAAGGAAAGACAGACTTCAAAAATGAGGTGGATCGACTCTATGAGCACTACAATCTGGAGTACATGCAGAAGGCCGAGAACGATTTCCGCAACCGCTATACCTACAATAAATCACAGGGATTGATGCATAGTATAGGCCTCCAAACTAAAGGTTTTGCTTTCTTAGACGATTTGTTTAGCGTGTCGCTTGTCTATCAATACGAAGACAAGAAACAGATGCAAAACCGCTCACTCTATCTGCTCAATAAACTCGATGCTTGGGGCGAGGAGACCGGTCATCAGCTGGGAGAGCTCCCCTCCGTAGATGAGATGCTGTTGGCCCTCGACAACGGCAACAGCTACTGGCAGCAGGAAGACAGATACAAGCATGCAGTCGCTCCCCATATTTATATATACCCGGGAAACAAAGACGGAGCCAAGGTAAGTGGAAATGCGTGGATCATTCCCGGTATTTCTTTCAGCAGGGAAAAACTCCAGTATGAGCGCGCGGCACTTGACACCGTCGTTCGTCGCAACCAGAAGTATTTTGAACTTTCTTCTGGCATATCTCTATATCCTAAGGGTAAGTCGTGGCCCTCTCCGTGGTACGTAAGCCTTAGCTATAACATAAACGTTAACCTGCCCAACATGACCTATCTCGTTGACTACCGCGATGACAGCAACCCGCTCAACATCATGCTCGGCAATCCCAACCTCCGCAACACACGCACACATAAAATAAGTGTTGAATTCAGGCGCAATATGGAGAAGCAGAAACAACTGAATGGGCGCGTCGCCTCCAATATTTACAGGCACCGCCTCGCCATGGGCTATATCTACGACACCCAGACAGGCGTGCGAACCGTCACCCCCGACAATATCAACGGCAACTGGGACCTCACAGGACGTATCAACTACTCCGCACGCTTCGACAAGGACGGCAAGTTCACCTACTCCACCAGCACCGACGCCACCTACATCAACAGCGTCGATCTCATCGAACAGCTGCGCAGCGAGGTGCACACCACCAATATCAACGAGACACTCAAGCTCAATGCCCGCTTCTCCGCCAAGGCCAGCCTCAACGTCAAGGCAGACCTTCACTGGCAGCACTCCACCTCGGGGCGTGAGAACTTCAGCACCATCAACGTCGCCGACTTTGACTACGGCGTGGGTGGAGTGTTCCAGATTCCTCTCGGCTTCCAGTTCTCCACCGACATGACCATGTACTCGCGCCGCGGCTACAACGACCACTCCATGAACACCAACGAACTCGTGTGGAACGCCCGCCTCTCGCGCACCTTCCCCAAGGCCGGCCTCACCGTCATGCTCGATGCCTTCGACCTCTTCGGTCAGCTCAGCAACGTGCGCCGCACCATCAACGCCCAGGGCCGCACCGAGACATGGAGCAACGTCACTCCCCAGTACGCCATGCTCCACATCCTCTACCGACTCAACAAGAAGCCGAAGAAGTGAGAATGCCCCCGGCCCCCTAAAGGGGAGGAGGACAGTCATTTTAGTGTTCTTCGCCACACGCCTTTCCCTCAACTTAATCTCGTCACCCTTGATGAGTTTCTTGCCGTAATAAAGGAAATGTAAGCGCAACCTCCCGCCTCAATCGTTTGCAGTGGCAGTAAAATTTTTTGCAGAAATAACTGGAATATTTCTGCGATATATGCGTATAATAAGGTGTAAGACAATTCTGCGAACCATAAACCAAAGATGTACAGCGAGCAGACACTCGTCGAGGAACTAAAGAAAAATAACCGTGAGGCTCATGACCAGCTGGTAGCCCGTTACGGACAGATGATCTTTGCTATGATAGCGAGGATAGTGAGCGATGTCCGCGATGTGCAGGAACTGACGCAAGACACCCTGCTCACAGCCATACAGAAAATCTACAGCTTCAACCCGCAGCTCTCGCGGCTCTCCACGTGGATCGGCAAGATAGCCTACAACAAAGCCCTCAGCTTTGCAAGACACAAAGAGCATGTCACCATCCCCATCGAGGACATCGAAGCCGGAAACTCTCAACTCTCAAATATCAACTCTCAACTCTCAAATATAGACGAAGACCTGTCCACTGGCAGCGAAGACAACATAGCCATGCTGCAGCAGGCAGTACTCACCCTGCCACCCGACGAGCGAATGCTCCTCTCCCTCTACTACTTCGACTCCATGCCACTCGCCGACATCGCCCTCATGATGGACACCACTCCACAAAAGCTCTCCAAACGACTCTACAATATCAGAAGGAAACTCTATAATAGAATAAAAAGGAGATAAGCACTTAATGCTCAATGTTCAATTCTCAATTCTCAATAATTTATCATGGACGCTTTCAAAGATACTGACCTCCGCGAAGCACTGCACCGCATATATTCCGACCCGCCGCAGTTGCCGGCCGACTTTGCCCAGCAGCTCCACGAAGCAGCACTAAAGCAGCAGCGTAGCCGCAGGGTGCGCCGCCTCATCTTCTGGCCCTCGATAGCTGCGGCTGCGTGCATCGCCATTGCCTTCTTGCTGGGCAACGGAGTGACCAATCCCCCAAACCTCGAATCTCAAGTCACAAACATCAAACATCAAACCTCAAACATCGAACCTCAAGCAAATACCGCCCCCATCGCCGTAGGCACGCCCTCTGAGAGAAAGGAAACAACGTCAACTACGCAAATGGTTAATAAAATAAAGGAAAAGAAAAGCTACTTCGCCTCAATTGAGGAGGAGCAGCCTACGGTACAGGGGGCGCCAGAGGTCGTTTCTGTTTTAAATGAGACGCAAAATGACCTTTCTTCATGTGCAAAAGAAGTTGAGCAATGCACGGAGGTGGCTTTTGAAGAAGTTACCGGCGTGGCAAAGCAGGCGAGGATGGACCTGATTGCAATTTTTGAATTGTTTGAAGAGATAGAGCAAGATACAAAGAAATCAATAAAAAATATTTATAGCGATGAAACAGAGTTATTGTAAAAGAATGGCAGCCGTGGTTATGCTGCTTGCGTGTAGCATTTGCGGCAACGCAAAAATTGAGTTCCTTGAGGATTATAAAGACATGGATGGAGTCAGCTATAGCTACATCTCCAAGTATGCTCTTGACAATATGGATTTGGGAGCAATCTCATTTCCGAGTCAAGACTTTTCCAAGATGAAGGGTAAAATATCTTCTCTACAGAGTTTGTCATCCGTGTCATCGGCTTCAGCAAAGATTCTCGCAGACGTAGAAACTTTTGTTAAGAAAGAGAAGTATGAACTCGTGGTTATGCAAAATGTAAGCAAAAAAGTAAGTAAGCAAGTCTTTTTTCGTGAGCAGTCGGGCAGTTCTTCAATGCTAATTGTAAGTTCTGCGAGAGATGTTCTCACTATTATTGCTTTGGAGGGAACGTTTACATTGGCAGATTTTATGAATAAAAACGGATTTTTCTATCAGTAATAACTAAAATCGATAATAACATGAAAAAGCAAATCTATTTTACAGCCTGTGTAATTGTGCTGGCAAGTTTTATAGGCATTGCCTGCGCTTCGTCGGGCGAGACTACCGATGTAACTGCTGTAAGGAATATAGACAATCGTTTCTCTACGCGCACTTATAACCTTTTTGATTTTACGGGTATAGATGTCAGCAGCGTGGTGAAAGTTATCTATACGCAGGGTGAAAAATACAGCGTGAAACTTACGGGCCGTACGGACTGGCTTGACTACATGGATGTCTCTGCTACAAACGGCACACTGAAGGTACACGCAAAAGAAAACAGAGTCTTTAGTAATGTACGGAAAGAAGACAAACCTGATGGAGAACACAACTTTATCCTACATCTGACAGCTCCTAGCCTGCAAAATATTTGTCTTGAAGGTGTCTCTGTCTTTGAGAGCAGTCGTCTCTCGGCTGATGTCCTGAAGGTTCACATTGATGGTGTGTCAGCATTCAAGGTAAAGAACATAGATTGCAAATCCATTGATGGCAATGTCTGGGGAGTGAGCCAGATAGAAGTGGAAGAGATGGCTGCTCAGGATGTGAAGTGGAACATCGGTGGCAGCAGCAAACTGAATCTGTCTCAAGTGCATAAGTGCGAAAACGTAAAGATGGATATCAGCGGAGCTTCGCATTGCGTTGTCGCTGCCAAGGCCACAGGACTTATGCAGGTTATACTTTCAGGAGCCAGCAAAAGCGACTTGACATTCAAGGGTGGCAATCTGCGCACCGTTTGTTCCGGGGCCTCAACCATGGATGCCAAGGTGGACTGTGCTGCCGTCAGTGCTATTTGCAGCGGTGCTTCTACCGGCAAGTTCAGTGGCACAGCAAAAAGTGTGGATGTAAACGCAAGTGACATCACATCGAGAATTGAAACTTCTCAATTGAAAAAGAAATAAACAATATAAAGCTTTATGAAAACTCTAATAAAAGCAGTGGTGTTCGCACTTCTGCTTACCTCCGCACTATCCTCTGCCAATGCGCAGGACAAGAAAGAAAAGAAGTATGACACCGAAGTTTGGGGTTATATTGTAGATGATGCAACGCAACAGCCTGTACAATGTAAAGTTTCCCTGTTACTTGCCAAGGATAGTTCTGTAGTGATTACGCAGAATACCAGTGGCGGAGATTATAGCGGCAAGCCGAGGGCGTGGTTCGTATTTATCCTTACTCAACCAGGCGAGTATATAATCAAAGCCGAAGCTGATGGCTACGAGACCACTTACACCAACTGGAGTGTGCCTAAACTTTACAAGGGTGAGAAAATGATGAATCTATCTAAGCCATGGTACATCCATAGAATAAAAGAAAAAAAGAATAAAGACCAGCAACTCGGAGAAGTTGTTGTGAAGGCTACTAAGGTGAAGTTTTATATCAAGGGAGACACAGTAGTATATAACGCTGACGCTTTCGAACTGGCCGAGGGCTCTATGCTTGATGCGCTTATCAAGCAGCTACCCGGTGTGGAACTGAAGGAGGGTGGTGACATCCTCGTCAACGGGCGCCACGTGGACGAGTTGCTGCTCAACGGCAAGGATTTCCTCAACTCCGACCGCAAGGTGATGCTCGAAAACCTGCCCACATACATGGTGAAGAATATTAAGGTATATGAGAAGAAGGATTTTATGCTTGAACAGATGGGTGACACCGTGACAAAGAAACTCGCTATGGATGTGCGCCTGAAGAAAGAATACAGCATTGGACTCATCGGCAATGTCGAGGCAGGTATCGGCACCGACCATCGCTTCCTCGGCCGCCTGTTTGGATTGCGTTTTACTCCCAATTCCAGTCTAAATTTCTATGCCAATGCCAACAATATCAACCAGGCTTATGATCCAGGCAATAAGGGCGACTGGTCACCGTTACAGCAGGCCACTAGCGTCTATGATATCTATAAAACGGGAGCTAATTGTCAGATAGATTGGTCCCAGGCGCGCTATAAGGGGAAGGTAAGCCTTTTACATGTTGACAATAAGGGACGTCATTATACCAATAGCGAAAACTTCCTTTCCTCCGGCAACACTTTCGGGCGCTCCTTTAACAACGTTAACTATCATAACACCTCCTTCAGCACTGACCACAGTTTTTGGACAGGTAAGGATATAGACATAGGTTCTATGGCCATATCCTTCATTTCCTTACATCCCAAACTGCAGTATGATCATTTCACGCGCAATTCTGGCAGTGGCTCAGCTACTGCTGATGAGGATGTCTATGGCTCCTACGGCAAGGAGTGGCGCGACAGCATTACCGCTCCCAACGCCGGTCAGCTGCTGCGCACTCACGCGCTTAACCGTCTGGTCAATAGCTCCAAAGGTAGCGGCCATAAGTTGAATGTGGAAACAGAAGGAGACATCTTCTTTGGTGTGGCGCATAATGATATCTTGACACTGTGTGTAAGTGACGAGATAAAGTTTACCGATTCAAGAGACAAACTCTTTGACCACTACAATCTACAGTATCTGAAAGACAATACCACCGACTTCCGTAATAGATATAACCTCAACGACCAGCAGGGCTTCAGCAATATGCTTGAATTAGGAACAGTGCAGATGCATTTCTTCAAGCATCATCTTGATTTCTGGGCAAAATATAGACATAGTTATCAGCGTGAGACACAGACGCGCTCGCTCTATCTGCTTAACAAACTCGATGCGTGGGGCGAGCAGACTGAACACGAGTTGGGCGAACTGCCTTCAGTAGATGAAATGTTGCTGGCTCTTGATAATGGCAACAGCTATCATCAACGCGAGGATATGTATAAGCATGAAGTACAGTTGCAATTCCGTGCATTTAATTATCTCAGGGGTGACAAAAACAAGCCAAAAATTACTACCCAATTCAAGTATGAGCCAACCTTATCGTTCATATCTGAACGCCTTCAATATGAGAGAGGTGCGCTCGATACTCTGGCCAGGCGCCATTCTACGGTATTTGTCCATGGTACCACTTTGGATATATGGCCGACGGACAAAGGTTTCCCATGGCCGTGGACAAGTGGTTTCCATTATCAGCTGAAGCACCATCTCTACGACCTGAACAATCTTGTTGGCTACCGCGACGACAGCAATCCCCTCAACATCATGCTTGGCAATCCACATCTCAAGGCCGGCCGTACTCATAGTTTCTATATGTATCTCAATAGCAACATGAAGAAGCAACGACAACTCAACACTTCTGTCACCGCCAATATCTACAGGCACCGCCTCGCCATGGGCTACACCTACGACACGCAGACAGGTGTGCGCACTGTCACGCCTGACAACATCAATGGCAACTGGGACCTCACGGGCCAACTCAATTACTCTGCACGCTTCGACAAGGACGGCAAGTTCACCTACTCCACCAGCACCGACGCCACCTACATCAACAGCGTCGATCTCATAGAGCAGCTGCGCAGCGAGGTGCACACTACCAATATCAACGAGACACTCAAACTTAACGCCCGCTTCTCCGCCAAGGCCAGCCTCAACTTCAAGGCCGACCTCCACTGGCAGCACTCCACCTCGGGGCGTGAGAACTTCAGCACCATCAACGTTGCCGACTTCGACTACGGCCTCGGCGGTGTCTTCCAGATTCCTCTCGGTTTCCAGTTCTCCACCGACATGACGATGTATTCGCGCCGCGGCTACAACGACCACTCCATGAACACTAACGAGCTGGTATGGAACGCACGCCTCTCCCGTCACTTTGCCAAGGCTGGCCTCACCGTCATGCTCGACGCCTTCGACCTCTTCGGTCAGCTTAGCAACGTCCGCCGCACCATCAACGCTCAGGGCCGCACCGAGACATGGAGCAACGTCACTCCCCAGTACGCCATGCTCCACGTCCTCTACCGCCTCAATAAGAAGCCGAAGAAAACGGAGTAAAACATAAGAAAATCCTGCCATTTGAGTTTTTTTAACAGAGAAATTAGACCAATTTCGGGTATCACGAGCGTATAATATATAGAAGGTGTATAGAATATAAAGGAAGAAAGAAGAAATGAGAAGAATTATTTACGCCGTTTTTCTGCTTACCTCCGCACTATCCTCTGCCAATGCGCAGGACAAGCAGGATAAGGTAAAAGAAAAAGCTACGAAGGCACAATATTATCTCTACACCAAAGTATGCAATGCCTATACAGGCGAAGTGCTGATGACTGCTCCGCAAGAAGATAAAGGGGAGGACAAGACGAAGCATTGGATTGTAGAATTCACCGACGAAGCAGGCAACTCCATGAACGACAAGATAACGTGGAGTAATCAGGATATGTATGGCTTTAAGGTTCCCAAAATGGGAGGTAAATATGTGCTGACTATTGGATTGGACGGCTACGAAACATACCACGATACTCTTGATGTTAAGCCTTTCAGAAATGAGCCTTGGCGAGACCTCCCCGTAGTCTTGCTCAAGCCGTTGCCCAAGACGCACACGCTTAACGGAGTTACCATCTCTGCCACCAAGGTAAAGTTCACCTACAAGGGCGACACCTTGGTATATGATGCCGATGCCTTCAATACCGCCGAGGGCTCTATGCTTGATGCCCTAATCCGCCAGTTGCCAGGCACAGAGCTGAAAGATAACGGAGAGATTTTTGTAAACGGGAAAAAGGTCGAGAGCCTTTTGCTTAACGGTGAGCCTTTCTTCCGCGGCGACAACCAGATAATGCTGGAGAACCTGCCTGCATACATGGTGAAGACCATAAATGTGTTTAACCGGCCCAATGAGGTGACGCGACTGACCGGTATTCAGCAGGGGGAGGACGAGTATGTAATGGACGTACGGTTGAAGAAAGCCTATAGCATTGGATGGATAGCCAATGCTGAGATGGGTGCAGGCAGCAGGGAGCGCTACCTGGCCCGCCTCTTCGCCCTGCGTTTCAGCGATAACTCGCGACTGGCAATATACGCAAATATCAATAACCTTAACGACAATCGCAAGCCAGGAGAGAACACGCAATGGACACCAGCGCAGATGCCCAGCGGTCTGCTTGCCACTAAGAAGGCTGGCTTCGACTACCTTGTGAAAGAAAAACTCGGAAAGTTCCGCTTGGAGGGTAACTTGGAGGGCAGCCGCATTGATGCAGACAATTATACCGAAACGACAGCCGAAGATTTCATTGCTGCCGGCAATCAATACCGCAACAGCAGCAATGCCCTTCGCTCCAAAAACTGGAAACTTGGCACCAACCATAATATCGAATACCATATAGGAAAAACCGAACAAAGAAAGGTGCATACCTATGCTATGCCTTCGTTCTCTTACAATCATTTTGAACGCCGTGGCTCTTATGCCGCTGCAACATTTCGTAACAACCCCTACGAATATTGTCGTAGTGGCATCATTGACTCCATACGCAATCCTGGCAGCAGTCTGCTTCGCAAAATAGCCCTCAACCGTACCATTGACGAAAATATCTGCGAAGGTAACACCACCAACTTGTCTTTTCCCATAAGTACGTATTTTAAGGTGCTTAATGAAGACTTTGGGATCAGTGGTGCAATCAGTCACCAGACACAGCAGCAAAAAACATTCCAACAAACACTTATTGACTATCCCGTCAGCGCAGATATGCCCGAGGATTATCGAAACAAATATCTGTACGACTATCCCAACCGATCCACTTCATACGACCTTTCCCTCAGTTGGTTTTTCTACATTAGTCCAATAGTCCGGGGAAGTCTCTCCTACGGCTACGGTCAGGAATTCAAACGCAATAACTACGAATATAATATCCTCTCGCGTCTTGACAATTGGAACAACCAAGGCGACCATGCCCTCGGGGAGCTGCCCTCAGAGGTGGACTTCCGCTTGCGCACCATGGATGCAGAGAACTCTTTCAATATGAAGGAAATTCAAAGCGACCATAATATGGGCCTCAGCTACACATTTACCCTTAACGATATTAAAGGCAAATGGTATCCGCGCATACAACTGAAGTTGCCTTTCACCATACGGCATAATCGCCTCAACTACTACCGCGGCAACCTCACAGAGAGCGTGTATGACGGCATCACTCGCAAGGACTTCGTGCTCTTCAACCCCTCTCTTCACATGCACCGCAACATAAAAGCCAAGCATTACATGCTGTATGCCGAGTTCGACTACAGCCTCACGCAGACAGCACCGCAGATGACATCGCTGCTGGAGTTTGAGCGCAGCGAAGACCCGCTCAACATCTATCTTGGCAACAGCCAGCTGCACAAATCATCCATCCACCACATGACGCTGCGCCTGCCTTTCCGATTCAAGAAGACCAAAAGCATTCTTACTCTACAGCCCGCTTACGACATCACTCACAATGCCATTGCATACGGCTATGTCTATGACCCCGCCACAGGCGTGCGCCACTATAGCCCCGACAATATCAACGGCAACTATCAGCTGGCCCTTGATATAAACTACACCGCGCCGCTCGATAAGAAGCAGCTGACCACACTCACCTCTACCACCCACGGACATATCAATCACGGCGTGGACCTGATAGGCATGGATGATGGCAGCGCGCCCCTGCGTTCCTCTGTCTATACCCATAGCTACACCGAGCGCTTGCGCCTCGACCGCAAGATAGGCAAGCACACCATTGGGGCCAAAACCTTCCTCGGCATAGCTCACACCTCATCCAGCCAAGACGATTTCCAGTCGCTTACGCTCTACGACTTCCACTACGGCCTCACCTCGCTCGTGAACCTGCCCCTCGGCCTCCAGCTCTCCACCGACCTCACGATGTACTCCCGCCGCGGATATGCCAGCAGCTCCGCCAACACCAACGACCTCGTGTGGAACGCCCGCGTCAGCAAGACCTTCACCAAGGCCGGCCTCACCTTCGCCCTCGATGCCTTCGACATCCTCGGCAAACTCAGCAACATCTCCCAAGTCCTCAACTCCCAGGGCCGCACCGAGACCTACCGCAACTCCTTGCCTCGTTACATCATGGCCCACGTCATCTACCGCCTCAACAAAAAACCCAAGAATAAGGAGTAAGAAACAAATCTCGCAGAACCTTAAACAGACTTCATAAAATCTTAGGCGGAGCTCGCGAAAACTAACGCGGACTTCGCCAAATCTTACGCTGACTTCGTAGAATTTTACGCTGACTTCGCCAGAAAAAAGCCTGAGTTCCTGAAATTATCTTCGCCGAGACACAACTTTGACTCGGCGAAGACACACTTGTGTTTCGGCGAAGATACATTCGTGACTCGGCGGAGATACGAGCGGGAAGTCGCGTAAAAACTGGACGAAGTCTGCTTAAAATTTGGGGAGAACACGCTAAAAATAGACGAAGGCCGCTTAAAATCTGGCGAGGGGGCGCTAATTTTTTGCGCCGGTAGCTTTAGTTTTCACGCCGGCGGCTTTAGTTTACCCGCCGAGCCCCAAACAAATCGCAAAAAGAACACTTTTCCTTTGGGGCATGGTGAAAAATCGGTAATTTTGCTGACGAACTCCTACTGACGGAGACTGACAGGACGGAATAACAAAACAAAACTATTTATATTTATGAAGACTGTATTGATAACGGGTGCCACAAGCGGCATAGGACTGGCTTGTGCAAGAAAGTTTGCTGAGAATGGTGACAGACTGATCCTCACAGGAAGGAAAGAAGGTCTGCTCTCTGAAATACGAAAGGAACTGACCGCCAAGGGGGCGGAGGTGATCACGCTGGCCTTTGACGTCAGAGACCGCGACAAAGCGAAACAGTATATCAACGACCTGCCAGCTGAATGGCAGGAGATAGACGTGCTGGTGAATAACGCGGGCCTCGCCCTAGGGCTGGAGCCTGAGTATGAGGGCAGCTTCGAGGACTGGGAGACGATGATCGACACCAATATCAAGGGACTACTCACGATGACACGACTTGTCGTGCCCGGCATGGTGAAGCGCAACAGCGGACATATCATCAACATCGGCTCCGTGGCAGGTGATGCTGCATACGCTAACGGCAACGTGTACTGCGCCACCAAGGCTGCGGTGAAGACTCTGTCTGACGGACTGCGCATCGACGTGGCGCACACCGCCGTTCGCGTGACTAACCTCAAGCCGGGCCTGGTGGAGACCAACTTCAGCAACACGCGCTTCCACGGCGACACCGAGCGGGCTGCCACCGTGTATAAGGGCATCAAGCCCTTGACGGGCGATGACATAGCCGACGTGGCGGTGTATGCCGCCAATGCCCCGGAGCACGTACAGATTGCCGAGGTGCTGATTCTTGCCACGCATCAGGGGAGTGGTAGCGTGATTAGCCGACAAGCTTAACGAAAAAGTGGCTTAATAGCTTATAGGCTTAATGGCTTAGGAAACGACTGTCGTCGAGCGAAGCGATAACTTCTGAGGAGCCACAGGCTCCGATAACTTCTGAGCGCGTCAGCGCGATAACTTCCGAGCGTAGCGATAACTTCAAAAAAAAGAGACTTTCGACTCACGACTCTTGACTAAATAAAACGTAAACGAAAACGTGAGGCTGGAAGACGGTTTTTACGGTTTTGTCTTCGTTGTTTGAAGGAAAAAGTGTAATTTCGCAGCACAAAAGGCTAAAATAGAACATGTCACTACAGATATCACATAGAGGAGTGGAGATGCCCGCTTCGCCCATCCGCAAGTTGGCACCCCTGGCAGAGGCTGCGGAAGACCGCGGCATAAAGATATATAGGCTGAATATCGGACAGCCTGACCTGCCCACACCGCCAAAGGCGCTGGAGGTGCTGAAGACCATCGACCGCACGACGCTGGAGTACAGCCCGTCGCAAGGATACCGCTCGCTGCGCAAGGCGCTGGTGAACTACTACGAGCGCTACCAGATACACCTCACACCCAGCGAGATAATCATCACCACGGGTGGCTCGGAGGCGGTGCTGTTCGCTTTTCTGAGTTGCCTTAACCCCGGCGACGAGATAATAGTGCCGGAGCCCGCCTACGCCAACTATATGAGTTTCGCCATCTCGGCGGGAGCGGTGATACGCACCATAGCCACCACCATCGACGAGGGCTTCTGCCTGCCCAAGGTGGAGAAGTTTGAAGAGCTTATCAACGAGCGCACAAAGGCTATCCTCATCTGCAACCCTAACAACCCGACGGGCTACCTCTACACGCAGAAGGAGATGAACCAGATACGCGACCTGGTGAAGAAATACAACCTGTATCTGTTCAGCGACGAGGTATATCGCGAGTTTATCTACACGGGCAGCCCGTATATCTCGGCGATGCACCTGGAGGGCATCGACCAGAATGTGGTGCTCATCGACTCGGTGTCGAAGCGCTACTCGGAGTGCGGCATACGCATCGGGGCGCTCATCACCAAGAACGAGGCGGTGCGCAAGACGGTGATGAAGTTCTGCCAGGCGCGACTGTCACCGCCCCTGATAGGGCAGATGATTGCCGAGGCGTCGATAGAGGGCACCGAGCAGTACTCGCGCGATGTGTATGAGGAATATGTGGAGCGCAGGAAATGCCTCATCGACGGGGTGAACCGCATACCGGGCTGCTATACGCCCATACCGATGGGCGCCTTCTACACGGTGGCCAAACTGCCCGTGGACGACGCAGAGAAGTTCTGCGCATGGTGCCTGACGGACTTCAACTACGAGGGCGAGACGATAATGATGGCTCCGGCGGCGGGCTTCTACACTTCGCCCAACCTGGGGCGCGACGAGGTGCGACTGGCCTATGTGCTGAAAAAGGAGGACCTGCAGAGGGCGCTGTTCCTGCTCGCCAAGGCGCTGGAGGAGTATAATATAGCTTAATTGCTTAAACGAAAACGATAACGAAAACGAAAACGAAAACCGAGAAAAACTCTTTCGCTCAGGTAGAGACTATGTCTAACGGATGAAGCGTCTGCATGCTTCTCCTTATAAACAAGTTCACAGGCGAAGCCTGTAGCCACCTCATCCACCTCTGCGAGGTTATTACCTGAGCGAAAGCAAAAACACAAAAAACATCTTACGTCTTACATATTACATCTTACATCGACGAATGACGCTCACGGCTCATTGGCAAAAACAAAAATAACATTTAGAGTTAAGTGCCGTAGGCACGACAGATAACAGGCAGGTGGTGCAGTTTCCGAAGGAAACAAACCCCTGCAATAGACGTAAACCAAAATAACCCCGAAGGGGCGACAGAACAACCAAATAGCTAAATGGTAAATAACTCGTAAATCGTAAATAATATGAAGCAGATATTGTTTGTCCTTGGGGCGCTGGCCATGCTGCCGCTGATGCTCAACGCATTTACGAAGAAGGATGTGTTGGTGCTGATTGGCATGACCGACTATGAGTATGAGAACTACCACATCTGCGACATGGGGCCGTGGACGGATGATGACGGCAACCCGCTAGACAGTTGCGGGGTGGGGTTGACGCCCTTTAATGGTGGCGAGTCCGAGTACTGGCAGGTGTGCGACTCCCTGGAGGCCGAGTATGACGCGGGCAACAAGAAGGTGGTCAACATCACCGCGGGCTTGAGAGAACTTTTCCCCGCTCTGTTTGAAGGGGAGGAGAGCGAGTTCGGCATCGACTTCAGGCTGCCGCTTGCCGACTTCAATGTGTTTTATCTTGCCGACCGCGGCATCTACGTCCGGGACACGAGCAACGACGTGGAGCCCCAGTTCCCCGGCGGCACGCAGGCTCTGCTGGACTTTGTGTCGGCCTGCATGCGCTATCCTAAGCAGAGTCTGGACGCTGGCGTGCAGGGCAAGGTGCTGGTGTCGTTTGTAGTGGATGTGGATGGCAGCATCACAGATGTGGAGGTGCTCAAGAGCGTGGACAATCTGCTCGACTGGGAGGCCAAGCGCATCGTGAAGAGGATGCCGCACTTCGCACCCGGCATCCGCAACGGAAGGCCCTCGCGCTTCAGGTATAACATCCCGATAAATTTCAAATTAAAGGATTAAGATACATCTCACATCTTACTTCTTACATCTAACATCTTACATATGAAACGTCTTCTTTATTTCTTTGGTTCTGTAGTGCTGGCGACGATGATTGGGTCGTGCGGCCAGACAGAGAATGGTAATGGCGTGGACTCCGACTCTATCCGCACAGCCGACAGCCTGGCAGAGGTGCTGCGCCGCGACAGCATAGAGTGGGCGAGCTTCACGTCGAAGGACCTGACCTTCTTCGGAGTGCACGGCCACGTGAGGACTATGTTCTACGGCGGCATGACGTATGAGTTTGACTCGCTGGGCAACTGGACGAAGATTGACGACGTGAGCCCCTTCGGCCGCAAGATTGACTTCTACGACAGCTACAGCGTGTTTAAGCGCAATGCCCACGGCTACATAGACCACGAAGAGTTTTGGGAAGGCGGCGGCGAATATGTATGGACCGACGGCCGCATAGTGGGCGAGAACTCGTTTAACTGCGCCTATGAGTGCCGCATGTCCTACGAGTACGACTCGCTGGGCAATATCGGCGCCGTGACAATGGTGGAGAGCGACGATGCCGGCGACACATGGTCGAAGCCGAGCCGCATAGAGTACAGCTACAAATCGTTTGACAACCACGACAACTGGACTCTGCGCAAGAGCACCTTCGGCACCGAGGAACGATTCTTCGTGTACTACGACGACCCACGCCACAGTGAGCCGCAGACGGACTTCACACCTTGGGACAAGGAGTATATCTTCAGTGGCAACATAGGCACAGAGAAGAAGCGCCACCTATGCATCAGCAAGAAGGGCGGCGTGTATGTGGTGAACAACGGGTCGCGCCACACAAAGATAGACAACTACAACAAACAGACCGGCGAGCTCATCGTAAGTGCTCTTCGCGCCAGCGACGAGAAGAAGCTGGGCGAGTTTAAGGGCACTATTAGTCGCGAGCCTCTCGGCAAGCTGCGCTACAAAGGCACGTTCACCAACACCCAGGGTGGCAGTGTGGCATTTAATCTTGTGAGCGACTGACGCGCGGCCTACAGTTGACAATATCGATGGGGAGGGCGGTATAGTCCGCCAGCCCCTCGGCAGTAAAGCGTAGCATAATGAGCTGCGCTTTATTGCATTTCTCGGGGTGCTGGTCAAAGACGAAATTGCCGATGCTGTACCACACGGGCGTCGTACCCATCACCTCGTGGGTCTGCAGCACATGGGGATGCTGGCCTATGATGGCCGTGGTTCCGGCCCTGGTCAGCGCGGCGGCGGCGAGGCGCTGCTGCAGGGTAGGGGAGTCGCGAAACTCTTGCCC
The DNA here is from genome assembly GCA_017458585.1 of Bacteroidaceae bacterium. Classification (GTDB taxonomy): domain Bacteria; phylum Bacteroidota; class Bacteroidia; order Bacteroidales; family Bacteroidaceae; genus UBA6382. Next base: position 67,206 of record JAFTAJ010000040.1, read on the forward strand.
CCAGTGGATGAAGACGACGACTGGTACCGCAGGGTGCGCCGCGTGGTAGCGACCGACGGCTGCCGCAAGCTTGTCGATGGATGTGTAGCAGATGGCGGGCTTATCGTCGCTCGGGGTGGTGAACCAATTCTCTATGGGCACGGTGACGGCGTTAAACACGGCGACATCTACGCCATGAGCCGAGATAATGGTCGGCAAGAGCAGGCTGTCGCTATTGGTGGCATAGCCGATGGGCGTGATGCCGTTGCGCCGGAGGCACTCGCGCGTGTCGCTCAGCCCGAGCAGTCCTTGGTCCATAGAGTGATTGTTGGCCATGGCGGCGTGGGTAATGCCAGCTCTGCGCATGGTAGCGGCAGCGATGGTGTCGGCACGGAAGATATATTTCTTGTTCACCCGGCGCCTCCTCATGGTGAGGGGGCACTCCAGGTTGATCACGGCAGCGTCGGCCTTGTGCAGAGTGGAGGCTATGTCGCCAAAGACATAGTCGTAGCCGTGCTCTTCCACTACTGTGCGCACACCGCGGTCGAAGAGCACATCGCCCCCGAAAAGGACTGTCAGCGTGTCAGCCGCAGTAGCCGACACGCTGACGAGAAGGAACAATATTATAGATTTGAGGTTTGAGATTTGAGGATTATTTAGGAGTTATCGCTTCGCTCAGAAGTTACCGCGCTGACGCGCTCGACGATAGGCGATGTTTTGATTGAGGCTGGAGTATTGTCTTTAACTTCTAGCCCGCTTGCGGGCGTTAACTTCGTTAACTTCTTTAACTTCTTAATTAGCAACCCGAGCTGTAGAGATACTGTTCGTTAACCTGCGTCTTGCCGGGGAGGATGTAAGGCTTCATCCACTCCTCCATGCCGGGGGCGGTGCCCTGCTTGAGCATCTCCTGCCACTCCTCGTCGGTAAGGCGCGGAGCATCAGCAGGCCTTACAAACTCATGGTAGCCGTAGGTGGCACCGCGGGTAAGATAGGTCTGGCCAGCGATGTTGACCAATACATATATCATGTTGGCGTTGCCGCAGGCTGCGTAGAGGATGCCCTGCTTCTCGCAGCCAAGCACCATGCGGGTGAAGATGTCAGCCACCTGAGCAATGCTGCGGTCGGCACCTTCCACCTCGCCCCACGACTGAAGCTCAAGGTCGGGGTCTATCAACCCAAGTGTCATCCACTCAAGCGAGCTACCGATACTGTTGAGCTGGCAGCGCTCGATATAGTCGGGCGCTTCGCCACGCAGTTCCTTGTCCACAATCAGTTTGCAGAAACCAATGCTCTCCAGCAGGTTCTCTGTCTTGGAGGAGATATCATCATCGATATACCCGCAGCGCTTGAGCCACGACTCGGTGTCTTGGATAAGGAGATAGAGCTGGTCCCAGAAGATTTTGTTGGGCTCGACAAAACCGATGGGCATAGGGGCGGGCAAGTCCTCACCATCGCCACACTCAGCCAGCATCGGTTGCTCGGCATAGAGGATGGCGTCGTGCTTCAGCGTGGCCCATGAGGCCAGCGAGGTATTGAGGTCCTTATACTGCCAATGGGGAGTGTTGTAGAACGCATAGTCGGTGCGGTCGGTGCGCGAAGCAAGATAGACAAGCAGCTGCAGACGGCGGTCGTAGATGGTGCCGCCACCAATAGGCTTGCCGGCATACTTGGCGTGGAGCTCCCGATAGACCTTGTCGAAGTCATCCCAGCGCTGAGGATCGCGGTAGAAGTCGTTTTGCAGTGCCTCAGCCGTCTTGGAGCCGAAAACGGCAAACACATTCACTCCGGAGGGATAGGCCTTGTCACAGTTGGGGGTATCGTCAACCAACTTGCCTATGACCTCGTTGTCGCAGAGGAAACGCTGCGGCATAAAGTTGATGTTGAAGCCCGTTATAGACTCCATCTTGGTGGAGAGCTGATTGTGCTCGTTGTTGAGGCGTATAAGCTCTGCCAGCACCTTAGCCATGACGGCCTTGTCGTTGACTGCGTTGAAGTCGGTGATATTGTTGGCACGCAGATAGTCAGCCAGCTGCAGGATAGACACATTGTCGGACGGACCGGTAAGCTGGGTGATAATGTCGCCCATGTGACGGAAATCGTCCTGCTTGGCCTGCGGCATGGAGTTGAAGAGCATGGCGAGAATGGTGGCATCCTTCACGGCATCTTCGTTCTGGCTAAAGAATGAAGCTGTCTGCACCCACATCATAGAGCGGAAGTAGCACTTCATTCCCTCGGAGCGGGTGTAATGGCCGCGTGGTTTGTAGAGAGAATACATGTAATACTCAACCTGCATAAACGGCGACGGGGCATTGTCACCGGCAACGATATTCTCCACCTCTGCATTGTAGATATCCTTGAACGATGCCGGCACGCTCTGAGCTTTGCCGGTGAGCAGATTAAGACCAATGGCGCAGTAGGTCTGCATCTTGTCCAATCGGTCGCCAACACCTTTCTTCAGCGAAGAAGTGCGAGCCTTGGCCACCTGCTGCTCCATGCCCTCAAGCGTAGCCTGCAGGGTAGGGATGAAATATTTCTTTTCAATATACTTCTGCACATAGGCCAGATACATGTGGGAGAGCTGCAGATAGACATCTGTCGTCACGAAACTCGGCATCATCTCGTATCCATTCTTCTCATAGATATTGAAGAGCTGGTCGCAGTCGCTCTGCTCGATGGCAAAGTTGTAGGCATTGAGCCTGTCGAGCAGCTCTGTGGACGGCTTGGTTATCTGGCTCATATTGACGCACACCTTTGTTGACTCGAGGCCATCCTTGCCCTTCAGGGTCTGCCGCAGCTGCTGCATGCGACTCTCTATCTTGTTGACGAAGGCTTGCTCTTCGGAGGTCAGCGTCACGGTGTAGAGGTCGGGCTCGACCACACTGTCGCCATCGTGAGTTTCATAATACTCAGTCATGCGCTGGCTGCACAGCGGCTCATACCACTCGGCTTTGTTTACCAGCACACGGCTAATCTCAGGCTCAGTGTACCATCTGCCATGGGTGGCATACACCAATGCCTTGAGCATGTGGAGCTCCTCGTAGCTCAGACGAGAGATGTCCTGCTTAAGGTTCACAGTCTTGGGCCATGTGGCCGCATTCATGTCAAATTTGTTCTGCGCCATTGACGGCATACACATCAGCACGCCAGCCAACATAATGATGGAAAAAATCTTTTTCATGACACAATATGTTTTTAGTTAGTAATATATTCAACAAATTTCAGTCCAAAGCCACGACGCTCATAGCGCACACTCACGGGAGTGCCATCGGCCTTCACTTCGCTGGTCCTCACCCGGCCGTCAGGCTCGATGGTGAAATCCACAAGTCTGTGTGCCACTCGCGAGGAGAGCCATAGCGGACGTATCAGCTCCTCGTTGAAGAGCTTGAAGAGGAACAGGCGGCGAGCCATCACTTGAGAGTATTTAGTCGTCTTCACCACACCCACTGCTATCTCAGGTATGTCGTCGCCCGTCATGTCGCCACAGCAGAACTGATACACGGGGTACTTTAACTTCCACGTAGAGAGCAGGCTGTCCTCCACCCAGTACTCTATCACCGACAGGGTGTCAGATTGCTCGGCCAACCGTATCGTCGCCGTGCGGCCGTCGCTCCGCAGATATGAATAGTCGTTGAACCGCGGGGCCGAGTAGGCGAGCAGGGGAGCGAGAATGGCTATCAGCGTCAAAGAACGCATCATCATTTAATGATATATTTGAATTCGTCAAAGTGGCGGAAGCCCATCACTGCGAGTTGTATGCGCGAACGGCTCACATTGCTCTTAGTGTTGTAGCCCTTGATGAGAGGGAGGCGCACCAAGCATTTGTCTTGTAGTCCAGCTTCAGCAATCCACTGCAAGTTGTTCATCAGCAGATGGCTGTCGCGACCGGTATAAGCGTGATAGATATCGTTATTCAAGTCCTTTACATCGATAATCATGCCATCAACCAGAGCCGCCACCTTCTGCAGACTGTGCGTGGGCACCGCAAGCGAGCTTTCAATATTTATCTTCCATTCCGGCGGGCAAATCCTCCTGAACTTCACAATAAAGTCGGGATGGAGCAGGGGCTCACCGCCACCGAAAGTCACGCCACCGCCTGTGGCCTGGAAATAGAGATCGTCAATCCACACCTCGTCCAGCAGACGCTCGGGAGTGTAGTCGCTGAATTTGTGCGCATCGCCCTTACACTGCTCATTGAGACAGTAGCGGCAATCGAGCGGACAGCCGTGAAAAGCCACCAACGTAGTCACGCCCTTACCGTCGGTGGCTATCCTATGGCGCGATATTGCTATAAGTCGAGCCATCCGTCTTGGCATTATCTACCGCCGCACTGTCAACAGCGACAGTATCGGAGGGATACACAGTAGAGTCAGGCACCTCACCCACCACGTCAGTGAAAGGCGAATTGCCCTTCGGGGGGAAGGGCTTGCAACTACTCATGCCGGCAGTAAGTACGCCGATACCGATGGCAGTTCCCACCACGACAGCAGCTTTACCCATACGGATTCTCTTGCGTATCTCGCTCTCAAGCTGGCGCATCTCCTGCTCACAGGCAGGGCATGTACCCTGACAATCACCCTTGTGGTTGCACTTGTGGGGATTGTAGCTGATGCCGTTAGCCTCAGCCACCTTTTTTCGTATGCCTCTGAGCACACGGCATTTCTTCTTTCCGATATACATAATACTAGCTAATTGCGCTTATGTTGTTGTACGGGTTGTTCCGGCATTTGCTCAAGAATCTCCCTCGCCTCTTCGGGAGAGATTTTCTTTACTTCAACAGGCCGCCCCTTAGACTTGTCTGTGGCAGTAGAGTCGGTGTCGGAGGGCGCGACGATGTTGGGCACATCGCCGCGCAAGTCAGCAGGGGCGGGAACCTTGCCCACCACCTGACCGGCGTTACGACAGCTGGTCATTCCACCGCCAGCGAGCATACTGATGCCCATAGCCGTGCCTACCACCACAGCGGCACGACCGCTGAAACGGCGCTTGCGTATCTCACTCTCAAGCTGGCGCATCTCCTGCTCACAGGCAGGGCAAGTGCCCTGACAATCGCCCTTGTGGTTGCACCTGTGGGGATTGTAGCTGATGCCGTTAGCCTCTGCTATCTGCTTGCGGATAGTTCTCAGCGTCCTGCATTTCTTTTTTCCTAAATACATATGTCTCCAATTTGCGTTTTGGTGCTACAAAAATACATAATTTATAAATTCACGCAAAGAATTACAACAAAATAGTGTCTTATTCTATTTTTTTTTGTAACTTCGTAGCCAAAATAAATCATTCATCATGAAAACAAAACACTTATTCCTGACTTTTGTCTTGCTGGCAGCCACACTGACAGCAGGCGCCCAGTCCTTGAAGAAGGACATGATGTATACATTCTCCAACCCCCAAGCCGGCAACGCGACAGTGATGCTGAGCGAGCAGTCGGGCATGTGGCGCATCATCAACACCGATATGCGTCTGGCACTGCGCATGAACGACCAGGGCGCAGTGGAGTGGGGTGAGCCAAATGGTTCTGACGAGCAGCAGAAATGGCACATTGAGAGCAAGGGCAAGGGTGTCTATGTGCTGGCACTGGCTAAGGAGCCCGAGCGCAAGGTTGAAGTAAAGATGGAGCCCAAACCGGAGCCTCTCAGGCCAAGCGCAGCAGAGGTTAAGAGCAAGGAGCCCATAAAGAGCGGTGAGCCAACCACAGCCCAGGCACCATGGGAAGACGAGACAGTCTTTGCCGTCAATAAACTGCAGTCGGCGGCCTACATGATGCCATATCCCAGCGAGGCAGCGATGATGGCCGACAAAGAGCACTACGATAAACCATGGACACAATGCAAAAGCCAGAGCGTGAAGTGCCTCGACGGCAAGTGGAAATTTCACTTCGTCAGCTCACCAGAGCAGCGTCCCGACGCCAGCAAGGTGACAGCGCAAACTGCGCAAGACTGGGACGACATCACTGTGCCGTCGTGCTGGGAGATGGAGGGCTATGACCACCCGATATACTGCAACGTGGAATATCCGCACGACAATACACCACCCTTTATCAAAGCGCGGCCTGGCTATAACGACGAAGGCAAGAACTATGGCGTGAACCCCGTAGGCACTTATCAGCTGAGTTTCAATCTTGACGATGGTTGGAAGGATGAACGTACCATCCTTCGCTTCGGCGCCATTCATAGCGCGGCATTTGTGTATCTCAACGGTGAGAGCGTGGGCTATACGCAGGGCGCCAGCAATGTGGCAGAGTTTGACATCACTCCCTACCTGAAAGATGGCAGCAACAACCTGGTAGTGCAGGTACTGAGATGGTGCGACGGCTCCTATCTGGAGTGCCAAGACATGTTCAGGATGAGCGGCATCTGCAGGAGTGTATACATATATAATGTACCACGCGTGTACGTGAGAGACCACAAGATTACAGATACTTTCAATGATGACCTCAGCCACGCCAATGTCAACGTTGACCTTGACCTTAACCTTAACGACAACGTTGGCATCGTGGTGAAACTGTTTGATCCGCAAGCTAAACTGGTGGGCAAGGCCGAAGCAGTGAAACAGGGCGACAGCTCATACCGCGCATCAATAGGCGTGGACAACCCCGAGCTATGGAGCGCAGAGATACCCAATCTATACACGGTAAATGTGGTGCAGACAGACAGCCAGGGCAACGAAGTGATGGCTTTCTCCACAAAGCACGGCATACGCAAGGTGGAGATTCGTGGTTCGCTGATGTATGTGAACAACAAACGAGTGTTCCTCAAGGGCGTGAACCGCCACGACACCGACCCGGTGGGAGGACGCACGGTGACGACAGAAAGTATGCTGAAGGATGTATTGCTGTTCAAGCAGAACAATATCAACACTCTGCGCACGTCGCACTATCCCAACGATGTGGCCATGTACGCCCTATGTGACCACTATGGCATATATGTGTGTGGCGAGGCAGACCTTGAGGACCACGCCAACCATAGCATCTCAAGCATGCCATCATGGATTCCCGCCTTTGTGGATAGGGTAGAGCGCCTGGTGCGCATTTACCGCAATTATCCGTCGGTAATCTTCTGGAGCCTTGGCAACGAGTGTGGCAACGGCTCAAACTTTGAACCATGCTACAACACTGTACACCAGCTGGACAATACGCGCTTCATACACTACGAAGGCTCGTGGGTAAAAGGCAAGCCATGGGGCGGAGCAGTCAACTCTGATGTCTATTCGGTGATGTATCCATCAGTGGAGCGACTGCGCGATCACTCGGCAAATCTGGAAAAACCGTTGTTTATCTGCGAGTATGCTCACGCCATGGGTAATGCCATCGGCAATCTGGATGACTACTGGAAAGTGATACACAATAGCAGCAGTATCATCGGCGGATGTATCTGGGACTGGGTGGACCAGGCTATCTACGACCCACACGAGATGAAACAGGGGATACGCCGCCTGCACACTGGCTATGACTTCCCAGGTCCGCATCAAGGCAACTTCTGCAGCAATGGCGTGGTGACAGCGGAGCGCGGATACACCGCCAAGCTGGCAGAGGTGAAGTACGCTTATCAATACATAGAATTAGAAGCAAGGAATAAAGAGAAAGGAGTAAGCATCTGCGTTAAGAACAATTACGCCTTCCGCTCACTGGCTGACTTTGAGTTGCGCTACGAATACCTGCTGGGCGGCAATGTGGTAAACAATGGCTTTGTAGCTATCGGCGACGTAAAGCCACAGGACAGCACCATTGTCAAGGTGCCCGCCTTCAAGACAAAGAGCAATAAGGAATTGCTGCTGACCGTGAAGGTTATGTACAAAAATCAACCGGAGTTTGCTCAAGGTTTGAGCTATGACCTCGACGTGGCTAAGCGCCAGTTTGTGATACAGAAAGGACAGCCGCTGGAAATAAGCGCCCAGCCCAAGAAGTCGGAACGCCTGACCATGGAAAGCGCGGACCAGAGCGTACGTATTGGCAATGATAATGTGAGCGTAACATTTGACCGATTCACCGGACAGCTGACATCGCTGGCTTTTGCCGGACGCGAGATGCTGGCAGAGGGAGAGGGATTCCTGTTTAACAACCACCGCTGGATAGAGAACGACCGCTTCGGCAACACTGCCGACGGACTGGAGGAGAACGGCCTGTTGAACACGCAGTGGGACAACGACTCTCAAACAGCCGTAGAGATAAGCACAGAGCGTAAGGGCGAACTGGCAGATCAGGAAATAGTATATACGGTATATGGCAACGGCGAGATAATGATGGACGTGACCATCACCCCACACAGCGACGAGTTACGCCGCGCCGGCGTGGCATGCCGACTTGACAGTACGCTGACTTATGTGGACTACTACGCCCTTGGGCCGTGGGAAAACTACTGCGACCGTCACGACGCCGTAACGCTGGGCCGCTATGTCGGCACCGTTGACGGCATGATGGAGCACTATGTGAAGCCCCAGACAACGGGAGACCGCTCTGGTATGCGTGAACTGATGCTGACCGACAAATCAGGACACGGACTAAAGATTGAGGCAGAGGGCAATGTGGCCTTCTCCGCTAGTCGCTACACCGATGCCGACCTGATGAATGCCCGACACGAATGGGAACTGAAAGAGCAGCCGTTCGTATATCTGCACCTCGACGGTGCACAGCGTGGACTGGGTAACGCCAGCTGCGGACCAGGCACAATGAAAGATTATTGCATACCACAGACGCCAGTAACCTACCGTCTGAAGTTGTCGGCAGTAAAATAAGAAGACATAAAACAATAAAAAACAACCGTTGAACGTTAAACATTAAGCAATATGTATTCCGTTGACGAACTTGTAGATAGACTGATAGACCTTGCCTTTGCCGAAGACATCGGCGACGGCGACCACACTACATTGTGCTGCATACCCGAGGATGCCATGGGTGCGCAGAAACTGCTAGTGAAGGAAGACGGCATCATTGCTGGCATAGAAGTGGCAAAAAAGATATTCCACCGCTTTGACCCTGATCTGCAGATGGAGCAACTGATGAATGACGGCGCCTCCGTGAAAGTGGGCGATGTGGCATTTATCGTAAGAGGCAAGGTGCGCTCGCTGCTGCAGACGGAGCGACTGATGCTCAACGTGATGCAGCGCATGAGTGGTATAGCCACCACCACAGCACGCTACATGAAGCAGCTTGAGGGCACGAAATGCAAGGTGCTCGATACCCGCAAAACTACGCCTGGCATGCGTATGCTGGAGAAAGAAGCTGTGAAGATTGGCGGCGGTATGAACCATCGTATCGGACTCTTTGATATGATACTGCTGAAGGACAACCACGTGGACTTTGCCGGTGGAATTAAGAATGCACTCGACCGCTGTCAGGCTTATCTCAAGGAGAAAGGCAAGTCGCTTAAAATTGAGATAGAGGTGCGCAACTTCGACGAACTGCAACAAGCGTTGGACCACGGCGGCGCAGATCGTATCATGCTAGATAACTTTAACGTGGAGAATACCCGCAAGGCTGTGGAGATTATCAACGGTCGCTGCGAAGTAGAATCATCGGGTGGCATAACACTCGACACCATACGCGACTACGCCCTTTGCGGCGTGGACTTTGTGAGCGTGGGAGCACTGACACACTCGGTGAAAGGTCTCGACCTAAGCTTTAAGGCAGATAACTAATAAACAACATTAAATATGAAGAAAACGATTATCCTGATTTTTGTATTGTTTGCAGGCGTAGAGTTAGGAATGGCTTGCACCAATATCATCGTTGGCAAGAAAGCCAGCAAGGACGGCAGTGTATTTGTGAGCTACAATGCAGACAGCTATGGTGCCTACGGTGTGATGCAGCATTTTCCTGCCGGCACTCACCCCAAAGGAGCAAAGCGTAAGGTCTTTGACTGGGAGACCAACAAATACCTCGGCGAGATAGACGAGGCTCCCGTCACCTACAATGTGGTGGGCAATATGAACGAACACCAACTGGTGATAACCGAGACAACCTTCGGCGGTCGACACGAACTGGTGGACTCCACAGGTATCATCGACTATGGCTCGCTAATCTATATCACACTACAGAGAGCCAAGACAGCCCGCGAAGCTATTAAAGTGATGGATGAACTGGTGCAGCAGTACGGCTACAACTCTGAAGGAGAGACATTCTCCGTGGCTGACCCCAACGAAGCATTCATCATGGAGATGGTAGGCAAAGGCCCCGGTGGTCATGGCGCAGTATGGGTGGCAGTACGTGTGCCCGACGACGCAGTGTGCTGCCACGCCAATCAGAGCCGCATCCACAAGTTTATGCATCTGCCCAAAGATCAGGTGCTCTACTCCAAGGATGTGGTCAGCGTGGCCCGCAAACTAAAGCTCTACGACGGCAAAGATATTGACTTCGACTTCGCCAACACCTATTGTCCGATAGACTTTGGCGGCGCACGCTACTGTGAGGCTCGTGTATGGGCAGTATATAACCTATACACGACCGGCATGGATAAATATTTCAACTACTCTGCCGGCCTTGACCTCAATGCTGAGCCGCTACCGCTCTACATAAAGCCCGACCATCAGCTAGGCATAGAGGATGTGATGGCAGGTATGCGCGACCACTTCGACGGTACTGTGCTTGACATGACAAAAGATATGGGCACTGGCGTATGGCTCAGCCCATACCGTCCGCGTCCCTTGTCATGGGAATACAACGATAAGAAGTACTTTAACGAGCGACCCGTGGGCACTCAGCAGACCAGCTTTGCCATGATAAGCCAGCTGCGTTCATACCTGCCCAACTGCATTGGCGGCATACTGTGGTTCTCCAACGACGACGCGGCCACCACGCCCTACACTCCCGTATATTGCTGCGCCACCGAGGTGCCGGCATGCTATACCCTTAAATACGGCAATGCCGTGAAATTCTCACTTAAGTCCGCTTTCTGGGTTCAAAACTGGGTGAGCAATATGGTTTATCCGCGATGGGCATTGCTATTCCCCGACCTAAAGAAGGTGCGCGACGAACTGGACTCAACCTTTGCTGTTTCACAGAGTTCTGTTGAGGGAGCAGCAATGGTGCTCTACAAAGATGACCCCGCCAAGGCTGTGTCGTTCCTAACACTCTACTCCAAAGAATCGGCCGATAAAATGATGGACCGCTGGATAGAACTTAGCGAATACCTTATCGTAAAATACAATGACATGACCGAGCGCATTGACCTGCCCGAGGGCGGTTTTAAGGTCGCTTCCGAAGGTGCCGACACCATCATGGCCAAACTCAAGGCGCCTGGCTACCCCGATGAAGTAAAGAAACGAATTATAGAAGAGACAGGTGACAGATTTGAACTGAAATAAACAATAAAAACACAATACTATGTCAGACCAAGAAAAACTCGTACAACAGTGTACTGCTACTGCACAGCAGTGGCTCACACCCGCCTTCGACGAACAGACACGCGCCGAAGTGAAAGCTATGCTCGATAACGAAGACAAGACAGCACTAATCGATGCGTTCTACCGCAACCTGGAATTTGGCACCGGCGGACTCCGCGGCATCATGGGCGCAGGCACCAACCGCATGAACCGCTACATCGTGGGCATGGCCACGCAAGGCTTCGCCAATTATATTCGCAAGGCATTTGCCGGCAAAGAAAATCTCGCTGTAGTGGTAGGCCACGACTGCCGCAACAACTCGCGACTCTTTGCCGAGACGTGTGCCGACATATTCTCCGCAAACGGTATTAAGGTATATCTCTTTGAGAGTCTACGCCCCACGCCAGAGATTTCCTTCGCTATCCGCCAGCTCGGAGCGCAGGCCGGAGTAAACATTACCGCTAGCCACAACCCCAAGGAGTATAACGGCTACAAGGCATACTGGGACGATGGTGCACAGGTGCTCTCTCCCCACGACACAGGCATCATTGATGAGGTAAACAACGTAACTATCGACCAAGTGAAATTCACTCCCAACAAAGACCTCATCCAAATTATTGGCGGTGAGATGGACATCGACTACCTCGCAGCTGTACATGAGGCCCTCATCGACCAAGATGTCATCAACCGCCAGAAAGACCTATGCATCGTCTATTCACCCCTCCATGGCACTGGCCGTGTCATCATTCCCGCAGCACTCCGCACTTGGGGCTTCCAGAATATCAATGTGGTTGCCGAACAGATGGTCATTGACGGCAATTTCCCAACCGTGGTGTCGCCCAATCCTGAGAATGCAGAAGCTATGACATTAGGTATGAAACTCGGCGACAAGCTCAACGCTGACCTCGTGCTCGCCTCCGACCCCGATGCCGACCGCCTCGCCGTAGTGTGCCGCGACCCAAAGGGGCATTGGTGCATACTCAATGGCAACCAGACAGCTCTTATGCTGTCATACTATATCCTTGAGAACAAGAAGAAGCTCGGCCAGCTCAAAGGCAACGAGTTTATGGTCAAGACCATCGTTACCACAGAGACCATCGCTGACATCGCCCGTCGCAACGGAGTGGAGATACGCGATGTCTATACAGGTTTCAAGTGGATTGCTCGCGAGATAAAGCTCGACGAGGGCGTGAAGAAATACATCGGCGGCGGCGAGGAGAGCTTTGGCTATCTCCCGTTCGACAAGGTGCGCGACAAAGACAGCCCAGCCTCTATCTGTCTGCTCTGCGAGATAGCAGCCTGGGCCAAGGACAACGGCATGACTCTTTATGACCTTATGCTCAAAATTTATCTTGACTATGGTTTCGCCTATCAAAATGCCATCTCCGTCACCAAGCCCGGCAAGAGCGGTGCCGATGAGATAAAGCAGATGATGGCAGACTTCCGTCAGACTCCACCCACCTCGCTCGGCGGCAGTCCTGTGGTTACCGTTAAGGACTATCAGACACTGCGCCAGACTGTCAACGGTGCCGAGTCGCCACTCAATATGCCTGCCACAGGCGATGTGCTGCAGTGGTTTACGGCCGACGGTACCAAGATATCCGTACGCCCCTCCGGCACTGAGCCTAAGATAAAGTTCTACGTCGAGGTGAAGGGCGATATGCCCACTGCCGCCGACTACGACAAGGCTGTGGCTGAGGCACAGACCAAGGTCAATGCCATCAAGGCAGACCTCGGACTGTAAGGCAGACATAAGCGAAAAAAGCCATTCTCTTCGTTAAAAAAATGGCAAAAACCTCGCTATTTGCAAAAAAATGACTAATTTTGCAGCCGCGTTGTCAATCTGGCATCGCGGCTGCTTCGCAATATATCGGCAGTTTTGGAAAGTTGGCAGAGTGATCGAATGCGCCGGACTCGAAATCCGGTATACTCCTTGTGGGTATCGGGGGTTTGAATCCCTCACTTTCCGCTTAGAATATCCGCTATTGGCATTATAGCCCATGGCGGATTTTTTGTTGGCACGTTCTTTCAGTTGTTTCGTAGAAAATGATTAACTTCGCAGCATCAAAAAAATACGCTACATATTAACCACTCTGGTAGCTATCCTACTGCTACTTTATTTGGCTCTCATCCTGCTGACTCATCTGCCGTCGGTGAAGGAGCGTCTTGCCCGTGAGGTGGCCACTACCCTCAGCGATAAGCTCGGCACACGTGTCGAAGTCGGCAGCGTAAGCGTTGACCTCTTCAACACCGCTACCATCGACACCCTCCTCATCTATGATCAGCAGGGCAGGGAACTACTGCGTGTGGATCGTGCCATCGGCACCGTCGAGCTGCTGCCGCTACTTCGCAGCAAGGTCAATGTCACTAGTCTGCGCGTGCTCGGTGCTAAGGCATCACTCTACCGAGACACTCCCACCTCCCAGGGAAACTGGCAGTTTGCCGTCGATAGTCTTATGCCCAAGCCTGGTGCCAAAGGGCCAGAACTGAATCTTCGCGCATTGCTGCTACGCGATATGGCCCTCACCTACGATGTGCTTGACCAGCCTCGTAGCGATAGTCGCTTTGACAGGAATCATATTGATATAGAACGCCTTAATGCCAGCCTCGTCTTAAAGAGTCTCGATAAAGACAATCAATCTGCACGCATAAGAAACATGGAGATGCGCCTGCGCAATGGTATGGGCATAGAGGAACTTCGCGGCACCATAGAGGCGTCAGGCAATGGCCGCTACACAGCCGATATACCCTCGCTCGAATTACGCCTTGGCAACAATGTGCTACTCCGCTCAAAGATTAGCGCCCTGCTGTCTGTGCCTGAGAATAACGCTCTCGCTGTGGAGAAACTGCAATCACAGTCAATGCTTACTGCAGGCCAGTATTACTACGACATCAATCTCTCTGCCACGCATTCCAATGACGGCAGTACGCGACCCATATCCGCTGACATTGCCATCGCCGGCAGTAGGGGAGAGGTTGCTAAAGTCAAGCTCCACAGCGCCACCAATCTTGGCGAGTCCGTCGATGCCGACTTCAACCTTCGTCTGAGCCGCGATGAGGTGGAAGGCGTGCTTAGCGCCTTTGGCGCTGGTCTGCCCGATTATCCGTTGCTAACACTAATCGACAATATAGACCAAAGCGGCCATCTTGACATCAACCACAGCAAAATCCTCTACAGTGGCACCACCAAGAGCAATCTCTGCGACCTCACCGCCGACATAGAGATGCGGGGCAATGCTGTGCAGTATGATATCCGCGACCTTGCCCTGCGCACCGAGACAGCCAATGCCGAGAACTGCAATCTCAGCGGCACACTTACCCTCGACCCCGGCAACACCATCAGCGAGGCTGTGGCTAAGGCTTCCATCGGCAGCGCAACTTACGGCGGCTATCAACTCAGCAATATCGATGCCTCCGGCCAGCTACATGGTGGCGACATCATCGCACAACTCAACATAAACGATTCACAACTCAAACTCACAGCCAATGGTCAGCATACGGCCGGCGGCAATATCGACCTCACAGGTCAGGCCGCCGTTATGCAAGGTCGGCTTGCCGCACTAGGCAGCATAGATTTCCAGTATAAGAGCGATAACCGCGGCCACCACGCCACCATCGAAGGCGAAGGACTCACCGCCACCCTTACCGGCAATATGCTCCCCAGCCAGACAATAGCCGCAGTGGAGCAGCAAGTCACTCGCCATCTGCCTGAACTTCACTCTACATTTGCCTATCTCGGCATCGCGATGCAGGGCCTTACCACAGTAGAGAAAGCACTTATGCATAATGCTGCAGAAGCCTCTGACGCCCCACACGAGAATTTCAAGCTTAATTTCAACAATAAGGCATTACTCTCTGACATACTGCAAGATGACGTAGCGCTTTCAAGACCAATAGAAGTGCTGGGCTATGTTAATGGTAGCAATCAGCGCACCACACTTACTGTCTCTGCACCAGCCTTTGAGATAGGTGGCAATCGCTACGACCTTACTAGTGCCTACATCAACAGCAGCACCGACTCGCTGGGCGGCTCGCTTATGACCACCAAATACTTTGGCACCATGCCAGTAAGAATAGAGACACATTTTGCCGGTCGTGACGACAAGATATTTTCCGAGATGCTATGGCGCAATACTGCCAGCCGCACCACCTACGGCACACTCCGCACCGAGACTCAACTACGCCATGCTGACCACGGCGGCATAGAGAGCGTCACCCAGGTGCTACCCACCACCCTTTACATCTCCGACACACCATGGCAGGTGTCGCCCGCCACCATAGAATACGGCAAAGACCTACTGCGCATCAGCAATCTCGCCGTGTCGCGCGGACAGCAGTATCTCAGCATCAACACCGACATTCTCGATGACAAGAAAGACCTACAGGTGCAACTTAACGATGTAGAGGTGGCTTATCTGCTCGGACTCACAAACTTCAAGCCCGTCGAGTTTGGCGGCAAAGCCAGTGGCATCATACGCAACAGTACCGCCGACCCCGACCATCGGCTGGAGGGAGACCTTGTCGTACGCGACTTTCTCTTCAATGGCGCACCACTTGGCATATTGAATGCCAACGCGTATTTCGATATACCCGACAGTCGCCTCACAATCAAAGCCAAGGCACAGGCGACGCCCGACGATTCAACACTCATCGACGGACTCGTCATGCTACGCGACAAAAACCTTGACTTCCACTTCCAGTCTGAGAAGACCAATCTGCAATTTCTCAATAAATACGTAGGGCGCTTCATCGACGACCTTGAGGGCAACACCACCGGCCATTTCCACCTCTTCGGCTCATTCAAATATGTGCAGATGGAGGCCGACGAAGTAATCAACTACCTCAAACTGCGTCCCAAGATGCTCGGCGCCCTCTACACCACGGAAGCACAGCTCTTCCACATCCGCCCCGACACCATCGACTTCAATGGTTTTGTGTTGCGCGACACTTACGGCAACAACGCCACCGTGCGCGGCAGCGTCAACCACCACTATCTCTTCAACTTCAACTACAACCTCGACTTTGACCTCAATAACCTCCTTACCATCAACTGGCAAGAGCAACCATCACGTTCCTTCTGGGGCTCCGTGGCCGCCGACGGAAACCTCAATCTGCACGGCACAACCCGCGATGTCTTCATCACTGGCGAACTGACTGCAGTAGGGGAGGAGGGTAGCTCTGCCCTTTACTATAACTCCAATGCTGCGGGCGGCGATGAGAACCGCGACTTCGTGCGCTTTACCCCGACACCTGCCCAGCTGGCAGAGGCAAGAGCAAAGAATGAAGATCAACATGCCACCACGCCATCTGGCGGTGGCGACGTAAATATTGACTTGAAGATAAATGCCACACCTGATGCCACACTCAACATTGTCACCGACCCTGTCACACGCGACTATATGAGCCTGCGCGGCAACGGACCACTGCAGCTAAACTATTACAACAAAGGGCGCTTCCAACTCAACGGACTCTACACCGTCAATAGCGGCCGCTACAAGCTCACTATCAAGGATATCATCCAGAAAAACTTCGACATACAGCAGGGCGGCTACCTGCGCTTCAACGGCACTCCCTCCGAGGCCGACATCAACCTCAAGGGCGTGCACCGTGTCAATAGTGTGTCACTCAGCGACCTCAATGTCGGTGCCTCACAGACCAATAGCACCATAGGCGTGGACTGCATACTCAACTTCACCGGTAAGGCCGCAGAGCCCAAGGTGTCGTTTGACATCGACTTCCCCCGCGCCAACCAAGACGAGGCAACCCTGCTCAAACGCTACATACTCACCGAGGAAGACCGCAACATGCAGGCCGTCTATCTGCTTAGCATCGGCCGCTTCTATACCTACAACTACAACGATTTCTCATCCAACACCGGAGGACAGAACCAGTCCACCGTAGCCATGACCTCGCTGCTCGCCGGTACCCTAAGCGGTCAGATCAACAACATACTGCAGGACGCTTTCCGCGTAACCAACTGGAGCGTGGGCACCAGCATCGCTGCGGGACGAATGGGCTTCAACGACATGGAGGTGCAAGGCAGTCTGTCGGGCAAGATGTTCAACAACCGCCTCCTCTTCAACGGCAACATAGGCTACCGCGACCAAATCACCACCTACAGCAACAATCTCGTAGGCGACTTCAACCTGCAGTGGCTCCTCAACAAGTCGGGCACCATCAGCCTCAAGGCATATAGCGAGACCAACGACCGCTACTTCACCAAGTCCTCTCTCACCACCCAGGGAGGCGGCATCCTCTTCCAGAAAGACTTCCGCAAGCTACGCGACTTCTTTAAGAAATGAAACTGTAAATTGCAAAAATGTTAAAAACAAAACAGTTATTTCATAATAAACCTTAAAAGACTTTGCCACACGGAAAAAAATGCCTACCTTCGCGCCGTGTTTCAAATAAATCGGGAATTATTCCGTTATTACATTTAGAAAAAACTACTCTCGAACCTAAAAGAAGATTATGAAGATATTCAAAACCCTATCCCTCTTAGCCATCATGGCCATCGGCATGGCTACCACAGCCAATGCGCAGGATCTTATGGCAAGAGAAGCAAAAGCTGACTTCCAGCTTAAGTCATCCAACATCGTATCAAAGATTATCAACCAAGCCAAGATGAACGAAGAGGCCAACTACGCCAAGAATATCTACGGCAGCAGTTGGAACAACGACGGCGTTAACGTATATAAAGGAATGGCACGCCCGGAGGAACTCGTTATCAACCTCAAGGATTTCAGCATGCCCATCAAGAGCCGCATCGTTACCTCCAATTTTGGATACCGCGCCCGTTTCCGCCGCAATCACTACGGCACCGACATCAACGGCTGCACCGGCGACACCATATATGCCGCGTTCTCAGGCAAGGTGCGCGTACGCAAATATGACGCCAAGGGCTTCGGCTACTATATCGTCATCCGCCACAACAACGGCCTCGAGACCGTGTATGGACACCTGTCAAAGCAGCTCGTTAATGTTAATCAGGAAGTCCGTTCCGGCCAGCCCATCGGACTCTGCGGCAACACCGGCCACTCCTTCGGCAGCCATCTCCACTTTGAGACACGCGTGCTGGGTGAGGCCATCAATCCAGCCCTCATGTTTGACTTCGCAGCAGCCGACATCGTGAGCGACACCTATACCTATCGCTCCAAGAGCAACACAGTTCCCGTGGCAGAGCCTGTACTCGCACAGAACAAGAGCCAAGAAGTTCAGGAGACTCAAGAGGTGCAGGAGGCAAAGGCCCTTGCAGCCAAGCCCAAAGCTAAGGCTAAAGTTCCCGCCCGCAAAAGCGTAAGCCATAAGGTGCAGCAGGGCGAGACCCTCTCAAGCATTGCTCGCAAGCACAACACCACCGTCGCAGAGATATGCCGCCGCAATGGCATCAAGCAGACCAGCACACTGCGCTTAGGGCAAAATCTTACGGTTAAGTAATCTAATTATTCAAAATATAATAGGCAGGAATTCGAGAGAGTTCCTGCTTATTTTATTCTCTATCCCGCCATAAATTCAATCTACATTATCAATTATTATCATTGCTGTCCACTAAAAATCGCTAAGCGTTCTTTGAAATAATTGAAATATAGTTAGTTGCAGAGATTTTTCGAGTGCACGGATTTGGTTTTGTATCTTTGCAGTCAAAAATAATGACTTCAAATGAATAAATCAAAA
>JAFTAJ010000041.1 GCA_017458585.1 Bacteroidaceae bacterium
GAGCAAGACCGCGACGTGCTGATCTTCTTCCTTACCGACCGGACGGAAAAGGCCGACCGCCTAAAAGGGTTCGACCTGAAAGGTAATGACTACATACCCAAGCCGTTCTATCCCGAAGAACTCATTGCAAAGATAAAAGAGCGTTTTGAGCATCGACAGTCCTCACCATCCACTCGTATGACCATCGGCCAGACTATCTTCGACAGCAATCTCTCAACCATAGAGAATAATGGAATGGTTCATCACCTCTCCGCCCGCCAGTCGGAAATTCTTGCCATCCTTGCACAGAACATCGGCCAGGCCGTAAAGCGTGAAACCATTCTCAAAACTGTCTGGGGTAACGACAGTTACGCCAACTCCCTTGCTCTCAACGTGCAAATCACCTATATTCGCAAAGCACTCGCCCCCGATCCCACCATAGCCATTGTGTCGCTGAAAAAGCGAGGTATTGTCATGGATGTAAAATAATTTAAAAGTATAGAAGGCATATCAGCCCAAGACCGCCCGACGCTCGACCTTTAGTCGCTTTGCCGGCAAAGAACACCCTCTTCTTTCCCTCTAGAAATAGATATGGAAGGTAAAGACGTGCGCCGCATCATGGGTATCATCCAAGAGGCTATGCTCCACAAGGTGCATGATCCAGCAGGGAGATATGTGGAAATATAAATATGTCGTTAATTGTCTAATAGCCATCGAAGCAATATTATACGATAATGTGATTTAAGGTTATTTAATGATATTTTTTTTGCACATATAAGGAAAAAGAATTAATTTTGCATCCTCGCTCTTTGAAATGGTAAATAGTTACGCGGTGCTTAGTTCTTGAAGTGAATTTAGTTTCACAACCGAAAAGGTCTTTGGACCCATTAGGACTGCCTTAACTGCTCTCGTTCGAGACTACCCTCTCGTTCATGGCACTTTGGCAGAAGAGTTGATTCGACAGAAACGACGAGTCGTTTATGGTCATCAATCGATTCAATAGTGTCTTTTTTGCTCAAAGTTTAATGGACACGGAATAAGGGGGATGGAACAGGAACAGCGCATATAGGACATTGCGTAACGTCGTAATGTAGGACACGGGTTCGACGTTGCCCGATTAACGTCCTATATTTATGTTGAAATTTATTTTTTATCATGAGGAGCAGAGACTAGGTTTCAGGCTCCTTGGCTCAGAGAGCCGTTGTTCCATCTCCAGCAGGAGAGTTGTTCTTTTAAATAATGGTAAGAAGAAAGGCCGGAAAAGACTCGGTGCAATCTTCAAGAGTTTGTGGAAAACGTTTCGCAAGTGTGTTGAGTTTATACTCGCCCTTGGTTTTATCGCAAAACTTGCATTGTTAATTTTGAACTGGCTCGGCTGGTAACATCCCTACTTATTTTTTATGCTCATTCAGAAAAACGATATATTATGTTCTTACGTTCTGCACAAGAGTGTAGAGCGTGTGAATTATATTATTGAACATCTAAAAGAGTTTTATACGGAGTTCTACCGCTATAAAACAGACAAACTTGGAAACAAAAGGCTAAACAAACCACAGTATAAAGAGAAATATGGCGATTTTTGGACAAGGGTCATAAACCCACCAAAAGATGAACTGAAGGAAATTCAGAAGCGAATCAATAAATACTTGGTTGATAATATTGAGATGCCAGAGTATGCGTTTGGAGGTATCAAATCTCGTGATAATATCCGAAATGCGCGTTTCCACAAAGGACAGAAATATGTGTTTCAGACGGATCTGAAAGACTTCTTTCCATATATTACCCATAAAAAAGTATATGAAATGTTTGTGAGAGTCGGGTTCTCGCATGACGTTTCATCAATACTAACAAAGCTAACTACATATAACGGTCATCTCCCTCAAGGTGCGCCAACTTCTACCACTATAGCCAATTTGGTGTTTATGCCAACAGGAAGGGCTTTACAGGCAATTGCAAGACGTGAAGGCCTGAGATTCACAACATTTGTAGATGACGTGACCATGTCGTCACAAACAGACTTCAAACACGTAGTGCCAGAGATAATAGAAACAATTACATCCTACGGATTTAAGATTTCCCAAGGGAAGACGACATACAAATCAGGAATTACAGATATAACAGGAGTAAAGATGCTAAATAACTCTCTGACTGTTACTGATAAGTTTATTGTTGCCATCGAAAAGGAGGTGGATAATTCTTCACCGAGGGCAAAAGGATTATTAAACTATAAAGAGCGAATAAAGATATTATCAAAGTCAAAAAGTAAATAATATGCAAGAGTTCAGATTTGAGGATAAAGAAAGAAAAGCGATATTTTGGGGTAGTGCCTCATACATATAATATGTTTGTCCAACCCACCGGCGAATCGCCTCTGATGGTCTTAGGCCGTGCGGTTTGTTTGGCTAAAAATAGTTAATGGTAATATAAACGGCTGATAATCAATACAAAATCGTCGCAAAATAAGTTTTCAACGAAGATGAGTATTAAGTAAACTATCTCATACGCAATGGGGCGGACACAATCACGTGTCCGCCCCATTGTTTGTATAAGGTGAATTATCTCACGATTACCTTTCTTCCGTTGGCGATATAGATGCCGGCGGGGAAGGCGATAATGTGTACGCCCTCTACGGTATCGTTGAAGACACACTGGCCGTCGAGGGTGTAAACTTTCACGGCCTCGCCCTTCTCGAAGGCAAAGCGGATGCCGCCGAGCGTGCCTTCGATATTAGTGGTCTTGCCCTCGCGTATAGCATTATAGACATGGGTGATGCCGTCGGCCTCTATCACCTCGGTGTCTGCTTCGGCATCGAGGTCAAGAGTGAAGACGCCAGTGCTCAGACCCCATGCGTCGCCGTCGGGACCAAAGCCTATGCGGCTGAGGTCAATGGCGTGCGAGGTGCGATCTTTCACGCTGCCACCATTCTGATTGAAGTTGTAGTAGGCCACGAGGCCGTTCTTATCTACGAGATCCTCGATATCGGTGAGCGGAGCGTTGATCAGCCCCTTCATGGTAGAGAGGGAGAGAGCCTTACTCCAGATACGCAGTTCGTCAATCTGACCCCGGTAGCCGTTGTCGCCGCCACTCACGAATAGCTTGCCCCAGTCGGTGGTGGAGGTGCCGATACGCGTGGTGGGACTGGCAAAGAGAACTCCGTCGCGGTAGAACTTCACGGCGCCGAAGGTGTAGCTGACGGCGTAGTGGTGCCAGGTACTGGAGAGGACAAACCCGTCGCCCGACTTGGCGGTCTTACCACCTACGGTGACCGACATGTTACCATCGTGGTCGGTGGTGATAGCGACCATTTCTTTTTCTGTCGTCATATCGAGGGCTCCTTCGCATACGTAGGGCAACATCCACCACTCTATGGTGAAAGCCTTAGTTCCCTCACCAAAGAGATTGATCGTTGACTCCAGCCGTTCGCTGCCGCTCATAACGAGACCATTCTTGCTGTCGGCGTTGAGCACCATCAGCAGGCCTTGCTCGGTGCGGGAGGTGGTGCCGATGCTGTTACCCGACTCAAGAGTGATGTCGTAGTAGCCCGGATGTGTGGGAGTGAAAGATGAAGATTGGCCGTTGACTTCATAGTCGTGGATGCCGTTGGTGATGGTCCACTTCCATGTTTCGGGATTCTGCAGTGTCTCATCGACGAGGTAGGTAGTCTCGCCGAGCATGATGTTGGGAGGATTGACAGCAAAGGCCACGCGTGGTGCCGAAGGTGACACGGTGACATAAAGCGTCTTGCTGCTCTCGCCGCCGCTGTTGCGAGCCGTGAGGGTGATGGGGAACACTCCGGTGCGGCTGTAGGTGACGCCGGCATTGACGCTGTGTATCTCCTCTTGGTCGGCGCCGGGCGTGCTCCATGTGTAGGTGCAGTTGGAACCGCTCGACTGGTTGGCGAGACAGAAGAGGTCACCCTCTGCCTGCTCGGTATTGGCTATGGTGAAGTCGGCCACAGGAGCTTCGGGGCTCACCACGGTGACTTCTTGTGTAGCCTCAGCGGTGGTGCCGTCGATGCAGGTGGCGGTGTGAGTCACTTGGTAGGTGCCTGGTTGCTCAAAGGTTAAGTAGGGAGAGCTGCTGCTGGCGGTAGGCGTGGTGGCCTCGGGTGCTGACCACTGCCAGTTGACGGTATTGAGCAGAGCGGTGCTCTTGAAGTTGAGCGGCTCGCCGGCATACAGTGTGCCCTGCGGTGCATTGAAGGTGGCGGCATAGGTGGTGACGGCACCCTTGAGTATGCTGTCATCGACCTTAGTCTCGCCATCGCTCAGCACCATGTCATAGTTGGAGGCGAGGTCTTTGATGTAGCGCTGGCCGTCGCGCTCTATTATGGTCATCGGGTAGTAGGCTACGAGGTCGCTATGTGCAGTGGGGCAGGCAACGCTCAGGCTCTTGTTGCGGTAGATGTCAGGCATGGAGCGGGCTGTGTTCCAGATACGCAGCTCGTCGATCTGGGCATCAAAATTGCGAAGCGAGAAGGTGCTGAGTGCGGGTATGCCGGTGTAGGATTCGGAAACAATATTGCCCTTCTTCATTCCGTCGACATAGAGTGTCATCTGGTTGCCGTCGGCCACTATAGCGATGTGATACCAGGTGCCGGCCTTGACGGTGTTGGCTTTGGTTATGATGCGGTTGTTGGTGTCCCAGCCACACTGTATCTGGCCGGTGGCGGTGATGCAGAAGAACAGCGAACCCCATCCCTCGCCTATCTGCTGGTTGTAGCCCTTGACGCTGGTGGGCTTGATCCAAAACTCTATTGTGCCTTGTTTGATGCCCTCGCTGAGCAGACCGCTGACGGAGGCAGAGGCATCGCTGAGTTGCAACACCTGGTTGCTCTCCTCGTTAAACAACTCGCCCTGCTTGCGGCCCGGACTGCTGAGCTTCGACACCAGGCGCCTGTTGCGGTAGCTATATGCGGTGGCCACATAGTAGGTGGCATCCTCGTTGTCAACAATGTATGAGTGGCTGGTGGCAGGCACCTCGGCAATCTTGTCGGTACCTTTATATACATAGTAGCGTGCTATCTCATAGCTCGAAGGCATTGGCTCACTCCAGGTGAGACGCTTGCCGTTGAGTGCCACGTTGAGCGGAGCGTATATTTGCTGTCCGATAGTGGTGAGGGAGAGTAGCGTGGTCTTGCCACCGTTGAGTATTGCCACGGTATCTACGCGGGTTGGTATCTCCATGCCCTCGGTGTCGTTGGTGTAGTCCATGAGCGACAGGCGATAGACGGTGCCGGAGCCTATGGCTTTGGTCTTGCTATTGATTTGAAGGAAATATTTCACGGGCTTGGTCATATCGAAGGTGGAGGAGAGGTCGGTAACATCGTAGCCAAACTCCATGGGCTCGTATTTCATCCTTCCCTTCCATTTGCCCAGCATTGGCACTTCGGGCTCAGGCAGGTTGTTTTTATCGGTTTCGTCTTTCTGCCCATTGCCTGCGTAGTCGAAGAAGGGCATGACCTCGGTCTTGAGTGGCTCAGTGGCAGTGGTATCGGGGTTGATGCCGGCGCTAATGCTTATCTCTGAGCGACGGCTATAGTCCATCACAATCTTCAGTACGCGCTGGGGCTCGTAATCCTTGCGCCAGGTGTAGTGACCTGAGTTCATGGGAAGCTGATCGGTGCCCATGGCGTAGCTGTACTTGTATGGGCAGTAGATGAAGCCCTGGTTGCACCAGCCGGCGCCCCACGAGTTGCAGATAATCCAGGCGCCCACTTCGTCCTTGTCAGCCTCGCCGTAAACGCCGTTGCCGTCGAGGTCAAACTCTATGCGGTCGTCATAGCCCACCACGGTGAGCGCGTGGTTGTAGACATCGCCCCAGGCAGCCACATAATACATGCCAACCACACCGATGGAGCGGTTGGTGGCTGTGTTGGGTATTGTCTGCCAATCGCCGTAGGCTGCCACACCGATACCGCTGACGCCGCCGCACATAAAACTCTCGTCGCCCCAGTGGTTCCAGAGGTACTGCTTCAGTTGCTCGCGGCCCTCCTCGGTGGTCTGGTCTTGGTCGCAGAAGGTGTCGCCACCCAGTGTGCGGTTAAACATTGCGGAGTACCACTTGTCGTAGCCTTGCATCCAGCCGTAGTCCTTCTCACTGGTGTCCTGCTGCCCGAAAGTGTTGCTGTAGGTGCGTCCGCCATATACAGCCACATTGGGCACTCCGTGGCGGTTCATAATCTCATACTTGCCGATGCCACAGTAGGTGTGCAGCCACGTGAAGTGGGTGGGCAACTGGTTCTCCTCATAGGAGGCATCAGCATCGCGATATGCATTCATTTCAAGATTCATGGTGTAGCCCACTGCTTGGGCTGAGCCACATGAACCGCCGCTTTGGTTGATTACGGGTGGAAAGTATTTGGTCAGCGCGTTGTTCAGGTGGTCGGGCCGTTGGTTGCCGTAGCGTGCGCTGCGTGCACTACCATTCTGAACTCTTGAACTTTCGAACTCTTGAACTTTTCCTACAGTGTTGCTATAGGTTTTCTCCACCTTGGGAAAAGGATTGGCATCAGGGTATGCCTGATAGTCCACCTTGATGTCCTGTGCACTCAATGTTCCGCACACCAGCGCGGCAGCGGCTGTCAGTAGCCGGGTCTTAATGTAGAGTTTCATATATTTACGATTTTGTATATTGCTTGATAAAAATCAAGCAAAAGTACACATTATTATTTATACGCACGTGATAAAATTCCATATTTTGCTAAAATCAGCTAACTTTGCACTGAAATAATAAAGGATGAGAGCGACATTAGATTTTCTGCAAGAGCGCTACGCGCAGTTCAATGCTTTAATGTTTGGCGGCGAGTTGCCACAGGTGAGGCTCCGCTTGAGCCGCGCCCGAACTTATCTGGGCCAGCTGCGCTACAGGCGCAGTCGCCCACTGTTTGGTCGCACCAAATATACCAACCTGACCATCTCGATAAGCACTCTCTACGACCTGCCCGAGACTGAGGTGGAGGACACTCTCATCCATGAGATGATTCATCTGCAGATACTGCTTGGCGGTAAGCGCGACAGCTCCACCCACGGCCCCCTCTTCCGTGCAAAAATGCGCGAAATCAACGAGCAATTTGGTAGACATATTACCGTCTCGCACCATGCCACCGAACAGGAGCGGCAGCAGGATCAGCGCAAGCGCAATCATCTGATGTGCGTGTGTAGCCTCAC
This sequence comes from Bacteroidaceae bacterium, assembly GCA_017458585.1. Lineage (GTDB taxonomy): Bacteria > Bacteroidota > Bacteroidia > Bacteroidales > Bacteroidaceae > UBA6382. Next base: position 7,149 of record JAFTAJ010000041.1, read on the forward strand.
CAGTGGAAAGCAGGGCATCATCCTTGCACGCCCCTCCAACATCTCCGGCCTGTGGCAGCGCCTGCCTCAACTGCCTGATGTGACGGACTGCCGCTGGTATCTCTCCACCGACACATATCTCAATCGCTATCCTCGCCCTCTCACTTTGAAGATATACTCCATCCCCTCCGATATTCTGACTCGCATCATTGCTGAGGCGCGTCCCCTCGTGCGCCAGAACGGTCAGATATTTCCTGCTAAGTGCAAAATCGGAGGAGATTAAGGTTTGTTATAAGCCTAATATTTCCTTGATGAGCGGTAGTACGGCGTGACGCAGCACCTTATCGTTGAGCCGGTGCTCGCCCTCAAAGCGGATGGCCTGGGGATAATGCTTGTGGAAGAGGTCGTAGGTGTTGACCGTGGGGTCGTTGATGCCGAAGAGTCCCCAACAGGTCTGCTGCTGCTCGGGCGTGAGGTCCTTAAACTGAAGACGCTCCATCTGATTGAAGTGCTGGATGATGTCGCGAGTGATGCGGAAGGTTTTCTGGTTGTCTTTCCTGCGATTGAGAAACTGATGCTCGCCTGTGCGCAGGACCTTGCTGAGCTTAGACATGTTGAGCGCCGGATTGACGCAGACTCTTTTGAAATCGCGCATTTGGTGAGCATACATGCCGCCCATGCTGGTGCCTATCACGAGGTCGGGCTGCTCCTGCTTGCAGAGTTGCTTTAGAAAAGGCAGGGCCTCAGCGGGATCGACGGGTATGTCGGGTGCTACCACTTCGACTTTAGGCAGCATCTGGCGCAGCAGTTGCACTGTGCCGCTGGCCCCCGACGAGGCGAAGCCATGGAAATACATAATCTTCATGCGAAAATGCCAATTTTGAGTAAATGTGGTGCAAAAGTATTAAATAATGTGGTAATTAGCCCGTACATTATATAAAAAATAAGTAACTTTGCGCGAATTTTGGAAGTTATAAGAAAAACAAATTAATTTTTTAGACAGATGAACGTTATTACAAAAAAGATCCAATTGCCTGATGGTAGAGAGATTACCATCGAGACTGGCAAACTGGCCAAGCAGGCCGATGGATCAGCCGTGTTGCGTATGGGCAACACCGTTTTGCTCGCCGCTGTATGTGCCGCCGACGAGGCAGTGCCAGGCACCGACTTCATGCCGCTGCAGTGTGACTATCGCGAGCAGTATGCCGCCGCAGGCCGTTTCCCTGGTGGTTTCACCAAGCGCGAAGGCCGTCCCTCCGACAATGAGATTTTGATTTCCCGACTGGTGGACCGCGCTCTGCGTCCCCTCTTCCCGAGCAACTATCACGCCGAGGTGTATGTGAATATCATACTGTTTAGTGCCGACGGCGTTGATCAGCCCGATGCATTGGCCGGCCTTGCCGCCAGCGCAGCTTTGGCATGCTCTGATATTCCGTTTGAGACTCCTATCTCTGAGGTGCGCGTTGCTCGCATCAATGGCGAGTATGTCATCAACCCCACGCTGCCGCAGATGCAGGAGGCCGACATGGATCTCATGGTGGCTGCTACCGAGGAGAATATCATGATGGTAGAAGGCGAGATGAAGGAAGTGAGCGAGCAGGATCTGCTCGGTGCCCTCAAGGCTGCTCACGAGGCCATCAAGCCTATGTGCCGCATGCAGGTGGAGCTCAGCAAGGAGCTTGGCACCGATGTGAAGCGTGAATACTGCCACGAGGTGAACGACGAAGAGCTGCGTGAGCAGCTGCGTCAGGCTTGCTACCAGCCCGCTTACGATGTGACGAAGCAGGCTCTCGAGAAGCATGCCCGCGCTGAGGCTTTCGAGAAGATTCGCGAGGACTTCAAGGTGGCTTATGCCGAGCAGCACACCGACCTCACTCCTGAGGAATTGGAAGAGAAGAATGGTCTGATTGACCGCTACTATAACGATGTGGAGCGCGACGCTATGCGCCGCTGCGTGCTGGACGAGGGTGTCCGCCTCGATGGCCGCAAGACCACCGACATACGCCCCATCTGGTGCGAAGTAAGCCCGCTGCCCATGCCTCACGGAAGCTCCATCTTTACTCGTGGCGAGACTCAGTCGCTCACTACTTGCACTCTCGGTACCAAGCTTGATGAGAAACTGGTGGACGATGTGCTCAACAAGAGCTACATGAAGTTCCTGCTCCACTACAACTTCCCGCCATTCTGCACCGGCGAGGCCAAGGCTCAGCGCGGCACCGGCCGCCGCGAGATTGGTCACGGCCATCTGGCATGGCGTGCGCTCAAGGATATGATACCCGATGACTTCCCCTACACTGTGCGCGTGGTTTCGCAGATACTGGAGAGCAACGGCTCGTCATCTATGGCCACCGTTTGCGCCGGCACCCTCGCTCTGATGGACGCAGGTGTGCCCATCAAGAAGCCTGTCAGCGGTATCGCCATGGGTCTTATCAAGAATCCGGGCGAAGAGAAGTATGCAGTGCTGAGCGATATCCTCGGCGATGAGGACCACCTTGGCGATATGGACTTCAAGACCACCGGTACCATCGATGGCCTCACCGCTACACAGATGGATATCAAGTGCGACGGTCTCAGCTATGAGATTCTGGAGAAGGCTCTCATGCAGGCCAAGGCAGGCCGCGAGCATATACTCGGCAAGCTGACTGAGACTATCGCAGAGCCGCGTCCCGACTTCAAGCCTCACGTGCCGCGCATCGTGGCCTTCGAGATTCCGAAGGAGTTTATTGGCGCAGTTATTGGTCCTGGCGGTAAGATTATCCAGGGAATCCAGGAGGAGACCGGTACCGTCATCACCATTGACGAGGAAGACGGCGTAGGTAAGGTGCAGGTGAGCGCTCCCGACAAGGAGAGCATCGAGGCCGGCGTTGCCAAGATTAAGGCTATTGTTGCCCTGCCCGAAGTTGGCGAGGAGTATGATGCCAAGGTTATCAGCATCATGCCTTACGGCTGCTTCGTAGAGTTTATGCCGGGCCGCGAAGGTCTGCTCCACATCAGCGAGATGGACTGGAAGCGCCTTGAGACCGTAGAGGAGACCGGCCTGCAGGAAGGCGACATGATTAGAGTGAAGCTGCTCGAGATCAATGAGAAGACTGGCAAGTATCGCCTCTCCCACCGCGTGCTCCTACCCAAGCCAGAGGGTTACGAGGAGCGCCCGCAGCGTCCCCGTGGCCCGCGTCCACCGCGCCGTGAAGGCAATGGCGGAGGATTTCGCGACAATGGTGGACCGCGCCGTGAAGGTAACGGCGGAGGATTCCGCGAGAATAAGTAGATTGCGCCTCGCGCGTACGCGTATAATATAATAAGGTGTGCTGAATAGGTTTTCCTGTGTTCAGCACACCTTTGCTTATGCGCCTGGAGCAAATAATACGTAATTATGCCCTGATAATTTAATTATGTCTTTTTGGTCATGTGGAATGGTCTAAAAGTCCCAAAAGTCCTAACAAATGTTAAATCAGACACAAAAGAGGGCTTTTTCTTATGCAAAAAGACATAGTATATGGTCGGAAAGGCATACCTTTGCCGCGGTTTTAGAAAAATCACCTTTTTTATTAACTTTAAATTTTAAGTATTATGAAGAAAATGATTCTTACTGCACTCGTTGCAGTTGCATCTCTGACCGTAAGCGCCCAGATTTGGGTAGGAGGCGAAGTTGGTTTCAACACCTGGAAGGAGTCTAATCCTAGCCTTAAGGGTAATCACTTTACCGTAGCCCCCGAGATTGGTTACAAGCTGAATGACAATCTGGATGTAGCAGTTCTCATTGGTTATGCTCACGCAAAGAACGGTAGCGATCTTTTCAACTTCGAAATCCCCGCTTTTGAGAACGCCAATGGCTTCGAGCTCAATCCTTATCTGCGTTACACCTTTGTTAAGGCTGGTAACTTTGGCTTCTTCGTTGACGGTGGTTTCACCTATGCTCTGCTCCACATGTGTGGTGACAACAGGAGCATCAACGCTTGGGAGCTTGGCCTGAAGCCCGGTATCTCTTATGGTCTGAGTGACAAGGTTACCCTCGTAGCTCACGTTGGTTTTGCTGGCTATCAGTACGCAAAGCATCACGACTGGAAGCGCAACGAGTTTGGCCTCGGTCTGGATGGCAACAACATCAGCTTCGGCTGCTATGTTAACCTTTAATTGAAATAGCGGATTTATAATCCCTAAATAGTGTGGGGGCGACAGATTATTCTGCCGCCCCCATATTGTTGTTGCCCTTTTGGTCAAAAAACTCTTAACTCCTAACTCCTAACTCCTAACTTTTTATTACCTTTGCGTCATAATGCAGAAGACTGACGTGGACAGTATGTTAAGAATATCGGTGGTGATGTGCACCTACAACGGTGATCGCTATCTCGGGGAGCAGCTGGAGAGCATACTCCGGCAAGACTATCCCGTGGAGGAGATTATCGTGCAGGACGACGGCTCCACCGATGGCACGCTTGAGTTGCTGGACAAATATGCGCAACATTATCCGCAGATTAAGGTTTATAGCAATGATAGCGGCAACCACGGAATAAACGGCAATTTCTTCTCTGCCATGCAGCGGGCAAAGGGCGACTATATCGCCATCAGCGACCAAGACGATATTTGGGAGCCCTATAAGCTGCGCCTGCAGGCTGAGGCTATTGGCGACAAGTTGCTCTGCTCAGGTTTCTCGGTGCCGTTTTCAAGCGACGGCTTCCCCGTGCAGGTCGATATGCGGCGCCCCTGTCTTCATGCGTTGCGCAATTGCTACCTGAGCGAGATGGCCGGCCACACGATGCTGCTGCGGCGCGAACTGCTCGATATGCTCAAGGAGCACGGTGCTAGCATCACGCTCTACTACGACTGGCAGTTGGCTTGTGCCGCTACGGCAGGCGAGAGTGTGGCCTTTGTGGAGAAGAAGCTGGTGAATTTCCGTCGTCATAGCGATGCGGCTACGGCTACGGTGCCAGTTGGCAGCGGCCTGCTGTCTAAAGGAGCGTGGGACTACATCAAGACCTCAGTGGTGCACCATCGCTTCCTGCAGGGCGAGCTGAGGAAACGCTTCGCCATTGTCAAGCCTTTCTTGGAGCGACTGCCGTTTGATACTCAGAGTCGCAGCGTGGCACTCCAGATGAGCGAGCTGCATCTGCACAAGGGTTTCCCGTGGTTTGTGAAGCGTATAGTATTCTTCGTCAAGCACTCCCACCATATATTCCACACGGAGGAGCGCAGGGCCGTGGTGCGTGTGCTGAGGGCGATGTTTTTTGTCTATTCTTGCGGCTACTACTATCGCAGCCGTTTGCCGAAGTGATAATGATATGAGAAACGAGAATTTGGAGCGAATGCGTCACGAGATGCTGCGCGAGGCGCAGCTGAAGATGCTCAGCATACTGGAAGCCATCGACAAAGTGTGCAAGGCCCATGACATAGGATATTGGATAGAGGGCGGCACCTTGCTTGGAGCCATGAGACACGGCGGTTTCATCCCTTGGGATGACGATGTGGACATCTCCATGCTGCGTTGCGACTACGAGCGTTTTATCGAAGTGGCCGCGAAGGAATTGCCGCCGCACCTCTTCTTGCAGACACGCAAGACTGATTCCAGTTTCCATCACCGCGAGTGCAAGGTGCGCGACCTCAACTCCTTTATTGCTGATGGCGGCGACGATACTGGTGCCGATTATCAGAAAGGACTCTTTGTGGATATCTTTCCCTACGATGAGGGGCCCTCTAAGTTTCACAAACAGATGGGCAAAGTGGCCCGCGGCATCACTGTGGCAACCGTAGTCCTCGACGGTCTTCACCACTATTCGTGGCATGCTGTGGGGCAGTTGCTTTACTTCGGCATCAAGCGTCCGCTGCTCAAGGCGGTGTGGCGGTTGGGCTGCCTGCTGTGGGCTAACGGAGAGTATGTGGCCATTGATCCCCACTTCAGCTGGTGCTGCGCCATTCACAAGAAGAGCAATCTCTTCCCGTTGGGCGAGGTGGAGTTTGAGGGGAAGTGTTTCTCTGCTCCTGCCAATCCCGATGCTTATCTAGCTACGCTCTACGGCGACTGGCACCAGATTCCGCCCAAGGAGAAGCAGCAGATTCACTCAATGCTCATCCTGCCTAAGCTGGTGAACAACGACTGAGCCATGAAGATATTTATAATAAACACCACTGACCGTAGCGGCGGTGCAGCCATAGCGGCAGCCCGACTCAAGAACGCGCTGATTAACCTCGGTGAGAAGCCGCGTATGCTTGTGGCGCGCAAGGAAGGCGATGATCTCGCCACTTATGATGTGCGTCGCCCGTTGGGCTATAAGGCCTGCTGGCTGCGCGAGCGGCTCGGCATATTCCTGCGTCAGGGCTTAAGCAAGTCTCATCTGTGGGACATCGATCCCGCCACGGCTGGCGTGGACATCACTGCGCTCCCCGAGTTTAAGGAGGCAGACGTCATTCACCTCCATTGGGTGAACCAGGGATTCCTTTCACTCAAAGGGCTGCGTAAGATACTGAGCAGCAGCAAGCCGGTGGTGTGGACCATGCACGATGCGTGGCCGTTTACTGGATTGTGCCATTCGCCGCTCGATTGCCGCAATTTCCAGCAGCAGTGCGGCCATTGCATGCTGCTACGCAGGCAGGGCGAGCGCGACTGGTCGCGCAAGGTATGGGAGCAGAAGGCAAAGATTTATAATAATGTAGGTCGCGTGGCCTTTGTGGCGTGCAGCAAATGGCTGGCCGACATGGCACGGAGCAGCAGCCTGCTGAGCGGCCAGACGGTGCTCGACATCCCCAATCCTATCGACACTTACCTCTTCACTCCGCGCGACAAGGTGGAAGCCCGACACCAGCTCGGCCTGCCCACCGACAAGAAGTTGATACTCTTCTCTGCGTACAATGTGAATGCACCCATCAAGGGGCTGAGCTATCTGCACGAGGCTCTGCGCCTGCTGGCAGAGAAGGACAGCGCTAAGGCCAATGAGATAGCCATCGTCTATGCTGGCAGGGGAACGGAGCAGCAGGATATTCAGTGTCCTGTCTCCATTGCTCAATATCCTCTGGGCTATGTCACCGCCCCCAAGCAGATGGCTGTCATATACAATGCCGTTGACTTATTCTGCATCCCCTCATTGCAGGAGAACCTGCCCAACACCATTATGGAGGCTAAGGCCAGCGGCGTGCCTACCGTAGGATTCGATGTGGGTGGCATTCCGCAGATGATTGACCATCTCCATGATGGCTATCTTGCCAAAGCCAAGGATGCTGCCGACCTCGCGAAAGGAATAGAGTGGGCTCTGTTTGAGGCAGACAGTATCGACCTTGCACAGCGCAATCGCTTTGCGGCTGTGGAGCAATACTCTGAGGCTCGCGTGGCAAAGAAATATCTTAAGCTTTATAAAGAGCTGGCTGAGAATGGCTAGAGTTCAAATTTCAAACTACAAATCCCAATGATAAAGATAACTGTTGCCACCGTGACTTGGAACGCTGCCGCTGTGCTGCAACGCACGCTCGACAGCGTGGCGGAGCAGGACTATCCCCATGTGCAGCACGTGGTGGTGGACGGCAGGTCTGCCGACAACACGCTGACGATGCTGCGCCAATATCAGGAGCGTGAGAGCACTGAGGGAGTGGAGCGCCATGAGATAATGGTACTCAGCGAGCCGGACAAGGGGCTCTATGACGCTATGAACAAGGCTATAGCAATGGCAGAGGGCGACTATATCCTCTTCCTCAACGCTGGCGACAAATTCCACGAACCCGACACGCTGAGCAAGATAGCAGATAAATGCTCAAAGCTCAATGCTCAATGTTCAATGTTACCCGCTGTTATCTACGGCGACACCGACATCGTGGATGACGAAGGTCATTTCTTGCGCAAGCGCCACCTGCGTCCGCCGCAGGAGCTGACATGGAAGTCGTTCAAGCACGGCATGCTGGTGTGTCATCAGGCATTCTTTGCACGCACAGACATCGCCAAGCGTACACCTTACAATCTCAAATATCGCTTCTCTGCCGACTACGACTGGTGTATCCGCGTGATGAAGGAGGGCTCTGCCCTCAGTCTGCCTATGGCCAATGCCGATATTATCGTGGCTGACTATCTTGACGGCGGCATGACGGTGAAGAATCACCGCAGCTCGCTGATGGAGCGCCTCCGCGTCATGGCCGCCCATTACGGCTGGCTGACAGCCACGGGCATGCACATTGGCTTCATCTTCCGTGCGCTGAAGCGACGCATAAAATCCTAATCAAGTCCGATCTTATTCATTAAAACTCCGTGCTGGTGCAGAAAAACCCCGTGTTGGCGCGAAAAAACTCCGTGCTGGCGCGAAAAAACTCCGTGCGGAGAAGATTAAAACGCGCGCTCGTGTAATTTTCATGCCCATGAAAATTAAAAATGGTGGGCATGAAATTTAATTTTGATGCCCACGAAAATTGTCGCTCCTCGCCTTTTTATCTTACGAGAGCGCTATTTGTTTTTGCAAGGTCGCGGTTTTCTTGTTTTAGCTCGATTATTCTTCGCCGTGGCACGCAAATCTCTTTGACGATATTTATGTTTCATATTGTGCGTTGAGAAATCATAATATAGATATATTTTTGTCTTCCGATTATATGAAAACCATGTTAAACCAGTAGAATCTTTATATACTATTATGCATTTTCATTAAAATATAAGCAAAATTATTGTTTCGTTCAGTATTATTCTATAAATTTGCATTGTCTAATTAACTCTAGTTTTATATATAGAAATAATATGCGAAAAGGCCAAATTCATTGGATAGCAATAGCTCAAGCGATTGCTATCATTATGGTGGTGATGTACCATGTGAGGCTCTTGAACGCAACGACTGGAGAAAATTATGTCTTTATTGACAATATCTGCGGTTTCTTGGGGCATGTTCACATGCCCGTGTTTTTCTTGCTCAGTGGTTTCTTGTTGTATCATACGCGAATCAGTGTAAATGTGAAGATCGGTAATTTGTATAAGGACAAGGTGTTGCGACTTGTGGTGCCGTTTGTCTTTTGTACTATTCTCGGAAACATGGCACAGATTGTTTTTAATGGATTTGTGAAGCATCCTCACGATGTGACGGTGGCCTCTTTCTTTCAGTCGTTTTTCTTTGCAGGGGGCTACCCGTGGCCTCACCGATGGTTTTTGATGGCGCTGATTTTGATGATGCTTCTTTATCCATTTTATAAATTGGTTACAAGCAACAAAGCTGTGGAATGGATATTACTGCTACTTTTGGTGGCGATTCAATACGTTTCACTTCAGGCGGAGCCGAATGTGTTCTGTATTCAGCAATTTGTAGAATATTCGCCTTTTTTCTTCCTGGGAATCCTCTTATGCAAATACAGACTTTGGCAATGCCTTGCCTATTGGTGGCTGCCCTTTGTATTGTGGGCACTGGCTATAGTGATATATCTCGTCCCCAGCTTGTGGGAAATGGCGCAATATGGATTGTTCGCTTATAGATTGCTATGTGTGTGCGCCCTAATTGCAACTGCGTTGCAGCTAAGCCGCTACCGTCCGATGCTGTTTTCTTCGTTTAGAAACTATATCTTTCAGATATATATCTTTGGTGTAGCTTTTCAGGCCTTTGTGGAGTTGATAGTGTGGAGACATCTCGGTTGCCCTGGAGCTTTAGTGCTGCCGTTCTTTGTACTCAATGTCCTTGCAGGCGTCTGGCTGCCGGTGCTTCTTAGCAAAATGGCGGAAAAGATTCCTTCCCGTCTTTTGCATGTGTGTATGGGCTTGCGCCAGTAATGTTCTTGCATATATTTGAGATATTATTTAGAAAAAACATCATTTTTTTGCCCTAAAAGTTGGCGGCGCTGAAAAAAATTATTATATTTGCAATGGATGTATTTTGTCAGCGGAAGCCTCTGCTGGCAATAGTGAACTTCTTTATTAACCCTTAAACGCATTTTGTTATGGAAAGAGGAGAAAGAAGAGAAATTAAAGAGCGGAAGTGGACTTCCAAGCTCAAGAAGATGTATCAGGGCGGCTTTAAGAGTTTTCTGAAAGTCAAGACCTCGGGCAATAAGCCGGAAGACTACAACGAGGCAGAGTCGTTCAGGGACCTTGAGAGCTCTAAGAGGGGAGTGAAGTACAAGAACACCGGCACCATCAAGCGCGATGCCAAGCAGCACACCATTAAGGAGCAGCACAAGCGCGACCTTAAGAACAAGTCGCTGTCGCTGGAGGAGCAGCAGGAGCTGGACGAGGTGCTGGAGAGCAAGGAATAGGGAACTGACAGAATAGAAAAAAGAGGATAGATTTGCGTCTATCCTCTTTTCTGTTATACTTATGAATTAGTCGTTTTCCGGACGAAGCTGGCGAACCACTGCGCCGGTGCGCCACATCTCGCTCTCGCGCAGGGCCTTGAGTTCCTCGTTGAGGCCTACGCGATAGTCGGGCTTAGAGTTGGAGTCGATAGAGATCTGTGCCTCGGTGCCTTCCTTCACGCTCTGGTAGAGCTTCTGCATCACGGGCTTGATGGCGTCGTGGAAGCGGGGGTACCAGTCGAGCGCTCCGCGCTGTGCGGTGGTGGAGCAGTTGGCGTACATCCAGTCCATGCCCTTGGCTGCAAACAGCGGCATGAGCGACTGGGTGAGTTCCTCTACTGTCTCGTTGAAAGCCTCGGAGGGTGTGTGACCGTTCTCGCGGAGCACCTCATACTGGGCGAGGAGGAGTCCCTGGATGGCACCCATCAGTGAGCCGCGCTCACCAGTGAGGTCAGAGGTGGCCTCGCGCTGGAAGGTGGTCTCAAAGAGATAGCCGGAGCCGATGCCGATACCAAAGGCGAGCACCTTCTCCTTGGCGTTGCCGGAGGCGTCCTGATAAACAGCGTAAGAGCTGTTGAGACCGCGACCTTCAAGGAACATGGTGCGCAGCGAGGTGCCGGAGCCCTTGGGAGCTACCATGATGACATCGATGTCGGCAGGAGGCACTACACCTGTGCGGTCGTTCCAGCAGATGGCAAAGCCGTGGGAGAAATAGAGGGTCTTGCCAGGGGTGAGATACTGCTTGATACGAGGCCATACCTCAATCTGCGCTGCGTCGGAGAGCAGCATGCAGACGATGGTGCCCTTCTCGGCTGCCTCCTCAAGAGAGAAGAGGGTCTTGCCGGGTACCCATCCGTCTTCTACGGCTTTCTGATAGGTCTTGCCTTCGCGCTGGCCTACGATAACATTGAAGCCATTGTCGCGCAAGTTACAGGCCTGGCCAGGTCCTTGCACTCCGTAGCCGAGTACGGCTATGGTTTCATTCTTGAGCACTTCGCGTGCTTTGTCGAGTGAGAATTCTTCTCTTGTGGCGACTTCTTCGATTACGCCGCCGAAATTGATTTTTGCCATAATATCTAGGTTCGTTAGTTATAAAGTTCGAAAGTTAATGTCTAATGATTGACGCCTAAGGTCTCCAGGTACTCGTCGAGCAACTCGCGGCGATTTTTGGTGACGGCGATGGCACCGCAGCGCACAAACTGCAGTACACAGCCGAAAGATTCGAGCGAAGCAAAGAGCGAGTCGATATCTTCAGGCAGGCCGGTGAGGGTAACGACGCTGTATGTCTCATTTACTTCCACTATCTTGGCGGAATGTTGGCGAATGGTGCGTGAGATATTGCTTTCTTCAAGCATCTTCGGCGTACTGAGCTTGTAGAGCGCCACTTCCTGGATAAAGATCTGGTCGGAGGTGTAGTAGCGAGCCTGCAACACATCGATTTTCTTCTCTATCTGCTTGGTGACAAGCTGCACAGTCTCTTCGGTGCAGTAGCAAGTGATGGTGTATTTGTGCACTCCTGGGGTGCTACTTGAGCATACGTTGAGGCTCTCGATGTTGACCTGACGGCGTGTGAACACGGCGGTTATCTGATTGAGGATACCGGCGAAATTCTCCGAGTAAGTGATAATGGTATATAGTGTCATGATATGTCTATTTGATTTCTAGCATCATCTCATCTACATTGGCTCCTGGGGGCGTCATAGGCAGCACGTTGTCCTCCTCCATCACGGCACATTGCAGCAAGAACGGACCGTCGGTCTGCAACATCTCGGTGATAGCGTCGTCGAGGTCTTTACGCTCCACTACGGTGCGCGCCTTGATACCGTAGCCCTCAGCTATCTTCTCATAGTCGGGATTGAGCATCGGGGTGAAAGAGTAGCGCTTGCGGAAGAAGAGATACTGCCACTGGCGCACATTGCCGAGGTAATTATTGTTGAGCAGGATTATCTTGACGGGAGCGTGCTGCTCCATGATGGTGCCCAGTTCCTGGATGGTCATCTGCAGGCCACCGTCGCCCACAAACAGACAGACAGTACGCTCGGGCGCCCCGAAAGTGGCACCGATAGCTGCAGGCAAGCCAAAGCCCATAGTGCCGCATCCGCCGGAAGTGATTACGGAGCGTCCCTCGGTGAACCTGAAGTAGCGGCAGCCGAAGAGCTGATTTTGGCCTACGTCGGTCACCAGTACAGCCTTGTTTTCTGTCAACTCGCTCACGCGGCGTACCACCTCGCCCATAAGGAGCGGACCCTCAGCGGGATGGACGGCGGGCTCAATGACCTTCTCGTTCTCCTGCTGCTCGTAGGGAGTGAAACGGGATATCCATAGGCTGTTGTCAGCGGGCTGTACATGCTTGGTGACTTCTGCCAGAGTCTGCTTGCAGTCGCCGAGCACGGCAAGGTCAGCGTGTATGTTTTTGTTGACCTCGGAGGGGTCTATCTCGAAGTGTATGACTTTGGCCTGACGGGCGTAGGTGTTGATATTGCCGGTGACGCGGTCGTCAAAGCGCATGCCTACAGCGATGAGCAGGTCACACTGGTTGGTGAGCACATTGGGGCCGAGGTTGCCGTGCATGCCAAGCATGCCCTTGTTGAGCGGATGGTCGGAAGGGAGGGCGCTGAGGCCGAGCATGGTGCAGCCAACGGGGATGTTGGCCTTCTCTATTAGCTCGCGCAATTCTTCGCGGGCATCGCCGAGCTCCACACCCTGACCTACGAGCATAAGGGGACGCTCGCTGTGGTTGATCATCTTGGCAGCGGTCTTGATGGCATCCTCGTCTATCTGCGGCACTGGCAGATATGAACGGATGAAATCCACACGCTTGGGCTCGTAGTCAACAAGGTTGGTCTGTGCATTCTTGGTAAAATCGAGCACCACGGGGCCGGGCCTGCCAGACTTGGCAATATAGAAAGCGCGGCTTACTGCCCATGCCACGTCTTCAGCGCGACGTATCTGGAAGTTCCATTTTGTGATAGGCTGGGTGACACCGATTACGTCAACCTCTTGAAAGGCATCGGTGCCGAGATATTCGGCACCTACCTGTCCGCAGATAACTACGAGGGGGGTGGAGTCTATCATGGCGTCGGCCACGCCTGTCACTGTGTTCATGGCGCCTGGGCCGGAGGTGACGATAGCGCAGCCTACCTTGCCGCTCACGCGGGCATAGCCTTGGGCTGCATGTATAGCTCCCTGCTCATGGCGCACAAGGATGTGGTTGAGCGTGGAGCGGTGATCGTAGAGTGCATCGTAGGACGGCATAATGGCTCCGCCCGGATAGCCGAAGAGTGTGGTCACACCTTCGTTCTCTAGGCTGCGCATTAACGCTTCTGCACCTGTAATCTTGTTATTTGGCATAGTGATAATGTTATTCTTCATTCAGTATTCTTACTCCGCCCTTGTCTGCGCTGGCTACACTCTGGGCATAAGCGCGTAGGGCTTTGGAAACGAATCGGTTGCGTTTGAGTGGCTGCTGGGGACGAGCGGCCAGCTCCTCATCGCTGAGGCGCACATTGATAGAGCGGTTGGGGATGTCGATGTCTATGATGTCGCCATCCATAATCTTGCCGATATTGCCGCCACTGGCTGCCTCGGGAGAGATATGGCCGATACTGAGACCACTGGTGCCGCCGCTGAAGCGGCCGTCGGTGATGAGTGCGCACTCCTTGCCCATGTGCATGGACTTGATGTAGGAGGTGGGGTAAAGCATCTCCTGCATGCCGGGGCCGCCCTTGGGCCCTTCGTGGGTAATGACTACCACGTCGCCCTTCTTGACCTTGCCGCCGAGGATGCCTTCGCAGGCATCTTCCTGGGAGTCGAAGACAACGGCAGGGCCACTGAAGCGCCAGATGCTCTTGTCCACACCGGCGGTCTTGACTACGCAGCCGTCTTGAGCTATGTTGCCGAAGAGGATAGCCATGCCTCCGTCTTTGGTGTAGGCGTGCTCAATGGAGCGGATGCAGCCGTTGACGCGATCGGTGTCGAGGGTGTCGTAGGTGCAGCTCTGGGCACCAAGCTTTGTGCAGAACTTGCCGGCAGGTGCCGACGAGTAGATGCGCTTGGCTTCGGGGTCGATATTTTCTTTTAAGATGGAGTATTTGTCAATATCTTCGGCGAGGGTGGCGCCATTGACGCGCTTTACGGAGGTGTCGATGAGACCTCCCTTGGCGAGTTCGCCCAGCAGATTGAGCATTCCGCCGGCACGGCCGCACTCCTGCACACTGTACTTCTGGCTGTTGGGCGCGAGCTTACAGAGGAAAGGCGTCTTGCGCGAGAGGGCGTCGATATCGGCCATAGTAAAGTTAACCTCGGCTTCCTGTGCCACAGCTAGCAGGTGGAGCACGGTGTTGGTGCTCGCTCCCATGGCGATGTCGAGTGTCATGGCGTTGAGGAAGGCTGCGCGTGTGGCTATAGAGCGGGGTAGCACGCTTTCGTCACCATCCTCATAGTAGGCCAGCGCGTTTTTCACAATCTGACGGGCGGCAGCCTTCATCAGTTCCACGCGGTTGGCGTGGGTGGCGAGTATAGTGCCGTTGCCAGGCAGGGAGAGGCCGATAGCCTCTGTCAGGTTGTTCATAGAGTTGGCGGTAAACATGCCAGAGCAACAACCGCAGCCTGGACATGCGCGATTTTCTATCTCGGCAAGGTCAGCATCGCTCACGGTGGGGTCACCGCCCTTTATCATAGCGATTACAAGGTCGAGATTCTCGCCTTTATAGCTGCCAGCTTCCATCGGACCGCCGCTCACAAAGACGGCAGGAATGTTGAGACGCATGGCTGCCATGAGCATGCCCGGGGTAATCTTGTCGCAGTTGGAGATGCATATCATGGCATCAGCCTTGTGGCCGTTAACCATGTATTCTACGGAGTCAGCGATGATGTCGCGCGAGGGCAGACTGTAGAGCATACCGTCATGACCCATAGCAATGCCGTCGTCAATGGCAATGGTGTCAAACTCGGCGGCATAGCAGCCGAGACGCTCTATCTCTGCCTTTACTATCTGGCCGGCCTCATGCAGATGGGTGTGGCCAGGCACAAATTGGGTAAAGGAATTGACGATGGCAATGATGGGTTTGCCAAACTGCTCGCGTTTCATGCCGTTTGCAACCCAAAGGGCGCGGGCGCCAGCCATGCGGCGACCCTCAGTGCATACACTACTACGAAGTTTTATTTTGGTCATAATAAGGCAAATTAATGAAGTGAAATGCAAAGTTCGTTAATTCTACTCAAACTTGTTGGTGCAAAGGGTGGAAAATATCAAAAATACAAGAAAAAGGCCACATTTGGTTGACAAAAGTTCACCAAACATGGCCTTTTTGTTATGTTTAGATATATTTTCTATCTGCGTCCGGAGCGTACTACGCCTCCACCTCCGCCATTGCCAGAGCTCTTGGGCGGCTGGCTATTGCGTGGCTGTGTGTTGGTGCGCGGTTGCTGCTGAGCGGGTGCGGAAGGAGCAGTGCGCTGTTCCGGCTTGCTCTGGTTACGCGAGTTGATCTGCGGACTGTGCACATTCTGGCGCTCGTTGCGATAGCGCGGATCAATGGTGCGGTTGTGCTGGTCGCGGTTGCGATAGTAGTTGTCTCGCGGCTTTGGGGGCTGAGTACGCTGGCGGATGTTGGCGCCAAAGTCTGAGCGGCGGTGCATGCCAAAATCACGGGAACTGCGAATATGCACATCGGCGCGATAGCGACGGTCAACGGCGTAGCGGCTACTGTAATAGCCGGAGGGGTAGTGCACACGGGCGTGACCTCCACGATATACATAGAACACACTCGGACGGTCGTAGTAGTAGAATGAGCGGTTGGAGTAAACATTGTAAATGCGCAGATGCCAACCTGTGCGCGTGGTGTAGATGGGACGGAAGAAATACTCTGCGTTCATGAAGCGCTCATACTGCACATAGTCGAGCACATGGCGCATGTCTTCGTTGCGGTAGTCGAGATAGTCGTAGTAGCGGTCGATAGCGTCGATGTAGCCATCGACTACGTCATCCATAATGTACTGCACAGAATAGATGAAATCGTAGTTTATCTCGTAGCAGTCGTCATACTGCATCGGAGTGAGGTCAAGCTCGTATGCCATACGGTCGCTGAGGAAGCGGGCATAGTCGCGGATCTTCGATTCGCTCAAAGCCATCATGTTGAGGCTGAGCACGGCAAACAGGGTTGCCAAAACAATCTTCTTCATAATGGTTGGTTTTTGAGTGGTTAGTGAAAATGTTTGTTAGACTCTCTCTGCACGCGTAAACGGTGTGCTATTTTTCGTTGAAGTGGCTGCCGCGCTTGATGATAGCAGGAGCTTTCTTTGCTGACTTGGACTTAGCTGAGCCTTGGAACTGCTTGGAGTAGTCGTAGTGTACATCGTAGCCGTACCAGTCGCTAACTATCCACATGGTGGGAGTTGCCCAGTAGTAGTCGGTCAGCTTCGACAGACGGAAGCGCTTGTTGCTGTCACCAAAGTAGCCGCTGAAGTAGTTGTTGTCCAAACTGTAGTCGCGGATGAAGGTGTCAAGGCCAAGGTCATCATAGTAGGTGAGGTAGATGATGCCGTTGCGAATACTCCATTCAAACTTGTACCACAGGTAGTCGTAGTAGCTGCGTACGGTGTGGGTGTCATCCCAGCTGTAGTAGTCTTCTTGGTAGCCGATGCCATGGGTGGCGTTGTGGTGGTCGGGCACCAGTTTGATGTAGGTGTAGTCGGCGTCATAGAAGAATCCGTCTTCATCTTCGTACCACATGCCCCAGTCGCCTTGCCATTCGCCACTGAGTACGCGGGCCTCGTTCTCATCATCGCTGTTGCAGGAGGAGAATCCTACCATTGCCACGAGGGCAACCGAAAGTATAAAAAACAGTCTTTTCATTTTATTTATTTTTTATGGTTAATATTCTTTTGTTGGAGAATCGTGAGATCGTGGTCTGCTATCTCTTGGTGCAAAGATACTATTTTTCGCTTATGTTACGGCAAAATATTTTTAAGATATTTGCAGAGAATAACATTTTTTTAATTTATGTGAGCATTTTAATCTCTGTTTTGTCAACGAAATGGAGGAATCGTCAAAAATCTGCATAAAAAAGTGAGCCGGCACTCTGCGTAATGCTGAATGCCGGTCACAAATTATGAAAGAAACTTTCGCTTCAGATTTATTCGCGCGCTATTAATAGAATAGGTAGCGGCTGTCAGTTACCTTGGCCTTCTTCTTCAGGTAGCTGATGACGGGGCTCTCGCCGTAGTACTGGCGCGGGTTGAGAGCCATGCTGGCATGAGAGCGGGCGGCACCAGTGAGGTATTGCTGCTCATCATATTTGGCCTCGGGATCCTTGGTCTCCTTTGTTACCTGGTAGGCGAAGACTGCGTCGCGACCCTTGAGAGGACCGACAAACTGATTGACCTTTGCCTTGCTGATAGAACCAAGTATTACGGGGTCAAACTGATTGTCAGCGTAGAAGTTAACATTCTTTGCGGAGTCGGATACAGCACCCTTCTGTGCCATAACCTGATCAATGGACTTGGCGCCCTTGAGTTTGCCAAGAATCATTTCTGCTTTCTTGTCGCGGAGCACCTCGGCCTTTACCATGTCCTTGACATCATCGAGAGGCATGTAGCCTTTCTCGTGAGACTTGGCTACACCCACAACTAGCAGATGATTGCCGTTATCGCAAACATAGAGCGGGGAAATCTGTCCGTCTTCAGCCTCATCGAATATCCACTTCTTGGCATCGTTGCTGATCCAGCGCATCATGTGGCGGTCTATGCCGGGCTGCGAGAAGTATTGCATCGAGAAGAAGTCCTCGGTGGTGATGCCGTTGAGGGTCTGTACATTGTAGCCGGCCTTGGCGGCGTTCTTCTCCATGGATTCTATGGTCTTGTTTTCTGCAATAAACTTGCTGAACTTGTTGTACTCGGCCTTGGAGGTCTCGCTGCTGTAGTTAACCGGACACTTGATGACGGCGGCGTTGTACTTGGTGACCATATTCTTGCGGTCGGTAACCTGAAGGATGATGTTACCCTGCGGGAATTCGATATTGGCCATCTCGCCTACGGCCATTGACTGAGCCTTGTTGATGAAGGACAGGTTGTCCTCGTCCATAGTGGCATTCTCATACATGTTGCTGACCAGCCATGTGGAGTCGGCGGTCTGGCTGTACTTCTTTGCCATCTCAGCAAAGTCGGCACCGGCCTTCAAAGCTGTATAGATAGAGTCTGCACGCTTGCGGGCATCGTCGAGGTCCTTGCCACCCACCTGAATCTGGCGGATCTGGATAGAGTCGGGAGCCTGAGTCTTGGCAAGCAGGCGAATGATGTTCTGGGTATTGTCGGATACGGTGAGGAAGGGACCCTTTACGGCACCTACGCCCATCGAGTCGAGCATAGCGCTGATGTCTGCGGGGAAGGCGTCGGCGGTGCGCGGAACATCGATGTAGATAACAGAGGACTGGGCACGACGTACCACGCCGGCAACATCGTCAGTAGTTGCTATCTCCTGAGCAAACTCGGCCATCTTCTTGTCAAGCTCGGCCTTGTCGGCATCGCTAGCCTTCACTGTAACGGCTACATATTTGATATCCTTTGAATCAGCGTCGAGCTTGAAGTTCTCCTTCAGCTCATTGTACTTAGACTTCAGCTCTTCGTCACTAACCTTTACATCGTTGTCGTTGATGGAGGCGTAGGGCACTGCAGCCAATAGCACATCCTTGTTGGTGGAGGTGGCTTCGTAAGCCAACTTGCTCTCCACGGGATTGGAGGTTATCGACATGTGGAGCAGAGCGTTGTACTTCTGCTGCAAGAGGGTCTCCTTGAGGGTCTTTTCTACAAACTGCCAGTAGCTGTAGAGCTTGTCGTACTGCTCGCGATACTGCTCAGGCACGTTTGAGGAGCCGGCCTGCATCTTCTTATACTCGTCGAGGAAGCTCTTGAGCATGTTTGCATCGAAGCGACCTGTCTGCTGGTTTACAAACGGACTCTGCGCAAGCATCGGGTTTGTGCCCTCTGCCAGCACGTTGCGCATCTCCTGATCGGTGACGGTGAGACCCAGTTTCTCTGCCTCTGCCTCAATCAGCTTGTTGCTGACAAAGCTCTGCCAGGCCTGCTCCTTCAGAGCGGCGTCCTCGTCGTCAGTGAAGGTGGTCTTGCCCTGCGTCATAGAGAGGTAGGACTTATAAGACTCAATCAGCTGGCTGTACTCCTGCGAGTGGATTTTCTTGCCGTTGATGGTGGAGATTACTCCACTGTTTTGATTTCTCTGTGCCTCCGTAGCGCGGAAGAACTCCTCAGTGATAAAGGCGAGGAGTGCAAGACCGATGACTACTATCAGCAACTTACCGTGTTTTCTAATTCCTTGAATAGCTGCCATGTTATTATTGTTTTGTTTTTATTGTCTGATAAGGTTATTAAATGGAGCCTTTTCGGCATTTCAAGCTGCAAAATTAGAAAAAAGATTGCATATACTTGATGTTTTTGCGTTACTTTTTGCGAAATAAGTGGAAAAATAATTATTTGAAGTGTCCTCCTGGGGGCAAATTCTTGCTCTCAGTGGCAGTAGCTTTCTGTGGAGTACGCGGCGGCACCACCGTGGTGGGCTGTGGAGTTTCGTTCTGCTCTGCAGCCTTTATGGAGTCTGCAGTTTCGTCGGTGGTTTCATCTGGAATGGGGAATACGGCACGCGAATTATTGATGGTATAGTGGCGCATTTGCTCATCGGAGCGGAAACTAGTGCCTTCCACTTCTTTATCGGGGGTTTTGATGTGGGAATAGACGTTGGAGTAAAACTCGTGCTTGCTCATATCCCAATAAAGGAGTTGCGAGTCAAACACGGTGCCGTCCATATTCCATACTTTCACACGTCCGCGCAGCTCCCACAGGCTTTGGTTGTACCAGTAGGCGGTGTCGGCAGTTACAAACATCTCGATGTGAAACTGCTGGTTGAAACGCTCCAGCAGCAGACCCTTGGGGAAGGAATGGCGCGGGGGATTGGTGCGGTCATAGATGCGCCACTCCTCGGCAATCACCTTGTAGCGCAGAAGTCCTGAGTCGGAGATCAGCTTGCTCACGCCGTAGGAGGTCATAACTGACGTGGAGTCTCTTTGTCTGATGGCGTTGGCCGAGGGTGGCTTGCTGTCACCGCAAGCAGCGAAGGCAAAGGCGGCTGTTACGCAAAATATAATAAGGAGTTTCCTCATGGCGCATGTCGCTATCTCACCTTCCACTTCTCAAACCAGCGTGCACTGAATGTGATGCCCACGCAGAGGCGCAGATAGTCCTCTTTGAGGGCTCCGGTGGTGGAGGCTTGCATGTGCTCCCACTGAGCCGACACATTCAAAACGGAATGGCTGGTGTATTTGTTTACTATTGGGAAGGCTGCTCCTGCGCTGACAAGGAAGGACTTGGGGCCTTTTTCGCCATTTACCTTGGCGTAGGGGGTGGAATATGCCACACCGGCGCGGTAGCAGATATGGTCTCTCACCTTCATGCCGCGTGGATTGGGCACAAACTCTACACCGGCGGCAATGCGATGGCGATCCTGGAAACTGTTCTTGGTGGCAACATATCTGGTGGTGCCGCCCTGTTCGCGCAGTTCGGGGAAACGACATCTGCTCCATCTTTGCAGAGTGTAGTCGAGCCCTACAGTCCACTGATAGTCGTGGTTCCAACTCAGACCTAAGCCTACACATGTCGGCAGACGATAGGCATGGGCTATTGTCATGGTGTCAGCATTACTGCCTGTGGCAGTGTTGCTCTGGGTGTTGATGAAGGTGGACTTTTGGCCGGTTAAGCGGCCGGGAGTGTATGTCACACCGGCAACGACACGGTCTTTCTTACCTAGTTTCTTCTCTCCCTGAAGGCCAAAATCGAAGCCTATGGTGTTTAGCCGTCCTTCGTAAGTGCGTGTATGGGTGTTGATACTTGTCTCGCTGTAGGTGACAGCGGATTTGTGGCTGTAGTCGCCCCAGATGTACTTCACATTCGCGCCGGCTGACAGTCCCTTCAGCGGTTGCCAACCGATACCGCCGTATAACTCGTGCAGACCGCCATCGCCACTATAGGTTGATGTGGAGGTCTTGGAGCCGAGACCATCAATATCGTCCATCTCGGTGGTGGACTTGAAGTCGTAGCCGATAGTGGTGAACGGACGTAGTCCCAGTGAGACGCCGAGGCCTTTTTTGAGCCTGAAGGCAGCGGTCAGATAGTCAAGCGTGGAGTTATGGGCATTGACCTTAGTGCCGCTCTCGCGCATGTAGCTGTTTTGAAGCGAGAGACCTATGTCGAAAAGGAATCGTAGCGAATCCATCTCCGAGTAGGAGGCGGGATTTTGGCGGTTGATAATGTTAGGGTCGCGCATACCAATAGCAACTCCGGCCATACCCTTGTTAAAGCCCATGGCCTCGTCGGCCAGTATGCCCCAACCGTAGCGCGAGTAGGGCGAGTTGGTGCCGCTGCTCTGGGCGGAGACCTGTAGTGCGAGTGCCGTGGCAGCTATTGCCAGTAGGAGTCTTGCTCCTCTAAATCTTGTCTTCATTATATTGTAGTATATGGTTCAGGCCTCGCAGTACCAATGAGCGGTCTACGATTGCCTCAATGTCTAAAGTTTTGCTTATCAGGGGAGCATCCCCACCGGTAAGTATTACGCGCGGTTTGCCGCATTGCTGCTCCATCGCGCGGGCGCACCCCTCTATCTCATATTGTATGCCGCGTAGTGCTCCGCAGCGCAGTGCCGTGGCGGTGCTGTTGCCAAACAAAGGAAGCTCGCCGTCGGGCTCCACCTCGGGCAGTAGTGCGGTGCGTTCGTGCATGGCGCGCAACCGCATCCGCAGTCCGGGCGCGATGTTGCCTCCAATGTAGGTGTCGGCGGCGCATGCCTCGTAGGTGACGCAGCTGCCGGCATCAACCACCAGCAGGTTTTCGCCGGGCCATTGAGCCATGGCACCTGCCACGGCGGCCACGCGGTCAGCGCCGAAGGTCTTGGGCGTTTTATATGCAATTGTGAACGGAAGGGGAGTGTCCTTGTCCAGTAGCACAACCTTTATCCTCAAACTCTTGAGCAGACGAATCAGGTCAGTGGGCTTGCCTGCTACGGAGCAGATAATCGCTTTATCTGCGCCGCGTCGCTTGGCAGCCTCGCAGAGAGAGGTCAACGCCTCACCGCTGGCCACGCGCTCGGGGTCTTCAATTTCTTCGCCGTTGGCGAATGAGTATTTGGCCCCGCTGTTGCCTATATCTACCAGCAGCTTACAGCTCATTCCTTACGATGTTGCCCTGCTGCATCACAAAGTGAATCTGCACATCGCTGTCATAGACGCAGATGTCGGCATCCTTGCCTTTCTCCAGCGTTCCCTTGCGCCCAAGCTCGCCCATGATGCGGGCTGGGGTCTCCGACGACATGCGGATGGCATCCTCCAGCGGTATCTCGGCCATCTGCACGCAGGTGCGGATGAGGCGGTCCATGGTGGCTATGCTGCCGGCCAGAGCCGAGCGGTCGGCCAGTTTGCATACACCGTCCTCCAGTATCACACGCGGGTCGAAAGCCACATCGCTGTCGCTGGCGGAGCAGGCCAGCGCGTCGGTAATGAGTGCGGTGTGCTCCACACCCTTCACCATGTAGATCATGCGCAGAATAGTGGGCGGCACATGGATGCCGTCGGCTATCATCTCCACGCTCATCTCGGGAAAGGTGTAAACGCTCTCCACCGTACCCTCGTGCTTGAACTCGCGCACGTTGTGGAAGCCGGGCATGGCATTGTAGAAATGGGTGACATGGCGGAAACCTGCGTCCCACGCGCGCTTCACATCCACATACTCTGCCTTGGTGTGGGCAATGGCGGCCAGCACGCCGTGGTCGGTGCAGTAGCGGCCGAACTCAGTGGTGCCTGGCAGCTCGGGAGCCTCGTCCCAGCGCTTCAGCGCCTTGGTGCCGTCGATGATGGGCTCATAGTCGGCGGGGATGGGCGGAGTGATATACTCGGGCATCTGGGCGCCTGCCTTGCCGGGGTTGAAATACGGCCCCTCGAGGTGCAGACCCAGCACGGGCGACTTCTCTTCGGCCATCAGCTTCTCGCAGGTGGCGAGGGCGGCCTTGATCATGGGCACCGACGACGAGGAAAGGGTGGGGTAGATGCTCGTTGTACCGTATCTCATGTGGGCGGCGATGGCAGTGCGGAAAGCTTCTTCCGTACCTTCCATGAAGTCGCGCCCACCTCCCCCGTGGATATGCAGTTCTATGCCGCCGGGCACAATATCCATACCCTTGGCGTCAATCACTTCGGCACCGGCCACGTCGATGTTGCCGCTGCTCACCTCGGCTATCTTGCCGTTGTTCACAACCACGGTGCCGTCTTTCACCCAGCCTTGCGGGGTGAAGACGCGACCGCCTGTAATCTTTGTTATCTTCTGTTCCATTTCAAGCGTTGGTTTCTGTTATTCCGCAAAAGTACACTTTTTCTGCGACACGGCAAAATAAAGTGGCCCAAATTCCCATTTTCTTATAATATATTATAATAATGTACGCGCGCGTTAAGAAATGTTTAGCCTTACCGCCCACCGAAAGAAGCCGATTTCAGCTCGCCAAATTACGTTCTCTCGCAGAAAAATCGCGTGCTCATTTGTTTTTCTTAGCTAAGAAAAGTTCTTTCCTTAGCTAAGAAAAGCCCTAACCTTAGCTAAGAAAACATCTTTTCTTAGTTAAGAAAAGTTCTAACCTTAGCTAAGAAAAATAAATCTGCTCTGTTTTTTTCCGCGCGAGATGCGTTATTTCTATTTTCCGCAGAGTGAAAAAATGATTCCGCATACTCTAAAAAACGGGCAGGTGGCTGAAAAACGATGCGAAATTGTGGAGAAACGCGGGAAAATGATTAAATTCGCGCCGTAAAAGGCGAAAAGAATGGCTAATCTCAAGTCTCTGGTCAAGGACACGGCTGTTTATGGACTGAGCAGCATAGTGGGCAGGTTTCTCAACTATCTGCTGGTGCCGCTCTATACGGCCAAAATCTCTGCTGCTTCGGGTGGCTACGGCGTGGTCACCAATCTTTACGCCTACACTGCGCTGATACTTGTGCTGCTCACTTTTGGCATGGAGACGACTCTTTTTCGCTTCGCCAATAAGGAGGGCGAGAAGCCTGACACGGTGTTCTCCACAGCAATGCTCATCGTGGGTGTTCTTACGGCTGTTTTCCTTGTAGTAATCTTCGGTTTCATCGGACAAATTGGAGAGCTTATCGGCTATGGCGACCGTCAGGTCTTGGTGCTGATGATGGCGACTGTGGTGGCTCTCGATGCATTGCAGGCAATTCCCTTTTCTTTCCTGCGTTTTCAGAACCGCGCTGTGCGTTTCGCCTCGCTGAAGCTGCTGTTTATTGTTCTGAATATAGGCATCAATGTGCTGTATTTCATCGTGCTGGGAAAGACCGATGTGTTCTATGTGTTTAGCATCAATCTGGTCTGCACGTCGTTTGTCACTTTGTTCTTTATTCCCGACCTGATAAAGATACGTTGGTCTTTCAGCGCGCGGCTGCTGCGTCAGATGCTTTCTTATTCATGGCCTATATTGATATTGGGCGTAGCGGGTATTCTAAATCAGGCTGCCGATAAGATTATCTATCCTTATGTGCGCACCGGACTGCAGGGCGAAGTGGAGCTGGGCATTTACGGCGCGTGTGTGAAAATAGCTATGGTTATGGCCATGATAACCCAGGCTTTCCGCTATGCCTACGAGCCTTTTGTCTTCGGCAAGGCCAAAGATAGCGATAGCCGCGAGACCTACGCCAAGGCGATGAAGTATTTTATTGTCTTTACCCTGCTGGCATTCCTCGTTGTGGTGGGCTGGCTCGATGTGCTGAAGTACATCATCGGGCGCGACTACTGGAAGGGTCTGCGCGTGGTGCCGATAGTGATGGTTGCCGAGATTCTTATGGGTGTGTATTTCAACCTTTCGTTCTGGTATAAGCTTATCGACCGCACTATCTGGGGCCTCTGGTTCTCGGTGGCAGGCTGCCTGGTGCTCATAGCGGTAAATATTATTTTTATTCCCAAGTTTGGCTACATGGCGTGTGCTTGGGGCGGTGTCGCCGGCTATGGTACCGCTACATTGCTCTCTTATTTCGTCGGGCAGCGCAAGTTCCCTATACGCTATCCCCTTGGCTCTATTGCTGTCTATGTGTTGATTGCCGCCTTGTTTACTGCCGCAATGATGCTGATGCCTAAGTCATGGCCGGCGTGGCTGCGACTCGGATTTAACTCAGCGCTAATCCTTCTCTTTGTGGCCCACATCCTTTACCACGAGTGGCTGAAGCCCCGCCGCCACCGTGCTACTGCCCCTTATGAGAAACAAATACAAAAAATACATCAATGAGAGATGTGCTGTGCACGTTATGCGGCGTTTTCCTGAAAATCTGCGAGCAAGCTCGCGCCTTTACAGTAAAATCCGCATAAGATGGCGGAGCCCTCTTCTCTCATTGAAAAATACATCGCTACGCTAAAATAAAATGATATTCAAAATTACTCAACTCAAGGAGGTAAATCCAAGCCTTGCCGTGCAGCTGCGTAATTACGTGTATGATGTGCAAGGGGCGTGCCAGGAAGTACACGCGGAAATGGGCCCGTTTCTTAACGAGTATATGTATCAAGATGCGCTGGCAATACTGCTGCGTGAGAAGGACATAGAGTTTGAAAAGGAGTATTACTTCTCGGTGTCGTTTCATCAGCAGGTAATCAAGCACAAACACTATGTCGATTTCTTTTGTAAGCACAATATTTTTGTGGAGTGCAAGGCGGTGGAGTCACTGTGCAAAGAACATAGGCAGCAGCTGTGGAATTATATGCGGCTCACTGGCAACAGGATAGGCTTGCTGTACAATTTTGCACCTCCGAGAGATGAATGTGAAAGATACTATTACGATAGTGAAAAGGGTCATATGTATATGTTCTGACAGTAGGCGGTAGTTTTCTGTATTTTTCTTTTCAAGAACTTTCAAATCCGTCAGGATTATAAAGGCTATTGGCAAGAAGGTGATGTAATGTGAAATTACAATCGGCCTCTTGCCAATAGCCTTGATACAGCGCGAAGTGCTGAAGTTCTTGAAAAGGGTATTTTCGGTATTTGTTGAGCGGATGGTGCGCCGCAGGACTTACAGCTGCTCGAGGAAAGCGATTCGGCTTTCCGTTGAGGGGTGGGTGCTGAACAGCCTGCGGAACCAATTGCTCACGCTGCCACCTTTCAGCGCCATCGGCTGTATGATAAACAGTTGCTGCACATCTTCGTGACCGTCACGGGCTGCATACGGCGCTTCGCTGATCTTGCGCAGCGCCGAGGCCAGGGCAAGAGGATTGCCGCAGAGCTCTGCTCCGCCGGCATCGGCCATATACTCGCGCTTGCGGCTGATGGCAAAGCGAGTGAGCAGTGTGAAGAAGTAACCCAGGGCTGCGAGTACAGCGGCGATGGCAAAGATGACGATGATGGCCACTCCGCCGTTGGAGTCGCGGCTGTTGCGGCTGCGGCTGCGCCCACCGCCTCCCCAGAGGAAGGTGTTCCATAGTATTCTGAGGGCTATACTCATCAGCGCGGCCATAATGCCCACAAACACTATGCTCACAATCAGCAGGCGTGTGTCGCGATTGCGGATGTGGGTCAGTTCGTGGCCGATTACGCCCGCCAGCTCCTCGTCGTCAAGCGTGTCGCACAGACCTGTAGTGACGGTGACGGTGTACGACTTGCGGTCTATGCCTGATGCAAAGGCATTGAGCTCTGGCGAGTCAATGACATTTATTTCCGGCATGTCCATACCGCAGGTCATCGTCAGATTCTCCACGATGTTATAGACTCGGGGATTCTCTTTGCGCTCAAGCGGCTTGGCTTTTGTGGCGTGGCGTATCATGCTGGTGTTGGCAAAATAGGCTATCACAAACCAGATGCCTACCACTGCTACTGCCCACGGCACTATGCTGATGAAATAGTCGCTGGCGATGGTGTGTATGGCTCTGGGGCTGTAAAAAGAACTGTCATGAGTCTCAATATATGCCATGATGTAGCTGAATGCCAACACCAAGCCTATCACCACCGCCGGAAACAATAGTAATAATAAGGTGGAGCGCAGATTGTTCTTGCGCTGCTGACTATATAGTCCTACGTACTTCATTAAAAGCTAATCTCAGGTGCCTGGTCGTAAGTGGCGCGCTCCTCCTTCGGAACCTCAAACATAGGCTCGGTGTGGAAACCAAACATATTTGCAAAGATATTTGAGGGGAAGGTCTGCACAGCGTTGTTGAGCTCCTTGGTGGCGGAGTTGAAGAAGCGGCGCGATGCGGCGAGCTTGTTCTCGATGTCGCTGATTTCGCCCTGCAGCTGCAGGAAGTTCTGGTTGGCCTTCAGGTCAGGATAGGCTTCGAGGCTCACCTTGAGGCCTGCCAGTGCGGAGGTCAGCTGATTCTCTGCCTGAATCTTGTCGTTGATGCTGGTGGCGTTCATGGCGGCGGCGCGGGCTGCGGTCACGTTCTCCAGTACGCTCTTCTCATGGGCTGCGTAGCCCTTCACTGTGGCTACAAGCTGTGGGATGAGGTCGTGACGCTGCTTCAGCTGCACGTCGATGTTGGCGAAGGCATTCTCGCGGTTGTTGCGCATGCGCACAAGATTGTTGTAGATGCTCACACACCAAATGGCGAGGATCACAACGATAGCAATGATAATGATAAGTGCAATCATAATTGTGTGTTTTTAGGGTTATTTGTGTGTTTAATTCGCTTTAAAAATGTTTTCGCTGCAAAAATACAAGAAAAATTCAGAATTAGCCGACACAACTATAGGAAAAAAGAATATTTTAACACTTTATTAACGTTATATCAAAAGAAAGTATTATCTTTGCACGCTGAATTATAGTATCGAAACATCTTTTTCCATTATTATTAACCCTTTTTTAAAACATTAAACTCTATGAAAAAGTATTTACTTTTGATGCTCACCATCTTGATGGGAGCAATGATGAGCAATGTTGACGCTAAGTGGGTATTGGGCGACCAGAAGGGAGCCAGCGATATCCATGTGGGCGACACCATTGTTCTGGAGTTCATCAACCTCAGCGGTTATGAGGAAGGACGCTTCTTGGCTGGATACAAGGAGTCAGCTGCCGGAATCCTGACTGATGAGAACATCTATGTGGTGGAGGAAGGACCGATTGACATCCGTACCGGTGCTCCTACCGTTTATCTGAAGCGCGCAATCGATGATCCGACTCGCGAAGAAGGAATGAACGGTTACATGAAGTACAACGGCGGATGGGGTACCATCTCCTATACTCCTGACCCCGCTAATGCTGCAAACCTGCAGATTATCTCCTGCGGTGAGGACATTCCTTGGTCCAACACCTACAGCTTTGATGAGTGGGATTCCATGGTTGACGAAGACGGCAACCATATCTTCCGCGATGACGCAGAGTACACCGAGGAGACTATTGCCAGCTGGCGTAACCACTCCGGTAAGAAGGCTACCGACAAATCAGTAGGCTTTGTTTACTCTACCGGTGAGAATATGTACAAGGATTTCGCCTATCTTGGCTCTTGGAACAGCGCAGAGAACATCTGGTTCTGGGGATACACCGACACTAACCAGTGGGATGTATATGGCGTAAGCTATGAGGAAGACTTCCTGGGCGACCTTCAGGATCTTATCGATATGTATCTGGAGGAGGGCGAGTATGTTGCAGGCACCGATCCTGGCTTCTATAGCGAGGAGGCAGTGAATGCTTACAATCAGGCAATGCAGGAAGGTCTTGAGCTTTCCATCACCAGCACCGACAACGAGGAGCTCAAGGCTATGATCGACAGGCTCAAGGCTGCTCACAAGGCTCTCACCAGCACCTATGTGCCCATCACCGAGGGCTACTACTATTTCGTTATCGCATTTGAGAAGTATCTCAATGAGTATGGCCACGAGAAAGCTGCATATATTCCTGATGGCGATATGAGGCTTGGCTACAAGACCTTCGATGCTGAGGATGCTAATTTCGTATTCGAGGTTACCAAGGCTGACGAGGAGAACGAATGGTGGGTACAGCACCTGCTGACCGGCTATTACGTGGGCAATCCCACCAACTGGTACGGCGTACGTATTCCTGTTACCACTGGTAAGGATGAGCCGCAGAACATCCGCTACTACGATGCTGGCAAGTGCGTAGGTAAGTGGTTCTGGGGTAGCCACAGCGAGCACAGCACTTCTTACTGTGCAGGCCTTACCGGCACTGGCACTCCTGCCGACAACGAAGGTCTCCTCCACAACTGGGGACAGTGGGCTGATGGCGGTACTGTTAGCGACCAGTACAACTGCTGGTATCTCCGCAAGATTACCGACCAGGCTACTATCGACGCCTTCGATGAGGCTCGTGCTCAGGCTCAGCGCACTCGCGAACTCCGCGAACTCGTTGCTGATGGTACCGAGCTCTACAACAAGCTCTTCACCTATGAGCCTGACTACTCTGAGAAGCTCATCACCACCGTCAGCGGCGGTGCCAAGGAGGAGCCCGCAGAGGACAACCAGCTGACCATCTCCACCATCCGCAAGCAGGGTGTTGCATTTGCCGACAAGTATGAGTTCCTGATTGACGAGGACGACACCACCTACATGCAGGGTGAGGGTTATCTCCGCATTGTGCTCAAGGAGCCAAAGCAGATGATTACCTTTGTATATAATACGCGCGACCCCGAGGGACGTGGTTCCAATCCTAACTGGAAGACTTGGGGTGCCAACGAGCGTCCTAAGACAATCAACCTCTATGGTTACAACACCGTAGCCGGTGACACTGTATTCGGTAGTCCTATCGGCACTGGTATCGACATGGGCTCTCTGCCCCTGCCCGCAACCTACACCTTCGACTTTGGCAAGCCCGTTGACCGCGTTGCATTCTATGTAACCGAGAACGCCAACGGTGGTTCTTACTTCACTCTCTCCGAGTTCCAGATGTACGAGGCTAAGGTTAACCAGACCAAGTCGCAGTACTACACCACCGAGGGTCTGGCTCCAAAGGCTGACGCTCTGAATGAGATCCTCCCCACAATGCGCGAGATTGTTACCAACAACACCGCTACCGACGAGGACATCCAGAATATGAAGGCTGCTGTTGAAGCAGTTAAGGAGATGTTTGCCGACACCACCGCTCTTGCCGCTCTTATTGCCGAGAGTGAGCAGATGCTCGCCGTCATTGAGGTTGGCGATGAGATGGGTCAGCTCTCTGACCAGGCACTCGCTGACGCTCTGCAGGCAGCTATTACCGATGCACGCGCAACTGCATTCACCGATCCTATTAATCCTACAACCGTGAAGGCTGCTGAGAAGGCTGTTCGCGAGGCTAAGGCTGCCTTTATGGCTGGCATCAAGAGCTTCGAGCAGGGCAAGTGGTACTTCATCGTAAATATGGATACCGAGCGCACAGGCGATGCTGGTGCAGAGGATGCCTTCTGCAATGGTAATGCCATCTATCTCAACAAGAACTACGCTGACGGTTCCATCACCAAGTGGGGTCTCTTCGACGAGGGCAGCATGAGCCTCAATGCCGACAACAACCCGAGTGCTATGTGGCGCTTCGTTCCTGTTGAGGGCACCGAGTTCTTTGCTGTTCAGAACCTCTACACTGGTTACTACCTGGGCGACTACGCAGGCGACAACATCAACCTGCCTGTTAGCGAGACTCCCGTTCCTTACGAAATCGCTATCGCTGGCAACGGTGGATTCTACTTCTACCCGCGTGGTTCCAAGAACAAGAGTCACCTCGCAATCTGGCCCGAGGGCTATGATGCTGACGTAGTTTGCCATCCGTCTGTTGACGCTGCTTCTGTATGGACTCTGATCGAGGTTGATCCCGAAGAGCAGGAGGCTATCTCCATTGGCGTCTTTGCCATGAACCTCATCGACGTAATGGCTGTGCCGTTCGCAATTGACGACCTTGCTGAGTACAACGAGGATGTTCACACCTATGCTGTAAAGAAGATGACTCAGGAGTCCAACGAGGCTGGTGAAATGGTTACCACTGTTGAGCTTTATGAGAAGGCACACTTCGATGCTGGCGAGCCTTGCATCATCGGCCTCGGCGCATGGGAGAGTCCTGAAGACGAAGCACCCTTCGAGGACTTCGATCTCGTTATCCCGTTCCCGACAGGTGACATCGTTGACCACACTCACAGCTTCGTAGCTAATGGTATCGTTGGTGGTCTCCACGGTATCTCATTCTCAAATGTAGCCGTATCTACTGGTAAGGAATTTATCCCCTACTCGGGTGGTTTCGGTGCTATGACTGGTGTTATCGATCCTGCCACATATCGCGGAGAGGTTGAGGACGTAGAGACCGCTGCAACCCTTGTGATTGTTGGTGATATCAACGCGATAAGCGACCGTGAGCCCGCCGACGTTAATGGCGACGGCAGCAAGAACACCGCCGACGTAGTTGCTGTTTACACCTTCATCGAGCAGGGTGCCGCCAGTGGCTTCGCACGCGAGGCAGCTGACGTAAATGGTGACAGCAATGTTAACACCGCTGACGTAGTTGCCATCTACACCGCCATCATCGGTAACGCTGGCAGCAATGGCTTTGCTAAGTCTGGCGCTTTCTATCCCGGTGCTGAGACCATCGACGGAAGCGACAACGTGCTGACCATCCTCGTGGAGAGCACCGACGATCTGTCGAAGATTCCCGTAACCCTCTACCTCACCAACCCGACCAACGGTATCACCGCAGTCGAGGCAACC
>JAFTAJ010000042.1 GCA_017458585.1 Bacteroidaceae bacterium
CTCAGCACCGGGATAGAAGCCACCGCTCTTGGCGAAGCTCTTGCTGCCAGCGTTACCGATGATAGCGGTGTAGATGGCAACTACGTCAGCGGTGTTAACGTTGGTGTCGCGGTTAACGTCGGCTGCCTCACGGGTGAAGCCGCTCTCGGCGCCCTTCTCGATGAAGGTGTAAACAGCCACTACGTCAGCGGTGTTCTTGCTACCGTCGCCATTAACGTCGGCGGGCTCTGCGCCAGAAGCAGCCCAATCGAGACCAACAGCCTCGAAGGTGAGTTCGGTATCTACGCCCTCAACTTCTCCCTCGAAGTAAGCGGGATCAACATAGCCCTTAAGAGGAGCGATGTTAGCTGTCTCCTCAAGAACTTTGAGCTCTACGTATGCCTCAGTTTCCTCGGTAGCTGCGTGGTTAGCAAAGTAAGCCTTGCCAGCAGGTATCGGGGTGATGTTGAGTCCACCCACAAGACCATTGGCGGTGCCAGCCTTGTCAACGATGGCATCAGTGGAGGGAGCGGGAACGAGCAGGTCGTTGGTCTCCTCGTCAACTACTACTACGAAAGGCTCGCCAGCAGCGAAGGTGTCCTTCTTGTAGAGTTCTACAGTGGTAACATCACCAGTTGCCTCTGCAGTCTTGGTCATATTCTTAACAGCATAGAACTGGATGCCGTCGTTGAACTCGGCGAGTCCCTCAACAGCGAACGGGAGAGTCTGAATGCGAGTGCCACCTGCGACAACAGGAATTACAACACCCTCGATATCTGCATCAACCTCGCGGAAGGTCCAGTAAGAAGCGTGAGCAGTAGAGTTAGCATACCAACCAACGATAGCCTTACCAGCAGCAGCGCAGTGGAGACCTACGCGAGCGGAGTTGTCCTTCTGGCTGATGATGTAAACAGCGTTACCATTGTCAAGGTTGATGGCAACCTCAAATGGTATAGGCTCGTTGGACATAGTGGTAGTCCTTGAGTATGCGTTGGCGCTCTCATTACCCATGTAGAGGCCGGTACCCATGTTCTGGATGTAGAATACATTAGGAGTATCGCCCTCAACGGGGATGAACTGCCACATAGCGGTACCGTTGTCGTCGAGAGTGCCGTCGATATTCTGGAGCCAGTTTACATTAGCGGTGTTGTTAGCAACGCCAGCATACATGGTGCCTTCCTCAGAGTAGCTGTCCTCATCGTTAGCGTTAACGATGTAGTACCACTTGCCAGCCTCGGGCACAACCATATCATTGAGCATAGCGTTGCGAGCCTCCTTGAGTCTCTGGATAGCAGCGTCGATAGCGTCCTTGTCAAGAGCACCGGAAACATCGATACGCTTAGCAACGTCAACAGCAGTCTGATAAGCGGCAACAGTAGCATCAGTCTTGATGTTACCGAAGTTGTCACCAACTACAGCACCGGCGATTTCCTTCTCTGCTGTAGCGATGTCAGCGAGCATGCCGTTGGCATCAACATAGAGAGCCTTGACAGCATCGATAGCAGCCTGCAGGTCGGTGATGGTCTGCTCGGTAACGGTGCCATCGTCCACGGCCTTGCGTGCAGCGGTGATCTCAGCCTTCAGAGCGTCGGCTGCATCCTTCATGCCGTCAACATAGTAGTACTGCGAAACATCCTCGCTGATAGTAGCGGGATAGAGGTTAAACTCACTATAGGTGAAGTAAGCGGTGCTACCAGTCATTGCCTCCATGTCGAAGCGGAGATACTTGTAAGTCTTACCCAGCTGGATAATATTGGATACATAGTACTGGCCACCGGCAACACCATAAGGATTGATGGTGGTTATCTTCTCCCAAGTATCGGTACCCTCGGTGTAGCCGGTGGTATCGTTGCTGGCATAGATAGCAATCTGAGTGGGCTGGCTCAGCACGTCGGTGCGGGTGGTGTCGGTGGAGCCGGCATTGAAGCGGCGTGCGGTGCGGAGCACGAACTCGCTGACAGGATTCTTGCTGATATCCACTGCTAAGTAAGGAGTATTTGCCTGGTGAGCATCGGGCCATGCGAATGAACTGTACTTGGAGTGGAAGAACTGATATACATACTTGTCTGTGGCTGCATCATACGAATAGTTACCGGCAGTAGTATATTGGTATTCGCCAGAAGTGCTGTTGTAGTTGTAGTGAGCGGTGGTTACACCGTCGATGAGGCACGCATAAGTACCCTCAACAGCCTCCTTGCAGTTGGAGAAGAACTGGCTTCCCTCTTCACCCGGAGCCTTGGTGTCGTCAACCTCGGTGATGAGCGGAGCATCAAAGTTGGGAGCTACAGTGAAGAGCTTGTCATACAGAGCGGTACCCTCAGATGCCAGAGGAGCAACCTTTGCTATGAGCTCCCGCTGTGCACGGTACTCGAGAGCAGCGTCAATGAACTCTTGGTCGGTTACAGTGCGGAGATACCATGCGGAACCATTATCAGCACCGGTGTCCCAAGTTACGATGTCACCACTCTTGCCACCGCCAGCGCTGTGGCTCTCGGTATGCATACCGTGAGAGTTGTAGCTGTTGTATAGCAACCACTGGCTCTGGCCAAGGGACTTGAAGTAAACAGTGCGGGTTGAGTTCTGCGTAACGTAGCATTTTTTGGAATAGCCGTCTTCATTGGGACCATTGTAGTCATAGCCATAGAGCACGTTGGTCAGCTTCCAGCCGTCATTGTAGGGAGTGAGGTGCCAGAGGAACTCGTACTTCTTGTTCTCCTTTGCGGTAGCCTGATCAAAATCCATCCATCTAACGGGCTTTGCTACGTCGGCAACATAAACACCCTTCTCTACACCCTGCTGCTTGAAGAACTCGCTGTAACCACTTACGATAAAGTAGTAACCTTCGTGCACAGGAACGGTAACATCCTCAGCATAGAGAGCATTACGTGCATCCGACAGAGTCTGATACAGTTCAGCGAACTGGTCGTCTGTAGTAGTAGCCTCAGAGAGAGCATCAACAGCAGCTGCGTAAGCATCATCAAATGCCTTCACAACATCAGCCTTATACATACCGGGATCATCACCGCTCAGGTAAGTGATGTCGGCCTCAGCAATGAGGTCAACAAGTTCCTGAACTTTCTCCCTCGGGCCATTCTCTTCTACAGTCCAGAACTCCCAAGGATAATTCTCGCCAGTCCAAGGAGTGAAGCCAAGGTTATGATTCTGGAAACCGAGCTTTAGATGCCACTCGCTTCCGTCTTCCTGAATAACAGTCTTGTTACGAGAGATAGCGAAACCTTTGCTCTCCAGAGCTTCCGAACGCCAATCACCAGTAGAGTTGGACTCTACGATAACCATGCGCATAGCGGTCTCTTTCGGGCCGAAGCTAGCGTTACAACCTGCATAGTTGTGCAAATCATATCCATCTTTACCAAGGTTCTCACCCTCAAAGTTCTCCTCCTGCCAATAAGCATCCCGAAGAACGCTCTTCAGCACATAGAGGTCATAACCGTCGTCAGACTTCTCGCCAGTAGTTTCAACCTGCCAGAGGTAGTAGTCGTCAACGAGCGAAACACCCAAACCGCCATCATTGATGTCAGGATTACTGTTGGCGTAAGGGTTGTCCGCTGCATTGTCATGAGGGCAATAAATTGCATAAGTAGTACCTGGCTGGATTTCTGTAGCCAACTGAACCAGATGATACTTCTGCGCATTGATGCCCACTGTTGCAACAAACATTGCAAGCAGTGCAATTAAAGAATAAATCTTTTTCATACGCGATAAAATTTAAAAGGTTAATAAAAAAGTTAGTTAAATAGTTAGAAATATTCTATGACCATATTAAGGGTATACTCTACCTATTGAAATTTGATATAACATACCAGAATACCACTGAGTAGTTATACTATATGTATTTCCTTGATTATCTGTACAAGAATAATTTGTTATTGGAACAATTCCGATTACCCCTGAAACCGTAAATGGAACATTAGCAGCACGTGGAGTCCCAATAAATGTGTCTGTTTCTGTTATTAAAGTAATCGTAGGAAGGTTACCTTGTGCGTCTGTCGTCCATCCCGAATCCGGCCAAATCTTCATGTGTGTAAAAAAATCTCGACTTGTAAATGACACAACAGCATGCATCATCGCTATTATTAATATTGGCATTAATATCTTTTTCATACGCGATAAAATTTAAAAGGTTAATAAAAAAGTTAATTAAATAGTATTCTATCTCGAAATTATGTATTGATAGGCAAAAATACACATTATTTTATTCCCACCAAGTTTTTTGGCACAAAAAAATGCCTTTTGCTGAATAAAGTCGCGTATTTATTCAGTCGCAGTGAATTTATGGGGCGTATTTGAATAAAAAACCTTTTTCTTCACACGCTCCTTGACACACCCCCTCACTCCCACACCTCAGTCGCACACCCCATCCCCCTTACGGGGACTTCCCCTAACTTAGGGGCAGAATTTTATCTTGCTTAGGGGGCAGAATTAAAGCCTCTGAAAGGGGGAGAGCCTATAAAGAGAATTTAAAATAGCGAGGAGAGTTGATAAAATAGCGAGCCCGCGCTAAAAAAATGCGAGAAGAAATAATTTTGATGCCCATCAAAATGAAATTTCGTGCCCATGCTTTTTGATTTTGATGGGCATCAAAATTGCGCGCGCTCGCTGTTTTATTTTCGCTGCTCGCTGTTTTTCTGCGTCCGCTCAGCATTTTTGCAAATACGCTCGCTGTGGGAAGATAAATAGTCGCAGAGGACACACCCCCTCCCGGCTTTGCCGTACTCCCCCTAGCTTAGGGGGAGAATCTATTCTTGCTTAAATCTGTGTTTCTAACTTGGGGGCAGGATCTTTCATCTTTGCCTTTTCATTTCCTCCCCTAAGCTAGGGGAGGTGCTCCACAGGAGCGGAGGGGTGTGTTGATTCCAATATCGCTTGGACGATGACTTCGGGCTGTTCAAAGACTATCCTATTCTCAAAGCATAAAGTCTTAATGCCATATCTACTCTCCAAGAACCTATCACGCTCATAGTCATGGCTGTCCACTAGACTTTGATAATGGTAGTCACCATCTAGTTCAATAGCAAGCTTTATCTCAACACAATAGAAATCAAGGATATTGTTTTCTATACTATATTGTCGTCGGAACTTAAGCCCACCTATTCGTCTGCCCTTGAGGATACTCCACAATGTCGCCTCCGCAGAAGTAGAGTTATTACGCAAGGTGCGGCGAAACATCTTAAATATACTTATATTTTTAGTGCGCTTTGGTTTCGTTTCTTGGTTCATTATTTTGTTTTTTTATTTATACACACCCCCTCCATTTACACACCCCCTCCCCCCTTCGGGGACTCCCCCTAGCTTAGGGGGAGAATTATTGATTGCTTAGGGGGAGAATATTTTCCTATTCTGCAGCCTTATCCGACAATCCATTTGCCGAGGCGGGGGATACGCTGGACGAGGACGCAGAAGAGGGAGGCGAGAGAGAAGGTGATGAGGGCTGTGGCGAGAATCTGGATGGGGGTGGTCCAGATGCCGAGGGCGGCGGAGGTGCCAATGCCGAGAGAGGAACGGAGCCAGCCACTGATGAGGGCCAGCAAGAGCATGTGGCAGAGATAGACGCCGTAGCTGGCCTTGGAGACGGGCAGGAGGATGCGCTGGAAGAAACGTCCGCTGGCCGTGAACTTGCGGAAGAGGAGCACCCATCCGACGGTCATAAGAGCAACGCTGGCCGTGTCGTTGATCCACGTGGTTTCCCACACGGCAGCCAGGCCAGTGGGTCCCTCAACGGGGAATACACCCTGGGCATCAGCGTCCACAGCCCAGAGAAATCCGAAGAAACAGATGGCGAAGCCCACGAGCCACATCGGCAGGGCGACCGAGAGAGTGCGGCGCCACGACCACTGGCCGACGAAACGGCGCAGATAGAGGCCCAGAAGCATATAGCCCAAGAAACCGCAGAAATAATAGAAGAGGCCGTAGGCGTTCCAGCTTGCCTCGCCCCAGAGGGGATAGTGAGCGGGGTTAGGGATGCCCGTGGGGCCGTACATAACGGGAGGCTCTCCACCAGCCCATGCCCTGACGAACGGCAGCAAGGTGGCGAGGAAGCACAGGGCGAGATAGAACTGCAGCTCGCGCTTCTTGACACGCTCGGCCCACGGCGAGAGCAACGGCATAAGCAGGTAGAGGCCCACGAGCATATACACAAACCAGAGATGGCCCGCGGCATAGTTGAAGTTGAGCAGCAGGCTCTGCAGGTTCTCCACCGGCTCACCCCAGACGAGGGCATAGACCAGAGTCCACACCACGAAGGGCACCACCACACGCAGGGCGCGTCGGCGCAGGAATTCGCCAGTGGAATAGTGGATAGGGAATTGCAGGTAGCTGCTGGCCACGACGAAGAGGGGGACGCATGCTCGCGCAAAGGTGTCAAACAGGGATACCCAACGGGCGTCGGCAGCCGTGAGGATGAGGGAGCCCTCGCCACCCAGGTAGAACGGTTCGGTGCTGTGGACGGTGAGTACCATCAGGCATGCCATGACGCGCATCCAGTCGATCCAAACTTCTCTCTTTCTCATTTCTCCTACATTATTAAATTAGCGTGTACGCGCGAAGGGAACATCGTCACGAACGCACATGACAGTGCCGACGGCACGACAGAACACAGGCAGGCGGTGAAGGCACAATATGCCTGAACCCCTGCACAAGGTTGCGAAACGCAAGTAGCCCTGAAAGGGCGACACAATTAATCCATAAACGCATATTTTTCATCATAATTTATACCATGTGCCTCCAAGAACAACTTGTATTCATCAACAGACGAACGTTTCTTGTGATGTTCCTGCTGGTTTTTAATATAGCTCTCTGTTTTTTCCAACAAAGTTGGGCTCACGGAAAATGCGCCATATCCCTCCTGCCATGCGAATTTAGCATAACATTTATCTATTCCTTTCAACCATCTGCTGCTTTCCGATTTTATCGTCCTTACTAAATCGGACAAAGCAATTGTTTTAGGCAAAGAACACAATATATGTATATGGTCTGACATTCCATTGACAATAATTG
Organism: Bacteroidaceae bacterium; assembly: GCA_017458585.1. Classification (GTDB taxonomy): domain Bacteria; phylum Bacteroidota; class Bacteroidia; order Bacteroidales; family Bacteroidaceae; genus UBA6382. The sequence continues at coordinate 6,994 of JAFTAJ010000042.1, forward strand.
GGATGCTTCCCGTTTTTCGAATAATGCCACTTATATACGCGAAGACGCGTTCCATATCGCATTCACGCATATATGTGCTCGTACTTTTTACATGGAATATTAGGTGTATGTCGATTTTAACCAAGGTGCTTGCCATGTGGTTGTGTCGCCCCTTCGGGGCTATTTTGGTCTAACGTCTATTGCAGGGGTTTGTTTCCTGCGGAAACTGCACCGCCTGCCTGTTATCTGACGCCCCTACGGGGCTTATGTTGGTTGTGTCCATACCGGGGGTTGCACCCCCGTCTGTTATCTGACACCCCTACGGGGCTTACCTCCTTTACTCCTTACTCCTTACTCCTTATTCTTTACTTCTTGAAGGGGGGATTGAGGACATTGCCGAGGAGTTCGGCGGACTCGGGATGCTCACGGACGTAGGAGTCGATGTGGCGGACACGCTTCTCGGCGAGGATCTCATCGACGGCGATGAGGATGCCCGTCTCCTCGACGTTGCCGAACTCATCGTTGACGGCGGTGCCGAAGACCTTCATGGTGGGCGAGAGACTCATATAGGCGTTGACGAGCGGGGGGATGTTGAAGCCGAGCTTACGCACCTCGGCATTGAGCAGTCGATAGTCGGCCTTGAAATCGTCCTCGGTGAGCAGCGATGCCAGATAGTCGGGAGAGGTGTCGAGCTGCAGAGGCTTGAGAGCCGTGACCAGATTGTCCTTGTCGCCGAAATGCTTATGGAGGAAATAGAGAATCATATCCCTGCCCACACGGCTGAAGCTGGGATACATAGTCACCTTGCCGAAGAAATACTTGAGGTTGGGCACCGCCACGATGAGTGCACCGAGACCGTCCCACAGGTTGTCGAGAGCGAAGAGGCTCTTGGCCAGCGAGCGGCCCGTGTTCTGATACTCTAGAGTGACGAAGGAGCGGCCCAGCTCGATGGTCTGCGGCATATAGTCGCGAATGAAGCGGTCGGAGAAATGGAACATGTGGCTTGTGGCAAGGCGCGGCTGACCCTGGGAGTCGAGCGTTATCTCGTTACCAGGGAAGAAACGATAGCCACCGATTATCTCCTCATCCTCGGGATTCCAGACGATAAGCTGCTTGTAGGGATTGGGGCAGGTGTCGAACTCGTCAAGGTCAAGCGCCTTGCCTGTGCCACCACCGGCAGCGCGGAAGGCTATCTCGCGCAGGCGGCCTATCTCCCTAAGCACATTGGGCGAGTCTTGCCACGTAACGATGTATATCTCGTTGTTGCTCTTGTTGGTGCGGCGCAGCTGTCGTTCGGGAGTCAACTCTGCTTTGAGCACCTGCTTGTCGATAGGAGGGATAATAGGTTCCATTTCTTAGATTGAAGATTGAGGATTGAGGATTGAGGATTAAGATTTCTCTAGTTCGTAGACCTGGGCACGTAGCCACTGTGCCCAGTCGGAGTAGGAGCGGTCGGAGGTGAAGGTCTGCCAAGGGATGGGCTTGCCGATGTGCACGTCGAAGGACTTGTGCATGTTGCGGTAGAGCTCATCAACGAGGAATAGCATGGCGATATTGACCTTGAGGCCGAGGCGTTTGCTCCAGTTGGCGATGCGGTAGAAGCGCTTGCTGTTCTGTCCGCTGAAGTGGATGGGCACTATGTCGCGCTGGTGCTGCACGCTCTTCTGCACCACGGCCTTCTTCCACGGGAGGTCCTGCACACGTCCCTTTATCATCCTGGAGCAAAGCTGGGCGGGGAACATGATGAGCTGGTGGTCGGAGGCGAACACCTCATCAACCTTGAGCATCGCCTCGCGGCCCTGCGAGCCAGTGACATTGACGGCCACGCCCAGGGGACGGAGTCCCGGCAGGTTCATCAGTATGTCGTTTAGCAGATAGCGTATGTTACCGTCGTAGTGCTCGCCGAGGATGGCACCGAGAGCCACGCCGTCGATACCTCCCAGCGGGTGATTGCTGGCGAAGGTGAAGTGATGGTCGCCATCGGCAGGCAGATTGTCAAGGCCATGGACGGTGATGTGCATATCGGCGTACTCCACCACCGACTTGAGCCACTGCACGCCCTCCTCGTCCTTGTGGGCGCGGAAGAAGCCGTTCATGTCATCCTGATGGATGATCTTTTTCAGCCATCGCACCACGAAGCGAGGCACATAGCGAGCCTTGCTGCCCATCTTGTCGTGGAGCACTCGTTCGATATCTATTTCTACAGAGTTTGGCATACTATACCAATTTAAGTTACAAAAGTAGCGTTTTCTTTTCGCAATCCAAACAAAAAACCATCAATAATTAAAAAAATCGTAAAAAAATATAAACTTCTACATAGAGAGCGAGCATTTTTGCGTATATTTGCCGATTGAAAAATTAATTTCTTTACACTATGACTGATACAATTAGAAAGACACTACGCGACAGCGCCGGTATGCGCTGGACCGCCTTGCTGCTTTTGGCCTTTGCCATGTTTTGCAGCTACATCTTCATGGACATCCTCTCGCCCATCAAGGACCTGATGGAGACCACGCGCGGCTGGGACTCCACAGCGTTTGGCACGATGCAGGGCTCGGAGGTGTTCCTCAACGTGTTTGTATTCTTCCTCATCTTTGCGGGAATCATCCTGGACAAGATGGGAGTACGCTTCACCGCTGTGCTCTCCGGAATAGTGATGCTAGTGGGTGCCGTGATAAAATGGTACGCCGTGAGCGACTCGTTTGCCGGCAGCGGACTGGAGACATGGTTTACGAACAATCTCAACTACATCCCCGGCTTTGACGAGCTAGGCGTGTCGCCGTTCTATGAAGGCATGCCTGCGTCGGCGAAGTTTGCGGCCTGCGGCTTCATGATATTCGGCTGCGGCGTAGAGATGGCCGGCATCACCGTGAGCCGCGGTATCGTGAAGTGGTTCAAGGGCCGCGAGATGGCTCTGGCCATGGGCTCTGAGATGGCACTGGCCCGACTGGGTGTTGCCACGTGTATGATCTTCTCGCCCTTCTTTGCTCATCTGGGCGAGGATGTAAGCGTGAGCCGCTCGGTAGCCTTCGGCGTAGTACTGTTGTGCATCGCGCTGATAATGTTTATCGTTTATTTCTTCATGGACCGCAAGCTCGACGCCCAGACCGGCGAAGCAGAGGAGAAGGACGACCAGTTTAAGGTCAGCGATATAGGCAAGATACTCACCTCCAGCGGTTTCTGGCTCGTAGCCCTGCTGTGTGTGCTCTACTACAGTGCCATCTTCCCGTTCCAGAAGTATGCGGTGAACATGCTGCAATGTAACCTTACGCTTGAGGCTCCCGCATCAGACTCCTTCTGGTCAAGCCAGTCGGTGACCATCGTGCAGTATGTAATTATGCTCGTGGTGGCTGCCGCCGCGTTTGCCAGCAATTTCCAGAAGAAAAAGAACCTGAAGTACGGTCTGCTCATCACTTCGGTGATAGCGCTCGTAATATACTGCTACATGGGCTACATGCGCCAGTCGGCCGAGGCCATCTTCGCCGTATTCCCCTTGCTGGCCGTAGGTATCACTCCGATCCTTGGCAGCTATGTGGACCATAAGGGCAAGGCCGCCACTATGCTGGTGCTCGGCTCGCTGCTGCTGATAGCCTGCCACCTGACATTCGCCTTTGTGCTGCCGATGTTCAAGGGCTCGGCCGTGGGCGGCATCGTGATAGCCTACCTAACCATATTGGTGCTCGGTGCGTCGTTCTCGCTAGTGCCCGCCTCGCTATGGCCGTCGGTGCCCAAGCTGGTGGATGCCAAGGTAATCGGCTCGGCCTATGCGCTGATCTTCTGGATTCAGAATATCGGTCTGTGGCTGTTCCCGCTGCTGATAGGCAAGGTGCTCGACAAGACGAACCCCGACGTGACCGACCCCACCCAGTTTGACTACACCGCCCCACTGGTGATGCTCGCCTTCCTCGGCGTGGCAGCTCTGGTGCTCGGCCTTGTGCTGAAGGTAGTGGACAAGAAGAAGGGCATCGGATTGGAAGAACCGAATATTAAGGAATAAGAGCCCCCCTCTTATCCCCCTAAAGGGGGAAGACATAAGGAATAATAATTTATAAAAATACAAATATATGTTTGAAGGACAACCAAAAGGGCTATGGGCCCTGGCATTTGCCAACACGGGCGAGCGATTCGGCTACTACACGATGCTTGCCGTATTCATCCTGTTTTTGCAGGCAAACTTCGGCTGGAGCAGTGGCACGGCCGGCGTCGTTTACTCCAGCTTCCTGATGCTGGTATATTTCCTGCCTTTGTTTGGCGGTATCGCCGCAGACAAGTGGGGCTACTCCAAGATGGTGACGATAGGCATCTTCATCATGTTTGCGGGCTACGCCCTACTAGCCATCCCCCTTGGCGCCAGCACCGTGGCTATCACAGCCATGGCTGCCGCACTGCTACTGGTCAGCTTCGGCACAGGCTTGTTTAAGGGCAACCTCCAGGTAATGGTGGGTGACCTATACAATGACCCCAAGTATGCCGACAAGCGCGACAGCGGCTTCTCACTCTTCTACATGCTCATCAATGTGGGCGCCCTCTTTGCCCCCACCGCAGCCATCAAGATAATGGAGTGGGCACAGAGCAGTCTTGGAATCAGCGAGCAGGACAGCTACCACTTCGCTTTCGCCGTGGCATGCGTGTCGCTGATTGTCAGCATAATGATTTACTACGGATTCAAGAGCACATTCAAGCAGGTGCTGACTCCCAACAAGAAGGAGGCAGCCGCTGCCGCAGTGGAGAACAAAGGTGACGAACTCACCCCGTCGCAGACGAAGGAGAGGATTATCTGCCTCTGCCTCGTGTTTGCCGTGGTGATCTTCTTCTGGATGGCGTTCCACCAGAACGGCGCTACCCTCACCTACTTCGCCCGCGACTATGTGGCCACCCAGGCTACCGGCCTCACCGCCATGGAGTTTGATGTAGTCAATCTGCTAGCCGTGATATTCATAGTCTATGGTCTGTTTGGAGTATTCCAGAGCAAGGGCAACAAGGCGCGCGCCATCTACGGCATCCTCATCGTGCTGGGTGCTGTATGGCTGATATACAAGTATCAGCAGGGCGCACAGGCCGACATCGCCGCTCCTATCTTCCAGCAGTTTAACCCGTGCTTCGTAGTGCTGCTGACTCCCGTGAGCATCGGTATCTTCGGCTGGCTCGCCAAGAAAGGCAAGGAGCCCAAGGCTCCAGTGAAGATTGGTCTCGGTATGCTTGTGGCTGCTGCAGCCTATCTGCTGATGACCATGTCGTCGCTCGGACTGCCGGCACCCAATGCCACCAATCCGCAGCACCTGGCCGACGTCACCCCCAACATTCTGGTGAGCACATACCTCATCCTGACCTTCGCCGAGCTGCTGCTCTCGCCTATCGGCATCTCGTTTGTGAGCAAGGTGGCACCGCCGAAGTACAAGGGTATGATGATGGGTGGCTGGTTTGTAGCCACCGCTATCGGCAACTTCCTCGTGAGCATCCCCACCCTCATCTGGGGCAAGACGGAGCTCTACGTGGTATGGGGTGTGCTGATGGCTATCTGCCTTGTGGCAGCCCTGTTTATCTTCTCGATTATCAAGAAGCTCAATAAGGTTGCGTAATTGATAACGCAAGACCAATATAAGCAACTCGTGGAGCGTGCGCAGCAGCTCGGCCACTACCTCAATATCGACTCCAAGCGTATTGAGTTGGAGGAAGAGCAGCTGCGCACGCAGGCTCCCGACTTCTGGGACGACGCCAAGGCAGCCGAGGCCCAGATGAAAAAGGTGAAGGGTCTGCAGTTTTGGATCAGCAATTACGAGGAGCTGCAAAGCCTCGTCAGCGAGGTGGAGCTGTCGCTAGAGTTCTACAAGGACGAGATGGTCTGCGAGCAAGAGGTGGACGAGGCCTATGCCAAGGCACTCAACACCCTGGAGGCTCTGGAGCTTAAAAACATGCTTCGCGCTGATGAGGACGCCATGGACTGCGTGCTCAAAATCAACTCCGGCGCAGGCGGCACCGAGAGCCAAGACTGGGCAGCGATGCTGATGCGCATGTATCTGCGCTATGCCGAAGCCCACAACTACCGCACCCGCATAGCCAACCTGCAGGACGGTGACGAGGCCGGCATCAAGACCTGCACCATTGAGATAGAAGGCGATATGGCCTACGGCTACCTGAAATCGGAGAATGGTGTGCACCGTCTGGTGAGAGTGTCGCCCTTCAATGCGCAGGGCAAGAGGATGACCAGCTTTGCCAGCGTGTTTGTGACACCGCTAGTGGACGACACGATAGAAGTGACTGTAGATCCATCGAAGATAACCTGGGACACCTTCCGTTCCTCTGGTGCGGGCGGCCAGAATGTCAACAAGGTGGAGACAGGCGTCAGGTTGCGCTATCAGTACACCGACCCCGAAACCGGCGAGCAGGAGGAAATACTCATAGAGAACACCGAGAGCCGCAAGCAGCTCGAGAACCGCAACAACGCCATGCGTCTGCTGCGCTCCAATCTCTACGACCGCGAGCTGAAGCGCCGCCAAGCCGCACAAGCCAAGATAGAGGCTGGCAAGAAAAAGATAGAATGGGGCAGCCAGATACGCTCATACGTCTTTGACGACCGCCGTGTGAAGGACCACCGCACCAACTACCAGACCAGCGATGTGGGCGGAGTGATGGACGGCAAGCTAGACCCCTTCATAAAGGCCTATCTTATGAGCGAAGGTGGAGCGGCAGGCGTATAAATACAGTATTTCTGCCATGAAATACGGCATATTACAACACAAAACACTATATTTGCATTTGCAAACCAAAAACACATCAACAATATGAACCAGAAACACCAAGCTAGAGTCAACAAGCGCAACGCCAAGCAGGAGAAGCAGGCGCAGATGGTAATATGGGGCATCATCATCGGCCTCATCGTGCTTGCTCTCGCATTTGTTATCTCCTATTCGCTGAGCTTCTAATCAGCTCTCGCAGCCTCGTGGAAATAGAACACAAATTTCTTGTAAGCGGCCCTTACAAGCATCTTGCCATTAGCTCTTCACATATCGTGCAGGGCTATCTTTGCGATGACCCGAGGCGTACAGTACGTATCAGAATACGAGACGACGAGGCCTTCATTACAATAAAAGGCGCCTCTTCCGCCGATGGCCTCAGCCGCTACGAATGGGAGAAGCCAATAGACGTAAAGGAAGCCCATGAGTTGCTCGCTTTGTGCCTGCCCGGCACTATCGACAAGCACCGCCACATAGTTCCTTGGGAAGGACACGAGTGGGAGGTGGATGAGTTTCACGGCCATCTGGAAGGCCTCACCCTAGCCGAGCTGGAAGTGGAAAGCGCAGATACGGAATTTAAGAAACCTCCCTTTCTTGGCAGGGAGGTCACTGGTGATCCGCAGTATTACAACTCGCAACTGCGGAAGACAAGAAAGGGATAAACTACCGCGTCATTATAACGCCAACAGACGTCTTACCACTATATAGCATAGTAAGACGAGTTGGAGTATCAGCATTACGGGAATGCCTATGCGGAAAGCCTTCTTCTGAGTCTTGTGGCGAAAAAGAGTCATCGCCATCAACGCACCAATGCTGCCGCCAATCGCCGCCAACACCAGCAGCACAACCTCGGGGATGCGCCAGCGGCAACTCTTTGCCTTATGCTTGTCGAGGGCAAAGAGTCCGAATGTCAGCAGATTGAGGAGTATTAGTCCGTAGAAAGCGAAGAACAGCAAGGAAGGGAGAGTTTTAACAGCTTAATTGCTTAGTTGCTTAGTTGCTTAATAGTTTAATGGTTTAATCGAAGACTATCACATTACCATCAACGGTGGGCTCCTTCTCGGGTGCTACGTATGGGCGCTGGTCCTGGGTTAGGGCGTTGATGCTACGCAGAGTTTCGTTGGTGCGCTTGTAGGTGGGAGTAGTCTCCACCATTGAGATAATCTCGTCGTTGTCGAGGCTCTCGGGCACAAACTTGTAGATGCGATAAGAGTGGCGTGCACGGTTGGAGTCGCTGTCGCCATAATACTTGCCGCGACGTTCCTCGCGCTCCTGCCTCTGCAGCTCATCCTCCTCGGAGGGCAGTTCCTTGCGGCTACCTTCCACGTCGCTGAGCACATCGTTGAGCATAAAGCCGGTAGCGAGAATAGTGACCTTTACCTGCTTGCCCAGAGTCTCGTCGTTGGCGATGCCAAACTTGGTCTCCACGTCGGAATCGAAACGCGACATAAACTCGTGAATCTCGTTCATCTCATCCATCATAAGCGACTCGCCCTCACCGCTCTTGCAGAAGGTGATGTTGAGCAGCACTCGCTTGGAGCGATAGATGTCGGAGTTGTTGAGCAGAGGCGAGTGGAGGGCATTCTGTATGGCCTGGCTCACGCGATTGTCGCCGTCGCCGTAGCCAGTACTCATGATAGCCACGCCGCCATCCTTCATCACGGTGCACACATCGCGGAAGTCGAGGTTGACGATACCATGGACTGTGATAATCTCAGCGATGCTACGAGCTGCGACGGAGAGGGTGTCGTCGGCCTTACCGAAGGCGTCAAACACAGGCAGATTCGGATATATCTCACGCAGTTTCTCATTGTTGACCACCAAGAGGGCGTCAACATACTTCTGCATTTCGTCCACGCCGTCGAGAGCCTTGTCGATCTTCTTGATACCCTCAAACTTAAAGGGGATGGTGACGATGCCCACGGTGAGGATACCCATCTGGCGAGCCTCACGCGCAATGATTGGTGCCGCCCCTGTACCGGTGCCACCGCCCATACCCGCAGTGATGAAAGCCATCTTGGTGCCGTCATCGAGCATACGACGAATATCCTCAAGACTTTCCTCTGCAGCCTTGCGGGCACGCTCGGGCCTGTTTCCGGCGCCGAGTCCCTCTGCGCCCAGCTGCAACCTGTTGGGCACGGGGTTGTCGCTGAGAGCCTGACTGTCGGTGTTGCAGACCACGAAACTGACATCGTGGATGCCCTCGTTATACATGTGCTTCACGGCATTGCCGCCACCGCCGCCCACGCCAATGACCTTGATGATACAAGGCTTCTGCTTGGGCATGGCAAAATTCAATACATTCTCTGGCATAGTTATATGTTTTTATGTTTTGTTTCTGTTCATACGGATATTGCCCACGAAGCGCGAGGTGCGCTTGTAAGTGGGCGAGGTCTCGATGTCGCTGATAACATCGTCCTTGTCGAGCTCATCGTTGTGGAATACAAATGTGTTCCACTTGCGCTGGCTACGGCTGATGCGCCCGTAGAAATACTCATAGAGTATCTGCAGTCGCTCGCCCTGGGTAAGGCGATACATCTCCTCGCCGTAGATATCCTCATCGTCGGGGGCTTCCTCCAATCCGAAGCCCGAAGCGAGGATGGTGACCTTGACCTTGCGGCCGAGAGTGTCGTCGGTGCCGAAGGAGTGCTTGCTCTCTATGCGTTCGTCGAAACGCGACATAAAGGCGGTGAGTTCGTTAAACTCCGACACTGTCAGCTGCTCCCCATCGGGGGCGGTGCTGTTGAAGATAGTCATCAGCAGTCGCTTCGACTTATATACATTATTATTATTAAGTAGCGGCGTGTTAAGCGCAGCATCGATAGCATGGTTGAGGCGGTCCACTCCCTCGGCGTAGGCCGTAGAGATGATGGCCACACCGCCATCCTCCAGCACACTGCGCACATCGTTGAAGTCGGCATTGAGAGTGCCGTACTTCATAATGATATCAACGATACTCTTGGCAGCCACCGAGAGAGTCTCGTCGGCGCACGCCAGGGCTTCATCCATAGGCAGAGAGGGATAGACCTCAAAAAGCTTCTGGTTGTTGATAACCATTAGTGAGTCAACATTCTTATACATCTCCTCAAGGCCTATGAGAGCCTTATCTATGCGATTAAGCCCCTCGTAGAGGAAAGGCAGCGTGACGATGCCAACAGTGAGGATACCCATCTCCTTAGCGATGCGTGAGATGACGGGCGCTCCGCCAGTGCCGGTGCCACCACCCAGTCCGGTAGTAACGAACACCATCTGCGTGCCGTCGCTAAACATCTCGCGGATATCTTCGGCGCTCTTCTCGGTGGCGAGCTGTCCCTTGCGCGGGTCGCCACCCACACCGCGACCATCGTCGCCAAGCCTGATGCGCTTATCAACCAACGAATGATCGAGTGAGGCCCAGTCGGTGTTGCATACAGCGAAAGACACATTGGCCAGACCTTGCATGTGCATGTGGCGCACTGCATTGCAGCCGCCGCCACCCACTCCCAGCACCTTGATTATGCTCGGAGTGCGCTTTTCAAAGCCTTTGAATGCTATTCTGGCATTTTCTATGTCTTTCATCGCGGTAGAGTTTTCTGACTACTCCTCAGCAAACTTGTTGAACCAGTCCTTTAACTTTTCCATACGGCTCTTGCCGTCTCTCTTCTTTTCTTTCTTGTCGGGGGTGTCCTCATTGTCAGAGCCAATCTCTAGACCACCAGCGACATTAGGCTTGAGCTCACCGTTGTGCGGTCCGAAGATATCGCCGTTGGCGCGCTCCATCTCTGCGGTGCAGTTCTGGTTGGCATTGGCAATCAAGCCTAGCACTGCCAAGTAGCGAGACTCTGTATTCTTAATGCCGTCGGGCAGGATATAGTCGGCCGACTGCGAGTTCTTGCGCACAGACACCTTGTCGATGCCCACCACCTCTTTGAACACATTAGCGATATTGGGCATGTTGGCGCCACCACCGGTGAGGAAAGCACCAGCCACGAGGCTCTCGCGGGCATATTTCGATTCGTTGATTTGCTGCTTCACATTGACGAGTATCTCGGTGAGGCGGGCGTCTATCACAGCACTCAGTGTCTTGCGCTGTATCTGCACGCCGTCGGCAGTAACCCTGATTACGGCCTCGCCCTCCTCCTCAGTGAAGGAGGCGTAAGGCTCGCCAAACTTACTGGTCATCAACTCCTCTGCCTCAGAGTGCTCCAGCTGCAGGCTCATGATATCCTTGGTGATATTGTCGCTGCCCAGAGGAATGACAGAGAGGAAGCGCAACAGCTTAGACTTGTAGATAGACACTGTGGTCGTGTCGGCTCCGATGTCCACCAGCACACAGCCTGAGTTTTTCTGGGCGTCGTTGAGAAGCTGATCGGCTACTATGAGCGGGGTGAGCTTATAATCCACCACCTGCACGCCCACCTCCTGGAAACAGTTCTGCAGATTGGTGAGTAGCTTAGACTTAGCCACAATATTGAGGTAGCGTCCCGTGACATTGCCACTCAGCACACCGACAGCATTCATCACCTTCTGGGTGCCAACGCTGAACTCCTGGGGTATGGCATCGAGTATGCTCTGCCCTTCATAGACATGGTTGACATTCTCGTCGTAGATGCCGTCGATGTCCTCCTTGACAATCTTGTGGTCACTCTCGAAGAGACGATTCACCTCGTTGTGAACGGAGTGAACACCCTGACCCGAATAGCAGACATAGACCTGAGTTATGTCCTTTTGCAGTTTCTCCTTAAGTCTGGCAATGATATTGCGGACACAGGAGGTTGCCTGATCGGCGTTGTAAATAACGCCCTTACGGATGAAGGTAGCAGAATCCTGCTGCACATGGGCGGTAACTTCTATCTTACCGTCGCGGCGCTTTACGCCGGCCACGCCAATAACCTTAGACGAACCCAGCTCAATAGCGATAATGTTTAATTCTTCTGTTGCCATATATATTGTTTTTTTGTATTTATTCCTGTCGAAACAGTATGCCCTCACGACACGTCGCGCTTGGTGCATACGACCTGATTGTTGTACTCCAGGCTGATACGGCTGTACTTGTTCCAACCCACCTCGTTGATTACCTTCTCATAGAAGGTCTTGAGATGCGATAGCTTGAGGCCAATATCTTGCGGCTTGCCCAGCGCCACAATATGGTCGCCAAGGCGCGGTGCCAGCTCTATCTTGCCGTCGGGGGTGACGTTAATCTGCTCAATCATGTCGCTCCAGAATTCATCTTGCTGTATAATCTGGGCAAATGTGGTGAGGAATTTCTTATTCTTGTTGTAGTTGACGTTACCTGTAACCACAATCACGTCGGCGGGGTAGTTCACATGCTTTATCTTGTTGCCATCGGCATCGATGTAGTACCCCTCTCCCACCGCAGGCATCACACGCAGTACGGGCAGTTTCTGGCTCACCTCAATAACCACCTCGCCGTCGGGGCGGCTGTAGCATGTGCTGTGGAGCACGAACTGATGTCCGTCAACAGCACGCTTAATGCTGAGCAGGCGGACATCGGCCATTTTCTTGCCCTCGGGACTAATCTTGGCGTCCTTCAGTATCTGCTTGATATCCTCCTCCGACACAAAGTTGGCTCTCTCCTTGTCGGTTATCACCACGCTCACCTTATTGCACACGGTGTTGTCTTTGCTTCGGTTGAATTTCACAAAAGCAAACACCAAATAGGCAGCCAGGCCCACCAACAGGAGCAGTTTCAAGATAACTTTCATTTGGGGTAAGAGTACAAGGGTTTAAGGGTTCAAGGGTTTAAGGGTTCAAGAGTTCGGCAATGCGCTGCGTGTAGTCATCCAGATCACCTGCGCCGAGTATCACCAACACATCGGTGGGGTGCGACTTCACGAAGTCGAGCACGCTGTCTTTTTTAATAATGTATTTCTCAACGCCGGGGGCAATATTGTCGTAGATGAGCTGGCTGCTTACGCCCTCTATCGGCAGCTCGCGAGCGGGGTATATCTCTGTCAGCACCGCCTCGTCGAGCAACGAGAGGCTCTCTGCGAACTCCATATAGAAGTCGTGGGTGCGGCTATACAGATGAGGCTGGAATATCGCCGTCAGTTTGCGTCCGTCAAACACCTCGCGCAGCGATAGGATGCTCTGCCTTATCTCCTCGGGGTGGTGGGCATAGTCGCTCAGCACCACATGACGGTCGTTTTTAACCTTGAAGTCAAACCTGCGCTCCACGCCCTCGAAGCTCGCCATCGCTGACCTGAGCTCATCAGGCTCTGCGCCAGCCATCTGGGCCAGCGCCAGTGCTGCCACGCCGTTCTCAATATTGATGCTTACGGGCACTCCCAGGTGCACATTATCTATATCGCCAAGCGGCGACTTATAGTCAAAGACAATCTCTCCGCCGCCGATGCGCTCGTTGGCAGCGTGGAAGTCACCCTCGCTGCGTCCGTAGCTGTACACTCTCACCCCCTCTTGAGGGCGCGCCTTCATCTTAAGGCCGGTGTGCATTATCAACGCACCGCCGGGCTGCACCAGAGTGGAGTAATGGTTGAAACTCTCCAGATACGCCTCCTCGGTTCCATAGATGTCGAGATGGTCGGGGTCAGTGGCAGTAATGACAGTAGCCCACGGCCTGAGCTGATGAAACGAGCGGTCAAACTCGTCAGCCTCCACCACCACATAAGGACTCGTCTGACTATATAGATAATTGGTGCCGTAGTTCTTGCTTATGCCGCCAAGAAAAGCATTGCACCCCACCCTGCTCTCATGCAGCAGATGCGCTGCCATAGTCGTGGTGGTTGTCTTGCCATGAGTGCCAGCCACGCACAGAGCCTTCATGGCGCGACTCAGGGTGCCAAGCACCTGGGCCCGCTTCTGCAGCTCAAAGCCGCCATCGGCATAATAGCGCAGCTCACTGTGGTCGCTGGGAATGGCGGGGGTATAGACCACCAGGGTGTGTGCCTTGTCCTTGAAACAGGGGTCGATGATATCCACACTATCTTCGTAGTGCAGGCTAGCCCCCTCTGCCTCCAGATGGCGCGTAAGCTCCGTGGGCACACGGTCGTAACCGCCCACTCTAAGTCCTTTGGCAAGGAAATAGCGCGCCAGCGCACTCATGCCGATACCGCCGGCTCCGATGAAATATACAGACTTTATGTCGCTGAGCTCCATGGAAGAATTGAAGAATTGAAAAGTTGAAGAATTGAAGAATTCAAGAGTTGACGAGTTTAAGAACCTCGTCCACTATCTGCTTGGTGGCATTGGGCCTGCCCATCTTGGCGATATTCTGGCTCAGTGTGTTGAGCTGCGCGGCATCGTTGACCACCGTGATAGCCTTTGGCAGTAGCGCCATGCGTGCCTCAGCGTCCTTGACGCAGATGGCAGCCTTCTTGCTCACCAGTGCCATGGCGTTTTTGGTCTGGTGGTCCTCAGCCACATTAGGCGAGGGCACCAGTATGGCAGGCTTGCCCAACAGCTGCAGCTCACTGATGCTGCATGCTCCGGCACGCGAGATGACCAGATCGGCAGCCTTGTAGGCCTTGGCCATATCGGCTATAAAATCACTCACGTGCAGGTTGTCGGGCTTGATTTTCTCCTCCAGTGCGTCCTTAATCTCCTGGCTGTAGTACTTGCCAGTCTGCCAATAGAACTGCACATTCCGCTGCTTGCGGATAAGGTCGAGGTGCAGCAGCACACTCTCATTGAGAGTGCGCGCTCCAAGGCTGCCGCCCACGATGAGCACCGTGCGCTTGTTAGCCTCCAGGCCTAATGCGCGGCATGCCAGCTCGCGCGTCAGGGCATTGCCCATGAGCTCTTGCCTCACGGGGTTGCCCGTGAGCACGATGCGCTCCTCGGGAAAGAATTTCTCCATCCCCTCGTAGGCCACGCAGATGGTGGCAGCTCTCTTGCAGAGCATTTTGTTTGTCACGCCGGCGTAGCTATTCTGCTCCTGCAACAGCACAGGCACCTTCAGGTCTTCAGCCGCACCGATGGCAGGGCCGCTGGCATAGCCACCCACGCCCACAGCCACATCGGGCTTAAACTCCTTAATAATATTTGCAGCCTCACGCTTACCTTTGAGGTAATTATAGATAACCTTTACATTCTTCAGCAGATGCTTGCGGTCGAAGCCCATCACCTTGAGGCCTCGTATCTCATAGCCGGCCTGCGGCACACGCTCCATCTCCATACGGCCCTCAGCGCCCACAAACAGTATCTTCACACCATCCACTCTGGCCTTGAGCTCGTTGGCAATGGCGATAGCAGGAAAGATATGCCCGCCGGTACCGCCGCCACTGATTAATATTCTTAATTCCTTATTCATTTTACCTATTACATATTATATAATATATGACCTCATAATATTGTCCGCAAATTTAGCATTTTTTTTGCGCAAGGCAAAGACTAAAACAAATTATTTTTGAAAAATGAAAAATATTTCGTAATTTTGCGCGGCCAACTTAAAACACAACGATAACGAAAACGATAACGAAAAACGATAACAAAAAAATGAAAAAGTTTTTACTATCTCTCATTTGCGCCTTGAGCGCTTTCTGTGCTTCCGCGCAGAACTATGCTGCTATCCCCGATACCATCTGGGGTTGCCGCTACTTCTCTTATGACTATGACGCCAATTTCCCCTACACCTATGGTAATAAAAAGGGGTACTATGCAGCGTCATGGCCCAGCAAGGACAAGGCCGACATGCGCTACTATGCCCGCATCCCCGAAGGCCACGTGAAATGTACGCTGGTTTACAACCCGCGTGTCAACCGTGCCATCAATCTCGATGTCACCATCACCAACATGAGCACCAACCGCGTGGTTTACGAGAACAACATCACCGTAGCCAAGGCCACAGCCGGCGGCGAGCTCAGCATGGAGCTGTTCCCCGACATGGTGTTCTCCTCCGACGTATGGTATCAGATCAAGCTTTATCCTCACGACGGCAAATATAACAGCGCCCCGTCGCGCATAGTAAACCTGCTGTTCAACCGCGAGGCCAGCAAACCAGCCGTAGCAGTCAATGCGGTATTCATGGCTCCCTCTGCCCACAACAACGACTGGCTCAGCACCGAGCCCTATGCCCCCGAAGACAACACCTACGACTGGATCTACGGTGAGTTTCTCTATCCCGAGGAGTATGTACTGCCTGCCCGCTATCTGATGTGCCTCGGCGGTAGCGGCTACTACAGCGGCATACAGTCCACCGACGGCAGAGGCACCGTCAGCGCCCTGTTCAGTGCGTGGGACAACGGCGACACCGATGTCAATCCCAACCTGCCCGATTATCTGCGCTCAGGTGCTGTGGACCACAACCCCGACGGCGGAGTGAAGATCAACCGCTTCGGCAATGAGGGAACCGGCGTACAGAGCATGATGTATCCCGCCCGTTGGCTGCCCGGCCACTGGGTGCAGTGGCTCATGAACGCTCGTCCGGAGACCGTGGAACTGGAGCTGCCCGACAAGGACGGCAATCTGCAGACCGTGAAGTACGCCAACACCATCCTCACCGCATGGTATAAGATGGCCGATGATCCCGAATGGTACTATATCTCCACCTTGCGCCAGAGTGGCACCACCCATCTCTTTGGACGCAATGGCGAATACTCTTTCATCGAGTGCTACGGAGAGCTTGGCGGCGATCTCTTCTGCCGTGGCTATATGAAAAACCGTTTCTTCCGTTCCGCAGGTAGCGGTACATGGTACAACCGCAACTATATGAGCGGCGGTCACTACGACTACAACGACGGTCAGCGCGCCTGCCGCTACGACTATGGTCACGGCGCAACCTCGCTTTGGGAAAACTGCTTCTACATTGAGCATGGCGGCTTTGGCATGGTCAACGACAGCTCACGTTACGTGGCTTTCCCCAGCAGCTACGAGTGCGTCGACACCATCGACCTCGACAGCAAGCAGGAGCGTATCAACGAGGCCTTCCGCAACGCCAACTACAATCAGACTGTCAACGACATCGACGATGCTAACGACGAAGTGGTGATACAATATGCCAAGGAGCTCGTAGATCTTGTAGGCAAGGTGGGCGGATACGGCCAGGAGCACTCCGCTGACATCATTGCTGCCTACAACAACGGCAATCCCGCCGACATGGGCACCCTCAAGCAGGCCTTGAAGCAGACTGCCCTCAAATACAACAAGATACGCTACGCCAATGTAACCAACAAGCTCCACATCGGAGCCCAGCGCGCCTATGTCTTCGACAACACCGAAGGCTTTGGTCTGCTCTATGTGGACAGCAGCTCCGGCACCCCCACTCTGAAGACCGCCGACCTCGACCGCGAGGACCTGCGCGCCAACTGGATGATTGTGCGCTCCGACAAATACGGCACCCTCTGCATTCGCAACATGGCCACCGGCCTTTATATCAACACAGCCACAGAAAATATGCTGTCGGCTGAGCCGCAGAACATCGCTGCCTTCTCTCGCAGTGGCAGGGGCTTCTACATGGGCAACACGAGCACCGAATGCGTAGTGGCAGCCCAGGACGGCAGCACCTCTGTAGGCCGTTTCTCTACCACCGGCGGACAATACCTGCTCCACGACAACCTATCGATGACTCCCGCCACCGAGCTAGTGCAGCAAGTGGTGGAGGCATGCGATGGCCCGGGCAAGTTTGAGGAATACAAGACCATGGTTCCCGCCATCCTCGCCACTCCTGAAGGCGTGCTGGGCTACTGGACCGACCCTGACGAACTGGAGCAGCTCCGCACCCTCTACGACGACGGCAATATCACCGACGACAAGGCTTCTGAGCTCATCGCCCTAATTGACGGCGCAAAGAAAATCACCGCCGACACCAAGCAGATTGGCGCATTCACCATTCTCTACCCCGAGCCTAACTCAGAGACCATCTCCACCCTCACAATCGGTGACGACAACTCCCTCAGCAACAAGAGCACCACAGGCAAGGCCGACCAGATATGGCTCGGCATTCCCAAGCAGGGCGGCTATGAACTCTCATCGCAAGGCAGAGCCATCAACTACCTCACCGACAGGGGAGGCATCACCGTCACAACCAAGCCCGAGGGCGAAGGCGCACCCATCTTCTTCACTCCACAAACTGCTGGCCAATACAGCATTAGCGACGTGCAGTACGGTCCCGTAGCCATCAACGGCAGCGGCACCCCCATCAAGACTGCCATCAAGGACAGCGAAGGCAACAATTGGTATATCAAGCCCGCAGAGACTGTGAAGGTAACCCTCAACTCGGGCGGAATCCTCAGTCTATATCTTGACTTCGACGTTCAGATTCCGGCGGGCGTAGAGGTATTCACCCTCGCCGGCTTCGACAACGGCGTGCCCGCGCTGACCACAGTGACTGGCACCATACCCGCCCACACCCCGGTGATTCTGAAAGGCGACAACTATGCTTCATTGCAGTTCCCCATCATTTGCGCACAAACCTTCCCCGAGGAAGAAGGCCTTATGAAAGGCACTCTGCAGAAGAAGACAGGCATGAAGAGCAAGACTT
Organism: Bacteroidaceae bacterium; assembly: GCA_017458585.1. Taxonomy (GTDB): domain Bacteria; phylum Bacteroidota; class Bacteroidia; order Bacteroidales; family Bacteroidaceae; genus UBA6382. Next base: position 25,144 of record JAFTAJ010000042.1, read on the forward strand.
TCTATACTGTAGCCGTTAAGTCAGGCACACCATGCCTTGCCCTCTCACTTACCAACAGCGTTACCGCCAACCAGTGCTACGTCCTCAAGGAGGACATGGAGGCCCTCGGACTTACTGAGAATCAGTATAATCTGGACTTCGACAATGCTACCGCCATCAAGGAGGTCGAGAGCCAGGAGTCGGGAGTCAAGAGTGGTGCTACCTACGACCTGCAGGGACGTCCCGCCACCGAGGCCACACAGGGCATCGTGATAGAAAAGGGTAAGAAGGTTAGAAGATAAACATGCAGGAAACATCTAGGATGCAACTGCGTGTACGCGCAATGATCAGATAGCCTCGCGCGCGTACATTATCTAATATTTATAAATAGGCGGACACGATTGAAGTGTGTCCGCCTATTTCTTTTTGTGCCTTAGCCAGCCAAGAAATAACGAAGAAAACACAGGAAAACGCCGAGCTGATAAAACTAAAAGCAGAGCTGAGAAAATAAAAAGCCGAGGAGCCGCAATTTTCATGGGCATCAAAAACAAATTTTGTGGGCATAAGATTTAATTTTCATGGGCATCAAAAATAAATCTCCACGCGCTTTTTTATCATGAGCACGCACTTTATATTCTTCCGCTCTGCATTTTCTGGTCGCTCCGCGAAGAAAAAATAGGTTTCAACGGAAAAAACATCGAACACAACGATAAAAAGCTGCCGGGCGTCGATTTTCCTGTTTTTGGGCTCGGAATGAGGAAAAAAGTGATCTGAAAACCTCATTTGTAACACCTTGATTATCAACAATAATTACAAAGTGGATAAATTTTAGATAAAATTTTTTTAATTTTTTCTTGGTTTTTTGGTGGGGAATTGTGGGGAATTGTGTAATTTTGTAGGCGAAATTGTAATTTACCCTCAGAATTGGCATGAGATTCATCGGTACTACAGAGGCAAAAGTGGACAATAAAGGTAGGGTGTTCCTGCCGGCGATGTTCAGAAAGGTTCTCCTCTCCGGCTCCCCTCAGACAGAGGAGCAGAAGAGCGAGATGAGCCTCATCATGCGCAAGGATTTGTTTGAAGACTGCCTTGTGCTCTACACCGAGGAGACTTGGGAGCGCCGCATGAACGAACTGACGTCAAGGCTGAGTGTGTGGAGCAAGAGGGATCAGGCTCTGAAGCGTCGCTTCTCGGCTGACGCAGAGTGGCTGACCCTCGACAGCAACGGTCGCATCCTGTTGTCGAAGCGCTATCTGAAGATGGCTGGCATCGAGGATGAGGTGACATTCATTGGCATGGACGATACCATTGAGGTCTGGGCCACCGCCAAGCTCAGGGAGCACCAGAGCTCTGAGGATTTCGCCTCGGAGATTGAGCGCGTGATGACTGAATGAGAGTTCCAAAGTTCCAGAGTTCCAGAGTTGCAAAGTTAGTGGATTGCGCTTATGTCTGTCGCCAGCGAATATCACATACCGGTAATGCTCCGTGAGTGCTTGGAAGCGCTCAACATACAGTGTGGCGGCACTTGGGTGGACGTTACATACGGTGGCGGCGGCCACAGTAGGGCAATACTAGAAGCCATGGGCGGCAGCGGGCGTCTGTTTGGCTTCGACCAGGATAAGGATGCGCTGGGCAATATGCCTAAAGACGAGTGCTTCACGCCCGTCTATAGCAACTTCCGATTCCTGCGCAACTGGATGCGCTACTACGGCGTGAAGCAGATAGACGGTCTGCTGGCCGACCTGGGAGTGTCGAGCCACCACTTTGACACAGCGGAGCGCGGATTCAGTTTTCGTGAAGACGGCCCGCTCGACATGAGGATGAACAGCCATGCGCGGCTGAGCGCAGCCGACGTGGTGAACAACTATAGCGCCGAACAATTGGCCGACATACTCTATCTCTACGGTGAGCTCCGACAGAGCCGCCAGATAGCCTCGGCCATCGTGAGGGCACGCGAGCAAGAACCCATATTCACGACCTTCAATCTGCTGAAGGCAGTGGAGGGCACCGTGGGCAAAGAGCGTGAGAAAAAGGACTTGGCAAAGGTTTTTCAGGCTCTGCGCATAGAGGTGAACCATGAGATGGAGGCCCTGCGCGACATGCTGACCCAGGCTGTGGAGCTGCTCAAGCCCGGCGGCAGATTGGTAGTGATGACCTACCACTCGCTGGAGGATCGCATAGTGAAGAACTTCATCCGCTCAGGCAATGCCGAAGGCAAGATAGACACTGACTTCTACGGCAACCGCCTCGCGCCTATACGCGCGCTGAGCAACAAGGTGATTACTCCCTCGGCCGAGGAGCAGGCCCGCAATCCGCGCAGCCGTAGTGCCAAGCTGAGAGTAGGCGAGAAAAATTAGAAATGAGAAATTAGGAATTTGAAATTTGAAATTAAGCAAAACAACGATATGAAGAACTACAGTCAGATTGACGAACTAGTGGAGAGAGACATGCAGCCGGAGCCCGAGTTGCTGCCCCTTATGATGCCTGACGACACGATGCAGGTATATACCGCTCCCATGCAAGAAACGGCGCCGAAGCCCGCCCCCACCCCCTCGGACAAGGTGAAGACCTCACCCGAGACCGATGACGACGAGGACGAGTTTGAGGGCAAGTCCGCACGCCAGGTGCTTATCTCGGCGCTTGCCGAAGATGAGGACGAGCGCATCAGCCTCAGCCTGCCCAACGTGCTGAGGGGCGACATACTCACCGCCAAATGGCTTAGGCGCCAGATTTGGTGGATGGTGATGGTCGTGCTCATGGCCTTCCTCTATGTCAGCAACCGCTACTCCGCCCAGAAACAACTGATAGAAAACGAGAACCTTAAAGAAGAACTCAAGGAGACGCACTACGATGCCATGGCGCGCAGCTCGCAGCTGATGCGCAACAGCCGCCGTAGCATTATCATGGACAAACTGGCTGACGCTAACAGCTCCCTTACCATGCCCGAGCGACAGCCTGCGATGATTGAGTAAGAGTTCAAGAGTTTAAGGGTTCAAGAGTTCAAGAGTTTGAATCATGAAGGACTTCCCCAGCAAGCAAGTAATCAATAGATACATGCTTATTGCCTGGATTGGTGTGGCTCTGGGCCTCCTAATCATAGGCAAAGCAGCTAAGATTATGTTTGTGGATAGGGAGTTCTGGGCACAAAAGGCTGAGGAGTGCGTGATTGACAGCATTCCCATCTCCGTAAACAGAGGCGATATCATCAGTGCCGACGGACAGTTGCTCGCCACCTATGTTCCCGAATATAAGCTCTACCTTGACTATAATATCTACGAGCCCGACTCGGCCAAGCACGTAAAACTGCAGCACAAGAAGGACTCCGTGCTGCTCAGCAAGCTCGACAGTCTGGGCGAGGGGCTCAGCCGTCTGCTGCCCGACAAGAGCGCTGCGTGGTTCAGCGACCGCATAAAGGAGGGCTTCAACAAAAAGAGCCGCCACTGGCTCATCTACCCCAAGCGCATCACTTATCTCGACCTCAAGGAGGTGAAGAAACTGCCCTTCCTCAAGGAGAGCCGCAACTTTTCGGGTTTCCACACCGAGGTATTCAACAAAATCGATAAGCCGTTCGGCTCCCTTGCCGCACGCACCCTCGGCGACGTGGAGGGCAGCAGCGGTCGCGGCATTTCGGGCCTGCAGAAACAGTTTGACTCCCTGCTGGCTGGAGTGCCCGGCATAGCCCACAAGGTCAAGACGATGAACAAATACCTGCCCGTGATAGACAAGAATCCTATCCCGGGGGCTAACGTATATACCACCATTGATGTCAATCTGCAGGACTTCTGCGAGAACGCCCTTGTCGAGAAGCTGAAGGAGATTGACGGCATGTACGGCGTTGCGATACTGATGGAAGTCAAGACGGGCGATGTCAAGGCATTGGCCAACATGAAGCGTGGCGAGGACGGCGTATATCGCGATGTGCAGAATCTGGCGGTGAGCCAGCTGATGCAGCCCGGCTCGGTGTTTAAGACCATCTCGCTCACCGCCGCCATGGAGAGCGGACGCATAAAGATTACCGATAGTGTCAACTGCTCCTCGGGCAGTGTGACGGTGGGTGGCTACACCATTAAAGACGCCTCCCACAAGAGTGCGAAGGTTATAAAGGTGCCCGAGGTGCTGGGCTACTCCTCCAACGTGGGTGTGATAAAGCTTATCACCAGAGCCTACGGCGGCAGCAAGGCCAACGAGCAGCAGTTTTGCGACGATGTGATGAAGCTCGGCATTGCTGAGGATATGCACCTCGACATACCGGGCTACGAGCACGCACGCATTCCCAGCCCAAAGACTTTGGGAGAATATTGGTCGGCCTCCTCGATGGCCTCGATGAGTATTGGCTACTCCACCATGGTGCCGCCCATCAGCCTCGCCGCTTTCTACAACGGCATTGCCAATGGTGGCCGTATGATGAGGCCGCGCATCGTCACTCACATCACTCGCAATGGCGAGGTGATACAGGAAATCCCCCCGCGCGCCATCAGGGAACACATGTGCAGCAAGCAGACGGTGAGCGACATCACCAAGTGTCTGCGCTGGGTGGTAAGCAACGGACTGGGCGGCAAGGCCAGCTCACCGTTCTTCAGCGTTGCCGGCAAGACGGGCACCGCCCGTGTGCAGCAGGCCGGTCACATGGGCGAGTATCTGGTGACCTTTGCGGGCTTCTTCCCAGTGGAGAATCCCAAGTACACTTGCGTGGTCTGCATGCGCAAGGCAGGCTCCGGCAGCGGCGGTGGTATGTGCGGCCCCGTCTTCAAGCAGATAGCCGAATACGCTATGGCGCAAGGCAAGCAGTCCACCATACGCGACAACATCGACTCGCTGCACAGCATCACGCCATCGCTTGACTTTACCAACCTGCTCTACACCAACCGCCTGCTGAGCAACTTCAACTTCGTGGTGCCCGGCTCGTGGAGCAACGACACCAACCAATATACGCTGGGCAGCGTAAGCGTCAGCAACAAGCATGCCAAGATCACCGTGGAGGAAGTGGAGCCGGACATCGTGCCCAACCTCACAGGCATGGGACTGCGCGACGCCCTCTTCCTGCTGGAGAAACGCCACCTCAAGGTAAAGGTGCAGGGCGTGGGCAAGGTGATTGGCCAAAGCATTGCCGCAGGCAACAAGATACATCCTAACGAAACGATAACGATAACTCTCGGCACCAAGAGCGCCGCAAAAAAGACACAAGAGCATGAACCTGAAACTGCTGTTGAGCAAAGTGAAGCCCCTGTCGATAACGGGCAGCCAGGACATTGACATCAGCGGGGTCTGCATCGACTCACGCAAGGTGGAGGACGGCAATATGTTTGTGGCCATCTGCGGCACACAGTCCGACGGCCACCTGTTTATTGACAAGGCCATCAACGGCGGTGCCACAGCCGTGGCATGCCAAAAATTGCCCGAAGACATACGTCCCGATGTTACATATATCGTATTGGAGGATACCGAGGATGCCGTAGGCAAGATTGCCACACAATTCTACGGCGACCCCACTGCGCGGCTGAAGCTGATAGGTGTGACCGGCACCAATGGAAAGACCACCATCGCCACCCTGCTCTTCAAGATGTTCAGGCAGATGGGATTCAAGTGCGGCCTCTGCTCCACCGTGTGCAACTATATTGAGGACAAGGCCTGGCCCACCAGCCAGACCACGCCTGACCCCATCACGCTCAACGCATTGCTCTCACAAATGGCCGACGAAGGATGCCACTACGCCTTCATGGAGTGTAGCAGCCACGCCATACAGCAAAAGCGCATCGGAGGCCTGACATTTGCCGGTGCCATCTTCACCAATCTGACCCGCGACCACCTCGACTATCACAAGACTTTCGAGAACTACCGCGATGCCAAGAAGGCCTTCTTCGACATGTTGGGCAAAGAGGCCTTCGCCATCATAAATGCTGATGACAAAAACGGCGCTTTCATGGTGCAGAACACCAAGGCAGAGGTCAAGACCTACTCCACGATGCGGAGCGCTGACTTCCACGCCAAGATAATAGAAATGAGCTTTGAGGGTATGCAGCTCAACATCAACGGCCAAGAGGTGCACGTGCCACTGGTAGGCAAGTTCAACGTGTCCAATCTGCTGGCCATCTACGGCACCGCTGTTATGCTGGGGCGCGAGCCAATCGAGGTGCTTACGGTTATGAGTTGCCTCGGCTCCGTGAGCGGACGCTTCGAGACTGTGCGCTCCAAGAACAATGTCACGGCCATCGTGGACTATGCCCACACACCCGATGCCCTCGAGAATGTACTGGAGGCCGTGCACGAGGTGCTGCAGCGGAGGGGCGAGGTAATCACCGTCTGCGGTGCGGGCGGCAACCGCGATAAGGGCAAGCGTCCGCAGATGGCAAAGATAGCTGCCAAGATGAGCGACAAGGTTATCATCACGAGCGACAATCCGCGCTTCGAAGAACCGCAGGACATCATCAACGATATGCTGGCAGGCCTCAGCGAGGCCGACAAGCCGCACACATTGTCTATCATTGACCGCCGCGAGGCTATACGCACCGCCGCTCTCATCGCCAAGCCCGGCGACGTGATTCTAATTGCCGGCAAAGGCCACGAAGACTACCAGGAAATCAAGGGCGTAAAGCACCACTTCGACGACAAAGAGGTGGTCAGCGAAGCCTTTAATCTATAACTCCTCACTCCTAACTCCTTACCCCTAACTCCTAATTATGCTCTACTATCTCTTCCGTCTGCTTGAACACATCGGCATCCCAGGCTCGGGAATGTGGTCGTACATCTCGTTCCGCGCACTACTCGCCTTTATCCTTGCCCTCGTCATCTCCGCTTGGTTTGGAGAGCACTTCATCAAATGGATGAGGTCGCACAACATCTCCGAGACCCAGCGCGACATCAAGATCGACCCTTATGGCGTGGAAAAGAAGGGCGTGCCTTCCATGGGCGGCATAATAATCATCGTGTCCATCCTCATCCCCGTGCTACTGATGGGACGTCTGAGGAACATCTACCTATTGCTGATGATTGCTACCACCCTCTGGCTAGGCGCTCTGGGCTTCGCCGACGACTATATCAAGATTTTCCGTAAGAAAAAAGACGGCCTGCGTGGCAAGTTCAAGATTATCGGTCAGCTGAGCATCGGCCTTATCGTTGGCCTAACGCTCTATCTGAGCCCCGACGCTGTGATACGCCAGAATGTGGAAGTGGTGAAAGACGGGCAGGTTACAAGCGTAGTCCACAAGAGCGAACCCGTGAAGTCGCCGCAAACTACCATTCCGTTCTTCAAGAACAATAATCTCAACTACAGCGAGCTGATGTCGTGGCTCGGCGACGATGCCAAAGAAGCCGCAGGCTGGGTACTCTTCGTGCTGGTGACCATTCTTGTGGTCACCGCCGTGAGCAATGGTTGCAACCTTAATGACGGCATGGACGGCATGGCTGCGGGAAACTCTGCCATCATCGGCGTTGTGCTCGGAATACTCGCCTATGTGTCCAGTCATATAGAATACGCGGGCTACCTTAATATAATGTATGTGCCAGGCAGTGAGGAACTGGTCGTATTCAGCAGTGCCTTTGTGGGAGCGCTCATCGGTTTCCTCTGGTATAATGCGTTTCCTGCGCAGATATTTATGGGCGACACCGGCAGCCTCTCCATTGGTGGCATCATTGCCGTGATGGCCATCATCATCCATAAGGAATTGCTCATCCCCATCCTTTGCGGCGTCTTCTTGGTGGAGAGTCTGAGCGTGATACTGCAGGTGGAGTACTTCAAGTTTGGCAAGCGCAAGGGGCGCCGGCAACGCATCTTCAAGCGCACACCGATTCACGACAACTTCCGCGTATTGCCCAGCCAGATAGACAATGACAGCACCATCGTCTTTAAGAACTGGCCGCGCAACGCATTCCACGAAGCCAAGATAACGGTACGCTTCTGGATTATCACTATCCTGCTGGCAGCCGCCACAATTATAACTCTCAAGATAAGGTAGCAGATGGACAAGAAGAGACTGGTGATACTCGGTGGCGGCGAAAGCGGCGTAGGCACAGCCCTGTTGGCACAGGCCAAGGGCTACGATGTCTTTGTGTCGGACTTTGGCATCATCAAAGACCCCTACAAGACTATGCTGCAAAGTCACGACATTGCCTTTGAAGACGGCGGCCACACCGAGCAACTGATTCTTAACGCCGACGAGGTGATGAAAAGCCCCGGCATCCCCGATGACGCTCCCATCGTCAGCAAGATAATTGCCGAGCGCATTCCCATCATCAGTGAGATAGAGTTTGCCGCGCGCTTCACCAATGCCAAGATGGTGTGTATCACCGGCTCCAACGGCAAGACAACCACCACGTCGCTAATATTCCATATCCTGCAGCAGGCAAAGCTGAATGTAGGACTGGCGGGCAATATAGGTCGCAGCCTTGCGTTGCAGATTCTCGAGGCACCCAAGGACTACTACGTTATCGAGTTGAGCAGTTTCCAGCTCGACAACATGTATGACTTCCGTGCCGACATCGCGGTGCTGATGAACATCACACCCGACCACCTCGACCGCTATAATTTTGAGATGCAGCGCTATGTGGACTCGAAGATGCGCATCATGCAGAATCAGAGGCCAAGCGATAGCTTCATCTTCTGGGCGCAGGACGAGCATATAGCCAGCGAGATAGAGAAGCGTCGTCGTCACACGGCGCCTGCCACCACGCCGTCCTCGCAGCCGGAGCGCGAGGGGCACCCCACTTTGCAACCCTTCTACGACAAAGATTTCGCCCAACTGGGTCTAAGTTTCTCGCAGATAGGTGTGCACAATCAGCGCAATGCTCTTGCAGCATACCTCGCCGCCAAGAGTCTCGGCATTGACGAGCAAATTATCCGCCAGAGCCTTATCAGCTTCCCCGGCGTAGAGCACAGGCTGGAGCGCGTGGCAGTAAGAAACGGAGTCACCTACATCAATGACTCCAAGGCCACCAACGTTGATGCCTGCTATGTGGCCATGCAGGCTGTGGAAGCTCCCGTGGTGCTGATAGTCGGAGGCAAGGACAAAGGCAACGACTACAGCGTGCTCCACGACATAGTAAGCCGCAAATGCCGCGCACTCGTCTATCTTGGAGCCGACAACAGCAAGTTGCATCATGCGTTTGACCATCTGGGCTTACCCGTGGCGGACACCCACTCCATGGCCGACTGCGTGAAGGCCTGCCACACTTTTGCACACAAAGGTGACACCGTGCTGCTAAGTCCCTGCTGCGCCAGCTTCGACCTATTCCACAACATGGAAGACCGCGGCGAGCAGTTTAAGCAACAAGTTGAAAAATTAGAAGATGACAATACCTAACAATAAAGAAACAATAAAGAAATTATTCAGCCTGCGCGGAGACAAGACGCTCTGGGCTATATTCTTTATCCTTACAGCCATCTCGCTGATTGAGGTATATAGCGCTACGAGCACCCTTACCTATGCCAGCGGCAACATATACAAGCCTATTCTCGGCCATGCTATAAATCTCCTCGTCGGATTCTTCTGTATCTTCATCTTCCACAATATTCCGTGTCGCTGGTTCAAGTTCTGGATGCCCGCATGGGTAGTGTTTGTGGCCATGCTGTTCTTCCTGCTTATCTTCGGCACCAAGGTTAACGACGGCGCGCGATGGATAGATATTATGGGAATCCGTTTCCAGCCCTCCGAGTTTGCCAAAGGCTCCCTCGTGGTGATAGTGGCGTTTATCCTGTCAGCCTACCAGACCAAGAAGGGCACCGACCGCCACGCCTTCAAATACATTATCATCATCACCTTCATAACCTGCTTCCTCATCTTCCTTGAGAACTTCTCCACCGCAGGTATTCTCTTCATCGTTGTGCTACTGATGATGTATTTCGGCCGCATTCCCCTCAAGCAACTTGGCAAGCTCCTGCTGTGGCTTATTGTGGGAGTCCTTGCCTTGATTATTCTGGCCAAGGTGCTAACAACGGAAGCACTTGTGGAGAAAGTGCCTCTGCTTCACCGACTCACTAACTTCACCGCCCGAATAGATCGCTTCACGGGTAGCAAGGTAAAGGAGGCCGACAGTACCAAGCAATTGACAGAAAAGGATTTCGACATCCGCAAGGAGCCGCAGGTAGGCCATGCCCATATCGCCATTGCCAAAAGTAATATCATTGGCTGCGGACCGGGCAACTCCAGGGAGCGTGACTTCTTGCCACAGGCCTACTCTGACTTCATCTTCGCCATTATCATAGAGGAGCTCGGCCTTTTGCCTGCCGCGCTAATAGTGTTGCTCTACATTATGATCCTGTTCCGCGCGAGCCGTATAGCCAATCGGTGCAAAGGCTCCTTCCCCGCCTTTGTGATTCTAGGTCTCGCCATGCTCATTGTGGTGCAGGCAGCTGTCAACATGAGCGTCGCCGTGGGGCTCATCCCCGTTACAGGACAACCATTGCCGCTCATATCGCGTGGCGGCAGCTCCATTATGGTCACATCCATCTACTTCGGCATGATGATAAGCATCAGTCGCTTCGCCAAGAAGCGACTGCCTGAAGACAATGCGCCGCAGCCCGCAGGAGATGCCGAGGAAGCCACGCCTACAGTTGTCAACGAAGAAGAATTTCAGAAATAAGATATGAAACATACCACCCTACTCCTCTCTCTCCTCCTCTGTCTCACGCTCAGCGCGAAAAAAGACAAGCAGACCCGTGTAGAGATGTTTACCTCCAAGGGCACCATCGTGCTCAAGCTCTACAATGAGACGTCCATCCACCGCGACAATTTCATAAAGCTTGTGAAAGAGGGTTATTTCAACGATCTCCTCTTTCACCGCGTTATTGAAGACTTTATGATACAGGGCGGCGACCCTGATTCGCGCGACGCAGCGCCAGGCAAGCTCCTTGGCGAAGGCGGCCCCGACTATACCCTCCCCGCAGAGATAAAATTCCCCCAAATATATCACAAACGCGGAGTGCTCGCCGCAGCACGCGAGGGCGATCAGACTAACCCCGAGCGACGCAGCAGCGGCAGCCAGTTTTATATCGTGTGGGGCAAGACATTCAGCCGCGAAGAGATAGACAAGATTGCCAGCCACGTGGAGCGCACTACCGGCTACACCATGCCTGAAGAGCTTAAGACTTACTACATGCACTTTGGCGGCACGCCCCACCTCGACGGCGCCTACACGGTATTCGGAGAGGTAGTCAAGGGCATAGAGGTAGTCAACGCAATACAGCAGGTGGCCACCGATCGCAACGACCGCCCCCTGGAAGACATCAAGATACTAAGCGCGAAAATCAAATAACATGTTCGTCACCTCGCGCGCGATAGTATTAAATAAGGTGCGCCACAACGACAACACTGTCATCGCCACCCTATACACCGAAGCGCAAGGCAGCGTCGCCTTTGCTGTAAAAAGAAACGGCGGCGGCAAGAGAACCAACTCCAGCAATCTGCGGGTGCAGCTCCTGCAGCCACTCACCCTTCTCACCGTGGAATGGGAGCACCACCCCACGCGTCAACTGCAGCAGTTGAAGAATATTGAGGCTCCCACCCTCTCACCACTTCGCGATTTTGCAATCTCCGACAATCTAATCGCCGAAGCCCTCTATCACGCCCTAAAGGAAGAGCATCAGGGCGACCATTTCCCTTTCCTGCAACACAGTCTGGCAAATCAGGGCGACAACCTGCCCATCGTCCTGCTCATACAACTCGCACGGCATCTGGGAATAGCACCTGAGGCAAAGGCGTTCAAGGAACGCTGTTTCTTCGACCTTCTCAACGCCGAGTACACCGACAATCCCCCGCTCCACAAATATTATCTCCATCCCTATGACGCGCAGCACATTCCCCTCATTCTTCGGCTACGCTACCCAACCATGCATCTACTCAAGCTGACACCTGCCGAGCGTCACCGTGCACTGCGCATCATCCTCACATTCTACCGTCTCCACATCCCCGGTTTTCCGCAGTTGCGCTCCCTGGAAATGCTACGCGACATGCTTTAAGCAATAAAAATATTAGCTAAAAGTTTTGCCGTTATCAAAAAAAGCAGTAATTTTGCGCCGCTAATTCTGGGTGGGCTCTCCGCCCGCAAGTAGGAAGGCCCGTTCGTCTATCGGCTAGGACGAGAGATTTTCATTCTCTAAAGAGGAGTTCGACTCTCCTACGGGCTACTCGCGCGTTGCGCGGCAGAAAACAGATAATAGATAACAGATAATAGATAACACTTTAATTTTCAAAGATGGCAAATCACAAATCTTGCTTAAAGAGACTACGTCAGACCAAGACTCGCACCGAGCACAACCGCTACTATGCAAAGACTATGCGCAACGCAGTGCGCAAGCTCCGCGCCACTACCGACAAGGCAGAGGCCCAGAAGCTACTGCCGCTGGTGCAGAAGATGCTTGACAAGCTGGCTAAGACCAACATCATCCATGCTAACAAGGCTGCCAACCTCAAGTCGAGCCTTGCCCTGCATGTGAACAAGCTGGCTTAAGCTATAGGCTGACTTTTCAGACAAATATGAGAGACCACGCATTGTTATGCGCATGGTCTTTTTTCGCTAATAAAAAACAGCATGAAAATCACTAACATTGATGACGTTGTAGTTCTCTTTGCCGGCGACTCTGGCGACGGAATGCAACTGGCAGGTAATATCTTCAGTACTGTCTCTGCCACTGCGGGCAACAGCATCAGCACGTTCCCCGACTATCCGGCCGACATACGCGCCCCGCAAGGCAGTCTGACGGGCGTGAGCGGATTTCAGGTGCATATCGGCGCCGAGCAGGTCTACACCCCTGGCGACAAGTGCGATGTATTGGTGGCCATGAATGCGGCTGCACTCAAGACGCAGTACTGTCACGCAAAGCCCAACGCCACTATCATTATTGACACCGATTCGTTTCAAGCCGCCGACCTCAAGAAGGCTGCCTTCGAGACTGAGGACTATCTAGGCGAGATGGGTATTGACCCCGACAGAGTGATTTGTTGCCGCCTCACCCAAATGGTAAAGGATGCCCTCAAGGACAGTGATATGGACAACAAGGCCATCATGAAGTGCCGCAATATGTTTGCCTTGGGCCTTGTGTGCTGGCTGTTTGACCGCGACCTTAACACTGCGTTCAACTTCCTGAAAGAGAAGTTTGCCAAGAAGCCTGAGGTGGCCGAGGCGAATATCAAGGTGGTGCAGGCCGGATATGACTACGGCAGCAACACCCACAGCTCCGCAGCGAATGTACACCGCATTGAGTCGAAGCATAAAGTGCCGGGCCGATATATGGACATCACTGGCAACAAGGCGACGGCCTACGGCCTCATCGCCGCTGCCGAGAAGGCAGGGCTGAAACTGTATCTCGGCTCCTACCCCATCACCCCTGCTACAGATATCCTGCATGAACTGTCGAAGCACAAATCACTCGGTGTGACCACCGTGCAGTGCGAAGACGAGATAGCTGGCTGCGCTTCGGCCGTTGGTGCCTCCTTTGCAGGCGCATTGGCCGTAACATCGACCTCCGGCCCAGGCATCTGTCTGAAGTCTGAGGCCATGAACCTAGCCGTCATAATGGAGCTCCCATTGGTAGTGATTGACGTGCAGAGGGGCGGTCCCGCCACGGGTCTGCCCACCAAGTCGGAGCAGACAGACCTGCTGCAGGTGCTCTTTGGGCGAAACGGTGAGAGTCCAATGCCCGTGATTGCCGCAATGAGTCCCACCGACTGTTTCGATGCTGCTTATGAAGCCTGCAAGATTGCACTGGAGCACATGACACCGGTGGTGCTGATGACCGATGCATATATCGCCAACGGCAGCGGTGCCTTCCGCCTACCCGAACTTGACAAATATCCCGCCATCAATCCTCCCTACGTGCCTGAAGGCATAAAGGAGAGCTGGACTCCCTACCAGCGCAATACCGATGGCGTGCGCTACTGGGCTGTGCCCGGGCGCGAAGGCTTCGAGCATATCCTCGGCGGACTGGAGAAAGACAGCAAGACAGGCGTCATCTCCACCAATCCCGAGAATCATGACCTTATGACACACTTGCGCCAACAGAAGGTGGACAATATCGAGGTGCCCGACCTCGAAGTGCTGGGCGACAAAGACGACGCCGACCTGCTGATAGTAGGATTTGGCGGCACCTTCGGCCACCTACATGCTGCGATGGACGAAATGCGCGCCAAGGGCCAGAAGGTTGCACTTGCCCACTTCAAGTATATCAATCCTCTCCCCAAGAACGCTGCCGAAGTACTGCATAAATATAATAAGGTAGTGGTGGCAGAGCAGAACATGGGGCAGTTCGCTGCCTACCTGCGCATGAAGATTGACAACTTCGTGCCTCTGCAGTACAACGAGGTGAAAGGACAGCCCTTCGTCGTAGAAGAACTGTGCGAGAACTTCCGCAACATTATTAACAACTAGAAACAGGACATCAATATGGAATACACAAACACCGATTTCAAGAAAGGTCAACCCCGTTGGTGCCCTGGTTGCGGCGACCACTTCTTTCTCGCTTCGCTCCACAAAGCTTTGGCTGAACTGGGCATAGCCCCTCACAACACAGCTGTCATATCTGGCATTGGCTGTTCCAGTCGTTTGCCTCACTATATGGCTACATACGGCATGAACACCATCCATGGACGAGCTGCCGCCATTGCTACTGGCTGCAAGGTTGCCAACCCTGACCTTGAGGTATGGCAAGTAAGTGGCGACGGCGATGGCCTGGCCATCGGCGGCAATCATTTCATTCATGCTAACCGCCGTAACATCAACATCAATATGATTCTGCTCAACAACCGCATCTACGGCCTCACCAAGGGACAGTACTCGCCCACATCGCCGCGTGGTTTTGTCAGCAAGTCAAGTCCTTACGGCACCGTGGAGGATCCTTTCCGCCCCGCCGAACTATGCTTTGGCGCACGCGGACACTTCTTTGCTCGTGCCGTGGCCACTGATGCTGTCGGCACCGTAGAAATTCTCAAGGCCGCCCAGCAGCACAAAGGCACCGCAGTATGCGAGATACTGCAGAATTGTGTTATATTCAACAACGGCACTCACGACAGTGTCTACACCAAGGAAGGGCGCGCTAAGAACGCTATCTACCTGAAACACGGTGAGCCGATGATCTTCGGCGAGAACAATGAGTTTGGCCTCATGCAAGAAGGATTTGGACTCAAAGTTGTAAAGCTTGGCGAGAACGGCATAAGCGAGAAAGACATCCTCGTTCACGATGCCCACTGCGAAGACAACACTCTGCAGCTAAAACTTGCCATGATGGAGGGACCCGACTTCCCCATCGCCCTCGGCGTGATCCGCGATGTCGAAGCACCGACCTACGACGAAAGTGTCACTATGCAGATTAAGGAAGTAAAAGCCAAAAAACATTATCACAATTTCGCCGAGTTGCTTGAAACTAACGACACGTGGACTATTGAATAGCCAAAATACCAATGCAAAAAAGAGCCTGCAAACTATCATTTGCAGGCTTTTTTCGTATTTTATGATTGTCCACGCATTTTTTTAACGAAAAAACATAGTTTTTTCGCGCGTAAAGGCTGCTTGTTTCGCAAAAAATTCGTACCTTTGTACAGATATAAAAACAAACTGTATTCATGAGCGAACAAAAAACAGCAAACACAAACTATTCTGCGTCAAACATCCAGGTACTTGAAGGCCTTGAGGCTGTACGTAAACGCCCCGCCATGTATATTGGCGACATTAGTGAAAAGGGATTACACCACCTCGTTTACGAAACAGTAGATAACTCCATCGACGAAGCCCTCGCTGGCTTTTGCACCCATATCGAAGTCACAATCTGTGAGGACAACTCCATTATCGTGCAGGACAATGGCCGTGGTATCCCCGTAGATATTCACGAGAAGGAAGGCGTCAGCGCCCTGCAGGTGGTCATGACCGTACTGCATGCCGGTGGCAAATTCGATAAAGGCAGCTACAAAGTCAGCGGCGGCCTCCATGGCGTGGGTGTGAGTTGCGTCAACGCCCTGTCGAGCCACATGATTTCGCAGGTGTTCCGCGACGGTAAGATTTACCAGCAGGAGTATGAGATTGGCAAGCCTCTCTACGATGTCAAGGTTGTAGGCGAGACCAATCTGCGTGGTACACGTCAGCAGTTCTGGCCCGACAACTCAATATTTATAACCACTGAATATAACTACAACACTCTGGCTGACCGTATGCGTGAGCTCGCGTTCCTGAACGCCGGACTGCGCATCACCCTTACCGACATGCGCGACAAGGACGAAGAGGGCAATCCCAGGGTAGAGACTTTTTACAGCGAATTGGGTCTGCGCGAGTTTGTGCGCTACCAAGACTCTATGCGTACTCCCCTCATTCCTGACGTTATCTACATCAAGACTGAGAAAGAGAGCATCCCTATTGAGATTGCTTTCGTCTACAATACCGGCTTTAGTGAGAACCTCCACAGCTACGTTAACAACATCAACACCATTGAGGGTGGTACCCATCTGCAAGGCTTCCGTGCTGCGCTGACTCGTGTACTCAAGAAGTATGCTGAGGAAACCGCTGCCAAGCAGATTGAGAAAGCTAAGATAGAGATTTCCGGCGAAGACTTCCGTGAGGGCCTCACCGCTGTTATTAGCATAAAGGTAGCAGAGCCGCAGTTTGAGGGTCAGACCAAGACCAAGCTTGGCAACTCCGAGGTAATGGGCGCTGTCAACCAGGCTGTAGGCGAAGCTCTCAGCAACTACCTTGAGGAACACCCGAAGGAGGCTAAGATAATTGTTGACAAGGTTATCCTGGCAGCTACGGCCCGCATCGCCGCTCGCAAAGCACGCGAGACCGTGCAGCGCAAGAACCCCATGTCTGGTGGCGGACTGCCCGGCAAACTGGCCGACTGCTCCAGCAAGGATCCTGCAGAGTGCGAGATTTTCCTTGTAGAGGGTGACTCTGCCGGCGGCTCCGCTAAGTCTGGACGCTCACGCAAATTCCAAGCTATTCTTCCGCTTCGTGGTAAGATACTAAATGTAGAACGTCAGCAGTGGCACAAAGCATTTGAGAGCGAAGAAGTCAATAATATCATCCAGGCACTGGGCGTAAGATTCGGCGTCGACGCAGAGGACAGCAAACAGGTCAACCTTGAGAAGCTACGCTATCATAAGGTAATCCTAATGACCGATGCCGATGTCGATGGCCGCCACATCAACACTCTTATCCTGACTCTCTTCTTCCGCTATATGCCGAGCCTCATTGAGCAAGGCTATGTTTACCTCGCCACGCCGCCGCTCTATCGCTGCAAGATTGGTAAGAACGAAGAGTATTGCTACAACGACAACCAACGTCTTGACTTTATGCGCCGTTACAACAATGGTTCAGAGAAGGGCGTTACCACTCAGCGCTACAAAGGTCTCGGTGAGATGAACGCCGAGCAGCTTTGGGAGACGACCATGGATCCTGAGCACCGCCTGCTCAAGCGCGTGACACTAGAGAATGCAGCAGAAGCCGACCACACATTCTCTATGCTTATGGGTGAGGATGTTGACCAGCGTCGCGAATTTATAGAGCGCAATGCCAACACCGCAAACATCGACGCATAACCTATATCACTATATCGTCAGCAGACTTGCAAGCCACTTCGGCAAGAGCGAAGCACAGGCGCTGGCAAGAATAATTGTTGAGGATTATCTTAATCTGCCCTTCCCGCACGTTATGGCAGGCATCAGCCCAGCCCTCAGCGCGCAGGAAGGGCAAAAACTTGACCTCTGCATCAGCAGGCTCCTCGACAACGAGCCAATACAACATATAATCGGACGCTGTACCTTCTGCGAACATACTTTCAAGGTCAATCCGTTCGTACTCATCCCTCGGCCCGAGACAGAGCAGCTTGTTAGCATGGCTTTCAACCTACCCGACTTGCCCAAACACGTCGTTGTGATGGATGCATGCACTGGTAGCGGATGCATAGCCGTTTCTCTCAAGAAAGAGAGGCCTGAATGGCTGCTCTATGCCTGTGATGCCTCGCCTGAGGCTCTGCAAACAGCACGCGAAAACGCCACCCTCAATAATACGGAGGTCTGCTTCTCGCTGACAGACATACTCACGTCCGAGCGCCCCAAGGGACCATTTGATATAATCGTGAGCAATCCACCATACGTGATGGCCAAAGAGGAATCCTCGATGAAACCGCACGTTTTGGAAAGAGAGCCACACATGGCGCTCTTCGTTCCAGACGATAATCCCCTCATCTTTTACCACGCAATCGCCGACTGGGGCAAGCAGAGCCTCACTCCTAACGGGTGGCTTCTGACTGAGATCAATCCGCTGCTGGCTGAAGAGACATTAAGCGTCTTTACGCAGCAAGGATACAAGAACTGCAAGATAACCAATGACATCTATGACAAGCAAAGATTTATTCGATGCCAAAGATAAACAAGATACCAACTGAGACTGAGCTCTACGTGTGGCTTACACGCCAGTGTTCCATGTGTGAGTACGCCCCCACCGATATTAAGCTAAAGGTTATTAGAGCAGGACTCAGCAGTAGCGCAGCAGAACGCATTGCCGACAAGCTTATTGACGAGGGATATGTCAATGAGGAGCGCTACACACGCGCTTTCGTCCACGACAAATTTGTACTCAACCACTGGGGACGCAGGAAGATTGGGATGGCTCTTGCGCAGAAAGGTATCCGTGGCAATCACGTGCAAGAGGAACTAAGGAATATTGACGATGAGAAATATCGCAACACACTCACTGAGCTATTGCAGTCAAAGAACAAATCTCTCAACGTCGATAATGACCAGCAGCGTTTCCAGAAATTACTTGCCTTCGCTGCAAGCCGAGGTTTCGAACTTAATATCGCCTATGATGTACTCGAAACGATGATAAAAGGCACAGACTGAGAGGCTAGTTCCATACGGCCATGTGATTTGCCCCGTCGTAGCTGACATGGTAACGCTCAAGAGGGCGCCCTGCATCGCCGGCAACAACAATTCCCTGATTATTTAGACTATACTTGCGCTTGCAACGCGAGCAATACGCGAATCCCCCTTCCTGAAGCGTGAGCTTGGGATTTATGGCATCGTCATGGTGGCAATTTGAGCATGCCAGATCATAACAAATTATGCCCAGCCAATCTGCATTCATCTCTGGAATGTTTGCCATGCCTACGATGAAGCCACTGATGCATCTGATATTCTGATAATACATCATCTCAGCGGTGATATCATCGGTATATGAAGCCGTAAGCGACTGGAAAACCAGCGTATTTACGCCAAGGCTGATAGTGCAAAACTCGCCAGGACCAGTAAGAGCATTCTTCAGAGGTGCAGCGGTCATCACGCTGCTATAAGAAAAACTCGCCTTGTATTTGCTATAGGCGTTATATGCGTCATCGCTGCTACAACTGCCCAGTATCAGCAGCGCTGCCATCGCAACAATAATTCTGCACCGATCCATCGCTTATCCGTTTATCAGTTTGCGCTCGGCAGCCAGAGTCTCTTCAAAACCAAACCCACTTATTATCTGCTGCATAAGATCAGCTACCTCCTTCGTACACAGATTGCCGATGGAGCCCTCGTGAGTATGGCGAACATTCTTATTGGGAGTGAACTGACCAGCCTCTATCTCAAGGCCAACTTGCTTATAAGCGTCGCGGAAAGGAATGCCCCCTACCACGCGGCGGTTCACCTCCTCCACGCTAAACATGGCATCGTATCGTGGGTCATCGAGGATATTGTCGTTCACCTCCATGCGCTCCACGATGTATGCGGCCATATCGAGACAGTCCTCCAGCTCATCAAAAGCGGGCACAAACAACTCCTTGATTACCTGCAGGTCGCGGAAGTAGCCACTCGGCAGATTATTCATTATCAATAGTATCTGCGCGGGCAGTCCTTGCAGTTTGTTGCATTTGGCACGCATCACCTCAAACACATCTGGGTTCTTCTTGTGCGGCATAATGGATGAGCCAGTGGTACATTCTGCGGGCAGACGTACGAAACCGAAGTTTTGCGAATTGAAGAGGCAGGCATCGTAAGCCATCTTAGCCAGCGTGCCAGCCACGCCAGCCAACGCGCCAGCCACATTCCTCTCCGTCTTGCCGCGCCCCATCTGCGCATAAACCACATTATAGTTCATAGAACTGAATCCCAGCAGCTTAGTGGTCATAGTCCTGTTGAGCGGGAACGAAGAACCATAGCCGGCAGCAGAGCCGAGGGGATTGCGGTTAGCCATCTTATAGGCAGCCTGCAGAAACAGCATATCGTCGGTCAGACTCTCGGCGTAGGCACCAAACCACAGCCCGAAACTGCTGGGCATAGCCACCTGCAGATGGGTATAGCCCGGCATCAGCACACCCTTGTAGCGCTCGCTCTGCTTCTGCAACTCATCGAAGAGGCTCTTTACCTTCTCCACTACGCGCATCAGCCTGTCGCGAGTAAACAGTTTGAGGTCAACCAGCACCTGGTCGTTGCGCGAACGGCCCGAGTGGATCTTTTTGCCAATATCTCCAAGCTTGCGAGTGAGCATCAACTCCACCTGCGAGTGGACATCCTCCACATCGTCCTCTATTTGGAACTCTCCACGCTCGGCAAGCCGATATATTTTCCTCATTTCATCGAGGAGTTTGGCAAGCTCGTCCTTAGTCAGTAGACCTATGCTCTCGAGCATCGTGATGTGAGCCATCGAACCCATCACGTCGTACTTGGCCAAGAAGAGGTCGAGCTCCCTGTCCTTGCCTACGGTGAAGCGGTCAATTTCCTTGTTGACCTCAACGCTTTTCTCCCACAGTTTGTTTGCCATAATCTCTTAAGTGTAATCTACGCGCGCCAGCATCTCGGCGATGCCATCGGCAGCTTGCTGCAACGGCTTACTGACCATCTGGCGGATGAAGAAATTGAGCTCGGCCCTCAGCGTGACGCGGATAGCCGAGGCGTCATCGCCATTGGGCACCACTTGAATCCAGAGATTCAGCGGTATCGGCGTGCCCTGCCCCTCCATCTTCACGCATTTAGGCTCCTCACGCTCCACAACCTTGAGGCAGATATCGCCCACGGGGCTGCCACCGAAGGTAATGGTGTCGGTATCAAAGCTCACATTGTCAAGGTATTGTGCCATCTGGCTCACCTTTTCATCGCCGACCTGCTCCGCAATCTTGGCCTGAGCATCAGGCTCGGCCATGCGCTCCTTCAATGCCTGCAGATTGCTCAGGTCGGAAATCTTAGCAAACACAGCCTCCTGCGAAGCCTGCACCTGCTTTATCTTGCTTACGAAATCACTCATTTATTTCTTCCAATTTGCAGGATCCTTGCGCCACTCGTTGAGGGTAGCGTGCTGGTCCTCAGTTATATAACCTATCTCTGTTGCGGTAGCCACCACTGCCTCATAGTTAGTCAGTGTGACCAATTTGACGTTGGCTTCCTTGAATGCTTGTTCGGCGACGGGAAAACCATAAGTGTAGGCGGCCACCATGCCAACCACCTCAAAACCTGCAGCCCTCAGTGCCTCCACAGCCTTAAGGCTGCTACCACCGGTGGAGATGAGATCCTCTATTACCACCACCTTGCCGCCCTCGGGCAGAGTGCCCTCAATAAGATTGCCCATGCCGTGGTCCTTGGCCTTGCTACGCACATAGCAGAAAGGCAGTCCCAGCGCGTCAGCTACCAAGGCACCTTGGGCGATGGCACCTGTGGCGACACCGGCCACAGCGTCTGCCTCGCCAAAATTGGCCTTTACCAACTCAGTGAGATTGTCCTTCACAAACGTACGCAACTCCGGATACGAAAGAGTCTTGCGATTGTCGCAATAGAACGGCGACTTCCAGCCGCTGGCCCATGTGAACGGAGCATCGGGTTGCACCTTGATAGCTTTTACCTCAAGCAGGCGGGCAGCAAATTCGGTCTCAACATTTTTCATACTATTCATAATTATAAATAATGTGGCGGTGCCAAAGGCTTCGCTGCGGCAAAATTAGTCATTTTCCATCAAATAAAAGCCCAAACATAACACAAATCCGTCATCGCCGCAATAATTCAAAAAAAATGATTACATTTGCAATCGTTTCTAGGCATATAGATATGGCGCAATCCACCATTCTCGACGTACGCGGGCTGACCAAGCGTATCGGCAATCTGGTGCTGATGGAAGATCTCAGCTTCAGTCTGGCCGAGGGTCGCAAGGTCGGCATCATTGCAAAGAACGGAGCGGGCAAGAGCACGCTCCTCAACATACTGTGCGGCGATGAGGACTACGAGGCTGGCGAGATAGTGTGGCGGCGCGACCTTCGCGTGGGCTACCTCCAGCAGAATCCGTGGTACCCCGAACAGCTGACGGTGATGGAGGCCTGCTTTCAGCACGGCAGCGAGGTGGCCAACGTGGTGCTTGGTTATCAGCAGGCGCTCAACACTCCCGGTCATCCCGACCTTGACCTGTGGATTGAACGGATGGACACGGCCCGTGCCTGGGACTATGAGACACGCATCAAGCAGGTGCTGACAAAACTAAAAATCACCGGTTTCAACGATAGAATCGGCCAACTCTCTGGTGGGCAGCTCAAGCGCGTGGCACTGGCCAATATATTGCTCACGGAGCCCGACCTATTGGTGCTTGACGAGCCCACCAACCACCTCGACCTTGAGATGATAGAATGGTTGGAGCGTTATCTGCAGCAGACGAGCATGTCGCTGCTCATGGTGACCCACGACCGCTACTTCCTCGACCGCGTATGCAACGACATCATCGAGCTGGCCGACCACACCGTCTATGCCTACCACGGCAACTACTCCTATTACCTTGAGAAGAGGCAGGAACGCATCGACCAGCGCAATGCCGCTGCCGAGCGCCTCGGCAGCCTCTACCGCAAGGAGCTGGAATGGATGCACCGCTCGCCGCAGGCCCGCGGCCACAAGGCGAAATCGAGGGAGGAGGCCTTCTACAAACTGGAGGAGCGCGCCCACAACACCTTCCGCGAGGACAAGGCGCGGCTGGAGGTCAAGAGCACCTATATCGGCAGCAAGATTTTTGAGATGAGCTACGTCAGCAAAGCCTTTGACAACAAAGTGATTCTCAAAGACTTCTACTATAACTTCGCCCGCTACGAGAAACTGGGTATCGTGGGCAACAACGGCACCGGCAAGACTACCTTCATCAAGATGCTGCTCGGTCTCGTCAGTCCCGACAGCGGTCGCATAAGCGTAGGGCAGACCGTGCGTTTCGGCTACTACAGCCAGGATGGCATGCAGTTCAATAAGCAGATGCGCGTTATCGATGCCGTGCGCGAGATAGCCGAGTATGTCGATATGGGCAAGGGGCGCAAACTCAGTGCGGGCCAATTTCTGCAGCAGTTTCTCTTCCCACCCGAGACGCAGCACAACTATATCTACAAGCTCTCTGGCGGTGAGTTGCGGCGCCTCTATCTCTGCACCGTGCTGATGCGCAGCCCCAACTTTCTCATCCTCGACGAGCCGACCAACGACCTTGATATCGTCACGCTACAGGTGCTGGAAGAATACCTGCGCGAGTTTGAGGGATGCGTCATCATCGTTAGCCACGACCGCTACTTCATGGACAAGGTTGTTGACCATGTCCTCGTCTTTCAGGGCGAGGGCAGGATCAAGGACTTCCCTGGCAACTACACGCAGTACCGCGACAGCGTTATCTCGCCGCAGGATGACAGCACCTCTGCGGGCGACACCACGTCCTACAAGCGGGCAAAACTGCCCGATGAAACCGCAGAAAAAACTTCTTCTCGCAGTAAGTCTGCAGCAAAGGAGCGTACGCCACAGCAGCGACGCCTCAGCTACAAGGAGAATCAGGAATACCAGCGCTTGGAGAAGGACATCGCGGCTTTGGAGGCCGAGAAATCGGAGATAGTTGCTGCTCTCAGCAGCGGCACTCTGAATGTGGAGCAGATAACAGCCCATTCCAAGCGCCTGCCCCTCCTTGACGCCGAGTTAGATGAGAAATCCCTCCGCTGGCTCGAGCTAAGTGAGATAGCGGAAAAATGATGTGAGATGAGAGGGTGAAAAATTTTGTTTGTTTGGGGCTGAGCGCCGTCAGCTTTAATTTCCACAAAGTCAGCTTTAAATTCTACAGAGTCGGCTTTAGTTGGTGACGAAGTCCGCTTTAGTTTTGACAGGGTAATGCTGCAAATATACACATTTAGTTAATGCACACAGAAAGCACAGATATTAAACGATAACGATAACGAAAACGAAAATAAAGCAAAAACCAAAAAAAATTTACATCATACTTCTCACTTCTAACATCTTACATCTTACATCGATGAATGCCGCTCACGGCTCATTGGAAAAAACAAGAAAAAATCCTAAACTTGCACTTTTTTGCGAGTTTTTTGCTTCAATCTGTCTATTTTGGGCATTTGCCTCCGATGCCTCCACCCTTGCCTCCGACCTGCAAATGCCGACTGCCATTGACTTTACGATGATTTTCGGAGGCATCGGAGGCAAAAAATCGAAAAAACTTTTTTATTTGAAAATCGGGGAGACTCCTTCTCGGAATCTCCCTGCTTTTTGCGCTGTCGCTCTTGCACGGCCTTGACGGCCTTTTTGACGGACGCAAGGATTTTGCTTTTCTGTTTTCTTCTTATTTTTCAGGAACTCAACGAGCGAGGCGCAAGCCGAGGTTGCCGTACGTGTACGTGGGCGTGTCGTAGTAGCGAAAAGCCGTACGGCAGCTCGTGGCGTAGCTGAACCAGCTGCCACCACGATCCACACGGTAGGAGCCCGAAGCAGGACCGGTGGGGTTGGACTGCGAACTGCTGCTGTAGCTGCCATACCAGTCCTGACACCACTCCCAGACGTTGCCGCTCATGTCGTAGATGCCAAGCTCATTGGGAGATTTGGTAGCAACTTCGTGGGTCTCAGATGAACTGTTGCCTGTGTACCACGCTACATCATCGATAGTGTTGCTACCACTGTAGGTATAGCCTTTACTCTTGGTGCCACCTTTGGCAGCAAACTCCCACTCCGCCTCGGTAGGAAGACGGAAGGTCTGACCCGTAAGTTGGTTGAGCTTTGCAATAAATGTCTGACAGTCGTTCCAGCTGACCATTTCCACTGGCAGCTTGTCACCTTTCCAGTTACTGGGATTGCTCCCCATAACTGCAGTCCACAATGCCTGGGTAACTTCGGTCTCACCAATGGAATAGCTGCTCAATGTAACACTGTGGACGGGCTTCTCGTCGCTATCGCCAGTGGTGCTGCCCATCTGGAACGTGCCGCCTTCCACTGGAATCATCTTGAAACTGACACCATTCACCGTATAGGTAGTAACATCACCTGGAGTCGGGTCGTCACCCTCTCCTGTAATGATATAGTTATAGATAGCAACTACATCAGCAGTGTTTACTTTTAAGTCATTGTTGACATCATACCTGGTAAGTTGTGCGTTCACAACTGCGCTTGTCATGATTAGCAAGCATAATAATAATTTCCTCATGTTCTTTGTTTTTCCCCGCAATCCCCCAAATAGGTGTTGGTATTGGTGTACACGAAAAAGCGTAGGGATTAAAAGCGCGGAACGCTTCTTCGGTCTCGGGATTTCTCCCCAAGACGGTGCAAAGATAGAAATTATTCTCATTACTGCCAAATTTTGAGGGCAGAAATGAGAAAATAGAGAACAGAAAATAGAGAATAGAGAACTTAAAATATACGCGCGTACATTGATTTATATAGTGTACGCGCGATTATAATTACAGGGGTTACGCCCTGCGGGCTCACCGTCTGCCTGTTATCTGCCGTGCCTTCGGCACTTTATATCTGGCATCTTCCTACTTCTTAAGGTCGAAGCCCATGCGGATGCCGTCGTAGTTTTTGCTGAGTTCGCCGATGGTGCCCAGCGTGGAGTCGCCGCTGATGGCGCTGACAAACTGCAGGGCCTGGAGCAGTTTCTTCGATTCGAAGAGGAGGCTGATGCCTTTAGCGTTGCGGGTGAGGTAGCCCGTGGTGGAGAAGAGCAGCATCTTGAGTTTCACCGCGCTGGTCTCGGGGTCGTAGCTGTAGGTGCCGCTGACTGTCTGACCATCTACCTTCCCTTCGAAGGTGTTGTCTTCCTTGAACGTGAAGTAGGTGTTTGTACTGTTGATACCTATGCTCTGATAGGGCCCTTCCAGCTCCTGGCGTGCCTTGGCGGCAGCCACTTCGCCACCAGCCTTAGCCAGCAGCTTCTCGGTGGTAAAGGCTACACCCGGGCCGCGATAGTTCCACGTGCCGATGATATCTTTTTGCGACAGTTTAGTCGCGCCAATCACATCGTAGAGGATGTTGGCGACAGCATCGCCTTGTGTGACGGCTCCAATGATGCCGCCCAAGATGCCGCCTCCGTTTGAGGTGCCGTTAGAAGTGCCGTTAGTGTTGGTAGAGGTGCCACCACCGCCATTGAATGTGCAGCCTACCAGCAGGATGGCGAGACATGCTATGATTGAAATCTTTTTCATGTTTGTTAAAAAGGGGTTCAAGGGGTTCAAGAGGTTTAAGGAGCTTTAGTCCCCTACGGTGATTTGTGTTGAGAGAGGTAGGTCTTCAGAACTGGTGCCTGCGAAGACATTGTAGGTACCGGGCAGCTGTCGGAAGGCGTGGGTGTCCACATCGAAGTAGCTGTAGGCGTGGTCGTCGATGGCTATCTCCACGGTCTTGCTCTCGCCCGGCTCAAGGCTGACCTTGGCAAAGCCGCGGAGCTCCTTGGCGGGACGATCGATGGACCATTGACCATTGAGAATTGAAGATTGACCATTATCTGTTTCTTTCGCACCGCCTTCAGCGGGACCGACATATATCTGCACTACCTCGCTGCCGGCGCGGGTGCCAGTGTTGCGGACGGTAACGGTGGCGGTAGTGGGTGCTCCCACCCCTCCGGCAGGGGAGGAAACTGATAAGTTGGAGACCTCGAAGGTGGTGTAGCTCAAGCCGAAGCCGAAGGGGAAAAGTGGAGTCTTGTTGTTTTTCTGGAAGCCGCGGTAGCCGACATAGATTCCTTCCTTGAGTTGGACACGTCGGTTGGTGGCCTTATAATAATTATAGGTGGGGTTGTCGCTCTCCAGTCGCTCGAAGGTCATGGGCAGTTTGCCGCTGGGGTTGACATTGCCGAAGATGATGTCGGCGAGTGCCGTGCCGCCCTCTTGTCCGGGATAGCCAGCCCAGAGGACGCTCTGTACGCTGTTGATCCACGCATTCATATTGACGGCACCACCGCTATTGAGCACCACGACGACAGGATTGCCTGTTCGCACAGCAGTAGTAATCATCTGCTGTCGCTCGGTGGGCAATGAGAAGGTGCGGTCGGTATTCTCGCCCTCCAGTTTGCTATCGAAGCCCTCGCAGACGATGATAGCATCGAGGCTGTTGAGCAGGGCAGCCTGCTCGGCCTTGTACCTAGGATTGTCGCTGGTGATGGCAAGCTTGGCCACCGCGCCGCCACCAGCCTGATAGTAGCGAGCCACAATCTTATAGACCTGGCCTGCCTCAAGGTTCTGCGTAGAGGTCTTGGTGTGCTCAGCGTTGTCCTTCCAGTCGTCGATTATCTTAGCACCGTCAAGAGAGAGGTCCATACCGTCGTCGGCGGTGTAGGCGAAGGTGTACTTGCCGGTGTAGGAGCACTTGAAGTAAGCCGTCCACACAGCAGAGAAATTGGTGTCGCCGAGACCGCTGACCGCCTTGGTCTCCCAAGGATTCTCTATCACCTGGTCCACGCGGGTGGCATAGACGGTGCCGGAGGCTGTCTTGTTCTTGTAATATTCGGCTGTCCAGCCGGGCGTGGTGCAGTTTTCGTCAGTATAGAAATAGACTTTGCCATTCTTGTTGGCTATGGGTTCAGCATCGCTGAAGTCGATGAGCTGCACCTCTATGCCCTTGGTCTTGCCCACAGTCTCAAGGCCCTGCAGCGCAGAGACATAATGGAACGGCGATACGAGTCCGCTGCCCGAGCCCGAGATGTAGCCTTCGGCGTTGTGGCCGATGACGCCGACCTTCTTTATGGTGGTAGCATCGAGAGGCAGGAAGTTGTCTTCGTTTTGCAGCAGCACGATACCCTCGGCAGCCGTGCGGTATGCCACCTCGCTGTTCTCGGCATTGTCGAGAGCGATGGTCTTGTCGGCATCGATGTATTCATCGAGATGGAAATAGTAGATGGTGCGCAGGATGTCGAGCACCTTCTGGTCCAGTTTTTCTTCCTTCAGTTTGCCCTCGAGGATATACTGCTGCACGTCGGCGAGCTTTATCTGATAGTAGCCGGGGGTGGCAGCCTCGTGGTCCACGCCGTGGTCGAGGAGGTCGAGGATATGATTGTCGTTCCATCCGCTACCCTTTGCGTAGTAAGGAGCTCCCCAGTCGCTGACGGTCATAAACGGGTAGTGCCACTGCTTGCGCAGGATGTTTTGCATCAGCACGCTGTCCTCGCAGCAATACACTCCGTTGACGAGGTTGTAGCCCGACATGATGGAGCCCACCTTGGCGTCTTGCGCCGCGTGGCGGAAGGCCGGCAGGTAGATCTCCTGCAGGGTACGTTCGTCAACATCGGAGCTGGTGTTGAGGCGACCATACTCCATGAAGTTGACGGCGAAGTGCTTCATCATGCATATCACGCCCGGGTTGCTCTGCACGCCCTTGATATAGCCGCACGCCATCTGCGAGGTGAGCCACGGGTCTTCGCCCATATACTCGAAGTTGCGGCCATTGCGCGGCGAGCGATAGATATTCACGCCCGGGCCAAGGATAAACTGTATGCCACGGGCACGGCTGTCGCGTCCCAGTGCGCGTCCATAATCGTAGGCCAGGCCTTGGTTCCATGTAGATGCCAGCACCACGTTTGTGGGATAGGCAGTGCTCTTCTTGTCAGTGCGCACTCCCTGCGGGCCGTCGCTCATAAAGAGTCGGGGCAGTCCGATGCTGTTGATGGCGCTGGTGTAGAACGAGTTCTCTCCCACTATCAGATTTACCTTGTCGGCGAGCGACATCTTCTGCAATGCCATGCGTGCCTTGCCGTCGGGATTGTTGGCGAAGTTCTCCGAGTCCTGATTGATGGTCACAGTGCGCGAGTGCTTGCCGTCGGCAGAGGTAAGGGTAATGACGGCTGAGCGCGGCTGTTCGCCTGAGTTGGCGGTAGCCTTGAAGCGCAGTCCTTCGGCGACCTTCTCCACCGTGAGCCAGTCGGCATCAACGCTAGCCGAGTAGTCGGTGCTAGCCTCCACGCGGAGAGTGCCGCTGAAGGCCACATGGGGGATATTGCGCCCCACGGTGATGGGGACAATGACGCGATTGGTGCTCTCGGCGATGGTGCTCTGGGCGTTGAGCAGATTGAGAATTGAAAATTGAAAATTGAAAATTAGGGCTAAAAGAAGTATCTTTTTCATAATCAGTTGTTATTTTAGGACTTTCTTGCGGTTGCGAATGTATATTTGGCCTTTGAGAGGACTGTTAATGCGACGACCAAAGAGGTCGTAGCAGGTGTCGGAGTAATTAGAATACTCGGAATAGTCAGAATGATCTGAGATGCCGGTAGCTTCGGGGTCATAGACTACGAAGGAGTTGGTGCGTATCTCGAGGTCGGGATACTTGCTGGCAGTCACGATGAAATACACGCTATCTATCTCGTGCCAGAAGCGGACGCGGCCAATCATATACTGGTAGTCGGAACCGTTGCTGCCCTTCAGCAACTCATCGTCGGTGCTGGCATCGTAGGCTGTCAGCACACCGCTGCGGGTGCCGCCCG
Organism: Bacteroidaceae bacterium; assembly: GCA_017458585.1. Classification (GTDB taxonomy): domain Bacteria; phylum Bacteroidota; class Bacteroidia; order Bacteroidales; family Bacteroidaceae; genus UBA6382. The sequence goes on from JAFTAJ010000042.1 coordinate 54,760, forward strand.
CGTTGGTGACCAGCTCCGCAAAGTCCGTCAGTTCGTTGATTACCAGAGAGTCGTAGCCGCACCAGATATTCTGTTGCAGTCCGCAGACATAGTGCTCAACCTTGGCCTCGGGATAGAAGGAAGAGAAAGGCAGAGAGTTGTTGCTGCAATCAAAGAGGTAGATCTTTGTCTTGGTGGAGAAGTTGCGCAGGTCAAGTGACTCCAGGGCGTTGTTGCTCACATTGGCGGTGACCAAGGCATCGGTGCCCCTGAGGTCGAGAGTGGTAAGAGCGTTGTCGTCCAGCCAGAGATCCTGCAAGGCAGCTGGCGCATTCATGGCCACGCTACGCAGGGCGCAATGGCTCAGCACCACCGAGTTGATGTCGGGACATAGGCTGAGGTCAACGCTACCCACGGCATTGTAGGCGGCCCACAGTCCGCGCAGAGCATTGTTCTGCCTCAGGTTGAGCGAAGTCAGTCGGTTGTCCGAGCAACTGAGCACCTCCAGCAGCGGATTGGCGCTTAGGTCAAGGGCATCGATGAAATTGTCGGCGCAGTCCAGGTAGCGCAACTGCGGGTTGTGGGTGGTGGAGAGCTTGTCTATCCCGTTGTCACTGCAGTTGAGCTCATCGAGCTGCTCGAGGTTATCCACGTTGAGGGCCGTCAGTCGGTTGTCGGCACAGTTGAGGCTCACCAGATTGGGCGCAGCGCTGACATCAAGCCACGAGATGCAGTAGCCCTCGCAGTCGAAGCCAGTTATGGTAGCAGGCATAGTGATGGTCACCGTATCTTTATGGCATTTGCCAGGCAAGATACCGTTGCTATAGTCGCCCTCTTCGCCTTCACCCCAGTCAACATGGACGGTGCCCTCGCCAGAGACCTTGAACGTTAGCTCAGCGCACTTGTCGCCATCGCAGAACAGACGGATAACCTGAGTCTGGGCAGAGGCGATGCAGCAGAGTAGCATAGCTGCGGCTGGCAGCAATTTATGTAAGCTATTGAACATTGAGTATTGAGAATTGAGTATTGAGAATTGAGAATTGAGTATTGAGAATACCTTATTTATATATATATTAGCGCTGCAAAGATAGCAAAAAACGACCAAATACGCATAATACAATGACACAATTCAAAAAAAAAGGCAAAACATTGGGCGATTTCATGAAAAATATCTACCTTTGCACCCGCTTACAGAAAATGTGAGCACCAAAACAACCAATTTATTCAATATTATGTACTTAGATTCTGAAAAGAAGAAGGAGATCTTTGGACAATACGGCGCGTCCAACACTGACACCGGCTCACCCGAAGCTCAGGTGGCATTGTTCTCTTACCGTATTTCCCACTTGACGGAACACATGAAGGCCAACCGTAAAGATCATAGTACCGAAAGGGCCTTAACGAAGCTGGTAGGCAAGCGCCGCGCCCTGCTCAACTATCTGAAGAGCAAGGACATTACCCGCTATCGTGAGATTATCAAGAAGCTTGGCTTGCGTAAGTAAACCTTTCTTTTTGATGACCGATTGCAAGAGCAAAGCCGCATCCTTCACAGTTATTACGGAGGGTGCGGCTTTCTAAACCCCAAGACCCTCTCAACTCCCCCTCTATGGGGAGCTACAAGGAAAAACAATCTATGCACTCTAACACATGACAGAAATAAGAAACATAGCAATCATAGCTCACGTGGACCACGGCAAGACGACGCTGGTCGATAAGATGTTGCTGGCTGGCAACCTCTTTAGGAATAACCAACCCACGGGCAGTCTTATCCTCGACAACAATGATCTGGAGCGTGAGCGTGGCATCACCATCCTCTCCAAGAACGTAAGCATCACCTACAATGGCGTAAAAATCAACATCATCGACACCCCGGGGCACTCTGACTTCGGCGGCGAGGTGGAGCGAGTGCTCAATATGGCCGACGGATGCCTGCTGCTGGTGGATGCCTTTGAGGGGCCCATGCCGCAGACACGCTTCGTGCTGGAGAAGGCCTTGCAGATAGGCCTCAAGCCTATCGTGGTAGTCAACAAGGTGGACAAGCCCAACTGTCGCCCCGAGGAAGTGTATGAGATGGTCTTCGACCTCATGTTCTCGCTCGGCGCCACTGAGGACCAGCTTGACTTCCCTGTGGTCTATGGCTCCGCCAAGCAAGGCTGGATGGGTGCCGACTACAGCCAGCCCACCGACGACATCAGCTACCTGCTCAACAAGATAATAGAGGTCATCCCTGCGCCCAAGCACAACGAGGGCACCACACAGATGCTCATCACCTCGCTCGACTACTCCAACTACACGGGCCGCATTGCCGTGGGCCGTGTCAACAGGGGCACCGTGCGCGAGGGAGAGAATATCACCATCGCCCACCGCGACGGCACAATGGAGAAGACAAAGATAAAAGAACTCCACACCTTTGAGGGCATGAGCCATGTACGCACCGCTGAGGTGCCTTGCGGCGATATCTGCTCCATCATCGGACTGGAGAACTTTGAGATAGGCGACACCATCTGCGACTTTGAGAACCCCGAGCCCATGCCGCCCATCACCATCGACGAGCCTACCATGTCGATGCTCTTCACCATCAACAACTCGCCCTTCTTCGGCAAGGAGGGAAAGTATTGCACCAGTCGCCAGATAGAGGAGCGACTGATGAAAGAACTGCAGAAGAACCTCGCTCTCAAGGTCGATAAGACCGACAACTTCGACAGTTGGACCGTGTCGGGCCGCGGAGTGCTGCACCTCAGCGTGCTCATCGAGACAATGAGACGCGAGGGCTACGAGCTGCAGGTGGGACAGCCGCAGGTGATATACAAGGAGATAGACGGTCAGAAGTGTGAGCCCGTAGAGGAGCTCACCATCAATGTGCCCGAGGAGTTCAGCAGCAAGATAATCGACATGATTACCCGCCGCAAGGGCGAGATGACAGCTATGGAGAGCCAGGAGGACCGCGTAACCATCACTTTTGACATCCCCTCGCGCGGCATCATAGGTCTGCGCACCAATATACTCACCGCCTCGCAGGGCGAGGCCATCATGGCACACCGCTACAAGGGCTACCAGCCCTACAAGGGTGACATAGCCCGCCGTGTGAACGGCTCCATCGTAGCGCTGGAGAGCGGCACGGCCTTTGCCTACGCACTCGACAAGCTGCAAGACCGTGGCCGATTCTTCATCCATCCGCAGGACGAGGTGTATGGCGGGCAAGTGGTTGGCGAGCACGTACACGAGATAGACCTCGTGGTCAATGTGACGAAGTCAAAGCAGCTCACCAACGTGCGCGCCAGCGGCACCGATGAGAAAGCGCATATCATTCCCCCTGTGGAGTTCAGCCTGGAGGAGGCACTGGAGTATATCAAGGGCGACGAATATGTAGAGGTAACGCCCAAGAGCATCCGTATGCGCAAGATTATTCTCGACCACATGCAGCGCAAGCGCGCAGAGCGCGAATAGGCGCTTTGTTTTTACTTTCTTGGCTATATATTTGGGTTTTGTCTCGTTTTTTTTGTAACTTCGCGACAAAATGAGTCACTATGCGCGAGTATGACTATCTGATAGTTGGTGCAGGCCTATACGGCAGCGTGTTTGCGCACCGCGCCAAGCAGGCTGGCAAGCGTTGCCTTGTGATCGACAAGCGCCCTCACCTTGGCGGCAATGTATATTGCGAGCAGGTGGAAGGCATCAATGTGCATAAGTACGGCGCCCATATCTTCCACACGTCCAACAAGGAGGTGTGGGACTTTGTCAACAGCATCGTGCCCTTCAACCGCTACACCAACTCGCCCGTAGCCAACTACAAGGGGCGGCTCTACAACCTGCCGTTCAATATGAACACCTTCTACCAGATGTGGGGTGTGCTGACTCCCGCCGAGGCGAAGGCCAAGGTGGAGGAGCAGCGTCAGGAGGCCGTAGAAGCCATGCGCCGTGCCGGAGTGAGCGAGCCGCGCAACTTGGAGGAGCAAGCCCTGCTGCTGGTGGGTCGCGACATCTACGAGCGCCTTATCAAGGGCTACACACAGAAGCAGTGGGGACGGCCATGCTGCGAGCTGCCGGCATTTATCATACGGCGACTGCCACTGCGCTTTGTGTTTGACAACAACTACTTCAACGATTCCTACCAAGGCGTGCCCATCGGTGGCTACAACCGCCTGATAGACGGACTGCTGGAGGGCGTGGAGACCAAGAAGGACTGTGATTTCTTCCAGGACCGCACTCACTGGGAGAGCGTGGCCGAGCGCATCGTATTCACAGGCAAGGTGGACGAATACTTCGACTATCGCCTCGGGCAGCTGGAGTATCGTACGGTGAGCTTCGAGCAGCAAACCCTCGACACACCCAACTATCAGGGCAACGCCGTGGTCAACTACACCGAGGCGGAGGTGCCCTACACGCGCATCATCGAGCATAAGCACTTCGAGAGCTTCGGCCAGGCGGTGTACGACAATCCCCGCACGGTCATCTCGAAGGAGTTCTCCACAGAGTGGACGCCAAGCATGGAGCCCTACTACCCCATCAATAATGAACGCAACAATCGTCTGGCGGAGCAGTACCGCAAGATGGCAGCCACCGAGGTCAACGTACACTTCGGAGGCCGGCTGGCAGAGTATAAATACTACGACATGGCACCGATAGTAGAGAAAGTTTTGTCACTTTTTCGTTGAAAACAAGCCTTTGTCATAATAATTATATGTAACTTTGTGCACAAATTAACATAACGCAAATGATTAGACTATCCAAGTCCGTTGTTGGAAAGAAAGAAGCTGAGGCCGTGGCCCATGTGATAGAGGACATAGGCTATCTGGGCATGGGAGCCACGGTGGGAGAGCTAGAGCACGCTCTGGAGGGCTATATCGGAGGAGGACGCAAGGCACTGTGCGTTAACAGCGGCACGGCAGCGCTCCATCTGGCCCTGCAGGCTGTGACACAGCCTGGCGACGAGGTGCTGGTGCCGTCTTTTACCTTCGTTGCCAGCTACCAGGCCATTACGGCAGCCGGGTGCAAGCCCGTGAGCTGCGACATACGCCCTGACACTCTGACGCTTGACCTCCAGGATGCAGAGCAGCGCATCACACCCAAGACTACGGCCATGATGCCAGTCTACTACGCCAGCAACTGCTGCATGGCAGACGAATATCAGGAGTTTGCCCGCAAGCACAATCTGCGCCTCGTGGAGGATGCAGCGCATGCATTCGGCTGCACTTGCAAGGGCAAGAAGATAGGCTCTTATGGCGATGTGGTGTGCTTCTCGTTTGACGGCATCAAGAATATAACTACAGGCGAGGGCGGAGCGGTGTTTACAGCTGATGAGGATGTAATCCAGAAGGTGAGCGATGCACGCCTGCTGGGAGTGCAGAAAGACTCCGAGAAACGCTATGCCGGCAAGCGCAGCTGGCATGCCGACGTAGTAGCCCAGGGCTATCGCTACCACATGAGCAATATCTTTGCCGCCATCGGATTGGTGCAGCTGCAGCGCTTTGAGAAGGAGTTTGCGCCCCGTCGTCGGGCCCTTGCGCAGCGCTATACGGAGTTGCTGAAGGACAATCCCCATGTGCTACTGACGCCAATGGACTATGCCAACGAGATCACTCCCCATATCTTCGCATTGCAGATTCTGGACAGCCAGCGCGCCCAGCTGGAGCAACTGCTGAAGGAGCACGACATACAGTACGGCATACAATATGCCCCCAACCACCACCTCACATACTTTAAGGAAGACGTCGATTTGCCCGTGACAGACAAGGTGTATTCGCAGATTATCTCCCTGCCGATGCATCCGGAGCTAAGCAATGAAGAACAAGATATTATTTGCAATCTAATCAACACACTATGAAAACAATCATATTGGCAGGCGGCTTCGGCACTCGCCTGTCGGAATACACAAAGCTCATCCCCAAGCCGATGGTAGAGATAGGCGGCAAGCCTATCATCTGGCACATCATGAACCACTACGCCCGCTTTGGCTACAAAGACTTCGTGGTGGCTTTGGGATACAAGGGGGAGGTAATCAAAAACTACTTCCTGCAGTACTACGCTCAGAACAACGATTTCACCATAGACCTGAGCAGCGGAGCCGTCAATTACATCAATGAGCATACTCGTGACTGGCGTGTGACCCTGGTAGACACCGGAGCAGGCTCAATGACGGGCGGCAGAGTGCTGCGCCTGAAAAATATCATCGGCAATGAGGACTTTATGCTCACTTACGGCGATGCCGTGAGCAATGTAGACATCAGCCAGCTGGTGCAGCGCTACAAGGAGGCCGGCAAGCTGGCCATGGTGACGGCAGTCCATCCCACCGCACGATTTGGTGAGCTGCAGGTGGACGAGGATGACTTTGTCCGTTCGTTCAAGGAGAAACCACAAGTAAACCAGGGATGGATAAACGGCGGTTTCTTTGTGCTTAGTCCAAAAGTCTTCGACTATATTGAAAACGACCTCACCACCTTCGAGGCTGAGCCTTTGGAGCGATTAGCTGCAGAAGGCCAGCTCAAGACCTATAGGCATGAAGGATTCTGGCAGTGTATGGACACTGTGCGCGACCGCGATATGCTCAACAAGATGTGGGACGAAGGAAATGCCCCTTGGGCGTAAACGAACTTCACAAATCCTCACTCCCTAAATGGCCACCTACGATATACGACCGCTACAGATGCGCATGCTCAAGGTGCTTGAAGCCATCGATGAGACATGCCGCAAACATAACCTGACTTATGGCATCTTTGCCGGCAGTCTTATAGGAGCGGTGCGCCACAAAGGGTTTATTCCGTGGGACGATGACATGGACATCCTCATGCCTCGGCCCGACTATGAGAAGTTTATCGCCCACAGCCGCGAATGGCTGCCCGAGCCCTATGAGTTTGTGTGCGCTGAGAACGACCCCGCATATCCGCTGCCGTTCGGCAAGGTGCAGGATGCCTCGACCACGCTGATTGAACGCGTACATCTGAGTTACCTGGGAGGTATCTACGTCGATGTCTTCCCTCTCGATGCAGTACCGTCAGCTCCCCTGGCGCGCCGCATGCATTTCTGGCGTTACGGACTACTCAGGCAGTCCCTCTACTGGATTCACCGCGACCCCTACAAGCACGGTCACGGTCCCAGCTCGTGGATTCCTCTGCTCACCAGAAAACTCACTACGATGGAAAAGCTGCAGCAGAAGATTCGCCGCTTGCTGATGAAGTATGACTACGCCACATGCACCCTCGTGGCCGACTATACCGACGGGCTGAAAGGCGTGATGCCCAAGGAAGTGGAGGGCGTGTATGCACCATACGAGTTTGAGGGCAAAACTTTCATGGGAGTGAAAGACTACGACTATTATCTGACTCAGATGTATGGCGACTACATGAAGGTTCCCGACGGCGACCACCAACGGCAGCACAATTTCCATATCCTGGATCTCGACCATTCGTATAAAGACTATCAAAAAACACAATAGACATGCAGAACATCTTAATCAATGACATCAAGCACACTCTCGGCGGTCTTTCAGCCGAGGAGCGCTCCAAGTTTCAGGACTCTACCGTCCTCATCACTGGTTGCGCAGGATTTCTGGGCTACTACATGATGCAGTTCTTCGCTGCCGAGGCAGACGAACTGGGTATCAAGAAGATTATAGGCCTCGACAACTTCATGCTGGGTATGCCCGGCTGGATAAATGCTTTGAGCGAGAACCCCAAAGTAGAGATCCGTAAGTTTGACATTATCAAGGACAAGATTGAAGACATAGGAGGAGCCGACCAAGCCGACTTTATCATCCACATGGCCTCGATAGCATCCCCGATGTTCTATCGCAAGTATCCCATCGAGACGCTCGACGCCAATATCTGGGGCTTGCGCTCCCTGCTTGACTTCTATGCACCCCGTGGTGTGAAGGGTTTCCTCTTCTTCTCGTCGAGCGAGCTGTATGGCGACCCCGATCCCGCCCAAGTTCCCACTTCGGAGGACTACAACGGCAATGTGTGTGCCACCGGTCCGCGCGCCTGCTACGACGAGTCAAAACGCTTTGGCGAAACGATGTGCATGCTCTTTGCACAGAAATACAATATGCCCATAGGCGTAGCCCGTCCTTTCAATAACTACGGCCCGGGCATGAGGGTTGGCGACAAGCGCGTGCCTGCCGACTTTGCGATTGCCGTTCTGGAGGGACGTGATATTGAGATTCTGTCAAATGGCACCCCTACCCGCACATTCTGCTATATTGCCGATTCCGTTTGCGGATACTTCAAGATTCTGCTGCATGGCAAGTATGACTATTTTAATATAGGAATAGAGAAGCCCGAGATTACCATCGCACAACTGGCTGAGATATATGTCAAGCATGGACGCGACATCTTTGGCTATACCGGCAAGGTGAAATACGCCACATCGGAAGACAAGGAGTATCTCACCAACAACCCACTCCGGCGCTGCCCCAACATTGATAAGGCTCGCCGTATCCTTGGCTACAACCCGACCATCTTTGTGGAGGAGGGTGTAGGACGCTTTTTAATGTATCTGAAAGAAAGTAACGAAAGAGAATACAAATGGTAATAACAGTTTTCGGGCTTGGCTTTGTAGGACTGACCACCTCGCTGGGCTTTGCAAAATACGGTCACACTGTTTACGGAGTAGAGGTCAACGAAGAGCGACTGAACACCATACGGAGCGGCAAACTGCCCTTCTTGGAACCAGGCCTTGACGAGGCTCTGAAATGCTATCTTAACGACCGCTTCCACCCCATTGGTGCCGACCAGCTCACTACGGCTATCCCTGCCAGCGACTGTGTTTACTACTGTGTGGGCACACCATACGGCAAGGACGGGCAAGCTGACCTCACATACCTCTTTGGTGCTATCGACCAGACCCTACAAGCAAGAGATGCGTCTCCTAAATATCAAGTATTGGTAGTGAAGTCCACCGTGCCTCCCTCCACCACATCACAAAAGGTAATTCCCTATCTCCAGGCTAAGGGCATCACTGTAGGAAAAGACATGGGCGTGGCCAACAATCCGGAATTTCTGCGTGAGGGCCATTGCTGGGACGATTTCATCAATGCCGACCGCATCGTGCTTGGCGTTAGCGACGAACGTTCTGCCGCCTTGCTCCGTCAGGTGTATGCTTCAGTCAAAGAGCCCGTACTGTGCGTCTCACTCAACACAGGCGAGTTCATTAAGTATCTGTCTAACACCCTGCTGGCTACGCTCATAAGCTACAGCAATGAGATGAGCCTGGTGGCTGATGCCATAGGAGGTATCGACGTGGCCGAGGCTTTCCACATCCTCCACATGGACAAGCGCTGGGGAGGAGCCACAATGGCCAGCTACGTATATCCGGGCTGTGGATATGGCGGCTACTGTCTGCCCAAAGACACCAATGCCCTATATGCCGTTAGCCGTACTGCCGGCTTCGATGCCCAGATACTGCACAATGTCATTGCCACCAACGACAATATGCCAGAGTTTATGGCAGATAAGATTATACGCGCCGCAGGCCCCGACAAGAGCCAGACCATTGGCATCCTCGGCCTGTCGTTCAAGCCCGGCAGCGATGATGTTCGCGACACTCCGAGCGCCAAGGTCATCCGTGCATTGCTCGACAAAGGCTACTCTCATATTTGCGGATATGACCCCGTTGCCAATGCTGAGTTCCAGAGAGTATATGATTTGCCGATAAGCTATGCAAGCTCTTACGACGAAGTGCTCCGCAATGCACAAGTGTTGGTTATCACCACCGCATGGCCTGAGTTCGCCGACGTCAGAGAGCGGGCTGCCGACAAACCCATTGTCGATTGCCGCTATATGCTATGAACAGCATGGTGAACCTTAGTCCTGAAACGCGAGAGGGGTATAGCATCTCCTCCCGCATGAAGGAGGTGTGGGCAATGCAGCTCGACATGTTCCGCAAACTCATCGATGTCTGCTCTGAACACAATTTGCGGTGCTGGTGCGACGGAGGCACACTGCTTGGGGCAGTGCGCCATCATGGCTTCATACCTTGGGATGACGACATCGATGTATGCATGCCACGCCCCGACTACGACCGCCTTCAAGAATTGGCTCCTAAGGTTTTCCAAAAGCCCTATTTCTTCCAGACAGCAAAGACCGACAAGCACTATTACCGTGCACATGCCCAGTTGCGCTGCGACGGCACCGCCGCCATACGTCCCAGCGACAGTTTCCGGCCATTTCATCAAGGAATTTTCATCGACATATTCGCCTTCGAGGGAATGCCTGCTGACAGGCAGCAGGCCATGGAGGTTGTAAAGTGGGCCAACCACAGAATGAAGTGTCTTAAGGCCATCGACTACCCAATCCTCACCTCCGGGCGCATTGGCCTTGTCTTTAGGAAAATTAATTGGAAACTAAAGGTGAGGAAAGAAGGATTCTACAATCTCTTCTCTCCTATTGAAGAAGCCTACAGGCGTTGTTCGTGGGACGAGGCAGAGTATGTGGCCCAGCTAGGCATCGACGGGTGCCGTTTCATCTTCCCCAAACATATCTTCGACTCTACTCTATGGATGCCGTTTGAGCAGACAGAAGTGCCCGTACCCGCCGGCTATGACGAATTCCTGCGCATACAATACGGCGATGACTATATGACACCCGTACAAGCTCCTACCAATCACGGCGGACTGATACTGGACCCTGCAACAAGCTATCAGGATTTGCTGCCACAGGTACGGAAAGACTATCGCAAATCACAACTCAAGCGACTGATTGGTCGATAGCCTGCATCGCTTTTTTAAGGAACTGACCGTCCTTTAGTTTGTCACTGACGGCCTTTACGTTCCGGCGCATCGTCTGCATCTGCTCCGGAGTTATCTGCTGTAGGAGATCATTCAGCTCACGCAGCGAGTCGATGCACAGACCAATGCCCAGTTTCTCGATTATTGGAGCAACTGCAGCCTCCCGCCAGATGATGACTGGCAGCCCGGCACGCAGACAGAAGGACACCTTGTGAGGACTGTTCCAACGCAGGTATTCGCCAAAGGCACCGCTGCAAGTGTCGAGTGAATCGCCGTCCCACACAAGTCCGAAGTCGCCGTCCACATGGTCGATGAAGTCCTCCGCAGCCATAAAGTTGAACAACTTAAGGTGGTCGGTATCAACAAGGTCGGGCAGTCCTCCACGGTTGCCGTAGACATGAAGGTCGTAGTTGGTGATTATCGGAGCCATGTTGAGCAAGAAGGAGTTCTTTCGCATGGCGAGTGCACTGGCATAAACAAGTATAGGACGCTCATGCTGCTCGGGCCACGTGGTGCGCTCTGCTTTAGAGCGGTAGTCGAAGAGCCCGAGGGCACCAAGGGGCTTGGTAAAGCCATGGTCGCGCAGCCAGCCCTTCATGGTTTCATTGGAGGCAATGACATGGTCGGCATGCATCAGTCGGCGTATCTCTTTCTCTACGGTGAGTCTTTTGCGGCGCATGCTGCCGAGGTCATGGATGAGAGCCGTAGTCTTGGCTCCCCTCATGCGTGCCACGCGGCAGATAAAGGCAAAATATTTCTTGATGGGATATTGCAGGAGAATGCTGTCACCACGCTTTACACAGAACATCATCTTCACCACGCCGCAGAGGTCGAGCAGAAAGGTGAGTATCTTGCTGTCATAGTAGGTGGTGCGCAGTCCCAGGTTCTTGGCGCCAAGGGCCTGCAGTGTCTGCTCGTTGTCGGTCTTGGCTTTATTGCCCGAACTGTTGACAGAGCGGTAGTTGCGCGATATGTAGCAAAGGCGGGGCACAGTTATTGGTTATAGGTTATTGGTTAATGATTATCGCGTTTCACTATTTTGAAGAGTTTGTCTGATGGTCTCACCTTCTCGGGCACAGCTATTGAGACATAGCGTCCCTGGTCGGCGTGGTCGATGGGGTCGTAGTCGTAGCGCATCTCGTCGGCAGTGACATAGACAGCTCCAGTGGTAGGGCCTGTGATAAGCAGGCGGTCGCCCTTGTCAAGGCTGGCGGCTTCCAACAGAAACTCTGCCACGCCAATCTTAGAGAAATACTTCACGCCGCGGCCCACATACACCTTGCGCTCGGTGGCATTAGAACCATAGTTGCTGTTCCACTCGCCCAGCGTCTGCCCCAAGTAGTAGCCGTCCCAAAAACCACGGTTGAACACTGTGGCCAGGCGCTCGTCCCACTGGTCTCTCATCTGCTCGGTGGTAGTGTCATTGAGAGCTGCGTTGAGCGCCTCCTTATAGCACTGCACCACGGTATATACATACTCTGGTCCACGTGCCCGGCCTTCAATCTTAAAGACTGTCACTCCCGCCTTGACCATGCGGTCAAGAAATCGGATGGTCTTCAGGTCCTTGGGTGACATGATATACTTGTTGTCCACATCCAGCTCCACGTCGGTCTCGCGGTCGCGCACCGTATAACTGCGACGGCACACCTGGAGGCATGCCCCGCGGTTGGCACTGGCATTGAGGTTGTGGAGACTGAGGTAGCACTTGCCGCTGATTGCCATACACAGGGCGCCATGGCAAAACATCTCAATCCTTACCTTCTCACCCCCGGGGCCAAGGATATTCTGCTCGTCAATCTGACGACTTATCTCTGCCACTTGGTCGAGGTTGAGCTCTCGAGCCAGCACCACCACATCAGCGTAGCGGGCATAGAACTTGAGGGCCTCGATGTTGCTGATATTGAGCTGAGTGGAGAGGTGTATCTCCTGTCCTATCTCCTTGCAGTATTGCAGCACAGCTACGTCGCTGGCTATCACGGCAGAGATGCCTGCCTCCTTGGCTGCGTCGCAGATGGAGCGCATCATCGGCAGGTCTTCGCCATAAATGGTGGTGTTGACGGTGAGGTAGCTCTTCACCCCCTCCTCAGCGCAACGGGCCGCGATGGCACGCAGGTCGCCCAGAGTGAAGTGGGCGGCGGAGTGCGCCCTCATATTGAGACTCTCAACCCCGAAGTAGATAGAGTCGGCGCCAGCCTTCAGCGCTGCCGATAGCGACTCCCACGAGCCTGCCGGGGCCATTATCTCATAGCAACCGTTCACCATGCTTCTACCTATTAGCTATATAGTCGTTGAGCCAGTCGCAACGGCGACGCAATTCGTCGTTGCGCGGCAAGTGAGTGGCCAACCACTCATAGCCCTCCAGTTCGGTGCCTGTGGCACTGAGCGTGTAGGTGCGTGTCTGCCAGTCGTAGTAGAACTTGCTCTCCACGTTCTGCGGCGTAGCGGCGAGGCCGTAGTAGCACTTCTTCAGGCGTTGGAAATCGGTGGTGTTGCTGATAGCGAGATGGAGGAAGTCGATAGCCAGCTTGTTTAGGTTGTTGTAGTGGATATCTACACTCGACCACGAATACTCGCTGATGGCCCAGAGGTCACCGGCAGGCGATGCCTGGAAGCACATGTTAGCCATATTGTATGCCACATCGGCAAGGTCGTTGCCCCGCACGGTGTGGAGCACCTTCTGCAACTCTGCCATATTCTTGCAGAACTGCAATTTCACGTTGCGATACTCCTTGATATCATCGCTGTCCAGATAGCTGTAGTCATCGCGTTCAAAGTCATTCTTGCTCACAGTGCGCAGGTTGAGGTAGGGTGCGATGCCCTGGCTCTCCAGCAGATCCTGCGGCACATTCTCCAGATAGGTGATGGCCTTCTCCCACTTGCCCTCTCTCAGCAACTTGGTGCCGATGAGTTCCTGCACACTGGGAGTCAGATCTCTGGGTGTCATCTTGGTCAGTCCTTCCACCAGCTTGTCGCCTGAGGGTGGAGTCTTCAGCTTGTTGTAGAACTCTATCACCTCGTCGGCCGACCACACATGGTCAATAAGCTCGTCGAAGTTGCAAGTAGAATAGAGATCCTCGCCCGTGAACACCCAATCAAAGATGCTAATCACCAGCTTCTTGGCATGCTCGTTGCCCTGCGAGTTGCAATATTTGTAGAGACGCGTAGGCAGGTCGAAGTTGCATATCTCATACACGCTCACATGATCCTTGGCACTCATCTGCTCATTCTGCAGCTTGTTCTGCACGTCAAGCAGGTTTGCCGTCTCAGTCAGCAGATAGTCGGTAAAGTTGGCGGGCCTGTTGGCGGCGTTAAACGATGCCAGGAATTTGAAGTAGCGTGCAAACTCCTTCTCCTGCACCGTGCCTTTCATTTTGAGCGCTTTCTCAAAAGCCTCGTAGGCCTTATCGTCATTCTTGGCTGAATAGTAAAGAAATCCCAAGAAATCCTGCCACAGAGCCAGGTCTTTCACCTTCTTCTCTGCCACCACTCTCTCGGCAAACGACAGCATCTTGTTGTAGTCCTTGCGCACCTGCGGCCATATCTCGCCACCCTCGCCACCGTTGGTCATGGCGTGGAAGATATAGTTGGAGTAGTCTTGCATCACATAGGCTATCATGCGCGAGTCCTTATTCTTGGCATAGTAAGCCTCCAGTTTATCGGGGTCGAGCAGTCGGCTGATGCACTTGTTGATACTACGCTGGTCGCCGATGGCATCAAATATCTCCAGAGCCTCGGCATACTGTCCGCGATGATAATACACGCCGCCCATATAGCCGCGGGCCCTGCGCTTGAGGGGACTCTCCTTCCACTTGCTGGCGTAGTTGTTCCAGTTGACCTCCACATCGTCGTAGCGTGCAGCGCAGTATAGCGTACGCATCCTAAGATATACGACGCGCTCTTCCAGCTTCTTGTTGACCTGCAGAGCAGCAATCTTGTAGAGCAGATTGCTGTACTGGTCCGTTGTGGGACGCTCATAGTCCCAGGAGTGCATCCAGTTGTTGAGATTGTAAAGGCTGTAGTTAATCCTGAGATAGTCCAGCGCACTGGTGTCACCCGCTTTGTATAGGGCTGCCACCAAAGCATTTTCCGAGTTTTCGGGGGTAGCGTAGTCACTGGCTTGGGCATTTTCGATGGCCTCCTTCAAAGCCTCCAGAGTCACCGTGTGGCCCAGATAGTCGTACCAAAAGGCGGCACTCTCCTCCACGTCGTTCACACCCGTCTGCTCAGGGTCGAGCGGCTGCACCAGGCAGAAATAGTTGCACCTGTCTGGCCCCCAGTCGTCGCCACCGCAAGCCATAGCCTTGCCACCGCAGAGCAGCAGAAGCACGCTAGTCAATAAGGCAAACCTACTCCTCTTCTCCTTGCTCCTAACCTCCTTACTCCTCATCTCCTTACTCCTTACTCCTTCAATAAAGTTTCTTGATTTCATAGCTGTTATCTTTTAAAAATTTACTGTCAAGATGATATATCACCACCTGGTCGCACATCCCGCTGCGACTCCGCTCCAGCATATCGCGCACCCGTTGCAGCGTGGCCATCGAGGGCTGCTCATGCCTGATTATGTCGCCTGGGTATATGCGCTGACCTGCAGGGTCGGCAATGCCATCAGCAGGCGCCGCCATATATGCCTCAGCGCGGTAGTGCGTGGAGTCCATCCGGCTGAACTTCAGCGTGTCGCTCAAGTCCACGCCCCTCACTATCTGACGGAACTCATGGTTCTGGAAGAGCAGATCCCATCCGTACACCGGCAACGCTGCGCACAGGGGCAGGTCGTAGCTCTCCATTCGTGGCAGATAAGGCTCCACCGCCTTAATCGTCAGTATCGAGTTCTCCTCCCCCTCATCGCGAAAGTTGCCCACGTTATAGACCATCAGCACACCCTCGTCCACCGGCGGAACAGCCTTGGCCAACTGGTGCAGCCTGATAGTGGCCGACAGCGTGCGGCCCTGTCTGTGGAGCAGGTCGCGCAGAGAGCGTAGGAAAGTAAAGTACGCTGCCTCGTCCGATGCCACCCAATCGTAGTCCATCTGCACCTGCTGCGCAGTAGCCAAGCCGTTCTGCTCCGTCATCTGGTCGATACGCTTGACCACCAATCCGGCAAGCTCATACATACCCGTAGTGTCACGCAGAGCACCCGGCTCAAAGAACACCGTAGGGATAACCTCTATGCCCTGCGGCACCGCGTCCTCAAACACCAAAGTGTTTGCCGGCATCAGGCCTATGGCATCCTCCTTACTCCCATTCTCCTTACTCCTATTCTCCTTACTCCTTACTCCAGTTCTCACCACATCAAAGAAGTGCACATACATCTTGCCCACGTGGGCGTCAGCCAGGAAGCTGCGCTCCACCGAGTCAAGGCTAAAGGTAGTACGCCAATAGTATACCGACGGCTGCGGATTGTCCACACCCTTCGGCTTCCTGCAGCATGCTGTCAACAGCAACGCTGCAGTTATTAGTACTAATATGTACGCATGCGTACCTTTCATTATACGTATGCAAAAATACTATTTTTCGTCCAACTCAGCATAGAAACAATCGAAAAAAAACAATATTCTCGCATAAAGCATATAAATATACACAAAAAAAGGAGTCCTCTCGGACTCTCTTGTAAAGCGCTTCAGGATGGGCTTGAACCAACGACCCCCTGATTAACAGTCAGGTGCTCTAACCAACTGAGCTACTGAAGCGGGTGCGCGGCGGAGAGCTTAAAAAAAGCTAATTATCCGCTTTTGCGGTGCAAAGGTAGTGCTTTTTCTGAAATAAAGCAGTATCTTTGCAGAAAAATTTTATATCTATCATGAAAAAAATCATTTTTTCGCTATTATTGGTGCTGCCGACCAGCGGTCTGTGGGCGCAAAACCTGTCGAACACCTCGCAGCAACTCAAGATATTCAACCAGCTCTATAAGACACTGGACCTCTACTATGTGGACACCCTCGATGCGGCCCAGAATATAGGCACAGCCATCAACGCCATGCTGGAGGAGCTAGACCCCTACACCGAATACTACACCGTCAAGACGGCCCGCGATCTCAACACCATGACCACAGGCAAGTATGCCGGGATTGGCTCGCTCATCCACTACTACAAGGCAGAGGACCGCTGCATCATATATCAGCTCTACGAGGGCAAGCCTGCCCATCTGGGCGGCCTCAAGGTGGGCGATGTGCTGCTGGAGATAGACGGCAAAGACACCGGCCTCAGGGGTAGCCGCGACATCAACGACTACACCAGCTCAGTGAGCAGCGCACTGCGTGGCGACCCCGGCACCATAGCACCCATAAAAGTAAAGCGACCGGGCTGCCCCGACACGCTGACCATCAATATCACCCGAGCCAATGTGCAGATGCCTGCTGTGCCTTACAGCGGTATGGTAGCACCCGAGGTAGGCTATATCTACCTCAACTCGTTTACCACCGACTGCTCGCAGGAGGTGAAGCAGGCGCTACGCAGCGTGAAGGAGAAAGGCGCCAAGTCGGTCATTCTCGACCTGCGCAACAACGGCGGCGGACTGGCCAATGAGGCAGTGAAGATTGTCAATCTCTTTGTGGAGAAAGGCAAACTGATACTCAAGATGAAGGGTAAGTTATCTGACGCCAACACCTCCTACGCCACACAGAGCGCTCCCGAAGACCTCAACATACCCCTCGTGGTGCTGGTCAACGGTAACTCTGCCTCGTCGTCAGAGATAGTGTGCGGATCGCTGCAAGACCTCGACCGCGCCGTGATAGTGGGTGAGCGCACCTTTGGCAAGGGACTCGTGCAACAGCCTCACCAGATGCCGGGCGACGGAGTGCTCAAGCTGACCACGAGCCACTACTACATCCCCTCGGGACGCTGCATACAGGCGCTCGACTATAGCCACCGCACCGACAACGGCGAGGCATACCGCATGCCTGACAGTCTGACCAGCGTGTTTTACACCGAGGCAGGCCGACCGGTGCGCGACGGTGGCGGCATCACGCCCGATGTCAGCGCGCCCGACAGCGTACCTACGCTGCTGGCTTATGTAAGGAACAGCGACGAATATTTTGACTATCTCACCCAATACTGCCTCGACCACGCCAGCATTGCTCCAGCCAGCGAGTTTGCGCTAAGCGACGAGGATTATAATGCTTTTGTGGATTACATAGTGCAGTCTGGCTTCACGCCCGAAGACAGGAGCAAGCGAGTCGTGGATCAGCTGCGCAAGATTCTAAAGGCCGACGCTGCCAGCGATGAGGCAATGGCCAATCTCGACGCGCTGGAGAAGAGTATCAAGCCAGACCTGGCCAAGGTGCTCACACAGCAACAGACACTGATGAGCCGCTTCTTGGCCTCCGACATCTGCGAGCGCTACTACCTCTATGCGGGAGCGCTGCAAAACGCACTGCTACACGACAAGCAGCTCGACGCTGCCATTGAGGTACTGCAGAATACTTCAAAATATCAGGAGATTTTGAAAGGGAGATAGAAGGAGATAGAAGGAGATAGAGGGAGATAGAAGGAGGTAGAAGGAGGTAGAAGGAGATAGAATAATCGCCGAAGGTTTTCTTCGGCGATTATTTATTAGTCTTCGATGAGGTTTTGGCCTGTCATCTCCTTGGGCTGGGGAAGCCCCATGATATGGAGGATGCTGGGGGCCACATCGGCGAGGATGCCGTCCTTGACAGTGGCGTTCTTGTTCTGGGTGATATAGATGAACGGCACGGGATTGAGCGAGTGGGCGGTGTTGGGGGTGCCATCTTCGTTGATGGCGTGGTCGGCATTGCCGTGGTCGGCGATGATGATGGTCTCATAGCCTGTCTCATTGGCGGCAGCCACCACATCGTGCACACAAGCATCCACGGCTACCACGGCCTTCTCGATAGCCTCATACACTCCCGTGTGGCCTACCATGTCGCCATTGGCGAAATTGACCACGATGAAGTCGTACACATTCTTGCGGATGGACTCTACGAGTTTGTCCTTCACCTCGTAGGCCGACATCTCAGGCTTGAGGTCGTAGGTAGCCACCTTGGGTGATGCCACCAGAGTGCGGTCCTCGCCCTCGTAGGGAGCCTCACGACCACCGTTGAAGAAGAAGGTGACATGGGCGTACTTCTCGGTCTCGGCGGTGTGGAGCTGGCGCAGCCCCTTGCCGCTGAGATACTCGCCGAGGGTGTTGTCGACATTCTCTTTGGGGAAGAGGATGCCCACTCCCTTGAAGCTGGCGTCGTAGGGAGTCATGCAGTAGTATTTGAGGCCGGGGATGGTGTGCATGCCTTCCTCGGGCATGTCCTGCTGGGTGAGCACGATGGTCAGCTCCTTGGCGCGGTCGTTGCGGAAATTGATGAAGATGACCACATCGCCCTCCTTGATGGTGCCGTTGACGTTGGCGTTCACCAGCGGCTCCATAAACTCGTCCGTGTCCTTGTGCTCAGGAGTGTCGGCATCGTAGCAGAACTGCACTCCCTCCACCATGTCGGCCACTTCCTTGCCCTTGCCGCTGATAAGCTGGTCGTAGGCCACCTTGATGCGGGCCCAGCGCTTGTCGCGGTCCATGGCGTAGAAACGACCTATGATGCTGGCCACGGCAGCGCCGTTAGCCTCACAGTGGTCAGTGAGCTGCTGGATGAAACCCTTGCCGGAGCGCGGGTCGGTGTCGCGGCCATCCATGAAGCAGTGCACGAATGTGCGGCCGTCGAGGCCGTAGGCATGAGCTATCTCAATGAGCTTAAACATGTGGTCGAGGCTGGAGTGCACACCGCCGTCAGACGTGAGCCCCATGATGTGGAGGTTCTTGCCTGTCTCCTTGGCGTAGCCGTATGCCTCGCGTACCTGCGGATTGTCCATGATGGAGCCGTCCTTGCAGGCACGGTTGATCTTCACAAGGTCTTGATACACGATGCGCCCCGCACCGATATTGAGGTGGCCGACCTCCGAGTTGCCCATCTGGCCATCGGGCAGTCCCACATGCTCGCCGCTGGCCTGCAGCTGCGAGTGGGGGTAGGTGTTGTTGAGATAGTCAAGGCAGGGAGTGGGTGTGCAACTGATTACATCGTCCTTGCCCTTATCGCCGATTCCCCATCCGTCGAGGATCATCAGTAAAGCTTTCTTTGCCATAATCGTAAAATATTATTTTTTAAGGAGTTAACGCTTCGCTCCGAAGTTAGAGAAGTTATCGCAACTTCGTTGCTCAGAAGTTAAAGACAACAGTCTTCTATCTACCTCTTATTTTTCTGCAAAAATAATAAAAAAGTTCAATGTTCAATGTTCAATGTTCAATGTTTTTACTAATTTTGCCGCGCTTTTATACCTTATTATATATATAATGAAAACAATAGCTATCATTTTCGCCCTACTGGCAGGTGCCACCACAGCCATGGCACAGCACGGCAGAGCACAGGCCCCTGCCGTCAACAAGGCACCGGCCCTCAATGCCAAGAATGTTACTGAGCTCGGCCTCGGCAGCCAGCAGTTCACGCAGAAAGCGGACAATGTATGGACTACCAATAAGGGCGTTACCATCTACTCGTCGCACCCCTATGGCGACAATATCAAGGGCTACAGCGGCGCCACTCCACTCTTTATCGCAGTCGACAAGAGCGGCAAGATTGTGGGCGTAGCACCTGCCGCCAACGCCGAGACACCACAGTTTTGGAAGCGACTGACTGATGCCAAGTTCTTCAAGGCATGGAAGGGGCTCACCCTGCAGCAGGCAGCCACCAAGAAGGTAGACGCAGTGACAGGCGCCACCTTTAGCTCCAACGCAGTAATACAGACAGTGCAAGCCACGACAAAGCAAGTGAAAAAGTAAGTGTATGAAGAAGACAAGTTATTTGGCTATTGTAGTGCTGTGCGCACTCTTTGCCACAAGTAGTTATGCACAGAATGATACCGACTTCTGGTCGGTAGTGAAGAACCGCACCTCCGTGCGCCAGTGGCAGGACAAGCCTGTAGCCAAGGCCGATATTGAGGACATACTGCGTGCGGGCATGTCGGCTCCCACGGCTATGAACAAGCAGCCGTGGCGCTTCCTCGTCATCACCGATGCCAAGGAGCGCAATGCCCTTGCCGACAAGGTAGGGCGTGGCGACATGATTAGGAAGGCTCCCGCCATCATTGTGGTGTGTGGTGATATGAGTGACGCATTCCCCGGTGATGCCCGCGACTTCTGGGTGGAGGACTGCTCGGCCGCGAGTGAGAACATCCTGCTCGCCATCACCGCCAAGGGCCTGGGCGGTGTATGGACAGGCGCCTATCCCACCAAGCGCTCTCAGGAAATACACGACGCCCTCGGTCTGCCCGAGAACATCGTACCGCTGAACGTGATTCTCTTTGGCTATCCCAAAGACACCCCCACCCCCAAGGACAAGTGGAAACCCGAAAATATCCACTGGGAGAAGTGGTAAATTAGGAGGAAGGAGTAAGGAGGAAGGAGTAAGACTCTAAAGGTATTTCTCGAAGTATGCCTGCAGTGCGCTGCGGGCATGCTTTAGTTTGGCTGCCCAGGCTTCGACGGAGTTCTGGCCGAGTTTGTCGGTAACATACTTGACGGAGAGGAACGGCACGCCTGCCCGGCGACAGGTCCACGCCATAGCGAAGGACTCCATGTCAACGGCATCGCAGCCGAGATCTTCCTCGGGCGAGAAGACAAAATTGTCACCCGTATTGATGCGCACTGGCGCTGACATTGCCTGACCATCGATGACGGAGGGGAGGTCTGCACCCCAAGTAAGGTCGCTCATGTCCAGCTCTCTGCACACGCCGTCGATGGGGAGGCGCTGCATGTCGCGGTCAACAAATTGACGGCTCACCAGTATGTCGCCCACATTGTGGCGATAACTGCCCACGGTGCCGATATTAAGCACGGCGTCGGGCTGATACTCTGCAATGGCGAACGCCAATGAGGCCGCAGCCTGAGTCTTGCCCATGCCAGTAATCACCTCCACGACTTCCGTAGCATCTATGCTGAGCGATATCCTCTCTTCCTTCAAAGCATAAGCGACAAGAATCTTCATGATATAAGTTTTTTGAATTTCATCTTTTATAAAAAACGGCATTTTTCTTTGGATATTGTAAAGGAAAGTGCTAACTTCGCGGCGCAAAATGCTCGAATGGTGGAATCGGTAGACACGAGGGACTTAAAATCCCTTGCCCCGGAAGGGGCGTGTGGGTTCAAGTCCCACTTCGAGTACATAAAAGAAGGAGGCCATCGGATGGTCTCCTTCTTTTATCTTCCTTTATCTCTACCCTTTGAAGCCGTTACGCTTTACATAGTTGAGAGGAGTGCGGTCGTATTTCTTG
Organism: Bacteroidaceae bacterium; assembly: GCA_017458585.1. GTDB lineage: Bacteria > Bacteroidota > Bacteroidia > Bacteroidales > Bacteroidaceae > UBA6382. The sequence continues at coordinate 76,727 of JAFTAJ010000042.1, forward strand.
GCAAATGCGCGGCGGAAGGTGCTGACGGATGCGAAACCACAGGCTTCTGCCAGGTCGCGGATGCTATGGGTGTTCATATAATCTGGCGTGTGGAATAATTCGTCGGCTCTCTCCAGGCGCAGCATGTTGACATACTCATTAAACTTGCAGCCCTTTACCTCGTTGATCATGCGCGAGGCATAGGTGCGGTTGGTTACGAGTGCTGCTGCAATTTCTTTGAGTGAGACATCTTTGCGCAGATAGAATTTTGTCTTCTTGGCAAGGTCGTCAAGCCTCTGCTCCAAGCGGCGGTTGAGTTCTTCCTTTTCCAATCCGAATGGTAATGAATTAGGTCTTTTCATGATACTTTTTTATTATTTTTGTTTGTTAATTTTGTTGTTGTAAGCGCAAAAATAATAAAAAAATAAAACACGCGCCATTAAAGATTGGATTTTTTTTGCTATTTTTTGCTATTTTTTCTCATTTCTATCGAAAAAAAGCAAGCGCAGAGCCTCATTTTCGGCTGCTTCCATCACGGCCCGCTGCCCTGGCCCTTTATCATCGATGCCGCACAGATGGAGCACTCCATGCACTATCACGCGATGGAGCTCCTCGTCATAATCGGTGTGCTGCAAGGCGGAATTGCTGCGCACTGTGTCGAGGCTGATAAATATATCGCCATTGATTACATGGCCTTCGGTGTAGTCGAAGGTTATGATGTCGGTGTAGTAGTCGTGGGAGAGGTAGTGACGATTGATCTCCAGTATCTTCTCATCGTTGCAGAACACATATCCCAGCTCGCCTATGGTATAGCCGTAGTGAGCTGCCACCGCGCGGAGCCACCGCGTAGTGTCGCGGCGTCGGAGACGGGGGAAGGGAACGGCTTCGCTGTTATAAGATATCATCGGTTAGCGGTTAAAAAGATCGCGGCTCAGAGGCCGCGATGAGGGTTAGCGGTTAGCGTTAATCGAAGAGGTCGGGCATTGTGTCTTGGAGGCCGAAGCGGCTGCGTCCCAGATGACGATAAGCCAAGTCTGTAGCTTCGCGACCACGGGGTGTGCGCTTGATGAAGCCTTCCATGATAAGGAAAGGCTCATACACTTCCTCCACGGTGCCCTGGTCCTCACCGATGGCGGTAGCGATGGTGGTGAGGCCTACGGGACCGCCGCCAAACTTATCTATGATGGTGGTGAGGATGCGGTTGTCTATCTCATCAAGGCCGAAGGCGTCGATATTGAGTGCCTCCAGTGCGAGGTGGGCGATGTTCATATCGATGCGTCCGCTGCCCTTGACCTGGGCGAAGTCGCGCACCCTGCGGAGCAGGGCGTTGGCTATACGCGGCGTGCCACGCGAGCGGCTGGCTATCTCGCCTGCAGCATCGCTGTCTATCTCCACATTGAGTATGCTGGCCGAGCGCATCACGATGGTCTTGAGCGTGGCGGCGTCGTAGTACTCCAGGTGCAGGTTGATGCCAAAGCGTGCACGTAGCGGCGCGGTGAGCAGTCCGCTGCGGGTGGTGGCTCCCACAAGGGTGAAGGGATTGAGGTCTATCTGTATGGAGCGGGCTGAGGGCCCTTTGTCTATCATTATGTCGATGCGATAGTCCTCCATAGCGGAGTAGAGGTACTCCTCCACTATCGGCGACAGTCGGTGTATCTCATCGATGAAGAGCACGTCGTGTGGCTCAAGCGAGGTGAGCAGTCCTGCCAGGTCGCCGGGCTTGTCGAGCACGGGGCCTGAGGATATCTTAAAGCCTACCTGCAGTTCATTGGCTATGATATTGCTGAGGGTGGTCTTGCCGAGTCCCGGAGGACCATGGAGCAGTGTGTGATCAAGTGGCTCGCCACGATACTTGGCTGCCTCGACAAACACCTTGAGATTGTCCACCACCTTGTTTTGGCCATGGAAATCGTCGAAGGTAAGCGGACGCAAGGCGTTTTCGTAGTCTTTGTCGGTTGAATAGCCACTCTGCTGGGCTCTTATGTCAAAAGTGTCGTCCATTGATAGAATTTAAAAATTGAAGAATTGAAAAGGGCTCAGTTCTTACTTCTTAGTTTCCAGAAGCTGGAGGGCTCGTTTCACTATTTCGCTTTCCTCATTCATGATGACGTAGTACTCGTTCATCTCCCAGAGGTCGCGGGCCACAAGGGCCTTGAGCTGCAGACACAGACGCTCGGTGGTCTGCCGCAACTCGTCGTCGTCGACGGGCTTCACATTGGCTTCGCGTCCCTTGCTGATGATGCTGTCCACAAGCTGCTGGGGCACTTCGAAGTCATTGCGGAACTTGTCGAAGTCCTTATACTTGCCGCCCAGCTCCTTGCGGTGGGTGTCATACCAGCTCATATAGGTATTGAGAATGATGTTCTTGCGACTTAAGTCGCGATAGTGCTTGGTGTAGATGGTGGTGTCGAGTGGCACAAAGATGTCGGGCATTATACCTCCGCCGCCATACACCACGCGGTGCTGCTTGAGGGTGTAGCACTTGAGCGAGTCGGCGAAGTGGATGCTGTCGAGGTGCATAAGTTCGCCGCTGTTGTAGCGATTGAGCACATCTTCCTCATACTCTTTCTTCTGCCCTTTCTTGTAGGGTTTCTGTATGCAGCGCCCTGATGGGGTGTAGTAATGGGAGACTGTCAGGCGCACCATGCTGCCGTCGGGCAGGCTGACGGGGCGCTGCACGAGTCCCTTGCCGAAGGTGCGGCGGCCTATGATGGTGCCGCGGTCGTGGTCTTGCACAGCACCGCTGACTATCTCTGCTGCTGAGGCTGTGTACTCGTCAACGAGTATCACCAGCGGCCCCTCTCTGAAGATGCCGTCGCCGGTAGCGGTGTGGCGCTGTCTGGGCACTGCGCGACCGTCGGTATAGACAACGAGGTCGCCTTTCTCCAAGAACTCGCTAGCCACAGCGTAGGCTGCCTCCAGATAGCCACCACCGTTGACCTGCAGGTCGAGGATAAGGCTCTTCATGCCTTTCTTTTTCAGCTTCTTGATGGCTTCGTGCAGCTCGTCCTTAGTGCTGGTAGCAAAGTTCTCGAGGCGGATGAGCCCTATGCCCGGCCTGATGATATAGGCGGCATCGAGCGAGTGGAGCGGTATCTTGTCTCTCACCACGCGGAAGGTCAGGGTCTCCGAAACTCCGCGACGCTTCACACCCAGCATCGCCACTGTCCCCTTGGGACCGCGCAGACGCTTCATCATCTCCTCGCGCTGCATCTTCACTCCGGCTATCGCGGTGTCGTTGACCGAGATGATACGGTCGCCGGCCAGGATACCGACTTTCTCCGAGGGGCCCTTGGAGACGGTCTGTATCACCACCAGAGTATCGTTGAGGATATTAAACTGCACGCCGATGCCCTCGAAGTTGCTGTTGAGTGGCTCAGTAAGGCGCTTGGTCTCTGCGGCATTAGAGTATGTGGAGTGAGGATCGAGCTGTGCAAGCATGCCCTTGATAGCCTCGTCGCTGAGACGCACAGTAGAGATAGTGTCGATATACAGGCTCTTGATGGCTGCCAATGTAACGCCCATCTTCTGCACAGCGTTGTTGATGTCGATGCGATCCTGAAGGCTCTGCCCTACAGCATTGAGCAGTGGCAAGGCTGTCATTATAAATATGTAGAGTATCTTTTTCATAATATATGGTGTCTATGGTAGGAACTCGCTTATGTCGCGACCCATGTGCTGAATCTCGCGTACCACACTCGAGCTGATGCATGCCAGCTCGGGGCGGCTGAACAGCAATACTGTCTCCACTCCGCTCAATCGATAGTTCATGTCGGCGATGTCGCGCTCATACTCGTAGTCCTTCATCGAGCGAACGCCACGCAATATGAACTGTGCGTCTTGCTCACGGGCAAAATCGACGGTTAGTCCTGTGTAGGCGCACACCCCTACCCTGTCGTCGTAGGCATAGAGCGCGTCGATGGTTGCCAGGCGTGTGTCGGTGCCCTCTGCGGGTTGCTTGTTCTCATTTACGCCTACGGCTATCACTATGCGGTCGAATATCTCAAGTCCGCGAGCCACTATGTCAGCATGCCCCTTGGTGAAGGGGTCGAATGTTCCGGGGAAGATTGCTGTTTTCATAGCTTTAATATTCTTGATTTATAATCATTCGTCTGGAATGAAATCTTCGTCGGGTTTGTCCTCCTCGATGACGAGGTTGTTGATGATGAAGCTTTGTCGCTCGGGCGTGTTCTTGCCCATGTAGTAGCTGAGGAGGTCTTTCACCTGATCAGTCTTGTGCAAGCTCACCTGCTCAAGCCTTATGTCGGGGCCGATAAACTCCTTGAACTCATCGGGAGATATCTCGCCGAGACCTTTGAATCGCGTAATCTGTGGGTCGGGGCCCAGCTCATTAATAGCGCTGACGCGCTCCTCCTCTGAGTAGCAGTAACGGGTGATATACTCTGAGCGCTCGTTGCTGTTGCGCTTCTTGAGCAGCGCAGCACCTGCCGCATCGTCGTCAATCTTTGGCGCCTTAGTTGCGGAGCGCACCTTCTTCTTATTGTTGCGCACACGGAAGAGAGGGGTCTGCAAGATATACACATGCCCCTTCTTGATAAGGTCTGGGAAGAACTGGAGGAAGAATGTCAGCATAAGCAGGCGTATGTGCATGCCATCGACATCAGCATCTGTGGCCACGATAACCTTGTTGTAGCGCAGTCCGTCAAGTCCGTCCTCGATATTGAGCGCGGCCTGCAGCAAGTTGAACTCCTCGTTCTTATACACCAGTTCCTTGCTCTCGCCGTAGCTGTTGTAGGGCTTTCCTCTGAGGCTGAACACGGCTTGTGTCTGTGCGTCGCGGCACTTGGTGATGGAGCCGCTGGCGGAGAGTCCCTCGGTGATGAATATCGCGGTGTCAAGGCGCGGGTCGTTATCGGACTCTTCTGCCCCTCGTCTGGACTTGGGAGCGGGGTCGTTATAGTGGACGATGCAGTCCCGCAGTTTGGGATTGTTGATGTTTATCTTCTTCTGCTTCTCCTTGGCTGCCTTGGACACGACGCTGGCCATCGCCTTGCGGTCGCGCTCCGACTCCTGTATCTTCTTCTGTATTTCTTCCGCCGTCTCGGGGTGCATGTGCAAGAAGTTGTCGACATTTTTCTTGATGAAATCGCCCACAAACTTGTTAACACTCACGCCCGACAGGGGGAAGGGTTTGCCGGCAGTGTCTTTCTCAGGTGCCATAGTAAGCGACCCCAGTTTTGTCTTCGTCTGGCTCTCAAACACGGGGTCTATCACCCTTATCGCTATTGCAGCGACCAGTCCGTTGCGGATGTCGACGGGCTCGTAGTTCTTGCCGAGGTGCTCTTTGATGGCCTTGGCGATATGCTCCTTGAAGGCGCTCTGGTGGGTACCGCCCTGGGTGGTATGCTGACCATTGACATAGGAGTAGTACTCCTCGCCGTTCTGACTGGCATGGGTGAAAGCGATGTCTATGCCGTCGCCCCTGAGATGCACTATATCGTAGAGGGCAGTGTTGGTCATATTGTCGTTGAGGAGATCCTCCAGTCCGTTGCGGCTGACGATGCGATGATTGTTATAGATGATGGAGAGACCAGTATTGAGGTATGTATAGTTGCGGAGCAGTCCCTCCACATGCTCGCTGCGGAACTTGAAGTTCTTGAACAGCGTAGGATCGGGCTCAAAGTAGATGTAGGTACCGTTTTCCTCGTCGCTGCTACCTGTGGTGTCGTCTGTCAGTTTGCCTCGCTCGAACACCACCTCATGATACTGACCGTCGCGGTAGCTGCGCGCCACAAACTTCTGACTCAGCGCATTGACGGCCTTGAGGCCCACACCGTTGAGACCTACGCTGGCGGTGAAGACAGAGGTGTCGTACTTGGCGCCAGTGTTAAGGCGGCTCACCGCATTGAGCAGAGAGCCCAGAGGAATACCGCGACCATAGTCGCGCACCATAGCACTCAGGTCGTCCTTTACCTCCACCTCGATACGTTTACCAAATCCCTCGTTGAATTCGTCAATACTGTTGTCGATAGTCTCCTTGAGCAACACATAGATACCATCCTCGCGATAGGAACCGTCGCCGAGGCGGCCGATATACATACCCGGTCTGCGCCGAATATGCTCCATGTCTTCCAAGTGGATTATCGACTCGTCACCATAGTTTATATTTTTCTGTTCTTCAGACATTATTTAGTTCTTATTTCCAATTTCCTTCGTATAACAGCGGCGGCGCTTGTGCACCCGGTTCTCCAGATACTGCCACTGCGACTGCACTTTCTCGTTCACTTCCAGCTCGGGGTTAGTCTCACCCCACTCGAAGCCCTTCTTAATATATATAGGTATGAGGTCAGCAAACATGATGGCGTTGACTCCCTTACCCTGATACTCAGGCTTGATAGCTATAAGCAGGAGGTCGAGTATTGGCGGACGCTTGATAAACAGCGCCTTGAGCAGATGCCACCAACCGAAGGGCCATAGCTTGCCTTTGGCACGCTGCAGAGCCGTAGAGAGGGAAGCCATCGATATGCCCACACCTACCAGTTCGCCTTGCTCGTTCTCCACCAGAGTAACCATGTCGAGGTCGAGGATAGGCAGGTATTCGTTGATGTATTGGTCTATCTGCCCCTTGGTCATCTCCGAATAGCCGAACAAGGGCTTGTAGGCCTCATTCACGAGATCGAAAATCTTGTAGCCCAGACCGGTGCGGCGTATCTCCTTAACGCTCTTGAGCTTGCGCACGTGGAGGTTCATACGCTGCATCACGATGCGGGCAATCTTCTCATACTGCTCAGGCAGACGCTCGGGCACCTTCAGCTTCAGCTCAATCCAGTCAGCCATCTTGTCAAGCCCAAGCTGCTCCATGTGGCGAGGGTAGTAAGGGTAGTTGTAGATGGTGGCCATCGTGCTCAGCTCGTCGAAGCCTTCTATCAGCATGCCCTCGGCATCCATGTCGGTGAAGCCCAGCGGGCCCTCCATGGTAGTCATGCCGTGCTCACGCCCCCACTGCTCCACGGCATCGAGCAAGGCACGGCTCACGTCGAGGTCGTCGATGAAGTCTATCCAACCGAAGCGCACAGCCTTCTTGTTCCAGGTATCGTTAGCCTTATGGTTGATAATGGCAGCCACACGCCCCACCATCTTGCCATCGTGGTAAGCGAGGAAAAACTCCGACTCACAAAACTCGTAAGCAGGGTTCTTGTCGTGCCGAAAAGTCTTCATGATGTCGCTATATAAATCGGGCACCGAAAAGGGGTTTCCTTTGTACAACTCGTAGTTGAAACGCGCGAACCTCTTCAGTTCCCTCATAGTGCTGACTTTTCGTATTGTCGGAATCATTGCTGTTTTCTGTAATAATTGAAGTTCAACAGCTACAAAAATACACATTTTTTGGCACGTGGCAAACCTCCGCACATCTAAAAACGACTTTTTCAACCATAATCACAAAAAAACAGCAACTTTTTGCGTCAAAACAGGCAAAAAAAACGCCGTTTCTCATAAAAACGCAAACAAAACTTGGTCAGGAAAAAGGAACGCACTACTTTTGTTTGGAATACGCTTTAAAACATCAATATAATCATCCTTCTCATGAAAAAAGCAACCCTATCCCTCTTCGCTGCAGTGCTCATGGCCACAACTGCGATAAACGCGCAAAACCCCACACCCGCCATCAGAAGCATACAAGAGTATATCTTCTTCAATATCCGCTCGACCAAGATTCAAGCTTCCGAATACGACAAAATCGAGCGTGTGGTCAAATTCCTCAAGGATTATCCCGATGCCAACATAACGATTACCGGCTTTGCCGATGCCAAGACGGACAATCACAAAAGAAATATGAAATACTCGCAAAAGCGTGCCGATAAACTCAAGAAACTCCTCACTGGCAAATATATCATTGACCCCTCACGCATTACCACCGATGCCAAGGACGACACTATGCAGCCCTTTGTTGAGAATGAAAAAAACCGCCTTGCTATCGTGACCGGAGAAGTCAGAATCCTTCCGTAGCAAAAAAAATGCTTTTTTCGCGCTCAGTCGGCGAGAAATTTGTAACTTCGCAGCAATTATGGCAAACATTCTGGCGATAAGGTTTTCTGCGCTGGGTGATGTGGCGATGACCATGGCTGTATTGAAGTCGTTTGCTGACCAACACCCTAATGACCACATCACTCTGTTGAGCCGCCCCATGGCTAGTGCACTGGTGGAGCGACTGCCAAGCAATGTGCACCTGCGCTCAGTGGACCTGTCTGACTACAAGGGATTGGGCGGTCTGCGCCGTCTCAGCCGCGAACTTATGGGAGAAGGCTACGATGTGCTGGTGGACTGGCACGACGTGCTTCGTAGCAAGGTCATCCGCTTCTTCTTTAAGCGGGCAGAGCACAAGGTGGCGGTAGTGGACAAGGGGCGCAAGGAGCGTAAGCTTCTCACTCAGCGTCGCCACAAGGTGATGATGCAGCTCACCACCTCGCCGGAGCGCTACGCCAACGCGCTGGCAGATGCCGGCTACCCCGTCACATTGGAGCCTTACCGCATGTTTGACGACAAGCGGGCCGACATCTCCGACCTGAGCGATATCGTGGGTAAAAAAGCGGACGGCGACATCTGGGTAGGCATAGCTCCCTTCGCCGCCCATCAAGGAAAGATCTATCCGCTGCCACTCATGGAGGAGGTCATCAGGCAACTGGGGTCTCACGGCGTGAGGGTATTCCTCTTCGGCAACGGCGACCAAGAGCGCCAATGGTGCGACGGGGTGGAGGCCGAAAACCCGTTTGTCACCTCGCTGATTGGCAAGAGCGACTTGCGCAAGGAGCTACGACTGATCAACAATATGGATGTGATGGTCACCATGGACTCTGCCAATATGCACCTTAGCGCGCTGGCTGGCACTAAAACAGTGAGTATCTGGGGTGCGACGCATCCGTTTGCGGGATTCTGTGGCCAGCAGGTAGAGGGTAGCGCGAAGGTGCAGATCCATGAGCTGGACTGCCGACCGTGCTCCATTTTCGGCAACAAGAAATGCATGTACGGCGACTATCGCTGCATGACAGCCATCGCGCCGCAACTGGTGGTGCAGCAGATATTGGAAACTATAAAATCAAAGAAATAGAACTATGACATACAAACTACTATATTCCCTCTTATATCTCATATCACTGCTACCGATGTGGATTCACTACCGCATCAGCGACCTGATGTTCCCCCTTATATATTATATAATAAGGTATAGGCGTAAGGTGGTGAGGAAGAATCTCACGCGTAGCTTCCCCGAAAGAAGTGGCGCCGAGATCAAGAAGATTGAGAGAAAATTCTATCGCTTCTTCTGCGACTATATTGTAGAGAACATCAAGTCGCTTACTATCAAGAAGGAAAATATGATGAAGCGCATGGAGTTCCGCAATGTAGAACTCATCAGCGAGTGCTTCGAGAAGAAACAACTCATCTTCCTCTACCTTGCCCACTTCTGCAACTGGGAGTATATCGCATCGCTCAACTGGTGGATGCCTGAGGGCACGAGCACTGCACAGCTGTACTCGAAGCTGCACAGCGACAGCATGGATCACCTGTTTTACGACATACGCCAACGGTACGGCGGCGAGAATATCAATAAGAAAGAGGCTCTGCGTCGCATCATGGCCATCAAAAACGAGGGCAAAAAGGTGCTGATAGGCTTTATCTCCGACCAAGCTCCCAAGCGCGAGAACATACACCTGTGGGTAGATTTCCTACATCAAGACACTCCCGTCTTTACCGGCACTGAGCGAATAGCCAAAAAAGTGGATGCCGCCATACTCTACGGCAGGATGCACCGCAGGAAGCGCGGCCACTACATATGTGAATTATTGCCCATAACCGATAATGTGCAGCAGTACCCCGAGCACGAACTGACGCGCCATTATATGCAAATGCTCGAAGAGGACATACGCATCGAGCCGGCACGATGGCTATGGAGCCACAATCGATGGAAGAGGCAAAGAGACAATAACTAGACAACCGACAATGAAAAGAATAATATCCATAATCATTTTGCTTACCGTCTGCATTGCAGTCACATGGGCGCAGCGGCAGAAGCCTGTGACAGCACGGGTGTTGACGCTGAACATCCGCACAGAGAACAAGGGCGATGGGCGCAACAACTGGGAGATGCGCTACCAGGAGGTAGGCGGCTTCATCAATAAAAACAAATGCGACATAGTGGGACTGCAAGAGGTGAGGCACCGTCAGCTACTCGACCTGAACAAGTTGCTCGAGGGCTACAGTTATGTAGGTGTAGGGCGCGATGACGGCAAAGAGGGCGGTGAATACACCCCCATATTCTACAGCAGCACACGCTTCAACCTGCTGGGTAACGGCACCTTCTGGCTATCGCCCACCCCCTCGGTGCCTTCCTACGGATGGGGCGCTGCCTACCGCCGCATAGCCACATGGGCCATACTGCAGGACAAGGAAACAATGAAGAGCATCATAGTGCTCAACACCCATCTGGACAACAGCAGCGAGAAGGCCCGCATCAACGGCGCAGCACTCATCAAGGAGCGCATCAGCCGTATGAACAATGAGTTGCCTGTAATCATCATGGGCGACATGAACTCTACAAGCGACAGTCAGGCGTATGCTAAGATGGCCACCGCCATCTTCCCGATGCAGGATGCCAGCAAGACAGGCAAGCAGACTAAAGGGCCGGACTACACCTTCCACGCCTTCGGCCAACTGGATGAAGACAAGCGCACGAAAGTGGACTATATCTTCCTATCAGACCAAGTGAGGGTGAAGGCCTCGGCGATACACGACTCCAGTCTCGGCAAGGGCGCCTATATCTCTGACCATAATGCCGTAAGTGCAGACATTGTGTTCTGAAAATAGAGAAAAAATCATTTTTCCTGCCATAAAATAGACAGGCATATCAAAAAAACACTATCTTTGCAGTTTAGATAATAAACAACAAAACCTAACAAAACATACACAACAATGAAAAAAATCCTTATTATCGGCGCCACCGGCCAGATAGGCTCAGAACTGACGATGACGCTTCGCAGCATCTATGGCGGCCAGAATGTAGTGGCTGGCTATATTATTGGTGCTGAGCCTAAGGGCGAGCTGCTGGAGAGCGGCCCTGCCGAAGTATGTGATGTAACTGACGGTCCGGCTATCAGTGCAGTAGTTAAGAAGTATGGCATCGACACCATCTACAACCTCGCCGCGCTGCTGTCGGTAGTGGCAGAGGGTAAGCCCAAACTCGCTTGGAAGATAGGTATCGACGGGCTGTGGAACGTGCTTGAGGTGGCACGCGAAAACGACTGCGCCGTCTTCACGCCCAGTTCGATTGGCTCCTTCGGTCCCAACACTCCGCACGTGATGACTCCGCAAGATACCATCCAGCGCCCCCGCACTATGTACGGCGTCACCAAGGTGACCACCGAGCTACTGTCTGACTACTTCTTCCTGAAGTATGGCGTTGACACTCGCGCCGTGCGTTTCCCCGGCGTTATATCTAATGTTACCCCTCCGGGTGGCGGCACCACTGACTATGCAGTGGATATCTACTACTACGCTGTACGCGGCGAGAAGTTTACCTGCCCCATTAAGGAAGGTACGCTGATGGATATGATCTACATGCCAGACGCCCTCAAGGCAGCCATCGACATTATGGAAGCCGACCCCAGCCGACTTATCCACCGCAACGCCTTCAACATCGCCTCCATGAGTTTCGCACCAGAGACCATCTATGCCTCTATCAAGAAGTATAAGCCCGACTTTGAAATGGTGTATGATGTTGACCCGCTCAAGCAGAGTATTGCTGACTCATGGCCCGACTGCATGGACGACTCCTGCGCCCGCAAAGAGTGGGACTGGAAGCCCGTGTATGACCTCGACGGCATGACACGCGACATGCTCGAGAAACTGCCCGCCAGAATACTCAAATAAAAAAAATGAAGAAGACCACACCAGGCACGATATGCGTGCAAGGTGGATGGAAACCCAGCAAGGGCGAGCCGCGCCAAGTCCCCATCTACCAGAGCACGACATTCAAGTATGACAACAGTGAGCAGATGGCCCGCCTCTTTGACCTCAAAGACAGCGGTTATTTTTACACACGCCTTGCCAACCCCACCAATGATGCCGTGGCTACCAAGATAGCACAGCTCGAAGGCGGAGTGGCAGCCATGCTCACCAGCAGCGGACAAGCAGCCAGCTTCTTCGCAGTATTCAATATCTGCGAAAGCGGCGACCACTTCATCTCCGCCAACAGCATCTATGGCGGCACCTACAATCTATTTGGTGTGACTCTCAAGAAAATGGGTATAGAGTGCACCTTTGTTGATCCTGACTGCAGCGACGCAGAAATTGAAGCCGCCTTCCGTCCCAACACCAAGTGCTTCTTTGGAGAGACCATCTCCAATCCGGGCGGCAACGTGTTTGACATTGAGCGCTTTGCCCAGATGGCTCACCGCCACGGTGTGCCACTCATCATCGACAACACTTTCGCCACGCCTGTCAACTGCCGCCCGATAGAATGGGGAGCCGACATCGTGACCCATAGCACCACAAAGTATATGGACGGCCACGGCACTGCAGTAGGCGGAGTCATCGTTGATAGCGGCAACTTCGATTGGATGGCCCACGCCGACAAGTTTCCAGGACTGTGCAAGCCAGACGAGAGCTATCATGGCCTGACCTACGCTACCGCCTTCGGTAAGCTGGCCTACATCACCAAGGCCACAGCACAACTGATGCGCGACCTCGGCTCGATACAGAGTCCGCAGAACGCCTTCCTGCTAAATATGGGACTAGAGTCGCTGCACGTAAGGATGCAGCGCCACTGTGAGAACGCACAGAAGGTTGCCGAATTTCTGCATGACGATCCGCGCGTGGGCTGGATTAACTATGCCGGACTGCCTGACAACAAATATTATCCGCTGGCGCAGAAATACCTGCCCAACGGTGGTTGCGGTGTGATTGCTTTTGGCCTCAAGGGTAGCCGCGAGGAGGCTATACGCTTTATGGACTCCCTCAAGTTTATCACCATCGTCACCCATGTGGCTGACGCCAAGACCTGTGTGCTGCACCCCGCGAGCCATACTCACCGCCAACTCAGCGACGAACAATTGCGCGAGGCAGGCATAGCACCTGACCTCATCCGGCTTAGTGTTGGTCTGGAAGACATTGACGATATCCTGGCTGACATCAAGCAGGCTCTCGATACAGCAGGAATATAAGACTCCACTGCCCTACAGACACTAATCAGGCTCCGAGATTTTCGGAGCCTGATTTATTGTATTAGAATGGTAAATCTTCTGTTGCGTCGCCACCCAGCGGGTCACCCGGAGGCGGCAGAGGGCCTATCGATGGAGCATCAGTGCCGGCAGCTTCACCAATGGGAGCTGCGGGGGAAGCCTGCGGTGGTGGCAGGGGCTGTCCGGCAGGAGGCATCTGCTCCATCTGAGGTGGAGTGATGCGCACTACACGCCATGCGCGTACAGAATTATAATAACGACCATTGCGCTCACGTGCGTCGAGATCAATATCTACAGCGACGTCATCGCCCTCCTTGATGTTAAACTGGATGAGGCGGTCCTCACCCCACACGGAGAAAAGACACTTGCGCGGATAGGGCTGGTCGTACGACTCAAGCAGGAAATCCTGCGCCATCCATTTGCCACGATCGTTTTGACCGGAGCGGGGCTCGAAAGCCTTAACTATTTTTCCTTGTATTGTTGGCATAAATCTTACTTTTCAATTCTTCAACTTTTCTCTTTTCACTTTTCACTCTTACTGCTGTTCCCACGGCAAAGCCTGGTCAGGATTGCCGCCTTCGGGACTAGCCGGTGGAGGCAGCGGAGCATCGATAGGAGCAGCTGCTGGAGCAGCCTGCTGAGCTGGAGCAGAGGCATCAGCCACAGCCACAGCGCGGAAGTCGTTGAACCAACGCTCCTGATATTCATGGGCATCAATAGATAATGTCACGCGCACACGCTTGCCCTCCTGGAGGTTGAACATAGCAATGTTGCCGTCAGCCACAGTAAACAGGCAGCGGCGCGGGTACTGCCCCGGAGTCTCTATAACATAGTCCTGGCGCTGCCAGGTATTGCCCGTACGGGCACTCTGGCCCTCGCGCAACTCTAGCACTTTAGTAATTGTTCCTTCTATTTCTATTTGCATAATAAGATGGTTTTTAATTGTGATGCGAAGATAGTAATTTTTTGTCTTATTTGGCGTATCTGTGCAGTCTTTTTTTGAAAATAAAAAAAAACCAGCATTATTTTGCTTCTTTCGAGAAAAAAATTCGTACCTTTGTAGCAGAAATAATTCATTAAACTATGAGATATATTGTTAACAGTGCAGAGCTTTACAGCCATCTGCAAAATTTAGACAAGGTTATCCTTGCAAAGAACACAGTTCCAATCCTTTCGTGCGTGCTGTTTGAGATTAAGGACTCCACCCTCAATATGCGCGCTACCGACAAGGAGATTACCCTAACCAGCAGTCTGCAGCTTGTGGAGTCGGGCGGCGACAGCAGCTTTGCCATAAACGCGAAGCGTATTCTTGACATCTTGAAGGTGATACCCGAGCAGCCTATTACCCTCGACATCAACACTTCGTCGTTGCAGATTGAGTTGAAATATCTGAATGGACACATGGTCTTTCAGGGAGAGAGTGCCGACGAGTTCCCCTTGCTCAAGCAGCAGGAAAACGAGACCAGCTCATTCCCCGTGGCTGCCGATGCGCTGAGCCAGGGTCTGGCAAATGCCGTAGTGGCTACTGCCAGCGATGATGCGCGCATTGCCATGCAGGGTATCTTCTTCGATATCGCTCCAGGCGAGTTTGCTATCGTTGCCAGCGATGGCCGTAAGTTGGTGCGTTCGCTTATTAACTGCGACACCAACAATGTGACCACAAGCTTCATCCTTCCGCAGAAGCCAGTGAATATTATCCGCGCCGTTGTGGACAAAGCCGTGCAGGACATTAAGGTTAGCACCTATGCCGAGGGCAACGCCACCTTTGACATGGGCGACTATGTGATGCACTGCCGCCTCATCACGGAGGCCTATCCTAACTACAAGAAGGTGATTCCACAAAACAACGACCGCATCGCCACTCTGGAGCGCGAGGCACTGATAGGCGCACTGAGACGCGTTATGGTAGGCGCCGACCATGCCACCTGCCTGGTGAAGATGCAGTTTGAGGCCGACAAACTGACGCTGACGGCAGAGAACAACAACTATGCCCAGTCGGCAGAAGAGCACCTGCTCTGCCAGTATGAGGGCATGCCCATCAAGATTGGCTTCCAGGGTAACTTCCTGATGGATCTGCTAGGCCGCCTCACCACTGAGGAGGTAATCATCCAGTTGTCTGACCCCAGCCGCGCTGGCTTAATCCTGCCGTCAACACAGGAGGAGAAGTTTAACATTCTTATGCTGCTCATGCCGCTGCTTATCACCAACTGATGAAACTAAATCTCACCAAGCCGCTGGTCATCTTTGACCTTGAAACCACGGGCGTCAGCATCACTCAAGACCGTATCGTGGAGATTTCGTATATCCGCGTTGAACCCAACGGCAACGAGGAGTCGAAGACACTGCGCATCAATCCTGGGATACCCATTCCTGAGGAGGCATCAAAGGTACACGGCATCTTTGATGAAGATGTCAAGGACTGCCCATCGTTTAAGGATGTGGCACAGACACTGGCCAACACCTTCAAAGGCTGTGACTTCGCAGGCTACAACTCCAACCACTTCGACCTACCGCTGCTGGCAGAGGAGATGATAAGAGCCAACGTGGTTTTCGACCTCAGTAACGCCCGCTTTGTAGACGTGCAGACCATCTTCCACAAGATGGAGCAGCGCACGCTGGTGGCAGCATATAAATTCTATTGCCACAAAGATTTGGAAGGCGCTCACGCTGCCTCCAACGACACGCAGGCAACTTACGAGGTGCTGCAAGCCCAGCTCGACCACTACGGCGACGAGTTGAAAAACGACATAGGGTGGCTGGCAGAGTTCTCGCGCAACAACCGCAATGCCGATCTGGCAGGGCGGCTAGTGTATGACGACCATAATGAGATCGTCTTCAACTTTGGCAAGTATAAGGGTCAGCGCGTGATGGACGTACTGCAGAAAGACCTCGGTTATTTCGGTTGGATTATGCAGGGCGATTTTGCAGAGAGCACCAAGAAAGTGCTGATGCAGCTCAAGATGAGCTCCAGCAACATGGCAAAAAACAATTCTTCCAAGATTTAGAATAACAGAAATCGACATGAAGGGAAAGCATATCGTTTTAGGCATCACTGGTAGCATAGCTGCCTACAAGGCATGCACACTTATACGCTTGCTTATAAAGGCAGGTGCCGAGGTGCAGGTGGTCATCACCCCTGCGGGTAAAGAGTTTATCACGCCCGTTACCCTGTCTGCGCTGACCTCCAAGCCAGTGGTGAGCGAGTTCTTCGCACAGCGCGACGGCAGTTGGCACAGTCATGTGGATCTTGGCCTGTGGGCCGACGCTATGGTAGTGGCTCCCGCCACGGCAAGCACTATAGGCAAGATGGCCAACGGTATTGCCGACAATATGCTGGTGACGACCTATTTGTCGATGAAAGCACCAGTGTTTGTGGCTCCGGCCATGGATCTGGATATGTATGCCCATCCCTCTACGCAGAAGAATCTACAGACACTCCGCTCCTACGGTAATATCATCATCGAGCCCGGCGAAGGCGAGTTGGCGAGCAAGCTAGTAGGCAAGGGACGCATGGAAGAGCCAGAGCGCATTTTCGAAATACTATCTCAGCACTTCAACAAGGACGGCGCCTTGCAAGGCAAGACAGTGATGATTACTGCAGGTCCCACTTACGAGAAGATAGACCCCGTGCGCTTCATTGGCAACTACTC
This sequence comes from Bacteroidaceae bacterium, assembly GCA_017458585.1. Classification (GTDB taxonomy): domain Bacteria; phylum Bacteroidota; class Bacteroidia; order Bacteroidales; family Bacteroidaceae; genus UBA6382. Next base: position 93,549 of record JAFTAJ010000042.1, read on the forward strand.
CAGCGGCAAGATGGGCTATGCCATCGCCCGCGAGTGTGCTGAGCGCGGTGCCAAGGTGGAACTGATTAGCGGCCCTACTCACCTTGACATCAGCCACCCGCTTATCAATGTCACACGAGTAGAGAGTGCGGAGGAGATGTACGCCTGCGCAACGGAACGATTCGCTGCCTGCGACGCTGCCATCCTTAGCGCAGCAGTCGCCGACTTCACGCCCGACAGTAAGGCCGACTCGAAGATAAAGCGCGAGAAAGGTGAGCAGACGCTCCACCTCAAGCCGACGCACGACATTGCTGCGGCACTGGGACAGATGAAGGCCAAAGGCCAAAAACTGGTAGGATTCGCCTTAGAGACTGACGACGAGGAGACCAATGCCCAGCACAAGCTAGAGAAAAAGAACCTCGACTTTATCGTCCTCAACTCGCTGCGCGACAAGGGCGCAGGTTTCAACTACGACACCAACAAGGTGACCATCATCAGCCGCGACGGAGAGACAAAGACATACCCGCTCAAGTCTAAGGCCGAAGTGGCAGCAGACATTGTGGACAAGCTGCAGAGTCTGTGGCAGCAAGACTAAAGCATTATTCATATATCAATGCGAAACATTCTTAAGATAGCAGCCGCGCTACTGGCGCTACTGGCGCCGGTCAACATGGCGGCGCAAGAACTTAATGCCACCGTTGAAGTCAACACTTCGCGCATCGACGGAACCAACAAGGCTGTGTTTGACAACTTGAAGGAGGCCATCACCACCTTTCTCAACGAGCGACATTGGACCAACATGCAGTTCAATAACAACGAGCGCATCAAGTGTGGCTTCACCATTGTGCTCAACAAGTACAACAGCGACACAGGTCTTACCTCGGGCGAGGGATTTATCAGTGTGCAGCGTCCGGTGTACGGCTCCACCTACAACACGGTGACATTCAGCCGCAAAGACAAGGATTTCTCTTTTAATTATCATGAGTTTGACCAGCTGGACTTCAACGACGAGAACATACAGAACTCGTTGACCGCCCTGCTTGCGTTCTACGCCTATTTCATCATAGGTCTCGACCTTGACACGATGGCACCGCTTGGCGGCACAGAGATACTCGACAAAGCTATGGCTGTGGTCAACAACTCGCAGAACTTCAATGTGAAAGGATGGAAATCGTTTGACGACTCCAGCAACCGTTTCGCTATGATCAACGACTATCTGGAAGAGAAATTTGCGCCGTTCCGCCAGTTGCAGTACAAATACCACCGCGAGGGACTCGACAATATGGTGGAGAATCCTGATGTGGCCCGCAACGCCATAACAGAGTCTATCACTCTGCTCAAGGAGGCCCGCGAGAATAAGCCGCTCAGTTTCTGGCCTCAGCTATTTACGGAATACAAGCGCGACGAGTTGGTCGGCATCTACCGCGGACAAGGCACCGAGAGCAACAAGCAGCCTATCTACGACCTGCTTGTGAAGCTCAACGCCTCGCAGTCAGCCTACTGGAAGCAGATAATGAAATAAACACGATGCTCTCGAGCCTGGACATACAGAACTACGCCCTGATAGAAGATCTGCATATTGATTTTCAGTCGGGGTTTTCTGTTATTACCGGTGAGACAGGTGCCGGCAAGAGCATCATGCTTGGTGCCCTCGGCATACTGCTGGGCAATAGAGCCGACACTACGGCCATCACTCCCGGGGCCAAGCGCTGCGTGGTGGAAGCCATCTTCAGTCAGCTGGATGAAAAAGCGTCGGCATTCTTTCAAGAGAATGACCTCGACTTTGACGACGGCGAGTGCATTATACGCCGCGAGCTGACTGACACAGGTAAGAGCCGCGCCTTCATCAATGACACGCCCGTATCGCTCGCCCAACTCAAAGAATTGGGCAACACGCTGATAGACATCCACTCCCAGCACCAGAACCTACTGCTCAACAACGCAGACTTCCAGATGAATGTGCTCGACTCGGTGGCTGGCGACGACGACACGCTGGCAGCCTATCGTGCAGAGTATGCGCACTACCTGTCGGCACAGCGTGAGCTTCAGCAGTTGGAGCGCGACATCGAGCAAAACCGTGAGCGACTGGACTATCTCGATTTTCAGCACCGCGAGCTGGCGAGCGCAGCCCTCACCGACGGCGAACAGGAAGAGCTGGAACAAGAGCAACTGATACTGGAGAATGCAGAGAGCATCAAGCAAACCGTGTTTGACGCACAGCAGGCGTTGGTCAACACTACCGACAATATACACAGCGCCAGTCGCGGGCTTGACAAGATAGCTGCGCTGTTGCCCGCCGCAGCAGAGATTATCGAGCGACTCGACAGCTGTGCCATTGAGCTCGACGACATAGAGCAGGCGCTCACCGCCAACGATATCAGCTACGACCCGCAGCGACTGGAGACAGTGAGCGAACGCCTCGACACCATCTACAGTCTGCAGAAGAAATACCACAAGGCAAACATTGCGGAGCTGCTCGATATGCAGTCGCAGCTGGAGCAGCAGCTCAACATTATTGTCAACCACGAAGAAGTCGTTGCTGAGAAGCGCAAGCAGTGTGAGGCGCTCCGCAAGAAAGCGCTCTCCACTGCCAACATGCTCACCGCAGCACGCCGTGAGGCCGCCATCAAGGTAGAGCGAGAACTTACCACACGCCTGCAGCCACTGGGCATGCCCTATGTGGACTTCGTTGTAGAGCTCACTTCCCTCGACGAGCTGGCCGCCAACGGTCAGGAGAAGGTACGCTTCCTCTTTAGCGCCAACAAGAGCATGCCGCCGCGCAGCCTAGAGAAGATTGCGTCGGGCGGCGAGATAGCACGAGTGATGCTCACCCTCAAGGCTATGCTCTCCACCCACAAGCAGCTGCCCACCATCATCTTCGACGAGATAGACACTGGCGTGTCGGGGCGTATAGCCAACGAGATGGCCACCGTGATGCAGCAATGCGCCCGCGAGAGCCACGCCCAGGTGATAAGCATCACCCACAATCCGCAGATAGCTGCACGCGGCGACCACCACTACCGCATCTACAAGCAGGACAGCGCACAGTCAGCCACCACCCACATGGAGTTGCTTGATGCCAATCAGCGCGTAGAGGAGATAGCCAAGATGCTGTCGGGCTCCAGTGTGAGCGAGGCTGCAAAAACCAATGCGAGAGATTTGTTGAAGGAGACAAAAGGAGATAAAAGGAGATAAAAGAAAATGAAGAAATTTTTATTATTAATATTGTTAATCGTCAATTGTCAATTGTCAATTGTCAATGTGTGTGCTCAGCCCGACAAGAAGGCAGGACTCTCCCTCGTGAAGATTGCTACAGCCAAGGCCGACGGCACGACGATAGGCGAGACCACAGGCTTCGCCATCCCCTCGCCCGCCAAGGAAGGAGCGATAGAGATAGTAAGCCCCTACACCATCTTCAAGCAGGCCAGCAAGGCAACCGTCGCAGATGCCAAGGGCAAGACCGCCCTCGCTCACCGCATCACCGGTGCCAGCGACCTCTACGACGTGGTGCGCTTCACCGTTGACAAGGCCACCGTAGCGCCGCTGCCCGTAGCCAATGCCAAGCTCGCCGTGGGAAGCAAGGCATACATACTGCAACCCACAGGCAAGGGCAAGACTCAGACAATAGACGTCACCATCGGCGAGGCACCCGAGCACAGCGGCCTCACCTACTACACCATCTATCGCCCCTCCGATGATGCCCTCACGGGCTGCCCGCTGCTCAATGGCAAGGGCGAGGTGGTAGGCGTGATACAACGCACAGCAGACAGCCAGGCCGACAAGACCTACGCCATAGGCATAGAGTTTAATGAGGCACTGACCGTCAGCACCATGTCGGCTGCCGACCCCGCGCTGCAAGGCATACTTATCCCCAAGCAGCTCCCTGCTGCGCAGGAGCAGGCCAGCAGCTACCTCTACCTGCTTACCAAGAACACCGAGGACACCCTCTCCTATCTCGCCAACTTGGGCGATTTCATCGAGGAGTTTCCCGAAGACTTCTTTGGCTACACAGAGCGTGCGCAGTACTATGCCGCCACCAAGCAATACGCCTACGCAGAGGCCGACCTCAACAACGCTCTGGAGAAGTGCAGCGAGAAGGCCGACGTGCACAGCGCCATGAGCAATATTATTTATAGCATCAACCAAAGCAAGGCATATAATCAATATAAGGACTGGGATCTGAACCGCGCCCTAAGCGAGATAGAGCAGGCGTACAGCCTCAACCCCACTCCCCTCTTCCTCATGCAGAAAGGCAAGTGCCTGTATGCGCTGAAGCGCTACAGCGAGGCCGTGGAGACCTACGCCGAGATCAACAGTACGCGCTTCCGCTCCTCCGAGAACCTCTTCTGCCAGTCGAGGGCATTGGAGATGGCTGGCGGCGACTCCACTGAGGTGATAGCCCTGCTCGACAGTGCTGTAATGCGTTTCAAGCGGCCTCTGCGTCCCGACGCCGCGCCCTACCTACTCTACTACGCCAACGAGTGCAACCGCTACGGATTCTACAAGGAGGCGGCCCTCGGCTATCAGGAGTATGAGTCGCTGGTAGGCACCAAGACACTGAGCGATGTATTTTTCTACAACAAGGAACAGGCAGAGCTAAAGGCACGCCTCTATCCGCAGGCTCTCAATGACATAGAGAAGGCCATCTCCCTCAAGCCGCAGGAGTATGTCTATCAGATAGAGAAGGCGCTGATAGAGACTCGCACAGGCCATTTCGAGGAAGCCATCTACACCGCCACCCAGGCGCAGAAGCTCGACCCCGACGACCCCGACTCCTACAAGCTAATTGGCATCTCTCTCGGCGAGCTGGGTCGCAAGGTGGAGGCGCGCCAGAACCTGCAGCGAGCCTACGAGCTTGGCGATGAGCAGGCGCTGGAGTGGATAAACGGTATGAAGTGAAGATAGGCACCCTCGACCTCGGCTCGCGGCCGGTGCTCCTCGCCCCCATGGAGGATGTGACCGACATTGGCTTCCGTTTGCTATGCAGGCAGATGGGAGCCGTTATGGTATATAGTGAGTTTGTCTCCAGCGATGCATTGGTACGCAACGTCAATCGTAGTATAGAGAAGCTCACCATCTGTCCCGAGGAGCGCCCCGTGGCCATACAGATTTACGGCAAATATCCCGACGCCATGGCCGAGGCTGCCCATATGGTAGTCGAGATGGCGCACCCCGACATCCTCGACCTCAACTTCGGGTGCCCTGTGAAGCGCGTGGCCTCCAAGGGAGCGGGTGCGGGCATGCTGCAGAATGTGCCGCTGATGCTTGAGATAACGCGGCGCGTGGTTGATGCCGTAGATATCCCCGTCACCGCCAAGACACGCCTCGGCTGGGACCACAACCATATTATTATACAGGACCTCGCCGAGCAGCTGCAGGACCAGGGCATACAAGCCCTTACCATTCATGGGCGCACACGCTCACAGATGTACACGGGCGAGGCCGACTGGGAGCCCATCGCTCAGGTGAAGCGCAATCCGCGCATCCATATCCCCATCATCGGCAACGGCGACATCTGTAGTGCCGACGATGCCGTGCGGGCCTTTGACCTCTACGGCGTAGATGCCATCATGGTGGGCCGCGCCACCTTCGGTCGTCCGTGGATATTCAAGGAGATATACGACGCCCTGCATCCCGACATGCCCATCGACACCACGGGCATCATCGACAGTCCCTATCCCTCCATGTCGCCCGACTGGAAGCTCGATGTTCTCAAGCAGCAGGTGAGGACCAGCATCAGCCATGTCTCTGCAAACAAAAAGTATGCCGGTGATTTGCGCGAGGGGGAGCGTTGCGGCATCCTTCACTCTCGTCGCCACATAGCCAACAGTCCTCTCTTCAAGGGCATCCCCAATTTCCGCGAGCACCGCATCGCCATGCTCCGCGCCGAGACAGCCGACGAACTCTTCCGACTCATAGAAGAGGCGCGGCCGCTGATACGGGAGTGAACGCCAAATCCCATTTCACTCACTTAATCGCAACTTTTTTACCATTCGTGATTATGATGCCTTTGTGTCCTGCTTGTGCCAAGGTGCCCGTCAGCGTGTAAGCCTGAGGCTTTTTTTCATCAGCCTTTACTTTACTAATGCCTGTCGGCTCAGAGACAGACAGAGTCACGCTGACATTATCGCCACCGGCATTTACCCATGTCTTGATTTCAGCCTGCGACATGTTGTCGAGTTTGCCGATACGAGTGAAGTTCCACGAGTTGGTGTCGTAGTAGATGCAGAGATTCGAACCTTGATAGAGAATCAGATCGCCAGGAACGGTGTTTATCTGTTCATTGTTCTCAGGGAACGTATAGCCCAACGGTCCTACTTTCTCGAAATTACCATAGTCGTGCGCCTCGTAAGTGATGTCCCCCTTTAGAAGTTGCTGAACCAGAGCCTCTGTCGATGAGTTGCCGACAAGCGTCGCCGTATTTGTAACGCCACCAATGGTGAGGTATAGTTTCTGTGTCATATCGCTGGCTGTTTTGAAAGTTTGGGTCGGTAGCCAGTTCTGAATCAGCGAGCTGCGATTGGAGTGGTTTGCGTTGTTAATCCACAGGGCATCGCCAGCCCAGGTGACATTGGGGAGCAGTCGCTGGGCATCTGCTACAACGCCACTGATACTGCTACTGTAGCTCGATACAATCATCGCCACCGTCTTGCCTGCCATCTGCGCACTATTATTGAAAAGGTATGTCTGCATGATAGCCGCCATCTGGCTCCACCAGAGCGGGGTCACGATGATGATGTTCTGGTAGTCGCTGAGACTGACGTTCACAGGGTCGATAGCAGGATAACTGCTCGCATCGTTGGGATTCGCCTTGATGGCATTCAGCAGCTGCGTACCCAGTGCATAGTTGTTAGCCTCGTACCTCAGCCCTTTGTCAGCGGGTTCTATGCGCAACACATCGGCCTCAATCTGACTTGTCAATGTTGTCACAATCTCATGGCACTTGTTGGTGTAGCTGTAATACACGATGAGCGTCTTGCCCATATTCGCCGTTGCCTGTGTGGTCTCGGCCTTTACCTCGCTCTCCGAAGAACAGCACGTCAGCAGCATTGCCGTTAAAATCATTAGAATCTGTCTCATTTCGTCTTCTTTTATAATGCAAAGCTCGTGCAAGCCGAA
>JAFTAJ010000043.1 GCA_017458585.1 Bacteroidaceae bacterium
CTCAGCACCGGGATAGAAGCCACCGCTCTTGGCGAAGCTCTTGCTGCCAGCGTTACCGATGATAGCGGTGTAGATGGCAACTACGTCAGCGGTGTTAACGTTGGTGTCGCGGTTAACGTCGGCTGCCTCACGGGTGAAGCCACTGGCGGCACCCTGCTCGATGAAGGTGTAAACAGCAACTACGTCAGCGGTGTTCTTGCTGCCGTCGCCGTTAACGTCGGCGGGATCGCCGCTTGGAAGAGGATTCAAGCCAGCCAAGCCAAAGCCAATACCATCGGTTAAGTCTACGTCAGTTATCTCGCCCTGATACTTAGCAGGATCGATGTAACCAGTCTGAGCTGCGAGATTAACATTGGTAGTGCTTATGTCTAAACCACTCTCAGTAGCATAAGCAACACCAGCGCCTACGGTCTGTGCATAGGGAACACCTACAAGACCATTGGCCGGAACCTTAACTGCAGAGAGTTCAGTGGGAAGAGGAATGGTGAGTTGTGTGCCAGCTGTGCCTGTGAATATGTAGAATACAGGCTCATTGGCTGCCACCTCGTCCTTTACATACATATCAATATTGGTGAATAATTCACCTGCCTCGTTGATCTCCTGAGTCATCTTATTCACACCATAGAGCGTGATACCATCGTTCAGGTCAGCAACCTGACTGAGGTTATAAGGCAATGACAGGATACCCATAGGATAGAGCGTGATGAAGCTGGTAGTGATAGCCTCTACGTCCTCAGCCAGCGGCTTGATGTTCCAGGAAGTGGAAGTCATAGCCTCAACCGGTGCAAAGGTAGCGCTCGGATCCTTGCCCTCGACAGCCTTGAGTGCAAGAGCTGCACCATCCTTATTTGTGGAGTTAGCCGGAATGAGGCTGTAAGAGCCATAGCCCGTGTACTTCACCTCATAAGGAACAGCCTTGAAGGACAGCGGAGCGTCGCCATCAAGAGCGTTGAACTCGGTAGCATAGAAACCGGTAGCTACATTCTGTACATAGTAGAGACCGTCGCCCTCAGCGGGAACGAACATCCACATAGTCTCAGCGGAGTACTCATCATAGTTCTCGCCTACGACACCTGCCCTGAGGACAGTCTTGCGGTCGGGAGCAGAAGCATAGAGCATTCTGTCGCCGGTGCTTGCATCGATGGATGCATTCTCCAGATAGTAGATGGTGTTAGGCTCAAACTGGTTCAGGCCATTGAGGAAGTTCTCCTTGGCAGTACGCAGGGCAGTCATCTGCTCCTTCACCTCGTCAACTGAGATGGTGGGCGAGATCATGCTCCTTGCAGTAGTAGCAACGGACTCGAGAGTCTCAGCGAGCTCTCCATCGGTAAGCATACCAATGTCGTCACCCTCTACAGCGGTGGTAGCCAGAATCAAGCACTCGTCGGCAAGTTCTGCCAGAGCGGTTGTGTCAGCATAAAGCTCCTGAACAGCATTGAATGCGTTCTTCAGTTCAATTACGTCGTCCTCGGTAGCCTCCTCTGCGATAGCAGACTTCTCTGCTGCGAGTGCCATCAGGGCGTCAGCCTTGTCCTTCATGCCCTCAGTGGTGTAGTACTGTGAGGTAGCCTGATCTATTACGGAAGGATAAACCTGGAAACCACCGAGAGTAAAGTAGCTACCATTGTTAGCGTTGGTCAGCACCTTGTAGCGGAGATATCCGTAGGTGTCGCCCAAGTCGATGGTGTAGCTAACGGGCGGGAAAGGATTGGTCTTCTCAGCGGGAGTAACGGTACCCAGGGTTGTGCTACCTACGAGGGTCCAGTTACCACCGACGGTGTCGTTAGAAGCGTAGATCTCCACCATGTTAGGACGCTCCTGCACACCCCACTGGTGCTGGTTGGCAGTACCGTGCTCCATGCTTGCGCAACGGGTGGTGTAGGTGAAGGTAACGATCTGCTGCGGGTTGGTGGTGATATCAATGTCGATATATCCAGAAGCCTGCATGTAGGTAGAGTCGTGCTCATCAATCAGGAACTGATAGTCATCAGAACCGGCAATACCCTGTCCGCGGATGTGGTAGAATACAATCTGGTTACCCTCGATGTTGGTGTTCTCGCCACCGTTGTCGATACCCCAGCCACCACCTGCAACAGTGATGAGGCCCTCGTCGCCACTCTTATAGGTGAACAGCTTGCCATAGATATCGTTGGCCTGGTTTGCGAGGTCCCTAATCTGAGCTGTGCGGTCAGCCTGAGCCTTCTTCTCTGCGAAGTCAACCATCTGCTCGTCGCTTACAGAGCGGAAGTACCAGAGGTTGAAGTGAGAGTGCTTGGTGGAGTCGTCCCCCCACTGTCCGAATGAGCTAAGAGCGTCTTCGATATCCTTTGCTTCGGGATGGTCGGTGCTCCAAGACTCCTGCACACAGTAGGAAGTGTTGTGATAGGTGCGGTTACCCCAGTACCACTTACCGGAAACAAACTGACGGATGTTCTGCGGCTCAGCGGGATCGGTAGTAAGAGAAGTAGAGGAAGAGTACCATTTGGTTCCTTTGTAAACATAGTGACCGCTAACATAGTTTTGTACCCAGAACTCATTGGCCTCAGCATCGCTGTTGGTGTTAGGACTAACATACCATACAAAGACTACATCCTCAGGATCGAAGTTCTTGCTGGAGATGAGGTTCTTGACTGTGTCGTCCCAAACGCCCTTCTCGTGACCGAAGTCATTGAGGTAGTCGTCAAATGCACTAACGATGAAGTAGTAACCCTCGGTAAGAGGAATCATCACTTTCTCAACAGCAGCACGCTTTGCGCGGAGGTCGGCAACAGCAGCACGGAACTCATCGTCGGTAGCTCCAGTGACTACGAGCATCATTGCGCTCTCAAGAGATGCAGTGTAAGCATCAGCCTCTGCCTGGCGGTAGAAGCCGGGATCAGTACCGCCCACAAACTCTACCTTGCTGTACTCGTCAACGAGTGCCTCAAGCTGCTCCTGTGGAGGATTCTCCTTTACTGTCCAGAACTGCCAAGCCACGTCTTCGTTGTAAGGCTCCCAAGCCACGTTGGTGCCCTGACGGCCAAACTTCATGAACTTCGGCGACTCGCCCCAATAAACAATGTTCTGGCGGCTGATAACAAAGCCGGTGGAGGGACCGTTCTTACGCCAAACCTCATCATCTAGTGCATCTTCGCCGGGCACGCCCTTCTCGATGACAACCTTCATAGCTGTGGCTTTGTCGCCCAGCTCCCAGTTGAAGCCATTGTAGCTGTAAACATCGTAGCCGTCCAGGCCTTCGTTGCCCTCAAGGTCAACCTCCTGAACATACTTGTCTGCACCTACAGAGTAGAGATACCACAGGTCATAGCCGGCGTCGGTCTTTTCGCCAGTGGCCTCGAGTTTCCACAGCACATCGTTATCATCCATAACCTCAAGCAGACCGCCGTTGCCGCCATACTTGCAGGAGATGTACTGATTGGTTGATGCATTCATGATGACATAGGTAACACCTGCCTCGGGAGTAGTAGCCTCCTCGAGGAGAGAGTACTTCTGCGCATCAACACTCACGGTGCATAGCATAGCAAGCACCGCTGCAAGGAAAAGATAAAACTTTTTCATACGCAAATAATTTTAGGTTAATAAAAATGGTTTAATAAATTTTTTTTATGTAGGTGTGTATGGGCGCAGTTGCGCCCATACACTACCTGCTCTTTTTTACCAGATGTCTTCAGGCTCGGTGCCAGAGTAGATCCACTTGGGAGCCCACTCCATGTAGTCCCAAAGGAACATGGTGGCGGTACTCTCGAGCACTGACTTCACGCGGAGATACCACACCTCGTCGGGACCGAAGGTGCCCTGCATCACGATGCGGCGCATACGCAGGTTGTCCTCGTAACGGTTCTTGCAGTTACGTATATCGTTGCTCACCACTCCACCGCCGTTGGGCAGACCATTGTGGTAGGGCGGCTTCATGTAGCCGTGCAGGCGGATTGCCTTATCATTCTCATAGTTGTGCTCCCAGTCCTCGGTGTCTGTCTCATTGCCGATAGCCGGGCTCTTGGGCGAGATACGCAGGTCAACGGGCAGGCCGATAGGCTGCAGGTTCTCAGGATTCTGGCCGATATACATCTGCGCCATACCGAAGGTCGGGAAACTAGCCTTGGTCACTCGCAGCTCCCATGTGCCGTAGTAAGGCACGGGCGGCAGACGGAATATCACGTCATACTGACCGTTGAGGTTGTGCTCGTCGCCCTGATAGTTGGGCAGCGAAGAGAAGTAGTAGGATTGATAGCGATACTTGCATTCCTTGCTAAACTGCATATAGTTGAAATATCCCGGCGGGAAGATGTGCCACTGGGTGTCGGTAGTAAGGCGGTAGCCGTTGGTGACGAACTCGGGCAGCAGTGCGCCGATGTCCCAACGCAGACGGGTGTTGAGCACCGAGTTGGGCACGTCATCGTCGTAGAGCAGTATATCGTCAATGGTATAATAGAATCCATTGAGCGCATTGTTGAGGTAGCCCTTGTTGCTCTCCTCAATGAGGATACCTTCGCGGTCAACATCATATTCCTCGTAGAAGTCGCCGGCCTCAACGTCAGTTTTATACTTGCAGTGGCGGTTGATGCGCTTACCGTCGGTCTGCTTGCCCTCCGTTATCTTCATCATACGGCGAGGTATCTGGCACTTTTCGCCAAACAGAATCTCGGGCAGAGTCTCGTAGTACTCCGTCACGTCGATAGAGAGCTGCGTGGGGTTATTGTAGGCATAGCCCATCTCTGCGTGGTGCACCACAATCTTGTCCAGCGTCAGACGCATAGGAATCAGGTGGTAGCTCACAAACTGGTTCACAGCATTGTTCAGATTCTTGAGGTCATCGCTCGTAGCATCGGGATAAGCTTGGGCAGCCTTCTGCTTAATGGCGTCAAGAATCTCGGGACCGTTCTGCAGTATTCCGTTAGCCACTACAGGCTCGGGGATGCCCCACTTCTCCACAAACACGCTGTCGGGCTCCACAAAGGCGGTGAAGCCATAGTAGCGGTGCTTGGGGCAATAGAGGGTACCGAAGTCCGACGACGTAATCGACTCAGGGTGATTCTGCTCGTAATCCTCATCACGGTAAACCGACATCTTTACGTCCCAACCCGTCTGCTTGAGCAGCATGGAGAACACCTTCAGGTTAGGAGTCTGCTCGATGAGGTCGGGCAGGTATGCGTTCGACATCGACACCACATTGTCCACACCGTGAATTACACCGTTGGTAACCTCCACATCGGGGTTAATAATATAAGAATGCTCGTTGACGATAGTCACAGCACTACCTGTGGTAGAGTCGTTGCCGTAGCTAATCGTGATGTAACGGTCGTTCATGTTGGTCTTCTCCAACGCGCCCACCAGGAAGTCGGTGGTAAGATAAGCTTCCGCCATACCATTGTCAATGACAGCGTTCCTTACTATATACTCCGCAGTGGAGTCAGGTGTCTGCGTGATGTCGTAATTGGTGGTCACGTAGATAGAGTCCAAATAATGCTGGATAGCATCATTGGTAGGTGCAAAGACCGTGTAGTTACCGCGAGCCGAAAGCAGCTGTGCGATGTTCGACTCGCTCTTCTTGCTTAGTTTAACCTTGGAACAGAGATACGCGAAGTCCGTGTAGTTCTCTGAGTTCTCCATGTAAGTAGTGATAGTGCTGCCCTTGAAAGTGTAGAGATTCGACTCGTCAACTTCGTCCTTACAGCTCTGGAATCCTAGGCTTACCGTCAGTACCGCTGCGGCAAGCAAGCCATGCATAATTTTTAATTTCATTGTGTTTTATTGTTTTTTGTTTATTCTTTTTCAGTAGGTGGTCATACGCGCACATACGCAAACCGCATACAAAAATACATAAAAGATTTCAAACAAATGTAAAACAATCACGAAAAAATATCTTTTCTCTTACCTTTTTTCTATGAAGTGCAGAAAAATCTCTAACTTTGCATAAAATTTTAGAACACAAAAAAATGAAAACACTCAAGACTTTTGCCCTCGCGGCATTAGGCATCCTGCTACTGGCAGGCCCCATCCAAACAGTAACCGCTCAGGACGTTGACCGCAGCAAATATCCCGACTGGCGTCCCTTCGACCCCGCCCTGCAGCGACAAATGCCCCAACGGGCAACCAAAGGCAAGGCACGCTCTGGCTCTGCCACACAGCGCCCCGACCATCTGAACAATGCGCTGAGCATGTTCTATCCGCCTGTGTTTAACCAGAGCGGCGGCTCCTGCGGCTCCGCCCAGGCCATTGGCTATATCTTTACGCATGACATGAACAACATGCGCAATCTTGATGCCTCCTACGAAGAGAACCAGTATCCCAGCCACTTCACATGGCTGTTCACAAACGTCGATGTGCCCAAATTCGACATGGGCGTCGCCAACGGTATCCCCAACGTTGTCAACTACGGCGGACGCACTCACTCCAACAATTTCGGCTATCAGGTGCCCGAAAACTACTACTTCGGCTGGATGCAGGGCTATGACAAGTGGTTCAACGCTATGCACAACCGTATGACCGGTTTTTTCTATGGCCCGCGCTTCGCAGACGATTGGTATGGCGCCCGCGAGCAAGTGAAGCAGTGGCTCTGGAACCACTGGGGTGAAGAGGGCTACATAGAAGGTGGCTGCGTAGGTATCGGAGTGGCCAGCGGTGGCACGTGGCAGAATATCCCCTCCACAGCCATCAACGATGAACTGGGCGTCACCGGCAAGAAGTATGTGTGGCGCTGGGGCAAGACCTACGACCACGGTCTCACCATCTGCGGCTATGACGACCGCATAGAGTTTGACCTCGACGGCAACGGTGTCATTGGCGAGGAAGCCAAGGACGAGAAGGGTGCGTGGATTATCTGCAACTCGTGGGGCGCCGGCTGGTGCAACCAGGGTTTCATCTACTGCCCCTATGCCCACAGCTATGCTATGATCAACGAGAGCGGCAACCACACGCTGCCCTGGGCCACTGAGCTCTATGGCTACCGCCACAACTATCGCCCCCTGCGTACCATTAAGATACTTATGGACTACGACCACCGCTGGGAGCTCTCCCTTATCGGCGGCATGGCGCAAGACACCTCCCGCACCACTCCCGAGCGCACCACCGGCTTCGTGCACTTCACACAGAGCACCAAGTTTGACGACAACGGCGCGTCGCCCGAATGTCCTATGCTCGGCCGCTGGACCGACGGCTACCACTACGAGCCCATGGAGTTCGGCTACGACCTCACCGACCTCGGCGAAAGCTTCGACAAGAGCAAGCCCATCAAATACTTCCTTACCATCCGCACCAAGACTGGTGGTATAGGCAAGGGCCACTTCTATAAGGCTTCCATCCTCAACTACGAGTACGACAAAAACAATCCCGTAGAGATTCCCTTCGACATCAAGACATTTGAAGTTAATGGCGGCGACAAGGAAATCACAATCTCCGTCACCGTGCCGGGCGAGGCGCTCAACCCTCCCCTCAATGCTGCCCTCAACGGCAACACCCTCACCTGGAGCACACCCGAGGCCACCACACTGCCCCGCAACAAGTATTATATCTATAAGGGCGGTGTGCTCGCCGACAGCGTAGGCACCTCGCGCAACACCTACACCGTCAGCGACCCCAGCGCCACCTACTCCGTGGCTGCCGTGTATAAGTACAACAACATGCAGCTCGTGTCAGAGCCCAGCAACAATGCCAGCGCACCTGTCATCATCGACAATACCGACAACAAGGTGCTCACCCTCACACAGCAGGGCCTCCTCATACCCAATGTCTTCACCAAGAAAATCTATCAGGCCACCTTTGAGTTTATGCTCAACACCAGCAAGCTCAGTGCCCAGAACAATAAGATGGGTAGCGTCGACGGCGACTTCTTCATCAACGCCACCGCAAGTGGCCAGATCTCCGCAGGATGGAGCACCAAGTCTGGCAACGACTACGCCACCACCTCTGCCGGTCAGATCAAGAATGGCAAGTGGACCCACGTAGCCGTTATCGTTGACTGCGGCACCATCACCATCTATACCGACGGTATGAGACGCAAGACCGTCACCTCCACCAGCTATAGCGGAGTGCCCGCCATGGGCGACTTCTATGTAGGCCTCGCTGACGGCCTCATGAACGGCACTATCGACGAGCTGCGCATCTGGAAGACCGCACGCTCCCTCACAGAGATGTTCAGCGGCAAGGACGTGGCCATCGCCAACCCCGCAGCCATGAACGACCTGCTCATCTACCTGCCCATGGACACCTTTGAAGAAGGCGGCCTCACCAAGGTGCGCGAATACGCCAGCGGCCTCCATGCCATCTTCGTTGACGATGCACCCACAGCCTCCTACGAGGTAAGCACCGACAACACCATCCTGCAGGGCGGCAAAACGACCATCACCCCCAACATCATCGCATCGCAAGACTCCGCCTACGCAGGCACTCCCGTGCAGTACACCGCTGTGGCACCCCTCTCCTGCACCGCATGGCAGTGGAGCGCGCCCGACGCAGAGACCACGTCCTTCACCACTCAGGCCCCCTACATTATATATAATAAAGAAGGCGACCACACCATCAGCCTTACCCTTACCAATGCTGACGGCACCACCACTCTGCTGGAGAAAGCCATCTACGTGCGTCCCGCAGCCAAGCCCGTGGCTGACTTCGAGATAGCCGAAGACACCAAGGATGCCGGAGAGCTCTTCAGCTTCATCAACCGCTCCACAGGTGCCAACGCCACCTACAAATGGGCTCTGCGCGGAGCAGAGACCGAGATTGTGCAGTCCACCAACGCCACCGCCGTTTACGATGCGCCGGGCACCTACACAGTCATCCTCTCCGCCACCAATGCCAGCGGCACCAGCACCAAGAGCAAGCGCATAACCGTCAAGGCAGCAGCGCCCACTCCCGACTTTAGCGTCAACCCCAGCTCCATTCTGCTCGGCGAGACCACCTACCTCGTTGACAAGACGCGCGGCAACGCCGACAAGTGGTTCTGGACACTCGACAACGGCAAGCGCATACTAGCTGTCAACGGACAGAACTCATCCTACGCACCCAAGTATCCTGGCGTTTACGACGTGTCGCTTACCGCCACCAATGAGGTCGGCGGCAGATCCGTCACACAGAAGCGCCGCCTCTATGTCAGCAATGCCGATCCCAAGAATGCACTCAGCTTTGCAGGCGACCAGGCCGTCAGCTTCATCTGTCCGCTGGAGGGCAACTGCAAGACTTGGAGCATCGACTGGTGGATGAACCCGCAGCAGTACACCGGTGCAGGCGGCTTCGCCACAGCCAACGACTTCCTCCACATGGGCGGCGATGCCAGCGGAGCATACAAGATGACCATCAACAACTCCAGCATCATGTCCACCAGCGATTACATCATTCTCAACGAGTGGCACCACTACGCCATCACCTATAGCCTCGGTAATATACGTTTCTATCGCGACGGCGAGCTCATATCTTCGCCCGAGAACAAGCTCACCTACACCACAGCTAACTGGAACGGCATCATGACCATCAGCGATCCCAAGAATCCCTACAAGGGACTCATAGACGAGCTTCGCATATGGAACAAAGCAGTCACCGCCACCTCCATCAAGGGATACGCCAACGCGCCTATCAACAATCCCGGCACCACCAGCGGACTCGTGCTCTACTATAACTTCAACGAAGGGCAAGGCAACGTCACCGACCACAGCGCCTCCAACCATATCGGCATACGCACAGGTTTCGGCCCCGATGGTGACGCATGGCCCCTTGCCACAGGTGTGTTCACCCTCGACCTCGCAGCCGTCAACTACGAGTCTAAGGACGTTACCGGCACATATCTCAAAAACTACGAGCACCCGTTCATCTATGATGCCAACACGCAGGTCAACAACTACACCTCCAACCGCTTCTACGCCCTAAAGCAAGGCACCACCGACTCGCCCTGGCATCTCAGCGGACAGACCACCGAAGGCAGCGTCGTTACCGGAGTACACGTTGACAAGAGCTACAACTACGACTTCAGTATGTCAACCACCTACTTTGGCTTTGCCAACCAGCTCAGCAACCACCGCGCATGGCAGACCGTCACCCTGCCCGCAGGCAAATACCGCTTCTTCGCCACGCGCGGCAGTGGCAATGCACTCAAGACCATCTATATGGTAGCGTCCATCGGCACTGAACTCAACGACAACAGTTCGCTCAGCAATGCCCTCGCCTACGGCAATGTGGTTGATAACGAATACATCGAGTTCGTCATCGCTGAAGAAACAGAAGTCAGTCTCGGCATGCTCTACAACCTTGAGAACTACGACCGCTACAATATCTCACGCTTCTCCCTCACCCGTCAGGAGCTCGACGTGGCAGAGGCCGACGGTGAGACCAGCGTCTATGACGCCATCCGCAACGGCAATGCCAACGAAGTAACTCCGCGCGACGGCGGCGTCACCATTGCCTCCGAGGCCAAGCAGACCTTCCGCATCTATGACCTCAACGGCCGATGCGTATTCAACGAGCAAGTCCAGGGTGTCCACTACATCCCCATGCCCGCCGGCGTATATGTAGCCAACGGCAAGAAGATAGTAGTGAAATAACGAGATAGTAGTAAAATAACGACACCTTGATTATAATCCAAATCAGGGAAACCCCGCGAGGAGTTTCCCTGATTTCTTTATTGCAAAGACCGTTCTCCCAAAATTTTAATCCGAGCTCGCGAAACTTAAGTGTGAGATAAAAATTCTATTCCGCGCGGAACGCGATTCTATTCCGCGCGGAATGCAATTGCGTTCCGCGCGGAATAGAAAAATGAGCTCGCACATAACTGTTCTGAGCACGTAGAAAAATCTCGCGAAATCCATCTAAGATTTCGCGAGATGTGAACTAATAATTCTCTGCTGACTGAAAAACTATTTCTTCTTGAGCTTTTTCCCCTTCGAAATGATTATGGCCGTATCGGCCGTAGCCTTGCGGCCCTGGAGATCGTATATTTTATTATCTTTTCTCTGTCCTCTATTCTCTATCTTCTGTACGGCTGTCTCGCTCTCTATCTCGAAGGAGCCAGTAGCAAAGGGAGAGCCTTGGAAGGCTGTACTGACTGCCTGCACGGCGTAGGTATAGTTGCCCTTGGGGAGAGTGAGGCTGACGGACTTAGCCTCGTAGGCATTGCCAGCGGTGAGAGCCTTGCGGCGACCAGTGGTGTAGTTGACCATATTGGTACCTGCCACGATGGTGCCTGCCTCATTGAAGATGGCATACTCGTAGGTCTCGTTGCCCTTAGCAGTAGCAGCGGGCTCCCACGCGAGGGTGACCACGGCCTCATTCACCTCAGCAGGCTTGAGGGTGGGAGCTTCGGGAGCATAAACCTTCTTTGAAGGATTGACCGTGAGCGACATTATGTTGCCTGTACCGTAGGTGAGACCCTCAATATCCACGGCCAGATCGTTATAGCCATTGCGGATATAGTCGATGGTGCCGTTATTGTCCACATCTGTAAGTATGACGCTATTGTTGTTGGAGCCAATAGTGAGAATGGGCTCAGCCCATCCTGTGCCATCCTCGAAGTTGATGCGTATCTTGGTGGCGCGCGAGTCGAGATTGGCTCCGCTCTCCAGTTCTGTGTCAGAACGACCCGTCTCGATGATATCGGCGAAGCCATCGCCGTTCCAGTCAACCAACGCACTGCTACGCCAGCCCATGCATATATCATTGTTCTGCCAGGGCAGAGTGGAGAGCAACTTGTATTCTAATGTCGAGTGACCATCAACATCCAGCAAATTGGGAACATATAGGCGGTTAAGCCATCCGTCTGTCGTGCCGTAGTCGCCAGAGAGATAGAGGTCGGGCAAGCCATTGTTATCAATATCGGCAATATCGAAGGATGGACGCTCACGATAGAGCGGCAACTCCACTGGCGCCAAGAACTGGCCTGGGTTAGAGGCATCGTTGATAAAGGCATAAGACTTGCCGCTCATCATACAACCAATCAGCAAGAAATCAGTATATCCGTCGCTATTGAGATCGTAGGCCTTGGCGTAGCCCATACACGTAGTCTTGTTCTTACTTTTTACGCGTATATTATATGTGTCGTCATACGACTGCTTGCGAAAGGCATAGTTTCCGTCGCTGTCAGTGCCCATGCCATAAAGTATCAATCCATAGCCTATGCGGTCAGAGATAATCACTATGTCTGACATCCCATCATTATTAAAGTCTGCCATGTCGGCAGACTTCACTCGTTTCCAGTCGAACGTCGTGTCACGCGTGACCCCGTCGGTCTGATAGACGACCATTGGAACGAGAGAAAAATGGCCGGTTCCATCGCCAAGAAACAGTCCCTCGTCACCGCGGTCGTCACCACCATAGCTGGTGGGATCAGAGTCAAAGGCCAACAAGTCAACATTGCCGTCGTAATTGAAATCGACGGGCACTAAGTTAGCGTAGTTGTTAATCTTGCTGAGTGCTCCCACGTCACCTAAATCCGTATAGCCCGTGCCGCTGTCCACGCTGCCGGTACCCTTGAGGACATGTCCCTTGATGGTAGCACCTGTGACAAAGAGGTCTAGAATGCCATCATTGTCAAAATCGGCAGCCACGCCGCCACCGTTGCCATCACCCATATTGTCGAAGATGATGGGCTGCAGGGTCTGCAACTTGTCGGCAGAAGGTGAGGTATAGTAGAATATACGATTGGCATTGATATTGGCATCGCTACGGGGGTTGAGTAGCTTGAACGTTACGGTGTGGGGGCCCTCCTCAAGATCATATTTCCAATAGAGAGCATCGGTACGGCGACGATAGTCAGAGTTGAATACCATCACCTGGTCAACAACGCCATCAACGGTCACCTCCATCTGTGCCTCATAGTTGCTGTCGCCACAGGAGAAACCGCCATGCACCACGATGCCCTTGCCCGTGAACTTAAAGGTGTTCTGAGCAGCGCGGTCGGTGCCGAGCCACTCTATCTTTGAGGCAAGCTCGTGGGGATTCATGTCGGGGAACGACTGTTCCAGTTTCACCTTAGCAGGCTCCTGCACCAAGATAGCAATTGTACTATCGGTCTCGGCTCCGCCATTGCTGAGAGCCTCTTGGATAGCAAGATTGGTCACCACTTCATAAGTGCGGCTCAATGAAAGGTTGACATAGGGGAAAGTTCTTTCCTCTACCTCGCGCAGGTTTGGCATCCACTGCTCCGGAATGTTGCTATATCCTATCATTGTGGCGAGCACACCGGCAGCGGTGGAGGGATTGCAGTCGGAGTCCTGGCCACAGCGGGTGGAGATATCCATTGTCTTGCCGAAGTCTTCCTCGCCGTAGAGCAGACCCATTACCACGTAAGCGCTATTCATGGTAGCGTCGATGTTTCCAGCCGCGAGAATCAGCTCGGGGCAGCCCACGTCCTTGCTGTATTTGTCGTTGTAGAGCTGCCAGCACTTCTTCCAGTCGTCGGGATACTGTTCATGCCAAGCAATGACATCGCTGATGCACTTATAGAACTTGCTCTCTGGAGGAATTACCTTGAGGGCATTGGTAACTACATCTTTTATATTATCATAGACAAAGGCCTGTGTGTACATAGCGCCCACAAAGACACCACCATACCAGCCATCGCCGTAGTTGAGCATGTGGCCAATCTTATCGCAAATACTAGAACAGGTGTTAATCATCGCAGGACACATCAGTCCTGCAAAGTCAGCCTCAATCTGGAAGTCGATACAGTCGGCATGCGGATTATTCTTCCAATGGCCGGACGCGGGAGGCATAATACCACGACGTATATTGTAGCGGGCCATCTGATTGGCGTGCCACAAAGGGTAGTTGGCGTATGCAAAACCATTGGCGAAAGATGTAACGGGAGCATCCAGTCCTTCGCGCTCAAACACCTCTACGAAGGTGAGATCCATATATATATCGTCGTAGAGCGAGGCCACGTTGTCGAAGAAATACTTGAGGTGACCGTCAGGATACTCTATCACACGACTGTCGGGAATCATCACTCCGCGATACTGAAACTCGGTAGGACCGCCATAAGCACAACCGATGGTCTGGCCTGCCCAGCCGCCAGCTATCTTGTCCTTCAACTCCGACTTCTTAAGGATAATCGTCTTAGCTATTCCGCCATTGGCGCAAATACTCACTGCGGCAAAGAGAGCCGCTACAATCATTGGTTTGCAAATGTTTTTCATATTCTAATAATTCTATTGTTCTTGTTATGTTTTTCGTCTGTCTGAGGGCAAAATTATTCCAATTTCGGCAATAATAAGTACAAACACGGCAGAAAAAGCCCCCTGTTAAAGAAAAATGTATTAATTTTGGCACAACATCAACTATCACCATACAGACTTATGAAAAAGCCAACACTGACTGATCTTTCGTTGCAGACCGGCCTATCAAAGACAACCATTTCGCGAGTACTGAACGGCAAAAGCAGGGAGTTTCGCATCAACCGTCAGACTCAAGATAAGGTTATCCATGCCGCTCAGGAACTCAACTACAAGCCCACACTTATTGCGCAACTTCTGCACAAAAAGCCGATGCGCACAATAGGCATCGTATTGCCAAGCCTCAGCAATCCGTTCTTCGCAAGTCTGGCCAGCGCTATCAGTGTGGAGGCCAAAAAGCACGACTTGTTTGTAATGCTCTTCGACACACAGGAAGACCCCGCCCAGGAAGAGAGCGCCCTGCGCAAGATGCAGGAATACCATATCGACGGTATCGTGGTGGCGCCTTGCGGCAAGGACTCCAGGATGCTAGAGAAGGTGAGTCGCAGCATACCGCTGGTGCAGGTTGACCGCTACTTTGAGGCTGCCGACCTCTCCTACGTGTCAACCAATAATTTCCGCGGAGCGTATGATGCCATGCATCTGTTGCTGAAATCCGGCCACCGCGACATTGTCTGCATACAAGGCCCCACGTTCTCCGTCACCAACAGGGAGCGCATTCGCGGCTGCCGCAAAGCCATAGAGGACTATGGCGAGCAGTGCTCGCTGCATGTGCTGGGCAACGATTTCTCCATACAGAACGGATATATTGAGGGACAATTCGCGCTGAACCAGAAGCAGCGGCCCACCGCCATCTTCACGATGAGCAATACCATAATGCTCGGCACAATGCGCGCCATCAAGGAGCACCACCTCAACATTCCCGATGACATATCGCTCGTATCGTTTGATGACAATCTCTATATCGACTATCTCAACCCACCCATCACGCGAGTGGCACAGCCCGTGAGCAGCATGGGCATAGCAGCCATCAAACTGCTTGTGAATACAATCATACAAAACGGAGAACTACACTCTAACATGCTACTGACTCCTACCCTCGTCAATCGCAACTCTGTCGCCATTGTGGGGAAGTAATATGGATTCTGCGAAAAGTAATGCTGACTAATATCTTTCGCCTTGGTTATATTTTGCGTCTCGTTAGAAAACACTATATTTGCGTTCTAAACTCTTTCTTATCACTACTATGATGAAAGTTTTACTCTCTATTGTTTTGTTTGTTCTTACAGGTACCGTTGGAGCACTCGGTCAATCTATAAAAACAACTATAGCCAAAGATTTCAACGTAAATCAAGGTTACTTTACGACAGCCTATTCGTTTAAGGCAGGCGATACAGTGGAAGTTTTCGGTTTCAAAAAGAAAGGCAAAGAATATCATGCGGCTTTGCAAAAGGACGACTACGTACTGAGACTCAAAATGGCCGACTATTTCTTCACTGCGGATATCAAGGAGATGAAAAAAATGCCTGACGCGCTAAGCCCGCAGGTTCAGGATGAAATAAAACGCAGACAAGCCAATATAATCATTGCCAAGAAGCAAGCAGTTAAGGAACGTGCATTGCAAGGAAAAGTTAAGAGAAAAATTTCTGGCAATTTATACTGCACCGAAGGAGCTACGAATCCTCCGGACAAGGGGGACTCCGTATATGTCTTGGGCTACAAGAAGGATGGCTCAATGCATTATTACGCTTTATATAATATTAATAAGGTAGGGGTGTTCAAAACTTATGAAAAATCACCGTTTACATTGGATGTTATTACAGATTATATGCCCTCCACTGACGATGCAGATGTGAAGGCCGAGCTTTTGAGCCAGAAACAACAGGTAGATGAGCGTCGAGAGGCGCGACTTAAACAACGGCGCGAGGATGCCCTCAACGGATGCATAGCAGCTGTAGTAGGTTCAATGGGATTTCCTGCAGGAACAGGCAACTTAGCACAGGCCATAGAAAGAGGAGAAGCCGTATCAATACTTGGTTACAAGGAGGAAGATGCGTCTCGTCTATATGCATTGTGTAATGAGAAACTCGTAGGAGTATACAAATGGAACTATTCACATATTAACCCATTTACGCAGGAGATAGACATGGAAGGCATCCCCATGGTCGATGACCCTGCGGTTGTGGCAGAGATTGAAAGACGCGAAATTGAGACCGCGGCAAAGAAAGCGGTGCAGGATTCGTTGGAACTGATAGAACTGAAGAAAAGCGCTCTTGAGATTATAGATACATACAAAAAAGCAGACCCCGCGATAATCACCGTGGAAAGATGGAATGCAAACTCCGCAGGCGGCATTACAGTTGATATAAGCGTGAGGAACACCTCAACACAGATAATCAAATACATCACCTTCAACGGCTACTTCACTAATCCCGTAGGCGACCGCTGCCACAATGAGATAGGCGGCGGCACAGTCTGGACGGGCAAAGGAGTTGGTCCTATCGGGCCGCGTCCCACATCGTTTGATGATTTTGCAGAGCGTATAGGAGACTGCAAAGCAAGTTATTCATTCGACGGTCTGGGCTTCTATTCACGCACTGCAGAATATTTCCACCTTTCTTCAGTCACCATTCAATACATGAGTGGCAAAACAGTCTCTCTTTCTGGTGACCGACTGAAAAAGCTTGTTATCTACAAGTAAAAGAAGTACTCTCATATATTAACTACTTTCCATTAGGGCTTTTTACTTACAATAAAAACCGCGATGAATTCGCGGTTTTTATTCTTTCTCGGCTCTTGGATGAGCCTGCTGATAAGCCTTCTTCAGTTCCTCAAAGGTAGTGTGAGTGTATATCTCTGTCGTGGCAATGCTTTCATGACCCAGCAGCTGCTTCACCACCTCAATCTCCGCCCCGTTGTTGAGCATTGCCGTAGCAAACGTATGGCGCAGCACATGGGGCGAGCGTTTACGCAGGGTGGTGACCTGCGAGAGGTTGCGCTTGACTATCTCGCTCACCGCCTCTTTGGTTATGCGCGGCACCTTCACGCCCAGAAACAATGCCGGGTTATCGACAGCCTGGTGCTGCTGCTCACGCAGAGGGAGGTAAGCCTCCAGAGCCTCCTTCAGCTCGGTTCCGAATGGAACGATGCGCTCTTTATTGCGCTTGCCGAGCACCTTGATGGTGGCAGAATGAAAATTGACCGAGCTCACATTGAGCCCCACAAGCTCTGACAGGCGAATACCCGTAGAGTAGAAAATCAATAATATCAATCGGTCGCGGTGTCCCTCATAGTCGTCAGCGAAAGCAATCTTGTCAAAGAGATTGTCCATCTCCTTCTCGCGTACGAAATAAGGTAGTTTCTTTTCTTTCTTGGGTCCTTTCAGTGTTCGTGTCGGATCACTCTCCACAGCCTTGCACATCAGCAGGTATTTATAGAATGAGCGCAACGCACTAAGCTGCTTGTTGACCGTGGCCGCAGCCTTATGCTGCTCCATCTGCGAAGCTATCCACTCGCGCACATCGTCGCGGCTCACAAACGACCAATCAATATTTTCTGTTTCATCGTGGTTTACGAACGCAGCAAACCCACACAGTGTCGGTTCATAAACCGCCACCGTCTGCTCTGAGTAGTGACGCTCGGCGCGCAGATAGGTAATAAAACGCTCAATCCAGATGTCCATTTTCAAAACAAAAAAAGGAAGGCAAAAAGCCAACCTTAACGTACACCAAAGCCCCAGTCTTTCCTTACGGGGTGTAATCTCCCCCTCTGGCAGGAAAGATATTGAGAGGGGTTAATCTTCGTTGCGGCGGAGAGCTGTTACGTAAACAGCATGCTCCTTGGCAAGGCGCTTCTTTACAGAAGGCTTGTCAAACTGCTGACGACGGCGAAGCTCCTTGTTGATACCAGTTTTCTCAAACTTCCTCTTAAACTGCTTCAGCGCTCTCTCAATGCTGTTACTGTCTTTTACTGGAACAATAATCATACGTTAATTAATCGTTTTTTAATTATTTAGTTTTTCGTGTTTTTTATAGATACGGGCTGCGAAATTACACAATCTTTTTTTCAGAGCCAAAAAAAATTACAAAAAAGTAACACTTCCGCTCATTTTGCCATGCAAAAAACACGCTGTTCTAACAAAAAATAACCTAAAATGTCCTTATATTACCAAAAAATGCAGGCCCGTAAAGACCTGCACTTTTTCTGTATTCTACCTACGTGCCTTCTATCCCTCAATAGCGGGCATGCTCAGCGAAGGCACCACAAGCTTGTAGCCCTTGCCGTGCACATTGATAATCTCCACGTTGGGATCGTCCTTGAGCAGCTTGCGCAACTTGGTGATGTACACATCCATCGAGCGGGCGTTGAAGTAGTTGTCGTCCACCCAGATGGTCTTCAGCGCAAAGTCGCGCTGCAGCACATCGTTGGCGTGCTGATAGAGCAACACGAGCAACTCGCTCTCTTTGGTGGTGAGTTTCTTTACGTCACCATTGGGGAAACTGAGCAGCTGCTTCTTCACATCGTATGCGTAGCTACCCATACGGAAGCTATCGATGTCAACTTGCTTCTTGGTGTGCACACGGCGCATGATAGCCTCAATGCGCAGCGTAAGCTCCTCCATAGAGAATGGCTTGGTGATATAGTCGTCGGCTCCAATCTTGAAACCTTCAAACACATCTTCCTTCAGCGTCTTAGCTGTCAGGAACACGATAGGCGTATTGGGACTGGCGGCCTTGATATCGCGTGCCAGCGAGAAGCCATCCTTCTTAGGCATCATCACGTCAAGCACACAGATGTCAGCCGGAGTCTTCACAAAGGCGCGGTAGCCGGCCTCTCCGTCACTGCATAACTCGGCCTCATATCCTTTGGCCTGCAGATACTCTCTGAGCAGCATGCCGAGGCTCTCATCGTCCTCGCACAGCAGGATCTTTGTCTTTTCGTTCATAGTCGTCATTATTTACTGGTTATCACTTTTCAATGTTGGTAATGTTATCATAAACTTAGTGCCCTTGTCCGGCTCGCTCTCCACAGCGATATGGCCGTGGTGTAGCTCAACGATGCCTTTCACATAGGCCAAGCCGAGGCCGAAGCCTTTCACGTCGTGCTGGTTGCCGGAGTGCACACGATAGAATTTCTCAAATATCTTCTTCACATTCTCCTTCTTAATACCGATGCCGTTGTCAGCTATGGTCAATATCAAGTGGTCATGCTTGTTGCGTGTGCTGACCTGGAGGCGTAGCGGCTCTTCTTCGCGCCTATACTTCACCGCATTCTCCATCAGGTTGAACAGCACATTTGTCATGTGCACTTCATCGCCATATATCCACGGGCTGGTGGCCTTGAGGTCGGTCTCTATCACTCCGCCCTTTTCCTCCACTTTGAATCGGAAGTTCTCTGCCACATCCTCCACCATCTCGTT
Organism: Bacteroidaceae bacterium; assembly: GCA_017458585.1. Lineage (GTDB taxonomy): Bacteria > Bacteroidota > Bacteroidia > Bacteroidales > Bacteroidaceae > UBA6382. The sequence goes on from JAFTAJ010000043.1 coordinate 19,573, forward strand.
GAGGTTGAGCTCCTGCTCTTTCAGCGCCATGCGTTTGCCCTCGAGCAGCGAGGTCTGCAGCACACGGTCAATGAGTCGTTGCAAGCGCTTGGTCTCGTTGCGTATCACGCCCGAGAGGTGCTCCGTCATGTTGCCTGTCTTCTGCACCGTCGGGTCGGCTAGCATCTGGCTGGCTAATGATATAGAGGCCACCGGAGTCTTCAACTCATGAGTCATATTGTTGACAAAGTCTGTCTTCATCTCACCCAGGCGTCGCTGGCGGAAGGTAACGCGGATGGTATAACCAAACATCGCGGCCAAGATGAGCATAAACAGTATGGCGGTCACCAGATAGCGCGCCGACTTGTAGATATAGCGGTTGATTGACGGGAAGTTCACCGTGAGTATTCCCACATTGGCGGGCGAGTTGTTGGGCATCAGCACCTGCTTGTAGCTGTGGTCGGCGCCCTCGTCGGTGTAGTCCGGGCAACGATACAGCTCGCGTCCGACCTGGTTGCTCACCGTGAAATGGTACGGCATGTCTATGCCCTCCTTTGCCAACTGCGCCCTGATGCGGCTGTCAAGATTCTTGAAATTGATACGCTCCTCGATGGGAGTTTCGCTTGTGGAATATAGGATAGTGTATATAATCCTGTTGAGCAACTCCTGCTGATAGACATAGCGTTTCTTCAGTTCGCTACGCATCTCCTCCGAGAACTCGTATTGCCTACGGCTGTTGCGCATGCCGAATGTCAGGCCGCTCTGTTCCTTGGTAGCGTGGCGCACAAGGCCGGTGCCCCCCGAAGCAACTGTTGCTGCGCGCGTCTTGGCTGCCTTGTCGCTGTAGATGGAGTCAGTCAGAATCATAAGGCTGTCGGCCGGCCCCATGCGGAGGTCTTTCTCGATATCTTGATTGCCCAGCGAGTGGAGGTCATTCTTCAAGCCCTGATATGTGTCCTCTATCTCCATGCTGCGAGCCACGAGGAAAAGACCGCGCTTTACGCTCGCGTCAAACTGCTCCTTGCGCATGCTAACAACGCGGTTGGAGTAGCTAATCAGCATCGACATCAAGGCCACAAAGATCAGGCCCATCGCCACTACTATTATTATCAGCTTCTTGTCCTTCATCACAAGACATTCTAACTTTCCGCCGCGAAATTAACCTTATTTAATTATACGCGCCCGCGTGGCGTAGCTGCGTTTTGCCCAATTTGCGTTTTTTAACACTTTTCGCCTCAGTTAATTCCCCGATTGTTAACGAGGCGCTACGGACAGCAACGCCCCACTCCTGACTCCAAATTCAAAAAAGTCTCTCAAAAACTTGGCTGTTACAGAGGATTGTCGTAATTTTGCAGCCGCTTTTGCCGAAAAGGCAATCGCGCGCGAACAATATTTATATTATTAACACACAAAAAAACTGTAAGACGATGAATCAGTATGAAACCGTTTTCATTTTGACTCCCGTTTTGTCTGATGAACAGATGAAGGAAGCGGTTGGTAAGTTCAGAGACTATCTGACATCGCAGGGTTCCGAGATCCTCTATGAGGAGAACTGGGGCATGCGCAAGCTCGCTTACAACATCAACAAGAAGTCATCCGGCTTCTACTACGAGATTGGCTTCAAGGCCGACCCGTCAGCAATCGAGAGACTTGAGATTAACTACCGCCGTGACGAGCGCGTGCTGCGCTTCCTCACAGTAAAGATGGACAAGAACGCCGCCGCTTACGCTGCTAAGCGCCAGGCCCTTAAAAAGAAGGAGGACTAAACCATGGCTATCGAACAGAACGAAATCCGCTATCTCAACGCTCCCTCCATTGAGGTGAAGAAGAAGAAGTACTGCCGCTTCAAGAAGAGCGGTATCAAGTATATCGACTATCGCGACCCCGAGTTCCTGAAGAAGTTCCTCAACGAGCAGGGCCGCATACTCCCCCGCCGCATTACCGGCACCTCCCTTAAGTATCAGCGCCGCGTGGCACAGGCCGTTAAGCGTGCCCGCCACCTCGCATTGCTGCCATTCGTGACCGACATGATGAAATAACCCGTAAACTCAAGACCAACTATGGAAATTATACTTAAAGAAGACATTATCGGCTTGGGTTTCAAGAACGATATCGTGAACGTCAAGAACGGCTACGCCAACAACTACCTTGTGCCTACAGGCAAGGCTGCTTATGCCACCGAGAATGCTAAGAAGCAGTTGGCAGAAGACCTGCGCCAGAAGGCTCACAAGCTCGCTAAGATTAAGGAAGAGGCTGAGGCCCTCGCCGCTAAGATTAACGCTGTGCCCGCACTCACCATTCCTATGAAGGTCAGCAGCACCGGCACTATCTACGGTTCCGTTACCAACGTACAGATTGCTGAAGGCCTCGCTGCCCAGGGCATTGAGGTTGACAGGAAGAAGATCATTGTTAGCGACGTTAAGGCTGTCGGCAACTACACCGCTAGCGTGAAGTTGCACAAGGAGGTTACCGCCACTGTTGAATTCAATGTCATCAGTGAAGGTGGCGAAGAGCCCGTAGAGGAAGAGACTCCCGTAGTGGAGGCCGCCGCTCCCGTGGTTGAGGAAGCTCCTGTAGAGGAGGCTCCCGCAGTTGAGGAAGAGGCTGCTCCCGCTGAGGAGGAGGCTCCCGCAGTTGAGGAAGAAGCCGCTCCCGCAGCCGAGGAGGAGGCTCCCGCAGTTGAGGAGGAGGCCGCTCCCGCTGAGGAGGCTGCAGAAGAAGCATAACACTTCATAGCACTTTTATAATATTACGCTCCCCGCCCCACTAAGGGGTGGGGAGTTTTCTCTTTTACCACGCAACATATTTACACGCCCCATGAACAAGTTTACCCTACTCCTTATCTCTTTTCTCTATTCTCTATTCTCTATTCTCTGCTTTGCACAGACACGCAAGCCTGTAACAGCGGCGGCAAAGAAGCCCGCAACCACCACAGTCAAAAAGCCTGTGGCAACCACAAAGGCGGCTCCAACCAAGAAAGTCACCACGACCAACAACCCCAAGATAGTGAAGGCCGTGCAGAGCAACCCGCAGTACAAAGAAGTCAGCTACACCCTGCGTGGCAAGGCTCACGGCTTTGAAGAAGGCGAGTGGATAAGCCTCTGCGCGCCGGGCAATAACGGCCTCGAGGCCACCGACTCCGTGCAGCTGCAGGGCGAGGACTTCACCTTCAAGGGACGCACCCTCAATGTGCCCTACATGAAATACCTCGTCGTAGGCAAGGGCGTGCACAAGACCCTCGTTGAGGTATTCATCGAAGAGGGCAACATCACCGCCGACATCACCGCCGACAAGCGTATCGACCAAGTCAGGGGCACCGTCACCAACAATATCTACATGCCCTATCGCGACAGCATCAACACCATCTACACACAGATATACGACGCCACACGCGAGAGCATGCGCATGAGCAACTCCGCCGACGTGCGCGAGGCATACAAGCTAGGCATCGACTCGCTCCACAATCAGATGGTGCAGTACACCTATACCTTTGCGCGCAAGAACATCAATAACTGGGCTGGTCTCTATCTCTTCGCAGAGTACCACAAACGCTTTACCGTAGCGCAGAACAAAGCCATCCTCGCAGCCGTGCCAAAGAAATACGCCACGCTACCCATCATTGCCGAAATACGCAAATACAACAACTCAAGGAAATAACATATGAAACGCCTCCTCCAATCCTTACTCCTTTTCTCCCTACTTCTTTTCTTATTTCCTCCCCCTTCATGGGGGATAAGAGGGGGTCTCCGGGCAGGCACGGTGCTCAACGCTACGGATATTGACAACAACAACCTCGGCCAATACTTCAGCGCGCAGCCCATCAACGACACCGTCTTCGCGCGCATCTGGCTCAAGTCGTTCAAGCGCGACTGCACCACCAAGCGCGACGACCTGCGCTACCTGCAGGTGCTGCATGTCAATAAGGACGGCCGCCCGCAGACTGGCGAGCTCATCTGCAACAAGGCCATCGCCGACGATCTGCTCGATATCTTCCGCCAGCTCTATCTCAACGGCTATCGCATAGAGAAGATGCTGCTCATCGACAACTACGACGCTGACGACGAGGCATCCATGGCCGACAACAACACCTCGTGCTTCAACTTCCGCACCATTGCGGGCAGCAACCAGCCCTCCCTCCACGGGCGCGGACTGGCCATCGACATCAACCCCCTCTACAATCCCTGCCTCAACAAGCGCACCGGCCTCGTGCAGCCAGCCAACGGCAAGCGCCACGCATACCGCCGCACCAACCGCGCCAAGCAGCCCATACGCTACATCGACCCCAACGACCTCTGCTACAAGCTCTTCGTGCAGCACGGTTTCTTCTGGGGCGGCAGCTGGCGCACGGTGCACGACTATCAGCACTTCGAGAAGAAATGACAGATGAAACAGCCCCTTTACTCCTTACTCCTAATCTCCTTACTCCTTTTCTTATTTCCTCCCCCTTCATGGGGGATAAGAGGGGGTCTCCGGGCAGGTAAAGAGCTCAACACAGGATGGACATTCCGGCAGGAGCGCCTACAAAACTGGCACCCCGCCACCGTGCCGGGCACAGTGCACACCGACCTCATGGCCCTCGGCAGCATCGCCGACCCCTTCTACGGCCTCAACGAGCGCACCGTGCAGTGGATAGACAAGGAAGACTGGCTCTACCACAACCAATTCACCATCACCACCGAGCAGCAGCAGTGCTCACACCGCGAGCTCACCTTCTACGGCCTTGACACCTACGCCGATGTGTGGCTCAACGACAGCCTCATACTCCAGGCCAACAATATGTTTCGCACATGGCGCGTGGACATCAGCGCCCTGACCCACGAGGGTGACAACACCCTGCGCGTGCGACTCAACTCCCCCATCCGTATCGACCTGCCCAAGTGGCAGCAGTTCCCCAACCACTACCACGCCAGCTCCGACCAGAGCGAAAACGGCGGACTGCTTGACCGCCGCCTCTCCCCATTCATCCGCAAGGCCCCCTACCACTACGGCTGGGACTGGGGGCCGCGCATCGTCACCATGGGCATCTGGCGCCCCGTGGTGCTCAGCGCGTGGAACGACCTCACCATCCGCGACATCTTCGTGGAGCAGACGGAGGTCACCCGCAAGCGCGCCGACCTTCTGCACCATGTCACCATAGAGGCCGACCGCGACATGACGGCCACCGTCGCTGTCACCGATTCCGCCACGCAGCAGCGCCTAGCCACGCAGACCGTCACCCTCCATCGCGGCACCAACGACATCACCCTCCCTTACACCATCCGCAACCCCCGCCTGTGGTGGACCAACGGACTCGGCGAGCCCCACCTCTACACCCTCCTCACCAGCGTAGGGGAGAGTGCAGTCAATGGTCAATCCTCAACGGCGAAGCCGTCGCGAGAACTTGCATTTGCTGTCGGCAAAGCCGGTGCAAATCTTGCAGGCAAGTTCGAGAGCGAAGCGTCAATGGTTAATGTTCAATCGTCAACCCGAGTCGGTCTCCGTTCCTTGCAGCTCCATCGCGAGGCAGACGCTGACGGCAAGGGCGAGTCCTTCTACTTCACCCTCAACGGCGAGCCCCTCTTCATGAAGGGCGCCAACTACATCCCCTGCGACGTCTTCCTGCCGCGCGTCAACGACTCCGTCTATCAGCGCACCATCGCCGACGCCGTGGCCGTCAACATGAACATGCTGCGCGTGTGGGGTGGCGGCGTGTATGAGGACGACCGCTTTTACAAACTCTGCGATGAAAACGGCATTTTAGTATGGCAGGACTTCATGTTCGCCTGCTCCATGTATCCCGCCAGCGGCGATTTCCTTGAGAACATTCGCCAAGAGGCCATCGACAATGTGCGCCGTCTGCGCAACCATCCCTGCCTCGCTCTGTGGTGCGGCAACAACGAGGTGCAGGACGCATGGTTCAGCTGGGGCTGGAAGCGCCAGTCGGAGCAGCTCGGCCATGCCGACCGACTGTGGGCCGAGTACAAGGACCTCTTCTTCCGCACCCTGCCGCAGGTGGTGGAGCAGTACGCGCCGCACACCCCCTACCTGCCGTCGTCGCCCTTCGCCAGCTACGAGGAACGCAGCCAGCTCACACGCGGTGACTACCACTACTGGGAGGTGTGGCACGGTCGCAAGCCTATAAGTGAATATAATAAGGTACGCGCGAGGTTCTTCAGCGAGTACGGCATGCAGAGCTTCCCTGAGCTCTCCACCATCAAGCGTTTCGCCCCCGACCCCAACGACTGGGACATCAGCTCCGATGTCATGATGGCGCACCAGCGCGGAGGCACCCACGCCAACCAGCTCATCGAGAGCTACCTCCGCACCGAGTATGGCCGTCCGCAGGGCTTCGACACCCTGCTCTATGTGGGCCAGCTCATGCAGGGCGACGCCATGAAGGCAGCCGTAGAGGCGCACCGCCGCGACAAGGGCTACTGCTGGGGCAGCCTGCTCTGGCAGATCAACGACTGCTGGCCCGTCGCCTCGTGGAGCACGCGCGACTACTACGGCCGCTGGAAGGCTGCCCACTACATGGTGCGCCCAGCCATGGCCGACATCCTCGTGTCGCCCATACAGACGGACGACAGCACGCTGCATATCTTCATCGTCAACGACCGTCTCGCTCCCGTGAGCGGACAGCTCACCGTGGAGGTATATACCTCCGCCGAGCGCCGCCTCACCATCACGCGCCGTGTCAAGGTAGGCGCCAACAGCTCCGCCGATGTGTGGCAGTCGCCCACCGCCCAGCTGCTCTCCCAGGCTGACGTCAGCCCCGAGCAGGCCATCATCCATGCCGAGTTCCTGCCCGACGTGGCGGGCAGCCGGACTTACTCCAACAATTACATCCTCGTCTATCCCAAGGACCTGGAGCTGCAGCCCGCGCACCTCAGCGTCGCAGTGGACGGCAACAGCATCACCGTGTCAGCCGACCGCTACGCCCGCGGCATCTACCTCTCCCTCGACGGTGACGACGCCCACCACTTCTCCGACAACTTCTTCGACCTCCTCCCCGGGCAGCAGCGCACCGTCACCCTCACCACCACCCTCTCTCCCAGCGAGGTGAAGCGACAACTACGCTGCATGAACTACTAATATTTAGAAGTTATCGCGCTTCGCGCTCGACGATAGTTCTGACACCCCTTCGGGGTTATTTTGGTCTAATGTCTATTGCAGGGGTTTGTTTCCTGCGGAAACTACACCACCTGCCTGTAATCTTGCGCCCCTTAGGGGCTTTCGTGCACACCATGAAGTGCCGAAGGCACGACAGAGCACAGGCAGGGGTGGAGCGAAGCGGAACCCCTGATAGCATGCAACCAATACAGTAAGCCCTGAAGGGGCGACAGTCTCCGAACTCGCGTTTAGGCTGTGGGAGAAGGCTCTATTACTGCGCGAGATGGGGCTTTTTCCTTCGCAGATTTTGCCAATCGTCAGAAAAGCAGTACTTTTGCAGACAACAACGATATAAACGAAAAGCATAACCATGAAGAAAACACTTTTAGTTCTAACAATTCTATGTCTTATGCCCCTCGCCACTATGGCGAAGGACCTGTATTGCTACTACGTCAAGAGCAACAATGCCCTCATCTTCTACTACGACGACCTCAGGTCGCAGCGCGCCAACACCAGTGGTGCCGAAGTCTTTAACATCGGCAGCGGCAGCGGCGGATGGAATCATCTGAGAGAAAGCATCGAATATATCGCTTTCGACGAGTCTTTCTGGTACGCAAGCATTCCTGGACTGGGAGGCTTCTTCAAGAACTGCACGAAACTGAAGTCTATCGAGAACTTTGACAACTTCAACACATCGAGCGCTACCGACCTGTCCTATCTCTTCTACAACTGCAACAGCCTGAAGGAGATAGACTTCAGTAATTTCCGTTCAGGGCCTGCAACCAACTGGAGCCACATGTTTGACGGATGCTACGCCCTGACCAAGATTAAAGGGTTGGAAGGCGTTAACACCAGCAACGTCACCGACATGAGCTACATGTTCAACAACTGCCTCGCCCTGAAGTCTTTGAACATGAAGGAGTACTTCATCACTTCCAAAGTCACTAATATGAGCCACATGTTCAGCAATTGTGTGGATCTGACCACGCTTGACTTAAGCAACTTCAACACTTCCAAAGTCACTGACATGAGCTACATGTTCAGTACTTGCGTGGATCTGACCTCACTCGACCTGAGCAGCTTCAACACCGCCAATGTAACCAATATGGCATACATGTTCTCCGGCTGCGAAAAGCTCACCTCCCTCAACGTGAATAATTTCAACACCGCCAAGGTCACCAACATGCAAAGCATGTTCTCCAGCTGCGAGAAACTGAAAGAACTTGATGTTACCTCGTTTGATGTGAGCAAGGTGCAGAACATGATGTTCCTCTTTTCCGGCTGCTCCAATCTGCAGACCATCTACTGCAACTGCGACTGGAAAGACTTTATCTCAAGCACTGCCGATGCCAGCGACTTATTCAATAACGACACCAAGCTGGTGGGCGGCCATTACGCAAAATATGATGAAAGCTGGGGCATTGACGAAGCTCACCCCGACATGAGTGGACGCCCTGGCGCTTTCACCGCCAAGGATGGCCTTATCTTCAACGGCCACCTGCTCACCGCCGACAATGCGCAGTCGTTCGCATCGTCAGGCACCATCACCTACGACCCCGACGAATTCTCACTGACCCTCAACAATGCCACCCTCAAGGCCGATGCCGGACTCTGGATGCCATACAATCAGACGCTGTCGCTCTATCTCAAAGGCAAAAATAAGATTTCCGTCAAAGGCAATGGCATAGAAGGCGGCGACATCTTCCCCTCTGCCCTCACCGACAATGCATCACTCGACGTCACGAGCACTGAAGCCTATGGCATAATAATGAAAGGAAACTGTTATCTCTCAGGTGACGAACTGGCCACGGGAAAACTGTGCGTTTTGAATGTCCACGGCCATGCTGGAGCTATAAATGGCACACAGATGTGGAACAGTTATTACAACAAGTATATTCATCCATCTGTCTTTCTGGGCGACATGGTGCTGAGCCTCAGCACAGATATCGGCTACGTGGTAAGTGGACTGGAGAAAATCAACGAGAAAGACATAGAATACAACTACGATACCTACTACTTCAACGACGACAAGGGCACCGTCTATGACTACAGCGTTTTCGGTGTGAGTTCTACTAACGAATACGAAGGTGTGCCCGTCACCAAGCCCTTCAAGCTCGTTCCCAAGGACAAGCTGGTGCGCTACGAAGTCAATCTCGGCGGCAACTGGCTCAACAACTACAACTGCGACGACTTCAGCCCCATGTCGCTAAGTTCGGGCAATGTTACCTACACCCCAGACTCTTACACCCTCAAGTTGTCGAGTGCCAAGTTCAACTCCGCGTACGTTCCCCACGATGAGCTGTACGCGCTCTATGCAGAAGATAATTTTTTTGTCCTCAACATAGAGGGAGACAATCAGCTCACCGGCACCCTTACGGACGATTACTCCTACGGCCTTGCCTTCTATGAGAACGAAGAAGTTGACGGCTTCCGCCTGTGGGGCATTATCGGAACAGACAACTCCGCCCAGATCTCCCTGAGAGGCGAGATTTACTTCCAGAGCTTAGGCGATGAAAACACTGCTTTGGCCTCCATTGTTGACACAAAAATTACTGTGCCGGATGAGGCATACTTCTGGCAGCAGGACAACGTGGACGTCAGGATTTCCAACAGCGAGCTTGACCTGGTCTGCGACAAGTGGCCCAACCAAAACATTATGGAATACCTCAACAGCCTCACTCTTGAGAACTGCGCCTTCGCCGACGGCTGCTACTTCGACTCCTCCAAGGGGTGCGTGATGAACAGTAGCGGCCAGCCCGCCACCGGCCGCGTGCGCATACTGCGCGACAGCAGCGGCATCAAGAAGGGCGACGTGAATCGCGACACCCATATCAACACCGCCGATGTGGTGGCCATCTACAGCTTTATCGAGAAGGGCACCGCCAGCGGCTTCACCCGCGAGGATGCCAATGTCAATGGCGACGCCAATGTCAACACCGCCGACGTGGTCGCCCTCTACGATATTATCATCAAAGGAAGCAAGTAAGGACGGACCCCCTCTAACTCCCCCATGAAGGGGGAGGACATGTTAGGGTGAGTGTAAAGTGTCAGAACACAGACGGGGTGTGTAAAATAACAAAATAGCACATAAAAACTATAACAACCATGAAGAATAATCTATTTGCGATTTTCGCAGTAGCGCTGTTTGCTACAACAGCCATGGCGCAGGTGAATCCCTGCGACGCTAACTACGACAACAAGGTGAACACCGCCGACGTGGTGGCCATCTACAACAATATCATCGACGGCACAACGCCCACGAAGCCGGTGATGAAGCGCATGACATTCTCTTACGGCGGTGTAAAATTCATTTTTGAGCCCGTGGAGGGCGGCACCTTCATGATGGGCGGCACAGGTGAGCAGGCAGGTTCTTATAGCTTTGAGAAGCCAGCCCACCTCGTAACGCTCAGCAGCTACTACATTAGGCAGACCGAAGTGACGCAGGGGTTGTGGGAGGCCGTGATGGGCAGCAATCCTAGCAACTGGAAAGGTGACAAGCTGCCTGTAGAGCAGGTCAGCTGGAACGACTGCAAGACCTTTATCTCCAAGCTCAACACCATGCTCAAGGACCAGTTGCCTGACGGCATGAAGTTTCGCCTACTTACGGAGGCAGAATGGGAGTTCGCTGCCCGCGGCAGCAACAAGAGAATGAGCTATCTGTACAGCGGCAGTAACAAAATTGACGAAGTGGTGTGGTATTCCGAGAACTCTAACTATAAGACCCACTCTGTGGCAAAGAAGAAGGCAAACGAGCTTGGCCTCTATGACATGAGCGGCAACGTGTTTGAATGGTGTCAGGATTGGTACGGCGACTACTCCAGCGAAGCACAGACTAATCCCACTGGTCCCACCTCAGGCTCCAAACGTGTCTATCGTGGTGGCGGCTGGAACTCCCACACCTCTTTCTGCCGTCCGGCTTATCGCGACTGCAACACGCCCTCGTACACGCTCAACAACCTCGGCCTCCGCCTTGCCCTCGGCCGCCCGCTATCCAAGTAAGAGTAAGTAATAGCGAAACCTAATAGCAGAGCCTGCGCCGAAAGAGCGCGGGCTCTGATTGTTTTATTCCCTTCTCCCGCGAACTAACTCCGAGTTCGCGGGATTTTTTTGCGACCTAATCAAATTTAAATGCGACCTCGCGTAATTTTAAGCAGACCTTGCGTGATTTTAAGCAGACTCCACGCAATTTTAAGCAGACTTCGCCAGAAAAAAGCGCGACTTCCCTGAACTATTTCGGCGGAAATAATACTTTATTTCGGCCGAAGTGATACATTATTCCGGCCGAAACGATTTATCATTTCGGCGGAAAGAGTATAAGGAAGTCTGCTTAAAATTAGATAAGGTCGCGCTAGGATTTGGTGAAATCAGGTAAAAAATCAGCGAGGTCGCGCTTAGTTTGCGCGAGATGACTTTATGTTTGCGCGAGATGGCTTTATGTTTGCGCGAGATGGCTACAAAAAACTTCTGAATTTGGGCCTATATTTACGCAGCCCAGAGTTGGCAACTGATAACGCACCCTGCAAACAAGAGGGTGTACCAGCCGTAGATGCGACGGCGGAAATACAGCCAGGCGAAGACCGTAAACATAAGCGGATAGATGAAGAGCGTGGCGAGGGGCGAGAGATGCACCTCTACGCTGGCTCCGGGCAGCGAGGCAATGTGAGCCAAGCCACCGTTCATCAACTCCACGGTGCGGGCGAGCACCCATCCTATGGCGACAGCCACTGCGGGCCACCACGACAAGACGAAATAGCACACGGCGCCTATGAGTAACACATAGGCGCACGGGATGACCAGCAGATTGGTGACCAGAAACAGTAGCGGCACGCGCCCAAACACGCATGCTACGACAGGAGCCGTGGCCAGCTGAGCGACAATGGTGACGTAGAGGAAGCCAAGCAAACCCCTACTCCAGCGAGGAGCGCGACGCATCAACGACTCCTTGAAATAAGGTAAGAAGTAAATCAGGAAGAAAACCGCCAGAAACGACAGCTGAAAACCTACGTCCATCAGACTCTGCGGGCTGAGCAACAGCACCACGAAGGCGGCCATCACCACATTGTTGACAGAAGACATGCCCTCGCCACGAAAGCCGAGGATAAGAACGAAGCTGAGCATGAGCGCAGAGCGAACGATGGAGATGCTGCAGCCCGTCAGGAATACAAAGCCCCACACTAACGCGAGCATCACTATCGCCGATATCCACTGACCCAAACGCCTCATGCGCAGAGGACTGAGCAAGAGAAAGACGAGCGATGCCAAGATGCTCAGATGCAAACCCGACAGAGCGAGCACATGGCTCGCGCCGGAAAGGGAATAATTCTCGCGGGTGTCCTTCGTAACCGCCGACTTGTCGCCCAGAGTCAGCGCTGCCAGCACCGCGGCATCGTCCGTCGCGAGGTTTAGGCGCGAATATTGACGCAATAGCTTTGAGCGCAGAGTCAGCGCTCTGACGCGCAGCCTTTGCCACAGCGGCAGCCGGGCTCTCATCGCCTGCGCCTCGTCCGCAGTCAGCACCCTCACATCGCTCGGCACAAAAGCCTGACCCGAATAGCCTTGACGCCGGAGCCAACGCGCATAGTCGAAGCTACTGCTCTGCTTGTCACGCCCCTTGGGCTCAAAATTGTGGGGCTGCTCTATAGTGCCATAGAATGAGAGTGCCTCACCCACCTTGGGAGGCGCAGGCATCGCGCCCTGCAATATCGACAGCATAACCTTGCGGTGCAGACTGCCATCGCTGACCACCACGCTCACGCGCCAGGTCTTGGCCGTGGTCTGTGCCACGTCGTTGACAACACCGCGCCACTCACGTCGCTCCGACGGCCACTCCGTCCTATTGTGCTCGTAACGCATGATGTCGGAAAACATCCCAATCATTACCATCAGCACCGCAACAAAGAATAGGAAAAGCCGCGTCTTAACCTCTCGCCCCTTGCGCAGCTTGGGCCACCCTACAACAACTGCCGCCAGCATACTCACGCCGGCAGCAGCAATTATATAAGGTATAGTCTTGAAAGGCAACTCGGCAAGCTCAGCCACAGCGATGCCGACCATAAGGGGCAGAAGCAGCAGAGTGAGGGGCGACTCCTCCACTATGCGCCCGAAAGGATTGTTGTATGTAAGATGTAACATGTAATATGTAACATTTTACATTTCAACTTTCACATTTTACATTTTAAGGATGTCTATCTCCTTAATAGGGTCTGCGGCTTTGAACACAGCACTACCAGCAACGAGCACATCGGCACCTGCCTCGACAAGGGTGCGGGCATTGTCGCGGCATACTCCGCCGTCCACCTCAATGAGGGTCTTCAGGTTGCGGCGGTCTATCATCTCGCGCAGGCGCTTCACTTTTTCCACGGTTTCACCGATGAATTTCTGCCCTGCGAAGCCAGGGTTGACGCTCATAAGCATCACCACATCGGCCTCGGCCAGCACATCCTCCACCATGCAGACGGGAGTACTGGGATTGAGCGTTACTCCAGAGAGCATACCCTCTTTCCTTATCTGATTGAGCAGACGGTGGAGATGGATGGTTGCCTCCTGGTGCACATTCATCACCTTGGCGCCGAGAGCCTTGACCTGCGGCACAAACTTCTCTGGCTCCACTATCATGAGGTGGACATCGAGTGGCTTCTCGGCAACCTTGGCCATAGCCTGCATTACAGGGAAGCCAAACGAGATATTGGGCACAAAGACTCCGTCCATCACATCAAGATGGTACCAGTCGCAGTTGCTTTGGTTGAGCATACGGATGTCGCGCTCCAGATTGGCAAAATCAGCGGAGAGCAACGACGGGGCAATTAGGGGAGAAGGCATGGGAGTTAGGAGTTAGGAGTTAGGAGTTCGGAGTTAGGAAGTAGGAATTAGGAGTTAGGAATTAGGAGTTAGGAGTTTATAGTTATGTGTAGTATTGCAGACGACTTGGGGGCATCAAGGCTGAAGGTGATGCCTTCGCTGAGCAATGCCTCGCCGCTGACGGTAAGAGTCTGCTTTGTGTCCTCATTATAGATGGTGTAGGTAAAACCACGCTTAGCGTAAGGCAGGCGCACGGTGTAGCTGCTCTCGGCACAATTCTCTTGGCGGAAGGCTTGTACTACGCTCTCATCAGTGTCGCGGTCGTGGTAGGCAAAGATGGTCCATCCGGAGGTGTCGTCCTTGCTATGATAGGGAGTCAGGACATAGAAATCCTTCGTCAGCAGATGGTTGTAGCGCCGCCACTCACCAATGGTAGAGCGGACACGGTCGTAGTCGAGTGTCTCGTCGTGGGTAAAGCTGAGGGCGAGGTTGTAGATGGGAAGCCATGAGACACGGGTGCAATAGACGGAGTTGCCGCCGCGCGTCATGGGGTCGAGCTCGTTGACGGCCTCGCGGGTGCAGGAACCGTGGAAGGGAATCCATTTGTTGAAGGTGGAACTCATGGCCAGCCTGAGCCCCGTAGTGGTGCGATCAGCGTCGCTGCGCATAAACGGCAGACTGCGTCTGAGTGACTCGATGTCATTGCGACCGCCGCCCGAGGCGCAGTTGTCGATATAGGTACACTTATTGTTGGCTGCGCAGTAGGCAATAATGCTGTCCCAAAGGGCGTAGTGTCCCTGGATAGCTTTGTTCTCGGTGATGCCCGTGCGCGGCAGATTGGTCAGCTCCGCTTGGCGCTTGTCCTGCATGGGCCACGTGGTGCCCGGGTCGCTATTATTGTCCTCGCGGAAGAGATCCACGGCATTCTCGTCCATCACCTTAGTGATGCGGTGGAGCGTCCATTGAAGACACTCAGGATTGCCGATGTCGTTAGTAATGACGCCATGACAGTTGGAGATGGCCCACTCAGCCTTGTATCCATAGTTCTTAACCAAGGCATCCACCATCGTCACACGCTCCGGCTCAAACCACATGAGCACCTTCATGCCCGCCTTGTGGCACGCCTCGTTACACTCGCGCAGAGTGTGGCCGGGCCATTTGATGGTGTCGAGCTCCCACGAGCCTACCGTGCCCCACCAATTAGTGGGTACTGTGCGACCTGCAGGGTCGAAATACCAGCCTGCGTCAAACCAACGGAAGTCGAGTTTCACTCTCTCACGGATGATGCGTGTGAGGGTGCGCTGCCAAGTGAAGTAGCACTCCGAGATGCTGCCGTCGGAGTTGGGCAGTCCCGTGTCGGCAGAGAAGGGAGCCGTGGCAAAAGGCTGTATGGGGTCGCCGTCGGCGTTGGCACGCGGCATATTATACTTCTGAAACCACTCGCGCCACAGGTTGGTGGCATCGTCGGCGTTGCGTCCGCTGTAGGGCAGCATCACCACCATTGCTGTACGCACCTTCTCGCCCGGCATCAGCACGGAACGGAAGCCGTTGCAGTTCTGCGCAGTGAAACGCGTGTTGCTGCCTTTGCCGATGAAATCGGCCTTCCATGTTCCTGCCCAGCCTAGGGCTATGAGTGTGCCACCATTGCCGTGAACCAAATCAAAATAAGGAAACGACACATGGGTGGCGCGCCCGCCGTCGGAACGGAAAGACACGGTGTCCTTCTTCAGCGAATACTCGTAGGGGGCATACTGATTGACATGGTCGCCGAGGCAACCGCGCACCACAGGATTGGCTCCTGCGAAACTGAGGTCTGCAGAGTTGACCTGCTCCAGCACATGGCTGGGGCGAGTGCCTATATTCTCAAACCAGATGGTGTACTCCACCTGGCCGTACTCCTTGCAGAAGGCTGCCTCGACGCGTATCTGCACCTCATTGTCGAGACGATAGAAGAAGGTTGCCTGCTGGCCAGTGGATGTAGTAGTGCTGTTGAAGCGCTCGACGGGCAACTTGCCAAGTCCGTGGTATGTCTTGCCGTTGTAGGTGAAAGAAACGGGAGTGGTGAGAGAAGTGCAGATGGCATGGTAGAGCTTCTCGCCACGCTTAAGAGCAAGATTGCCGCGCTCCGCAGCCGTCACATGCAGCGACATCTGCGCAAACAGCAGCAGGAGCCACGCACACAAAACTTTGCAGGGAAACAACTTCATCTGGCTATGTGTCTTTTTACTTCAGGTTGTGGATAAAGAACTCGCTGATACGTGTGAAGAGATGCATACGCGTGTTGCCACCGTAGATGCTGTGGTTGCGATTGGTGTAGAGCTGCATCTCAAACTGCTTGTCAGCCTGCACGAGCGCCTCGGTATATTCATAGGTGTTGCGCACATGCACATTGTCGTCAGCCAGTCCGTGGCACACGAGCAGCTTGCCGTGCAGATTGGGCACACGACTGATTGCGTCATCGCCATATCCAGTGTTCTCTTGCGGAGTGCGCATGTAGCGCTCGGTATAAACGGTGTCGTAGAAGCGCCAGCTGGTGGGCGGTGCCACCGCCACGCCGCACTTAAACACGCCACGGCCCTCGCTCATACTCATCAGAGTGTTGAAGCCACCGTAGCTCCAGCCCCAGATGGCAATGTTATCTTTGTCCACATAGGGCTGCTGGCCAAGCCAAATGGCTGCCTCGACCTGGTCCTTGCTCTCCAGTTGGCCAAGATGCAAGTAGGTGCACTTCTCAAAGTCACGACCGCGACCACCAGTGCCGCGCCCATCAACAGTGACACAGATGAAGCCCTCACCGCAGAGGTAGGCTTCGTATGCTCCGCCTGCCCCGTTGGAACCTGAGCTCCAACTGTCCGTAACAGACTGCGAGCCAGGGCCACTATACTGGTGCATAATAACAGGGTAGCGCTTGGCAGGGTTGAAATCAGCAGGCTTCATCATCCAGCCATAAAGCTCCACACCCTCGCTGGTGCGGAAGGTGAACATCTCCTTCTGCGGCATATCGTAACGGGCAACGCGCTCGCGGAGCTCCTTGTTATCAATGAGTGTCTTGAGCACCTTGCCATTGTTGCTGCGCAGAGTGGTTACCTGCGGGGTAGTGAGATTGCTGTAAGTATTGATGAAGTATTTCATCGTGGTGCTAAACACCGCGCTATTGGTACCTGGCTCGGTGGAGAGTTTGAGAGTCTTTCCGCTAAGGTCGGTTGAGAAGATAGCAGTACGAGTGGGATTGCCATCCTTGGCACTGTAATAGAAGGTCTTGCGCTGAGGGTCGATGCCATAGAAGTCGCACACCTCCATCGGCTGGTTGGTGATCTGCTTGATGAGCTGGCCGGTGGTGGAATACCAGTAGAGTTGGCTCTGACCTGTGCGGTCACTCTGCAACACGAAGTTGTTGCCGAAGAAACGCAGATGCTCATACGCATGCTCCTTCACATAGCGGTCGTCCTTCTCGCTGAGTATAAGCTTGCAGACCGTAGAACGGGCGTCACCCATGTATATGTTCATCACGCTCTGATGACGATTGAGGGTAACGATGGCAAGCTGGTCGGGAGTCTCCGTGAACTTGATGCGGGGGATATAGCCATCGCTGTCGAGGGGCACTGCCATCTCGCGCGTAACATGACTCTTGATGTCGTAGGTAAGCACCTTAACCTTGCTGTTCTGCTCTCCAGCCACGGGGTACTTGTAGCTATAGTCGTGGGGATAGGTGTCGTTGTCCTTGAGCTCTGGGCTCAGTCCCTTGAACATCTGCATCTCGTAGAGAGGGACCTGACTCTCGTCGAAGCGCACCCACGCCAGCATCTTGCCGTCAGCGCTGAAGTCGAAGGCGCGGCTGTAGGTAAACTCCTCCTCATACACCCAGTCGGGGATACCGTTGAGGACGTAGTTGAACTTGCCGTCCTCCGTCACCTGACTCTCGCTATTATTAAAGAGCAGCTTGACGAGAAAGAGATTGTTATCCCTGACAAAAGCCACCTGATTGCCATCGGGGGAGAAGAGCGGCTCCTGCTGCGGACCATTCTTAGAGAGTGGCTCGACAGTGTTGTTGGCTATGGTGTAGATATAGTACTCCGCAGTCTTAGAGTGGCGGTATATCTGCTTGGTATTGGTCTGCAGCAATATGCGGCTCTCGTCGGGCGAGAGGATATAATCGCTAAAACCCTGCAGTTTGGTGCCACGGGCGTTGCTTATGTCGCAAATGGTGCCAATCTCTTCGCCCGTCTTGAACGAGTAACGCACAATACGCTTGCGGTCGCCACTGACACGGGCATAGCTCTCACCATCGTTGAGAGGCTTCACTCCATAGAGCTGGTCTGCCCAAAAGACTCCGCTCATGCATGTCTTGAAATCAACTTTATCTCCTGCCCATACTGCAGTGAGAGTCAACAACAGCGAGATAAGGGATACTGCTATCTTCTTCATAATTATCGCTTGTTTGTAAAAAGGCGCGAGATTGTTTTCTCGCGCCTTATGACTGTAATCGTTAATCTTCTTCTTTCTGGTTGGCAGCGATGAGCTCGTCCTGTACATTCTGCGGAACGAGTTCGTAGCTTGCGAACTTCATGGTGAAGCTGGCGCGGCTACCAGTGATGGAACTCAGAGCGGTAGAGTAGTTGGCAAGCTCTGCCAAGGGCACCTTAGCGTTGAGTTTCTGCATGCCACCTTCGCTCGACATACCCATGATAAGGCCGCGGCGTCCCTGCAGGTCGCTCATCACGTCACCCATCATATCACCAGGCACGAGCACCTCAAGATCATAGATAGGCTCCAGAATCTTCGGACCTGCCTCGCGGAATGCTTGGCTGAAGGCGTTGCGTGCTGCAAGCATGAAGCTGATTTCATTGGAGTCAACCGGGTGCATCTTACCATCGTAAACAATCACGCGAACGTCACGAGCATAGGACTCGGTCAGCGGGCCGCGCTCCATACGCTCCATAACGCCCTTGAGGATAGCAGGCATGAAGCGGGTATCGATGGCACCACCTACAACGGAGTTGATGAACACCAGCTTGCCGCCCCACTCCAGCTCAGTCACATCGGTGCTACGCGGAGTGATACGATACTCCTGGTTGCCGAAACGATATACGGTAGGATCGGGCATACCTTCAGTGTAAGGCTCAACAATCATGTGAACCTCACCAAACTGACCGGCACCACCACTCTGCTTCTTGTGACGATAGTCAGCACGGGCAGCCTTGGTGATAGTCTCACGATAAGGAATGCGCTGCGGGTTGAGCTCAATCATAATCTTATCGTTGTTCTCCAGACGCCACTTGAGGGTGCGCAGGTGGAACTCGCCCTGTCCCTTGATAAGAGTCTGGCGCAACTCCTTGTTCTGCTCTACAACCCATGTGGGATCCTCCTGAGCCATACGATAGATGGCAGCCATCATCTTCTCATTGTCGCTCTCGCTAACAGGCTTGATGGCGCGAATATACTTGGGATCAGGATATTTGATATAGTTGAAGGTCTGGTCAGAGCCCTTGTCGTTGAGGGTGTCACCAGTCTTCACGTCCTTCAGCTTCACGGCACAGCCAATGTCGCCAGCCTGGAGGCTGTCAACCTTGATACGCTGTGCTGCAGCACAAGCAAACAGCTGGCCCATGCGCTCCTTGCTGCCGCGGTTAGCATTGCTGAGATCCATACCCTCGGTTACAGTACCACTCATTACCTTGAAGTACTGCACCTCACCGATATGGGGCTCCATAGCGGTCTTGAAGAAGAAGAGGCTGACATTGCCATTGGGGTCGAATGCCACCTCAGTACCGGCAGCGTTCTTTACCTTCGGCATCTCAGTAACCATAGGAACAACATTGCCAAGGAACTCCATCAAGCGGTTCATGCCCATGTCCTTGCCAGCGCTGGCAACAACCAACGGGAATATGCCGCGAACAGCCATACCCTTGCGCACACCCTCACGGATCTCATCCTCTGTGAGCTCTTCGCTCTCAAAGAACTTCTCCATAAGAGCCTCGTCGTGCTCTGCAGCAGCCTCCACGAGAGCCATGTGCATCTCGGTAGCCTTGTCCATCAGGTCAGCAGGGATGTCCTCTACCTTCGGCTTGCCACCGTCAGGGCCCCACGAATACTTCTTCATGGTCAGCACGTCGATGATAGCGTTAAAGTCGGGACCTGTAGCCACGGGGAACTGGATAGGCATAACCTTTGAGCCGAATGTTGCCTTGGTTTTCTCTACCAGCGACTCATAGTCGAAACGCTCGTCATCAGCCTGGTTGAGCAGGAACACAACGGGCTTTTCCAGTTTCTCAGTGTAACGGAAATGGTTCTGTGTACCAACTTCCACACCGCTGTAACCCATAAGTATGAGAGCAGTGTCTGTAACACTAAGCGCAGTGATGGCAGCACCGGCAAAGTCGTCAGAGCCCGGGCAGTCAATAAAGTTGAGCTTCTTGCCATTAGACTCAGCGTGGAACACGGTGGAGAATACGCTGTAGCCATACTCCTGCTCTACAGGGAAATAGTCACTGGCAGTGTTCTTAGCACTGATTTTACCACGGCGGCTGATGAGGCCTGCCTCAAAAAGTAGGGATTCGGTGAGGGTCGTCTTGCCCGCACCGTCATTACCAAGGATGGCAATGTTCTTGATCTCGTTTGTCTTGTAAGCTTTCATTGTTATTATGTTATTAAATTATTGTTTTCTGTGAGAAAGACGCATTTATTGGCTTACAAATATACGCAAAGATTACGTCATGGCAAATTTTTAGTACCCAAAATCGCTTTTTCGCATGCCCTTTACCACAAACAATTCTAAAAATGTAGTAATTTTGGAGCAAAATAGCACTTTCATGCATCGCTGCGGACTATACATACATGTGCCCTTTTGCAAGAGTCGTTGCATCTATTGTGACTTCTATTCCACCACCTGCGGTTACGAGAAACGCAAGGCGTATATCGAGGCCGTCTGCCAGGAGATAACTCTGCGCAAAGAATATCTTGACTCATCAGTCCTCAGCAGTGTGTATATCGGCGGTGGCACTCCCTCTGTGCTGATGGCAGAAGAGCTAAAGACACTCTTCGCTACAGTAGCGGAGCATTGGCAACTGAGCCCCGACGCAGAGGTGACTCTCGAAGCAAATCCCGATGACGCAACTCCCGACTACGCCAAGGCGCTAGCAGCTTTGCCCATCAACAGAGTGAGCATGGGTGTGCAGACCTTTAACGATGATATGCTGCGTTTCCTCCATCGACGCCACACAGCCGAGCAGGCACGCCTGGCCGTGGACAACCTTCTCTCCGCTGGCATCGACAACATAAGCATAGACCTTATCTACGGCATTCCCAATCAGACTATTGACCAATGGCAGAGCGACTTGGAGCAGGCGCTTGCCTTGCCTGTCACTCATCTCTCTGCCTATTCGCTCACCTACGAGGAAGGAACGCAGCTACACCACCTGCGCGAGCAAGGCAAGGTGAGCGAAGTTGACGAAGAGCTTAGTCTTCAGATGTATTCTCTCCTTATGGAGAAAGCAGAGGTAGCGGGGTTCCGTCATTACGAAATATCCAACTTCGCCCTGCCTGGCTATGAAGCCCGCCATAACAGCGGTTACTGGAGCGGCATGCACTACCTCGGCCTCGGGCCAGCAGCCCATTCCTACAATGGCACTTCGCGCCAATGGAACAGCCCAGACCTGCAAGCCTATATCCATGCTGGGGGCGACACTCTCGGCGCCCGTCTTTTCTCTCGCGAGGAGATTACAAAGAGAATGCAGCTGGAGGAAACTCTGCTCACCCATCTGCGTACCGCCGCAGGTCTTAACCTCACAGCTTTCGCCTGCGACTTTGGACAAGAAAAACTTGACGCTCTCCTCGCGCGCGCGAAACCTTATATTAATAATGGTACGCTCGTCATAAAGAATCAAACAGACCCACCCCTAACCCCTCCCATGAAGGGAGGGGAAGAGCGCTCCTCCTTCATGGGGGAGTGGGGAGGGAGTCTCTCAATGGTCAATGGTCAATGGCTTTGCCTCACTCGCGAAGGCCTCTTCGTCTCCGACGATATTATCTCCTCACTGTTTGAATAACACAAATCTCCGGCGCTCTGTTGAGTGCCGGAGATTTTGTGTATGAAGTTCTATTCTTTTATACAAATGCTACGGTGAGGCCTGCCATTACGATGCTGACCATCGACATAAGCTTGATAAGGATATTGAGCGACGGGCCGCTGGTGTCCTTGAACGGGTCGCCCACGGTGTCACCGACGATGGTGGCCTTGTGGCACTCGCTGCCCTTACCGCCGAAGTGGCCTTCCTCAACCATTTTCTTGGCATTGTCCCATGCGCCACCGGCATTGCTCATAAAGATGGCGAGGGTGAAGCCTGCTGCCAGTCCGCCAACGAGCAGACCGAGCACGCCAGCCACGCCGAGCACTACGCCCACGATGATGGGGATAATGATGGCGAGCAGCGACGGGAAGATCATCTCCCTCTGAGCCGAGCGGGTGGAGATCTCCACGCAGCGCTTGTAGTCGGGAGTGCCCTTGCCCTCAAGGATGCCCTTGATTTCGCGGAACTGACGGCGCACCTCCTGCACCATATCCTCGGCAGCGCGGCCTACAGCACCCATGGTGATACCACTGAACAGGAACGCAGCCATAGCGCCTACGAACACACCCACGATAACCTTGGGATTCATCAGGTTAACCTGGAAGTAATCCATAAACGACGGGATATCGCTAATCTTGTTGATAATCTCCTGCATGTGAGCGTTGCCAGCCTCGGCAAGGCGAGCCACAGCCTCCTTGATCTCCTCGATGTAGGAGGCAAGCAGTGCCAGTGCAGTAAGAGCGGCGGAGCCGATGGCGAAGCCCTTGCCGGTAGCGGCGGTAGTGTTGCCCAGAGCATCGAGGGCATCGGTGCGCTTGCGCACATCCTCGCCCAGTTCGCTCATCTCTGCATTGCCACCGGCATTGTCGGCGATGGGGCCGTAGGCGTCAGTAGCAAGGGTGATGCCCAGAGTGGAGAGCATACCGACAGCGGCGATACCGATACCATAGAGACCGCGAGACAGATTCTCGGCAGTAACCTCAAGCTGGAAACCATTGGCGCAGAGATAGCTCAGCAGGATAGCCACGGAGATGGTAACCACGGGAACCATGGTGGAGATCATGCCAGTGCCCACGCCCTTGATGATAACGGTGGCAGCGCCGGTCTTGGAAGCCTCAGAAATCTTCTGCGTTGGCTTGTAGGAATGAGAAGTGTAGTACTCCGTTGCCTGACCAATGATGACACCGGCCAGCAGACCAGTAACGACAGAGAAGGAAACGCCCACCCAGTTGTCGATGCCCAGCAGATAAAGGATGGCAAAGCTGGCCACGGCAATGAGGGCGGCACTGATATTGGTGCCCACGCCCAGCGAGCGGAGCAGCTGCTTCATCGTTGCGCCTTCCTTGGTGCGAACGAGGAAGATACCAAACAGCGAAAGGAAGATACCCACAGCGGCGATAATCATCGGCGCAATCACCGACTTAATCTGCATCTCGGGATTAATAGCAAAGGCCGTAGCACCCAGCGCAGCGGTGGAGAGAATGGAGCCGCAGTAGCTCTCGTAGAGGTCGGCGCCCATACCGGCTACGTCGCCCACATTGTCGCCCACATTGTCGGCGATGGTGGCAGGATTGCGCGGGTCATCCTCAGGGATGTCAGCCTCCACCTTACCCACGATGTCAGCGCCCACGTCGGCAGCCTTGGTGTAGATACCGCCGCCCACACGGGCGAACAATGCCTGAGTAGATGCACCCATACCGAAGGTAAGCATCGTAGTGGTAATAGTAATCAGGCTGTCCACGCCAGCCGCATTAAGGATAAGATACCACAATGCGATGTCGAGCAGACCGAGCCCCACTACCGTGAGGCCCATAACGGCACCCGAGCGGAAGGCTACGCGCAGTCCGCCGTCAAGGCTCTTGCGGGCAGCGTTGGCTGTACGGGCAGAGGCATAGGTGGCAGTCTTCATGCCGAAGAATCCAGCCAAGCCAGAGAAAAGACCACCGGTGAGGAATGCAAACGGCACCCACGGGTTCTGCATCTGGAAGCCATACGCCATCACTGCAAAGATTATGGCTAGCACCACAAACACGATGGCAACAATCTTGTACTGCTGCTTGAGGTAAGCCATTGCACCCTTGCGGACATGCTCGGCTATCTCGCGCATACGCGGTGTACCCTCATCCTCCTTCTTCATCTGGAGGAAGAAATACAAAGCCATGCCCAAGGCAATCAGCGATGCTATGGGCACAATCCAAAACACACTTAAGATATTTTCCATAAATTTGGTTAAAATTTTATTGGTAATTTATTTTGAGTTGCGAAGTTATCACTTTTTTCGCACACTACAAAATAAATACCCAAATAAAACGGGAAGAGCGAATAATACCAAACAATCCGCTGCGTTTGTAACCACTGCGGATTGTTTTACTCTTAATTATACGTAACTTTTCCTTTTGCATGCCCTATAGGAATATTCGTGCTATAGCGCACTATTCCGTTCCGCGTTACCTTGGCACGCATAATATTGAACTCCTCTCTAGAAACAGAAATATATGAACCTGGAACTTTCGTCTTGTTGCCACGAGAGTCTATATCTCCATTAAATTCTGTTGTATGTTTGCACGTACAATAGAAATGGAATGTACGTCGTCCCATTTCTTCTGGCCCAAGTTGTTTTTCTGTTGGTCCCATAGAGTCTTCATATATTTCTGTCTTATTGCCGCAATGACCAGACGTATGGGTGCTTTCTAAGTTATCCCGAAGATCTTCACCCCAACTATTTTTAGTATTATATATGGAGACAGAGTCGCTAACCAATTCAAACTCCACTTCGTCATCTTTCATTAGTCCGCTAAGAGAAAAAGTACCTTCTATATATTCTTCCGTGGAATTAGTGACTTCGCGAGAACTATAATTAAATACTACTGGCATTGTACATTCCACCGCTCTTTGAGCATTCCAAACGGGCACATCATATCCCAGAACATTGAGGATGGGGACAAGATTGTATCTGCCACATAGCATAGGCATCGTTATCGGCAGTTCGGCGTATGTATTGAATACGCTATACATATCGGTTCCGTATGCCTTGGCAACCATTTCCTCCTTGTAGTTATAGGCAGCCAAACCTACTTTAAAAGGAAGACTGTTACCATGTGGAAAAACTTTAGCGTCCGTATAGTTTAAGCCACTCTGATAATTCATGTAAGGTTCACCAGCCTCCACGGTGTTAAATTCGGGGAAGAGTCGCAGCATCATTGCACCAACAGGTACTTCGGCTTCAAAAATAGTGTATTTTTTCTCTTTTTTGCCTGCAGCAGAAAATAAAGCATTGCCCTCAAACACATAGTCTGTCGGAGCAAACCTTATCTGAGTGTTTGCGAGTGTTGTATATGCATCTTTTTTTACCAATGCAACAGGATCGAGTGTAAACGAAGCATCAAACTTGGGACCAGAGTAGACATCTATTCCCGTGCTACACCATGCAATCTTCTTGCACCACGAAGCTGTCTCCAACTTGAAAGGGAAATGTACGCCAGCTTGTGTCGAGCCATTGAGGGAGAGCTGTATGCCCCATGTATTATTCGGATCGTCCTTGCCTGTGGAACAATCCTTTGTGCCGTGAACTCTATTATTCTCGATAGTTATTGTCTGGGTAGCATGTACAGCAAGTTTAGGAGTGTTGATTGTCAAACTCATGTCGCCTGCAGTCTTTATGAAAACGCCTGGCCCTGGCCTTACCTGCAAGATAGGCATAAACGAAGGGAAGTAAAGAGGCACTCCTGCCAACTGCCAGGTCGTTGTTTCCTCCAGTTTTCCCGAAACGGTAAGCGAAGCTCCAAATTCTGCATCCTCATAGAATGTTGTCTTTATACAGAATTCCCTTCCCGCACAAATATTATACGCCACAGTGGCTTTGATGGAAATATCAAGATCAACCGATAACTTGACAGTAAGATCTTCGTAACTGTAGTTGACGGGTGTAAATTTACCATTCACTGCAGCCAAGGTCAGATCCTTGTTTCCCTCCCAGCCTGGAATTTTGTCTAATCCCGCCATGCGACTGTAGGCAACACCATTATCGTCATGGCCAATCTGCTCCAGAGTAACGAACTGCTCAAACACATCTCCAAAACTATCCACATAGTCGTAGTGGATCTCATAATAGTTGTCGTATTCGGGGAAAGACTTTACTTCCGTCACTTTTCCCACGAATGGCAATGCATATTTTCCGCTCCATCCATCCCATTCGCCGTCTGGAATATAAAGGACATCGCCGACCTTTGGCAGATCGTAATATATCCATTTGCTGTTTTCCCCGTCCCATACACGCGGGTAGCACGCCATTTTGTTGAGCTCGTTGCCATCGTTGTCATACATGCGTATATACGAGCCTTTATACGGACAATCTTCCGCCGAAAGATTATAGAAACGCTTGCTGAAAATTATCTCCGGCTGCTGGAAGCCGATGGAGTCGATGGCGCAGAGGGGGATGCGGTAGGTGGTGTCGGCCAGCTCTATCTCCTGCACGACGTATTCGTCGCGCTCGGTAAGGTCGAGGTCTATCTTCGAGAGCCTCATGCTCTTCACATCATCATAGAAGAAGCCGTTGAAGTCGCCGTCGTTGCGGTAGATGTAGAAAGCTTCCTGCGCCCACATCGTTTGTCCTACTATAAGCATAAAGGCGACAACGCATATCCTATAAAGTACACGTGTTTTCATCGCTTCAAGAATTTAATAGTTGCGTCACCGGCTTTAACAACGTATGTACCAGCAGGATAGCTGGTGAAGGAAACTATGGTGCGTAGTCCCTCGTGGGCCTGCACCGTAAATAGTTTTATGCCATCGAGGCTATAAACATCAAGGCGCGTACCGTCGGGCAGCCCGTCGAATGCCATTTTATCCTCGCTCTGCATATAGCGCATCTCACCCGGCCGAACGGTCTGCTCACCCACATCGGTTATGGTGCCACCCTCGTAAGTGTAGCGCAAGACACTGGTGAGGGGATAAGAAACGGTCGTTTTAAAAGTTTTTATCACCAATTTTCCATCTTCAAAGGTCGTTTCTGGCTCGTCAGTAAGGTCAAAGTAAGCTTTTTCGCCCGATTTTTGCCAAACTACAAGGCGCTGGGTGTCTGCATGCAGCCACATTTGCGTGCCTAAAAACAGCAAAATAATTGCGATGAGTCTTTTCATATCTTTGGATTTGTAATTCTTCGTGATATCTCAGCTACAAATTTACGATTTTCCACGAAAAGACACCTTCTTTTCGTATAAAAATCAAGAAAATACCTTGTTGCGAGCGGTTTTTCCGAGCAGATTTAAATAAAAACGGTACGCGTAAATAGAAACCCCGTTCTCGTTTTCACAAGAACGGCTTTAGTTGCAACGACATCAGAGATAATTTCAACGCGAACGGAGATAAATTTCAACGCGAACGGCTTTTAATTTCGCAAGAACGGCGTTAAATTCCGCAAGAACGGCGTTAGTTTCTGGCAAGGTCGCGGTAAGTTTGTTCCCCTTCTTTATTATATTATATAAATATGGTACGCGCGCGAGGGAGAAGTTGAAAAGTTAAAACCTTGAAAAAAGAATTGGGCGGCAGTCATGAATGACTGTCGCCCAATGTTATAAGATTTAATTTCTCTTAATTACTCGGAGAGAGTGGAAACTGCTACGCGGTTCCAGGTGGGCTCTGAGAAGAGGTCGCCTACGCCACAACCCTCAGCGGAAACGATGCGGGAAGCGTCAACCTTATACTTCTTGATGAGCATGTCCTTAACGGCGTTTGCACGAGCCTTTGAGAGCTTGTCGTTGATAGCCTTGCCGCCCTCGGGAGAAGCATAACCCTTGATAGCAACCTTTGCTGCGGGGTGATTCTTCAGGAAGGAAGCAACGCGCTCTACGTTGGGCTGCTGAGCAGCGGTGATAACGCTCTTGCCCTGTGCGAAGAATACGTTGGTCTCGAGGCTGTTGACAACCTTAGCTGGATCTGGTGCAGGAGGTGTGGGCACCTTCTTGTTGCGGCAGTCGTTGAGGTCGTCCTGAAGCTTCTTGATAGCAGCAGCGTCAGCAGCGATCTTCTGATCCTTAGCACCCAGCTGGTTGCGGAGGTCGTTGATCTTAGCGTTGAGGCCGTCTACCTCAGCCTGGTCGTACTCCTTAACGAGTGCGAAGTTGTGGGTACCATTGCTGTTGAGGAACTTGTAGGTTACGCCAGCAGTGAGCTCGATGTGAGCATACTTCTTGTCGTACTCGCTAGCACGGATACCATCGGTGAGGGACCATACCATAGCGGGCTTTACGTTAACCTGCCAAGCCTTGTCAGCGCCAAGGTTGAAGCCGAAGTCCAGACCAGCCTTGCTGGTGAGGAGGTTACGGTCGTTGTTGCTGTGGCCATAGTACTCATGACCCCAGCCCATACCGAAGATGGCCTTAACGTCGAGGAAGCGCGGCTCACCTGTGTAACCCAAGAAGAGGTTAGTGAGGTTGAAGCGCAGCAAACCGCTCAGGTTGGAAGCGTCAAAAGCCTTGTGGGTGTTGGCGGGATAGCCAGTGGGGCCAATGTTGTTGTGCTGTGCGTTGATAACAGCATTTACCTCAGCTGCCAAGCCGAAGATAGGAGTGATTTCCTTAGCAACGGTCAGACCTACTACCGGACGGAGGTCGCCAAAGAACTTGTGACCATAGGCAGGAGTAACGCCACCAGCCTGTACACCTACAGACCAGTTGTCAGTCAACTTGCTGCCACGAACAGTTGTCTGTGCGCTTGCGAAAGCAACGGTTGCACAAACGGCGAGAAGCATAAAAACTTTCTTCATGTTGTTAATTGTTTTTGTTTGAATCTGCCCCCGAGGGGGCTTCTTCTGGTTAATAATTAGTTAAAAATGTGTTTCGTTTTTTGTTGGAAGGCACGCATTATATGCCTATTTCATTTGCAAAGGAACAACTTTTTTTTGAATTCACAACATTTTTAGACAATTATTTTCACTTAAAATGGGGAAAAAACGCGTTTTTCGATGATTTTTTTGTGTTTTTTGTTGTTTTGAGCGGTTTTTGCTATGTGCTATGTCTAAAAAGTTGTAGAGTTGGCAAGTTGTATAGAGTTATTAGAGGTTGGGATTGATTTCTCCCCACTTTGCCACCTCGGGCACGATATTGAGTGTTACCAGCTCGTCGCGCATTTTGCAGAGGTGCTCATAGCTCTGGTCAAGCTTGGCGTTCTCCTCGGGTGTTCCCTGTGGTACTTCATAGTGGCAGCCAGTGGTGTCGAGCGTGGTCTTCATGGCCATCATGATGTTGTGGTATTTGCCACTATTTACATAGGTGCCTGCGGGGAAGCGGAAAGGCTTGCCTCCCATCACGCTGGCGATCATCTCCACGGAGAGCTGCGACGGGCTCTGGAATGAGCTACGTCCACGCAGTTTGATGATAGCGCTTCCGCCCTGTGTTACGGCAGTCTTCATTGCCTCCCACTCCTCGGTGGGGAACTCGGGTGTGCCGATGATGTCAACAAGCTTGCGACCTGCTATCTCTACATGGCTGCCAAATACTGCCATCTGCTCGCCGTGACCGCCATAGGTGGCGCAGCCGGTGATCTGATTCTGCATCACGCCAAACTTCTTGGCGAGGGCGCTCTGGAGTCGGGTGGTGTCAAGACCTGCGAGTGTGGTTACCTGGCTGGGCTTGAGGCCGGAATAGAGCAGGGTTACGAGGCCGGTAAGGTCGGCGGGGTTGAAGATAATAACCACATGCTTCACATCGGGGCAGAATTTCTTGATATTCTCGCCCAGTCCTTTGGCTATCTCGCAGTTGCCCTTGAGGAGGTCTTCGCGGGTCATGCCCTCCTTGCGCGGAGCACCACCTGAAGAGATGATATACTTAGCTCCGGCGAAAGCCTCGGCTGCATCTGTTGTGGCCACGATTGTGGCACCGTCAAAACCACTCTGGCGCATTTCCTCTGCCACGCCTTCGGGTGAGAACACATCGTAAAGGCAGATGTTGGAGGTCAGGCCCAGTGTAAGTGCGGTCTGCACCATGTTGGAGCCAATCATACCAGCGGCTCCGACAATCACAAGTTTGTCGTTTGTTAAGAATGTCATAGTTATTTGAGTTTTGAGATTTGAAATTTATTAGTGGAATGCAAATGTAGCACTTTTCCTGTTATCGTTATAATTTTTCTTAAGAAAAAACACTTAATCGCCCCTGAGAGTTTCATTATTTTCGGAGTTTTCTGTGTTTTCTTTGGGTTTCTCCAAGTCAGGATAACTTATTCTGGCATGATAGATGGTCTTGAGACTGCTCACGAGCACCTCCTTGGCAGTAGCGACATCCTGGAAGGTTATGGGGCAGTGTGAGAAACATCCGTCGGCCACCTGCTGGTCAATAATCTTGTTCACCAAGTCGCGTATGGAGGTCTCTGTCTTCTCGGCCAGGCTACGCGAAGCGGCCTCCGTAGAGTCAGCCATCATCAGGATGGCCTGCTCCTTGGTCTGCGGATTAGGGCCAGGATAGGTGAACAGTTCCTCGTTGACAGGCTCGTCGGGATGCTTGTTGACATAGTTGACATAGAAGAACTTAGCCTTGCTCCTGCCGTGGTGAGTGGCAATGCACTCCTTGATGACGGATGGCAGCCTGTGTTTTTCAGCCATCTCAATGCCGTCGGCGACATGGCGTATAATAATCTGAGCACTCTGCTCCTCGGGCAGGTCATCGTGAGGATTAGTGCCGCTCTGATTTTCCGTAAAGAAAGCGGGATTCTGCAATTTGCCGATGTCATGGTATAATGCGGCAGTCCTGACGAGCTGCACATTGGCGCCAATCTTGCCCGCCACCTCTGCCGACAGGTTGGCCACCTGCATAGAGTGGTTGAAGGTGCCCTGCGCCTCCTTGGACATCTGTCGAAGGAGCGGTGTGTTGACATTCGACAACTCGACTAGGGTGACGCTAGAGATAAAACCGAACATCTTCTCAAACAACAGCATCAGAGGATAGGCAAAGAGCAGTAGCACTCCGCTGATGGCTATGCGCTCGTACCACGAGGGGTCGATGGTGCTGAGGATAAAGCCTTGACTGAGGTCGTAGCCCAGTTTAATAAGTGCCGTCAGCGCTGTGATGAGCAGCACCGTGCGGAACAGCTGTGAGCGCGAGGTCAGCTCCCTGAGCGAATAGATAGCCGTGAGTCCCGCCACTATCTCGAGCAGCATAAACTCGTAGGGGCTATGCAGCGACAGCGAACAGATGCTGACGATAGTAACCATAGCAGCGAAGGCTGTGCGAGAGTCCATAAACACTCGTATGAAGATGGGCACTATTGCGAAGGGAACAATATAAACATTCAGCTCCGTAGGCTGCTGCACCAACTGTGCCGCCACTGTAAAGAGCAAGATAAGGCTAAGCAGTAATCCGACGCTGCGCAACTCGCTGGCGTAATCTGGGCGATAGAGCACAAGATACGCCATAAACATGTTCATCAAGAGAATCACGCAAAGGAACTGCCCCAGGATTAACAGTACGGCCTCTGCACCGCTCTCACTACGTTTCTCGGTCTCCTTCTGCAGAGACTGGAGCACCTTCATAGTATGGTCGGTAACTATCTCGCCCCGGTCGATAATCTTCTGGCCGCTCTGCACCAAGCCGTGGCTGGGCACGATGTTTGACAAAGCCTCCTTGCGCACCAAAGCTGTGCGCTCAGAGTCGTATATCAGATTGGGGGCAATATAGTTGTTGATATTGCATCGCGCCACTACCTCCTTAGACAGATGGAGCGAGTCAGCCTTGCGGACTATCATCTCGTAAGCCAGCCTAGGCGAGAGGATGGTGCTGACAGCTTTCACCTGAGCCGCGCCACCACTGACAATACTGATAGCCTTAACGCTGTCGATCACCAGCGAATAATCGTGCTGACTCGTGATGCCGCGGTCATAGGCGCTGGCAAGCAAGCGCGTCAAGAGCAGTCGCTCCTTATGGTTGAGCACCAGCGACAGATTGGTAGAGAAATCGCGCTTGAAATTGTCCACTTGTAATTCGCCTACTGAAGAGTCGTGCTTGAAGAACGGCTTAAGATTGCGCAACACGCTGTCGCGCTCTGCCTTCAGCTGCGCTTCGGACTTATAAATCGGGAAATCATACTCCGCGATAATCTGCGAGTATTTCCACGGTTTGCCTACCGCATAATCATAGGTAAAGTTATGCTCGTGGGGCATGAAATAGACAATGATGGCAGAACAGATCACCACCAGCAAAAACCGACTCAACAACTTATAGCGGCTCCACATAGATTTATCGCTTTAGATTAAGAAGAATGAGTTTAGTCTTGCAAATATAAGACAATAAACTGAAATCGCAAGTCTAAAACCCACAAAAACATCATATTTTTGCGCTATCTGCACAATTTTATATATATTAATAAGGTATCTTGCTCTTTTTTGATTATCTTTGCAGCTAAATTCAAAAACTCCAATGGAAGCAAGAAGTATAAGAGTACGCTTTGCCCCCAGCCCTACCGGGCCTCTGCATATCGGCGGCGTACGCACAGCACTCTATAACTATCTCTTTGCCCGCAAGCATGGTGGCAAAATGATTTTCCGCATTGAGGATACCGACTCCTCACGTTTTGTGCCTGGAGCAGAAGAGTATATTATCGAGAGTTTCCGCTGGCTCGGCATAGATTTTGACGAGGGTGTGGGCATTGGCGGCGAGTATGGTCCCTATCGCCAGTCGGAACGCCGCGACATATACAAGCAGTATGTAGATATCCTTTTGAACAACGGCTCTGCCTATATTGCTTTTGACACCCCCGAGGAGCTTACCACCAAGAGAGCCGAGCTGCCCAATTTCCAGTACGACGCCTCTACCCGCATGCAGATGCGCAACTCCCTCACCCTGCCGCAGGCTGAGGTGGAGGAGCTAATGGCTGCAGGTGCGCAGTATGTGGTGCGATTCAAGATAGAGCCTGGGCAGGATGTACATGTACGCGACATCATCCGTGGCGACGTAGTCATCAACTCCACGGTGCTCGACGACAAGGTGCTCTACAAGAGTGCCGATCAGTTGCCCACCTACCATCTCGCCAACATTGTGGACGACCACCTGATGGAGGTCTCCCACGTGATACGCGGCGAGGAGTGGTTGCCCTCAGCCCCGCTACATGTATTGCTCTACAAGGCCTTCGGTTGGGAGGACACCATGCCCGCTTTCGCCCATCTGCCACTGTTGCTCAAACCCGACGGCAAGGGCAAGCTCTCCAAGCGCGACGGCGACAAGCTGGGATTTCCCGTCTTCCCGCTGGAGTGGCACGACCCCGAGACCGGCAATGTGTCCTCCGGTTATCGCGAGAGCGGCTATCTGCCGGAGGCCGTTATCAACTTCCTTGCCCTGCTGGGCTGGAACCCCGGCACTGAGCAGGAACTGTTTACCATGCAGGAACTCATAGAACTCTTTGACCTGAGCCGCTGTTCCAAGGCCGGAGCACGCTTCGACTACATGAAAGGCTGGTGGTTTAACCGCGAATATCTCCTACAGAAAACCAACGAAGAGTTGGCGCCCGCCTTTGTAGAGCTGCTGGCAGCCAACGGCGTTACTGCCACGCCAGACCGTGCCGCCCAGGTAATAGGAATGATGAAACAGAAGGTTGTAGAGTACGTTGACGGGCAGAGCAAGCAGGTGAAGAGGCGTGGTGTCTCTTTCATAAACGACCTCTGGCCCCTGACCGACTTTTTCTTTATCGCGCCTGAGACCTTTGACCGCGACGATAAGTTTATCCGCAAGAACTGGACCGAGAATACCGCCTCCGAGATGACTCTCCTTGCAGAGCAGTTGGAGAAGGTGGAGGACTTCAGCGTGGATGGCATGAAAGCCATCGTAGATCCATGGGTGGAGGAAACAGGCATCCGTCCGTGGAATGCCTGGCGCATCTGCCTCGTGGGCAAAGGGCAGGGTCCCGACATGTATGAATTGGCCGCATTCCTCGGCAAAGACGAGACTCTGAGTCGCATGCGCCACGCGATCAACACACTCAAATAAATAACAACCTCATGTACTCGCTTGCCATCTACATATATATGTTTTGCGTCAACCTTGTGGCCATCTTCAACCGCAAGGCTCGGCTGCTAATGGTAGGGCATAGCAAGACATACGACATACTGCGCAGCGGCATCCATGAAGGTGACAATATCATTTGGTTTCACGCAGCCTCGCTTGGCGAGTTTGAGCAAGGGCGTCCGCTGATAGAAAAGATTCGCGAAAACCATCCCGAATACAAGATACTGCTAACATTCTTCTCCCCCTCGGGCTACGAAGTAAGGAAAGACTACAAGGGAGCCGACGTGATCTGCTACCTGCCGTTTGACACCAAGCTCAATGCGCGCAAATTCATGCGCATAGCGAAGCCAAAGATGGCATTCTTCATCAAGTATGAGTTCTGGCAGAACTATCTCACCGCGTTGCACCATCGCGGCATTCCTGTGTACAGCGTTGCCAGCATCTTCAGGCCTAACCAAATCTTCTTCCGCTGGTACGGCCATAAGTATCGCAACGTGCTCCGCACCTTCGCCCACCTATTTGTGCAGAACCAAAAGTCCGTTGACCTGCTTCGTACACTAAATGTAACCAACACTTCTATTGTGGGTGACACCCGCTTAGACCGCGTGCTGCAAATCAAGGAGCAGGCCAAGGAACTTCCCCTGTGCGAAGCGTTTGCCAAATCACCGCTATCACAGTCTGGCTCCTCCATCCTCGTAGCAGGTAGCAGCTGGCAGCCAGATGAAGACATTATTATCGATTATTTCAACAGCCATCCCAACCAGCGACTTATCGTCGCCCCACATGTGGTCAGCGACAGTCACCTCGCCGAAATAGAGGGCAAGCTGCAGCGCCCCGCTGTGCGCTACAGTCAAGCCACCGCGGAGACTGCCGCCGAAGCACACTGTCTCATTATTGACTGCTACGGACTTCTGTCCTCCATCTATCGCTACGCTACCGTGGCCTACGTGGGCGGAGGCTTTGGTGCAGGCATCCACAATGTGCCAGAGGCCGCTGTGTATGGTGTGCCCGTCATCATCGGCCCCAACAACCAGAAGTTCCGCGAAGCACGCAAACTTATTGAACTCGGCGGATGTTTTGAGATACATAACAGCGAAGAGTATTCTTCCGTTATCGATATGCTGACTTCGCAGCCCGACTCCCTTATAAAAGCATCTACAGCCTCTGCCGATTACATAAAAGCAAACGCAGGAGCTGTAGATATGATATACAATTACGTATTTAAGGGATAAGCTTAAACTCGTATCCTTCCTTTTGCAGCCATTCTATACTGCGGGGCAAAGCGCTCCACAGCTTATCGGCCGAGCGCAGCGAGTCGTGGAATGTGATAATGCTGCCTGGGCGAGCATAGCGCTTCACATTTTCAAATACCTCATCAGCATTAAGACGCTTACTGTAGTCGCGCGTCACGAGATCCCACATCACCAATTTGTAATGCCGCTTAAGGAAATGGTATTGCCTGTTGCGCAGCCAGCCATGGGGCGGACGGAAGAGGTCAGAATGAATCAGGGCGTCTGCCTTATGCACATTGGCAACGTAGTCCTTGCTTCGTACCACTAATCCGTTTAGATGATTGAATGTGTGATTGCCAATGCGATGCCCTGCAGCCTTGACCATCTCAAACTCCTTGGGATGTTTCCTCACATTATCGCCAACCATGAAGAAAGTAGCCTTGATGCCGTAATGGTCGAGCACCTCAAGCACACGTGGAGTGATGTCGGGGATTGGGCCATCGTCAAAGGTGAGGTACACAGCCCTCTCCTCCGGCTTGATTCGCCAGAGAGCCTTGAGGCCGAATAGTCGCAGAAAACCGGACGGCTGCTCGATGAACATGGGGCAGATAGGCTGTTATGAAGTTTGAGAGCAATGGCTAGAAGTCCAGTTGGACGCCAGCTGCATTAAGACGCTCGTAGTATGAGTTGAACAGAGCTGTGTACTTCTTTGCCAGAGCATCGCTACCAATCTTCTCAAAGCCGAGAACAGCAGAGTAGAGATTGGTCATGTATGTATTGCAGTTATAAGCACTCATCTGCACAGGCTTGGCGGAGTAGTTGAGGTACCAGTTGAGATACTGGTCGGCTGTGCGGGCGAAGATGGTGAGGAGTTCCTCAGCCTTAGCCTTGTTGCCAACAGCATTCCATGCAAGAGCAAGGTCGTTGGTACCACCGATATAGTCGCCATAGCTGACAACCTTCTCGGGGAACGCCTCGTCAGACTTCTCAAGCACCTTCTTGGCTCTCTCAAGGTCGCCTCTCTTCACCAGCTCATCAGCAAGGATAGAGAACATGCGACGATTAGACAGGCACATGTGGCTCATGGTCTCGTCAATGTAGATGCCCGGCTGGTTAAGATTACCAAACTTATACTTGTGCATCACATTGTCGTACATCTTCTCCACGTCCACCGTCATACCATTAGCGAAGGCGTTGAACGGGGTAACGCGATAGGCCAAGCCCTCCTGCACAAAGTGACCCTCCAGTCCGAGGAAGTTGTCGGGACCAACGGTGGTGGCGAAATAGATGGGACGCTCCCAGTTGGCATTGGCAATCATCTCAAGCATCATCAGCGACGGCTTATACAGCACGTTGCGCCCCTTGAGGCTTATCACCATCTCGTCAGGTATCTGACCGGTGCTGTCGGCTATGAGCATCTTAGAGCGCTTCACTGCCTCCTTGTCGATAGTGATGACGATGCTGTCGGTAGGAATAACATTGAGTTCGGGATTGCGCACCCAGTACTTGAGGATATTCTTCAGTTCATACGGATTATCACCAAACTGCTTACGCGCAAGTTCAGGATCTTCTTCATAGAAACGCTGTATCTCCGCTTTGTAGCCGGGCTCTACACGGACATAGTCATTCTGTCCCGTGACATACTCGGCCCTGCTCCAGCTGATGGGCACAGCAGGCGAGCTATAGGCCGGACGACACATCTGGTCGATGTACCAGTCGGTCTGCAGATAGCTGAGATTGCAGACGCGGGCATCCTGACGCACACCCTCGGTATCCTGATTATACCATAGCGGGAAGGTGTCGTTGTCGCCGTTAGTGTAGATAATAGGATATGAGCCCTCCTGCAGAGTGTTGAGGTAGTTCTGCCCAAAGTCACGGCACGCATAGCGTCCGCTGCGGTCATGGTCGTCCCAGTTTTGCGACGCCATCTGCACGGGTACCAGCACACACACCACGCTTACCAGCGTAGCAACAACAGGATTGCTTATCTTGAGACGCTTCAGCCAGTCTATGATGGCGGCCACGCCCATGCCCACCCAGATGGCGAAGGCATAGAAGGAGCCTGCGTAAGCGTAGTCCCTCTCACGCGGCTGCGACGGAGTCTGATTGAGGTAAACCACGATGGCGATACCCGTCATGAAGAACAGGAAGAACACCACCCAGAACTGCTGACCGCCCTTGCGACCACGGAAAGCCTGCCAGAAAAGGCCAAGCAAGCCAAGCAGCAACGGCAGGGCATAATAGACATTGTGGCCCTTGTTCTCCTTCAAGACATCAGGCAACTGGCTCTGGTCGCCAAGGCGCATATTGTCGATGAAGGAGATACCGGTAATCCAGTTGCCGTTCTCGGTCTCGCCGGCACCCTGTATATCGTTCTGGCGTCCGCAGAAGTTCCACATAAAATAGCGCCAGTACATAAAGCCGAGCTGGTAGCTGCCAAAGAAACTGAGATTGTCTATCTGCGTGGGAATCTCCAGAGTCTGCACCTGGCCGTTACCCGGATCGTAATCGACGTAGTTATAATGCAACTCACCCAGCCATGACTTATACTGATTGGCCTTGCCGCTGTCCCAGATGCGTGGGAACAGCATGTTCTGCGCATATACATAGTCGCTCTTGCTGCCAACCTTGATATAGCTGTCGGGCTCGTCGGGGCTGGTCTTCTCTTTGCGCTGATAGATATCCTTGCCCTCTGTCTTCTTGGGAATGAGGTGGCTGCCATCTTCGGGGTCTTCCTGCCACTCCAGCTGGGAGTTGAATGTGGGACCGTAGAGCAACGGAGCTGAGCCATACTGGTCACGAGCCAGATAGTCGCCGATAGTGAAGATATCCTCCGGCGAGTTCTGATCCATCGGCGGATTGGCCGACGAACGAATCATTATCAACGCGTAGGTGGAGTAGCCTATCATCAGCATAAGGAAGCACAGTAGCGTAGTGTTGAGCAAACGGCGCAGATCGGTGTTTGCCACCACCTTCTTGGCCATAAAGAGGGCATAGAACAGCGCGGCAACAATAACTATACCAATCAAAATGCTTGATACACCGCTACCAAAGAACGGAATACCCAGCATTACGACCGAGGCGATAAAGAGCCACTTAGCCTTATGCAGCACCTTCTCCTTGAGGCTGAACCAGATGGCACATATGACCACAGCAACCAATATAATAAGGTACACGATAAGACCTGTGTTGAACGGCATGCCCAGCACATTAACAAACAGCAGTTCAAACCAACCGCCCACCTTCACGATGCCAGGCACTACGCCGTAGAGGATAATGCCAACAAGCACGAAGCTAAACAGCAATGCCCACAGCGAGCCCTTGACTGCTGCGTCCGGATAGCGACGATAGTAGAATATCAGAACCATAGCCGGGATGCACAGCAGATTGAGCAGGTGCACACCTATGGACAAACCCATCAGATAGGCAATAAGAACAATCCAACGGTCAGCACCTGGTTTGTCGGCATTGTCCTCCCACTTGAGGATAAGCCAGAACACCAAAGCGGTAAAGAATGAAGAGAACGCATATACCTCACCCTCCACGGCGCTGAACCAGAAGGTGTCGCTGAACGTATATACCAATGCACCTACCACACCAGAGCCGATGATAGATATCATCTGCACGGTGGTTTTTACCTCGCCCTTCTCACAGATGAGGCGACGAAGCAAGTGCGTGATCGTCCAGAACAGGAACAAGATGCAGCCCGCGCTGAGCAACGCAGACATGGAGTTAACCATCTTGGCTACCTGCGTGGGATCGCTGGCAAACTGAGAGAACAGATTAGCCACCAGCATAAAGAAGGGTGCACCAGGCGGATGGCCTACCTCCAAGCGATAGCCGGTCGTTATAAACTCGGGGCAATCCCAGAAACTGGCGGTCGGCTCAAGGGTGGAGCAATATACTACCGCTGCCACGGCAAACATAAGCCAGCCGAACACATTGTTCAAAAGGTTGTATCTCTTCATTGCTTTGGATTGTTTCTTCTTTAAGATTTTCGGGAGGCACAGTAGGACTGCGCCTCCCGAAAAAGACTATTGTAAAGCGATTATGCTTCTTTCTCTTCTTCTGCTCCCTGCTTAATCTTGCCACCGAGAATCAGGTAAGCCAGCGGGGCTGCGATAAAGAGCGAGGAGAGTGTGCCGTAGATGACACCGAGTATCATTGCGAAGGAGAAGCTGCGGATGCTGTCGCCACCGAGGAAGAATATACACAGCAACACAAGCAATGTGGTGGTTGACGTGTTGACGGTACGTGCCAAAGTGGTGTTGAGCGACTGATTGAACAGCAACTGCTTGTCGCGCTTGGGATAGAGCTTGAGGAACTCACGTATACGGTCGAAGATCACCACCTTATCGTTGATGGAGTAACCAATACACGTCAGCACAGCCGCTATAAATGTCTGGTCAACCTCAAGGCTGAACGGCATCACGCCCCACAGCAGCGAGTAGGTACCGATGATAAGCAACGAGTCGCAGATAAGACCGACGGTGCTACCAATGGAGAACGCGATGTTGCGGAAGCGGATAAAGATATAGATGAAGATGGCGATGAGGGCGAAGATCACAGCCTTGATAGCGCCATAAGTTACATCCTTAGCCACAGAGGGACCCACCTTCTGCGAGGAGATGATGGAGCCACCACTCTGGTTGTCACGATCCTTAAACTGCTCGAAGGGCACGCCTGCGGAGAGCAGCTTGCCATCCTTCAATGACTTATAGAGGATAGTCTCTATCTCATTGTCCACAGAGGGATCGTTGCTGTCAATCTTATAGTTGGTGGAGATACGCACTGTCTTGCCGTCGGTGCCGAGGGCAAGCACAGCCACGTTGGCCTCACCTGCATTGGCTGCCACAAGATTCTTCACATTCTCGGGCACTACCTCTTTCTCAAACTTCACGGTATAGTTGCGACCACCGGTGAAATCAATACCGCTGCTCAAGCCGCGAGTGAAATAGGAACCGAAGCAAACAACCAGAGCCACAGCCCAAACCACGAAGCTCACTTTGTAAGCAGACATGAACTTGTACTTCGTGTTCTGCATCATGTTCTTGGAGAACGCGGTGGTGAAGGTAAGGTCGAGCCACTTATCCTTCTTGTGGAAGTGCTCAAATACTATGCGGGTAAGCCATACTGCGGTGAATACGGATGCCAGCAGACCGATGATAAGGGTGGTGGCAAAACCGCGGATGGGACCGGTACCGAAGTTAAACAGGATGATACCAGTGATGATAGAAGTGACGTTGGAGTCGATGATGGCGGAGAAGGCGTTGCCGTAGCCGTCAGCGAGAGCCGACTTAATCTTCTTGCCTGCACGGAGCTCCTCCTTTGTACGCTCATAGATAAGCACGTTGGCATCCACTGCCATACCGAGGGTCAATACCATACCGGCTATACCACTCATGGTCAGCGCAGCCTGGAACGATGCCAGCACACCGAGGATGAAGAAGAAGTTGACGATCAGCGCACCGTTGGCAACCATACCAGGACGGAAGCCGTAGAGCAAGCACATGTAAATCATCAGCAGCACAAAGGCCACTATACAAGAGGTGATACCCTTGTTGATAGACTCTTGACCGAGGGAAGGACCTACGGTGTCGTCCTGAACAATCTTGACGGGAGCGTCCATCTTACCGCCCTTCAGCACGTTGGCAAGGTCCTTGGTGTCCTCAGTGGTGAAGTTACCGGTAATCTGAGAGTTACCGCCGTTGATCTCGCTCATTACGTTAGGAGCGCTATATACCACGCCGTCCAGCACGATAGCCACAGCCTTGCCGATATTGTTCTTGGTAATGGTAGCCCATGTGCGAGCACCATCGTTGTTCATCGACATGTTAACCTCGGGCCTACCGTCCTGACCAAAGTCGGCGCGGGCATCGGTGATGGCATTACCCTCCAGCGGAGCCTTGCCGTCAGCTGTGGTGCGGATAGCAAAGAGCTCAAACACATCAGCGTTGGGGAACATATCGCTGGCCTTAACACCCCACTTCAGCGACAGGTCGCCGCGCAGAGTAGCCTTAGCCTCGGGAGAGTTGAGCAGTTTGTTGACCTCTGCGGTGTCATA
This sequence comes from Bacteroidaceae bacterium, assembly GCA_017458585.1. Classification (GTDB taxonomy): domain Bacteria; phylum Bacteroidota; class Bacteroidia; order Bacteroidales; family Bacteroidaceae; genus UBA6382. The sequence continues at coordinate 60,785 of JAFTAJ010000043.1, forward strand.
CGACATAACATAGGCAATTACTGCGCTACCGCTACGAGAGTTCTGTGCAGGAATCATCATCGACAGCAGCGGGTGAGCCTTCTTGTTGGCTGCACGCTGCTCTGCGTCAGCAGCCTTCTTGGTGTCGGGCTTGAGCTGGATGCCTGCTTTTGCTGTGTCAGCGGCAGCGGGTTCGGCGGCAGCAACGGTGCTGTCGGCCTCTACCGTGCCACCCACAAGCTTAGTGTCGAGAGCCTGAATCTCCGGCCAGATGTCGGGGAAGCTATAGGTCTCCCAGAACTCAAGGTTGGCGCTGGTCTGGAGCAGTTTGCGCACGCGCTCAGGCTCCTTCACACCAGGCATCTCCACCATGATACGGCCGAGGCTTCCCTCCAGCTTCTGGATGTTAGGCTGAGCCACACCGAAGCGGTCGATACGCGAGCGGAGCACATTGTAGGAGTTGTCGATAGCGTCCTTAACCTCTGCACGCAGCACCTTCTCAATGTCGCTGTCAGACGACTGAGCATTGATCTTGTCGCTCAGCTGCTGGGTAGCAAACACGGCAGACAGCTTGTTCTTGCCCGCAATGCCCTGGTAGGCGTTAATAAACAAGGTGATAAAGTCGTCCTGACTCTCGTTGGCCTGCTTCATAGCCTGCTCGTATGCCTTCTGGAAGTTGGCATCGCTGGCATTGTCGGCAGCAAGTATCTTCACGATGTCGGGAACAGAAACCTCAAGGGTAACATTCATACCGCCCTTCAGGTCAAGGCCGAGACCAAGCTGGTACTCCTGGCACTCCTGTAGGGTCTTAAACATCCACACCCGCTCATTCTTCATTGAGTCGAGATAGCGCTGGCCCACAGCGGGAGCCATCTTAGCAGCCTTGCTCTCATAGTGACTGGTCACGAAAGAGAACGACAGATAGTAGATGCACACAAGTGTAAGCAACACGGCAAACACTTTTACAAATCCTTTGTTTTGCATTTTGTTATTGTTATTTATGTTTGTTATTTTTTCGGTGCTATAATTCTGCGCGTGCGAAGCCGAAGCCCACAATTAGCGGCGGCAAATGTAATGTTTTTTTTCTTATCAGCTATGTTATTAGCTCTTTATTTCGCAAAATCGGGACATTTTTTCATATTTTTGACACTACGCGGTATCATTTTGCTATTCTTTTATCCGCTTAAGCCATGCCTCGATGGGATAGTGATCCGACATTTTCTGCTTGCTGTCAATCCTTGCTCCAAAGGAGCGCCAGTGACGACTGCATAGTATATTGTCCAGGCGGAAGTACATCCTGCTAAGATGGTAGGTGATGCCCGGCCCGTTGCCGGAAGCAGTATAGGCATCGTTCAGTTGGCGGCACAGTCGGGTGTGCACATAGCCAAGCGGAGTCTCGTTGAAGTCGCCACACACTATCACGGGCTTGTCGCCCAGTTTGTCCAAATAGCGCTTCAGCGAGTCGGCCTGCTCTGCACGTCGCAATCCGGCATCATTGACTTTGCGGCCCAAGCGCAAGAAGTCCTCGCTCGTGCTGTCGCGGTCGGAGATAGTCACCAACTTCTGATAGGTAGCCTTATCCTCGGGATTGATAGAATTTGAGATAAAATGGCAGTTGACGACATACACCGTATCGCTCTCTATCTTAACACGATATACCACACACATGTGGCCTGGCGATGAAGAGCGGATGATATGGCGGTCGAGTATCGGGTAGTTGGAGTAGAGTGTCAGCGCGTTCCATGACTTGGAAGAATACACCGAGTCGCTGTACTGCCAATGAGCCACAGCGTTCTCCACCGCCTCTTTGTATTTCATATTGTAGTGGCTCTCCTGTGCACAGAACAAATCGGCATCGCTATGACGCAGATAGTCTATCATCTGCGCCTGCGCCACAGAGTCCTTAAGACCGGAGCCAAAGCCGTAGGTGTTGTAGCTCACCACCTTGATGCTGCCTTTGGGCACAGGCTGTGGCATACTGACAGGGCAATAGGTATGCAACTTGCCCACACACAGCAGCAGGGCGCCAAAACTCCAGAGCCATTTCTTGGAACAGGCAATGAGCCATGCAACCATAAAAGCAAATGTGGCGACAGCTAAGAATGGGAACAGAAGGCCCAGCGACACCTCCCAACCAAAGGTGTGGGGATTGATATAGCCGCCAAATGCTGACAACAGCAACATGGCTATCAGCAATATGTTGACAGCCAGTAGCAACTTGATCAATATTCTACCAATATGTCTATGAACCTTCTTCAATTCTTCAATCCTTACTCCTTATATATAAATATAGGTGTCATTGCTACTTGTTTCTGAAGTCGAATATCGTCTTTTTCTCCTTTTCCGTCAGACAGTCGTAGCCTGAGCGCTTCACTTTCTCCAGTATGCGGTCCACCTCGGCCTGGCGTGCTTTGCGCCGTGCCAGCTCATCCGCATATTCATCAACAGGCTCAGCCTTGCGGCTCTGCCTCTCAGCGGCTTTGCTGCTTTGCTTCTCACGCACACGCTCCCACACACTCTTCTTGGGCTTATACTCCTGCCAGCTGCTGAAGCCGCCGCGACCTATGCCCGACTTGTGGCGCCAGTAGAGTATCAGCCCCAAGCCAAACAGCATACCGCCCAAGTGGGCGAAATGAGCAACATTGCTGCCACTCGAGCCAAGACCCGACAGCAACTCAATGGCTGCATAGCCTATCACCAGCCACTTGGCCTTCAGCGGTATGGGCGGGATAAGCAGCATCACTCGCTCGTTGGGGAAGGTCATGCCGAAGCCCAGCAGAATGCCATACACCGCACCCGACGCACCCACGGTGGTCCACATGCGCAGGTATTCCTTCATCGGTATCTGCGACACTCCGTCGCTCACCACGGCATAGTCGCCCATGTGCTGGGTGGTGTATTCGATATACTGCGCCACCTCCTGGCACAGACCGGCGCCAACGCCACACACAAGGTAGAATATCAAGTATCTCTTGGCTCCCCATGCCTGCTCCAAGATACGGCCAAACATCCAGAATGCCAGCATATTGAAGAAGATGTGCTCAAAGTTGGCGTGCATGAACATATAGGTGAACAGCTGATAGACCATGAAATTGTCGGACTTAAAGAAGTGCAGGCCCAGCAAGTCGTTAAGGTCCACGCCGTTGTTGCGCAGCAAACCTGTGGCGAGATAAAGCAGAATGTTTATCACCAGCAGGTTCTTTGTTATAGGAGGCATCCTGAACATAGCGTCTGTTTTTCGTTTCAAACTGCAAAAATACATAAAATTTTCCATATACAACCTATTTTATATCATTCGATTTAATTTTTTCACTACCTTTGCAGTCGAAAAATTAAAATAGGTGGATTATGGACATCCAAAACGTGATACAGTCGGCCTGCGCCAAGGCCGTGGAGGCTCTCTACGGAGCTAAGGTAGAGTTGGAGCAGCTGCAACTGCAAAAGACGAAAAAAGAATTTGAAGGACACCTCACTCTAGTGGTATTTCCCCTGCTGCGCGTCTCCAGGAAGAAGCCTGAGGACACAGCTCAGGAGATAGGCCAGTGGCTCGTGGACAACGAGCCCGCCGTGGACAAATTCAATGTCATAAAGGGTTTCCTCAATCTTAGCGTCAGCACCACGAGCTGGACACGCCTGCTCAACACTATCGCTTCCACCGCCGACTACGGCATGGTGAAGCCTACCGCTCAGTCGCCGCTGGTGATGATAGAGTATTCGTCGCCCAACACCAACAAGCCCCTCCATCTGGGCCATGTGCGCAACAACCTGCTGGGCTGGGCCATCAGTCAGATACAGCAAGCCGCCGGCAACCGCGTGGTCAAGACCAATATTGTCAACGACCGCGGCATACATATCTGCAAGTCGATGCTGGCATGGCTGCGCTGGGGCAACGGCGAGACTCCCGAGAGTAGCGGCAAGAAGGGCGACCACCTCATCGGCGACTACTATGTGGCTTTCGACAAGCACTACCGCGAGGAAGTGCGCACGCTGACCGCCCAATACAAGGCTGAGGGTCTCGACGACGAGGTCGCCAAGGCCAAGGCGGAGAAAGAGGCACCGCTCATCAAGGAGGCTCACGAGATGCTCGTGAAGTGGGAACAGAACGACCCCGAGGTGCGCGCTCTGTGGAAGAAGATGAACGAATGGGTGTACGCCGGATTCGACGAGACTTACAAAGCGCTGGGCGTCAGCTTCGACAAGATATATTATGAGTCCGACACCTACCTCGTGGGCAAAGCCAAGGTGGAGGAAGGCTTGCAGAAAGGCATCTTCACCCGCCACGATGACGGCTCCGTATGGGCCGACCTGCGCGGCGAGGGACTCGACGAGAAGCTCCTGTTGCGCTCCGACGGCACCTCTGTCTATATGACTCAGGATATCGGTACCGCCAAACTTCGCTTCGACGACTACCCCATCGACAAGATGGTCTATGTGGTAGGCAACGAGCAGAACTACCATTTCAAGGTGCTGTCCATCCTGCTTGACAAGCTCGGCTTCGAGTGGGGCAAGGATCTGGTGCACTTCTCCTACGGCATGGTGGAGCTGCCCAACGGCAAGATGAAGAGCCGCGAGGGTACCGTGGTGGATGCTGACGAGCTCATCAGCGAGATGATAAGCACCGCCCGTCGCACCAGCGAGGAGCTGGGCAAGTTTGCCGACATGGACGACCAAGAGAAAAACGAGATTGCACGCATCGTGGGCCTCGGCGCGCTGAAGTATTTCCTCCTTAAGGTTGACGCCCGCAAGAATATGCTGTTCAACCCCGAAGAGAGCATCGACTTCAACGGCAACACGGGACCATTCATCCAATACACCTACGCCCGCATCCGCTCGGTGCTACGCAAGGCTAAGGAGGCTGGCATCGACTTCGGCAGCAAGGTGAACAAGAGCACGCCCGTCAACGAGAAGGAGCAGAGCCTGATACAGCACCTCGCCGACTTCCCGACTGTCATCCAGCAGGCTGCGGCAGAGTATAGCCCCAGCACCATCGCCAACTACTGCTACGACCTTGTGAAGGAATACAACCAGTTCTATCACGACTACACCATTTTGGGCGAATCCATCGAAGAGAAACGCCAGCTTCGCCTCGTCCTCTCGGAGCAGATAAGCAATATCGTGCGCACAGGCATGCGCCTGCTTGGCATAGAGGTGCCGGAGAGAATGTAAATGAGCAGCATGATGCTGCACTCAAAATCTAAGTCCAGAACAGGGTGAGCAAGACCAAACAGAAATACTACGTTGTGTGGCAGGGCCGCGAGCCAGGCATCTACCTTACCTGGGACGAGTGCAAAGCCCAGGTGCACGGTGCCGAGGGTGCGCGCTACAAGGCTTTCCCCACCATGGACGAGGCTCGCCAAGCTTACGAGGCAGGACCTCCGCCAATTGAGCGCAAGCCTAAAGCCATCGTCAATTGTCAATCGTCAATGGTCAATGACGAAATCATCCAAGACGCCTACGCTGTGGACGCGGCATGCAGCGGCAACCCGGGCATGATGGAATATCGCGGAGTGGATGTGAAGAGCGGCATACAACTCTTTCACTTCGGCCCTATCATGGCGACCAACAATATAGGAGAGTTTCTGGCCATAGTGCATGCCCTCGCGCTGCAGAAGCAACTAGGTACCGCATATCCTATCTATAGCGATAGCCGCAATGCCCTGCTTTGGATCAAGGCCCACAAGTGCCGCACCAAGCTGCCCCTCAACGACAAGACAGCCAAAGCGCACGAGCTCATCGCTCGCGCCGAACGATGGCTCGACACCAACGACTACTCTGAATTCAAAATACTCAAGTGGCACACCGACCAATGGGGCGAAATCCCCGCTGACTTCGGCAGAAAATAACAGAATATGAAAGATTTCTTCCATTTGATGAGCAAGTATTTCTCCCGCTATAAGCGATATATCGGGGGTACGCTGTTCTTCAATATCTTGGCCGCATTGTTTAATGTTTTTTCATTCACGGTGCTGCTGCCCATATTGCAGATACTCTTCAAGGTCAACGACGAGCGCTACCAGTTCATCGAATGGGGCACGGGCGACTTCATAGAGACAGCCAAAAACAACGGCTATTACTACTCTCAGCTGATGATTGACAGCTACGGCCCCGCCACCACGCTGCTCATGCTGGGCATCATCCTGGCCGTGCTCACTCTGTTCAAGACTGCAGCCTATTTCGGCGGCTCGGCATGCTTGATGCCGCTACGCACCGGCGTGGTGCGCGACATACGCGCCGACATATACCACAAGATACTGCATCTGCCGCTGTCCTTCTTCTCCGAGGAGAGGAAAGGCGATATCCTGGCTCGCGCCAGCACCGATGTCAACGAGATTGACTCCTCTATTACCTCGTCACTCGACATGGTAATAAAGAACCCCATCTTTATACTCATCTATCTCGGCACCCTGCTTGCCATCAGCTGGCAGCTAACGCTGTTTACCCTGCTGGTGGTGCCGTTTATGGCCTTTGGTATTGGGCGTATCGGCAAGAAGCTGAAGCAGAAGTCGCTCTTTGCGCAGAGCAAGTGGAGCGACGGCATAAGCCAGATTGAGGAGACCCTCGGCGGTCTGCGCATCATCAAGGCCTTCATCGCTGAGAAGAAGATGGACAAGCGCTTTGAGAAAGTCAACAACGAGTATCGCAACGCCTCGATGCGCGTGGCCATACGCCAGAGCGCAGCACATCCCGTCAGCGAGTTCCTCGGCACCTGCATGATAGTGGTGGTGCTGTGGTTTGGCGGCTATCTCATCTTCTCCGGCAATTCGCCCATCGACGCGAGCACCTTTATATATTATCTCGTCATTCTCTACACCATCCTCCAGCCGCTGAAGGACCTCTCTAAGGCTGGATACAGCATACAGAAAGGTATGGCTTCCATGGAGCGTATCAATAAGATTCTCAATGCCGAGAACAATATCAAGGAGATTGACAACCCGCAGACCGTCACCCAACTCAACGACAGTATCGAGTTGCGCAATGTGTGCTTCAGCTACAACGAGAGCAAGCAGGTGCTCAGCAACATCAACCTCGTTGTGCCTAAGGGCAAGACCATCGCCCTCGTCGGCCAGTCGGGCTCTGGCAAATCAACCATGGTGGACCTTATCCCGCGCTACCACGACGTTAGCAGCGGACAGATTCTTATCGACGGACAGGACATACGCAATCTCTCCATCCAGTCGCTGCGCTCACTCATCGGCAATGTCAATCAAGAGGCTATTCTCTTCAACGACACGGTGTTCAACAACATCGCTTTCGGTGTGGAGCACGCCACGATGGAGCAGGTGGTGGAGGCAGCCAAGATTGCCAATGCCCACGATTTCATCATGGAGATGGAACATGGCTACGACACCTCTATCGGCGACCGCGGCTGCCGACTGAGTGGCGGACAGAGGCAACGAGTGAGCATCGCACGCGCCATACTCAAGAATCCGCCTATCCTTATCCTTGACGAGGCCACCTCTGCTCTCGACACCGAGAGCGAGCGACTCGTGCAGGAGGCTCTGGAGCGACTCATGAAGACTCGCACCACCATCGCCATTGCCCACCGCCTGTCCACCATAAAGAATGCCGACCGTATCTATGTGCTCCACGATGGGCAGATAGTGGAGAGCGGCACCCATGATGAGCTTATTGCTCTGGGGCGCTACTACAAGAAGCTCAACGATATGCAACAGCTGTGAAAAAGCGCCTCAGATATCTCGCCCGGTTCTTCCTCATTATCCTCACCACCTTTCTGATGATGAAGGTGGTGTTCATGCTTTACAATGCCAAAGGCCATGACTTTGGCGTGGCTGATGTCTTCGCCGTGCTATGGCACGGACTGCCCCTCGACCTCTCCACCACCGCCTATCTGACTGTCGTCCCGCTGTTCTTCTGCATTCTTTCCCTCTGGGTGGGCGGCACCTGGCTACGCCTCGCCAACAAGATATACTGCTTCATCATCGCGCCATTGCTCGCCGTGACTCTTGTTGCCGACACGGTGCTCTACAAGTTCTGGCAGTTCAAGCTCGACGCCACCATTTTCAATTATATCGACGACCCCAAGAACGCCTTCGCCAGCGTCTCGCCCTGGTTTATTCTCCTCGGCATCCTCGCCATAGTAGTGCTCGCTACGCTGATGCTTCTTGCCTTTAAGTATTTCGTCATTAATAGGGTGTCGGGAATCAAGGGCCATCAGAACACATTCCAGCTTCTTGCCTTGCTCCTCGTCGGCGGAGTAATGTTTCTCCTCGGTCGCGGCGGCGTAGGCCGCTCTACCATGAATATAGGGCATGTTTACTATTCCCAAAACCAATTTCTCAACCACTCGGCCGTCAACCCTGTCTTCAGTCTGGTGAGTTCCTCGTTTAAGGTGCAGGACTTTGATGAGCTCTACCGCTACTACCCCCCCGCTGCATGCGACAGCATCTTTGCCCAGCTGCATTACGACACTCTCAGCGTTGACACCGACACTCTGCTTACCACTACGCGCCCTGATATTCTGCTTATCGTAATGGAAGGCTGCGGTTCTGTCTTTATGGAGCCGCAAAGTTACGGAGTCGCAAAGTCGCAAAGTCGCAATATCACACCCACTCTCTGGCGCCTCGCCGACGAAGGCATCTATTTCTCGCGATGCTACGCCAACTCGTTCCGCACCGACCGTGGCCTGGTCAGCACACTCAGCGGATATCCTGCCTTCCCGGATATCTCCGTCATGAAACTGGCGGAAAAAGCCCGCACCCTCCCCTCCATAGCCCGCACTCTTGCTGCCAATGGTTATAGCACCGAGTTCGTCTATGGCGGCGATATCAACTTTACCAACACCAAGGCCTACCTTCTCTCCACCGGCTATCAGCAGGCACGCGGCTACGAGACATTCCCTGTCTCCGTTCGCCACTCCCACTCATGGGGCGTGCAGGACCACATCGTGCTTGACACCTTATATAATATAGTCGCAAAGTCACAAAGTCACAAAGACGCGGAGTCGCGGAGTCGCGGAATCGCAAAATTTGTCTCCTGCCTCACCCTCTCCAGCCATGAGGACTGGCAGGTACCCTATAGCAGGATAAAGAATGACCAAGTCGCCAACGCGATGGCCTACCTCGACGATTGCATAGGCAAGCTAGTGGCTCGACTCAAAGCCTCCCCCGCGTGGAGCAATCTCCTGCTCATCATACTGCCCGACCACAGCATCTCCTACCCCGACGGCATCACGGAGGCCAACCCTGAGCGCAACCGCATCCCCATCATCTGGACGGGCGGAGCTGTGAGAAGTCCTCGCCGCATTGAGACTCTTTGCAATCAGACCGACCTCGCCGCCACCTTGCTTGGACAGCTTAGTATGCCACACGACGACTTTTCCTTCAGCCGCGATGTGCTCAGCAGCACCTACACCTATCCCTGCGCCGTCCACACCTTCGGCGGAGGCATCACCTTCATCGACAGTACTGGCTACATCGTCAAAGATCTTGCTATGGAGAATGAGAAGTTAGAAGTAAAGAATAAAGAATTGCTACTTCGCAAAGCTAAGGCCTATCTCCAAAAAACCATGCAAGACTTTGCAAAGAGATAATGTTTGCTCCTTTTTCATAAAATCTGCATCATGGGAAAAACTAAATGCATACTCCTTGGCATCCTTATGCTGACGCTCAGTCTTATGGCAAGCGCGCAGTTGGAGAGCCAACTGACTTTTCGACGTTTCAACACTCAGGATGGTCTGCCGCAAATGCAAACGGAGCGACTTTGGCAGGACTCGCGCGGGTATATATATATAGGTACGCTGTCAGGATTCGCACGCTATGATGGGCGTTCCTTCACTCCTTTCCTCAAAGGGCGACGCTACAATATCGTTGGGTTTGCTGAAGTGGATGGTGTAGTGAGGGCCTTCGACTTCAGGCGCGCATGGCTCACCTCTTTAGACAAGGTGGAGCCGCAGCCCATTGACCCGCAGGGAGGAAGGTTGCTCAATAATTTCAACAGTCCTATGCTGCCTGACGGCTTCATCCTGCTTGAGGACGAGCAAGAGCAGCACCGCCGTGTGTGCAGACTGACAACCCAGGGGCTTGAGTGTATTGAGAAGAGCCCGCTGCTCGACCAGATGACTCCCGACCGCAAGCTGTTTCTGGACACTGCCAAATGCGAAATCATCATTCCTTTGCAGAGCGGAGTGTGGCAGATAAAGAAGGATAAAAGAGTCGTTCACAAGCTCACCGGCAAAAACGACATCTATTCCCTGATTCTTCACAAAAAGAGTCTGCTTGCCTTTGCCGCCGATGGCATATACTCTTTCACTGACGGCCATCTCAGGCATGTGGCAAAGGCCGACTGGTCTGCAGCAAACTACGGACTCATCGTCAGGCCTCTCGCCAATGGTCATCTGGTGATTGCCGATGAGCATTCTCTCTATGACTACGACGGACAGCAGGTGCACCTCATGGCTACCGGCTTCAACCTCGTCAAAGACCTGCTGGTGGACCGCTGGGACCGCCTGTGGGTGGCTACCTACCAAGGCCTATACTGCTACTTCAACCGAGGATTTACCAACCACCGCCTCTCTGACCCCGATGATATCGTGCGGGCGATAGGAGCTACTGACGACGGTCGCATCGTGATGGGTACACTCAACGGCAAACTACTCGTTGACAATGATCTCGTGGAGGACAACCCCGACAATTTCTTCGCTCCGTGCGCTGTCACTATAAATAATAAGGTATATATGGCAGACAACGGCGACATCATGAGTGTGAGCGGGGCAAGTGAGAGAGAGTCTTTGGGACTGCCGCACGAACGCTATCTCTTTGTTGCCAAGGCTGGAGAAAGCCTCATCATAGGAAGCCGCAAGAGCATCTGTGCATACACTCCTCAGTCTCGGACTCTTGACACTCTCTATACCGACATCCCCCACCCATGGTGCGCCGAGCAGGATGGGCAAGGACACCTATGGGTAGGCTCTACCTTTGGTCTCTTTGCTGACGGACAAAAGGTGGACTACGCCCAGCAGCTAATCATCACCACTATGGAGCGCGACACCAACGGTAATATTGTCTTTGCATCCAAGGATTCGCTCTTCCTTATTCGCGATGGGCAGGTGCAGCCAATGGTCATGGATGGACTGTCGGGTCATGAGGTACGCTCGCTGCATGTGTCGCCTAAAGGATTTCTTGTGGTTGCCGTCATTGACGGCCTGCTTGTAGGGCGACTGAATCCCGACTACTCGGTGAGCGATGTCCGCTTCTTTAATCACCTCAACGGATTTACCGCCCTGGAGCCCCTCATGGCCATGATGGCCGAGACGCCCGATGGCACTGTATGGATGGCAGGCATAGAGGAAGTCACCTCGTTCCGTCCCGCCGAGCTATTGGCCAACAACGAAGACGACTGCTACATACGCCCACCGCTGCAATGGTGGCAACACTGGTGGATATGGGTATTGGGGCTACTGCTGCTGTCTGCCGTGGTTTGGAGCACCACGCGCTCGTATGAAAAAAGGCGCAACCGTAAGCGTATGATACGCCTGCAAAAGGAAAAACAACAGCGCGAGCAACAGATTGAGAATATTCGACAGAAAGCCATCAAGGATGCCACCAACCAACTGGCCAAAGACATCCTAAAGATGACGGAGAAAAATTTGAACGAGCGCATCACCCTGCGAACGACCAGCGGCACTGTCGTGACTGAAACCAAAGACATCGCTTTCTTCAAGGCTGATGGCAACTATTCGCAGATGGTCACCTTCCACTCTTCATGCAACGTGCTGATGAGCCTCGGCGCTCTTGAAAAGCAACTCAATCCTGCCATCTTCACACGCGCAGACCGTAGCACTCTGGTCAATATTCACCTCGTAAGCCAACTGCTACCCAAGCAGCGGCGTTGCCTATTTCGTTCAGCAAATGGAGATGAGGTCGAGACAACCCTACTCTCTCCAGCCTTCAAGCGACTGCAGGAACTACTGTAAGAGAATTCCTAAAAAAATTATCGCCCCCGCAATCTCTGCGGAGGCGATATCACTATGAAAAAAATCTATTCTCCTTTTCTTCTTATAGTTTCGGGCCTGCGGCTACGAGTGCCTTGCCGGCCTCATTACCTTCGTACTTCTTGAAGTTCTTGATGAAGCGGGCTGCGAGGTCCTTGGCCTTCTCTTCCCACTCATTGCGGTTCTGATAGGTGTCGCGAGGATCGAGGATGCCCCATGCCACGCCATCGAGCTGTGTGGGAACTTCGAAGTCGAAGTAAGGTATCTTCTTGGTCGGAGCATTGAGGATGGCACCACCCAGAATGGCATCGATGATGCCGCGGGTATCCTTTATGCTGATACGCTTGCCGGTGCCGTTCCAACCTGTGTTTACAAGGTATGCCTTGGCGCCGCTCTTCTCCATCTTCTTTACCAGTTCTTCAGCATACTTGGTGGGATGCAGCTCAAGGAATGCCTGGCCGAAGCATGCGCTGAAGGTGGGCGTAGGCTCGGTGATGCCGCGCTCGGTACCTGCCAGCTTGGCGGTAAATCCGGAGAGGAAGTAGTACTTGGTCTGCTCGGGGGTGAGGATGCTCACTGGGGGCAGCACTCCGAAGGCGTCGGCGCTAAGGAAGATCACGTTCTGTGCGTCGGGACCTGCGCTCTTGCCGTTTACCTTCTGAGCTATCTTCTCGATATGGTTGATGGGATAGCTGACGCGGGTGTTCTCGGTCACGCTCTTGTCGGCGAAGTCTATCTTGCCGTTCTCATCAACGGTCACATTCTCCAGCAACGCATCACGACGGATGGCGTTGTAGATGTCGGGCTCGCTCTCCTTGTCAAGGTTGATAACCTTGGCGTAGCAGCCGCCCTCGAGGTTGAAGACGCCTTCGTCGTCCCATCCGTGCTCGTCGTCACCAATGAGCAGACGCTTGGGATCGGTGGAGAGGGTGGTCTTACCTGTGCCGCTCAGACCGAAGAAGATGGCGGTGTTCTTGCCCTCCATATCGGTGTTGGCGGAGCAATGCATAGAGGCTATGCCCTGCAGCGGGAGGTAATAGTTCTGCATAGAGAACATACCCTTCTTCATCTCACCGCCATACCAGGTGTTGATGATCACCTGCTCGCGGCTGGTGGTGTTGAAGGCGACGCATGTCTCGCTGCGCAGACCGAGCTCCTTGTAGTTCTCCACCTTAGCCTTGGAGGCGTTGTAGATAACGAAGTTGGGCTCAAAACTCTCCAGCTCCTCAGCCGTGGGCTGGATAAACATATTCTTTACAAAGTGGGCCTGCCATGCCACCTCAACGATGAAGCGTACTGCTAGGCGGGTTGCCTCGTTGGCGCCGCAGAATGCGTCAACCACATAGAGGTCCTTGTTGCAGAGCTCCTTCACGGCTATATCCTTCACCTTGGCCCATACTTCCTCGCTCATGGGATGGTTGTCGTTGGGATAGTCCTCGGTGGGCCACCATACCTTGCCGTGGCTCTGGGCGTCATCAACAATATACTTGTCTTTGGGCGAACGGCCGGTGAAGATACCTGTCATTACATTGACTGCGTCAAGCTCGGTGAGCTGACCTTTGTCATAGCCGGTGAGGCCGGCCTTGGTCTCCTCCTTGAAGAGGAATTCATAGCTGGGGTTGTGGGCTATCACTCTACTACCGGTGATGCCATACTTGGTAAGATCTAGTGTTGCCATAATATCGGTTTGCTTTTTACGATTGTTTTCTGCTACAAAAGTAATTAAATTTAAGGTACGCGCGTAGGGTTTACTCATTTTTTATATCTGCGGCCCCTCGCTGACCTCTTTTTTGCCTTGTGGACTAAACAAAAAGGGTCTGTTCTTGCACTTTTGGGCTCTTTGTGTGCATTTTTTTATGCATTTTTTTGGTCGGTAAGATTATATGTTTTAATTTTGCCGCGTCAAACAATCCAAAGGATAATTATTCACATTTTATATTAATATAAAAGTAACAAAGTTATGTCAGAAATTGAAGCTAAAGTAAAGGCCATTATCGTTGATAAGCTTGGCGTAGACGAAAGCGAAGTAAAGAACGAAGCATCTTTCGCAAACGATCTGGGTGCTGATTCTCTTGACACCGTAGAGCTCATCATGGAGTTTGAGAAGGAGTTTGGTATCTCCATCCCCGATGATCAGGCTGAGAAGATTTCTACCGTTGGTGGTGCTATCGAGTACATCGAGGCCAACGTAAAGTAAATTAGCATTTGAATTTTTAACCTAATAAAAGGGAGTTAACTTCCTGTTAACTCCCTTTTTCTATCAGCAACAGCATGGAACTCAAAAGAGTAGTTGTTACAGGTGTGGGTGCTATCACCCCGCTAGGGCACAATGTTGCCGACACATGGGCTGCCATCCTTGCAGGTAAGAGCGGGGCTGCGCCCATTACTCATTTTAATACAGACAAGTTCAAGACTCACTTTGCTTGCGAGGTGAAGGACTTCGACCCGAAGGAGTTTATCGACCGCAAGGAGGCCAACAAGATGGATCTCTACACCCAGTATGCTGTAGTGGCCGCCACAGAGTGTATCGAAGACTCTTCCCTCAATCTCGACACCACCAATCTCAACCGCATCGGCGTAGTGCTGGGCGTAGGCATCGGTGGTATCAACAGTTTTGAGAAAGAGGTGAGCGAGTATGCTCGCACTGGCGAGGAGATGGGTCCGCGCTATAGTCCGTTCTTCATTCCGAAGATGATTGCCGACATCGCTTCTGGCTTCATCTCCATCAAGTACGGTTTCCACGGCCCTAACTTCGTTACCACGTCGGCTTGCGCATCCTCCACTCACGCTCTGGCTACTGCCGTTGACCTTATCCGTCTCGGCAAGGCTGACGCCATACTGAGCGGCGGTGCTGAGGCTGCCATCTGGCCCACAGGCCTCGGAGGCTTCAACGCTATGCACGCCCTCTCCACACGCAACGACGATCCCGAGGGTGCCAGCCGCCCGTTCAGCGCCAGCCGCGACGGTTTCGTTATGGCCGAGGGTGCAGCATGCCTCTTCCTTGAGGAGCTGGAGCACGCCAAGGCTCGCGGTGCCAAGATTTACGGCGAGATAGCCGGTAGCGGTATGAGTGCCGATGCCTACCACATCACAGCTTCCCATCCCGAGGGACTGGGCGCCAAGCTGGTGATGGAGGCCGCCCTGAGAGATGCTGGCATGAAGCCCGAGGATATCGACTACATCAATGTGCACGGCACATCCACCCATGTGGGCGACATCTCCGAGGCCAAGGCCATCCAGGAGCTCTTCGGCGACCACGCCTATAAACTCAATATCAGCTCCACCAAGTCGATGACCGGCCACATGCTCGGTGCCGCTGGTGCCGCTGAGGCTCTCTTCAGCCTGCTGGCTGTGAAGGAGGACATCGTGCCGCCTACCATCAACCACGCTGAGGGCGACGAAGATCCCGAGATTGACTACAAGCTCAACTTCACCTTCAACAAGGCTCAGAAGCGCACCGTTCGCGCCGCACTTAGCAACACCTTCGGCTTTGGCGGTCATAACGCTTGTGTCATCATAAAGAAATATGAGTAATATTTTCCAACGCATAAGGTTCCTCTTTCGCAAGAAAGGGGAACTTTTTATGTCCTTACAGGAGATACTGGGCTATCCCCCCGCTCACATCGAATACTATGAGCAGGCGCTCACCCACCGCTCCGTAGCGCTCCACGACTCCAAGGGCCATCGCAACGACAACGAACGCCTCGAGTTCCTGGGCGACGCCGTGATAGAGACCGTCATCAGCGACATCCTCTACCGCCGCTACCCCAACCGCAACGAGGGATTCCTCAGCACCATGCGCAGCAAGCTGGTAGAGCGCAAGACTCTGGGGCGTATTGCCAACGACATCGGGCTACTCAAGCTGCTACGCACCGACTTCGGACAAAACGGCGGCAAGTCCCACAACAGCTACCTCGGCGGCAATGCCTTTGAGGCTCTTGTGGGCGCCATTTACCTCGACAAGGGATTCAAGGGCAGCTTCCGCTTTATTGAGCGGCTCATGGACCAAGGCCACATCGATATGGCCCGCACCGCCAGGGTGGAAGAGAATTTTAAGAGCGTGCTTCTTGAGTGGGGACAGAAATTCAAGTTTGACGTCAAGTTTGTGCTGCTCAGCGAAGACATCGACAGCCAGGCAGGCAAGCAGTTCTGCTATGCCGCCATGGTGGAGGGCCGCGAGATAGCCCGCGCCAAGGGCTACTCCAAGAAGGAGTGCCACCAGCTCGCCGCCAAGCGGGCCATGAAGGCCATCCATCGCAACCCCAACTTCGAGCGCTCGCTGCGACAGATGAACCTCTCGCGCCGTGTGGCAGAAGACCTCCTGCCTTCTATCCTCCCCACCAGCGTCATCTCGAAGTCTTAATTTTTCTGAAAAAAGACTACCTTAGGACAAAAACCATTAATTATTTCGCGTTACATAACGCATTATCAATTAAAAGTAGTACTTTTGCAAGCCAAAACTCGAAAAATCATGCACAAACCTAGTTATGCTTTAGGCCTCGGCATCGGCCACCAGCTCAAAGCCATGGGCGGCGACAAGCTCGTCATCGACGACCTCGCCCAGGCCATCAAGGACGTCATCAGCGACGCCAAGCCGCAGATGGACATGAAGGAAGCACAGATTATCGCCAGCAACTTCATGGCCGAAGTGGAGGAGGAGAACAAGAAAAAACGTGAAGAGGTAGGCGCCATGCTCAAGCTAGCCGGCGAGCAGTTCCTTGCCGACAACGCCAAGAAGCAGGGCATCACCACCACCGCCAGCGGACTGCAGTACGAAGTGCTCACCCAGGGCAACGGCCGCCATCCCAAGGCTACCGACAGCGTGAAGTGCCACTATGAGGGTCGCCTCATCGACGGTACCGTCTTCGACAGCTCCTACCGCCGCGGCACCCCCGCCACCTTCGGTCTCAACCAGGTCATCGCCGGATGGACTGAGGGCGTGCAGCTTATGGCCGAAGGCGCCAAGTATCGCTTCTATATCCCCTACAACCTCGCCTACGGCGCCAACGGTGCCGGCGACAGCATACCGCCATACTCCGCACTCATCTTTGATGTGGAACTGATTAGTATTGAAAATTAGGAATTAGAAATTAGAAATTACAACTTATAAAAACCAATAACACAATGAAAAAGATTCTCATTATTGCAGCCGCAGCCATCGTAGTGCTCGGCTCATGCAGCAAGGGCAGCATCCCCAGCGGAAACCCCAAGACCGACCTCGACACCCTCAGCTACGAACTCGGTGTAGCCAACTCACAGGGCGTCAAGATGTATCTCGCCAACCAGCTCGGCGTTGACACCGCTTACATGGACGAATTCTACAAAGGATTTGCCGCAGCAGCACAGGCTGGCGACGACAAGAAGCTCGCCGCTTACTATGCCGGCATCCAGATTGGCCAGCAGATTGGCACACAGGTGTACTCCGCAGCCAACAGCGAGCTCTTCGGACAAGACTCCACCAAGACCGTCAACCTCGAGCAGCTCGTAGCAGGCTTCATCGAGGGCACCAAGGGTGAGCCCATCATCCCGATGGAAACCATCAGGACTGAACTCAACAAGCGCGTAGAGGCTTACAAGGACCAGTATCTGAGCAAGACCTTCGGCGACAACAAGAAGAAGAGCGATGAGTTCATCGCCAAGAAGGCTACTGAGGAAGGCGTAGAGAAGCTCAAGGGCGGCACCCTCTACAAGGTGCTCACCAAGGGCAACGGCCCCGTTCCCCAGAAGGGCGCCAAGGTGCAGGTTATCTACGAGGGCAAGACCATCGACGGCAATGTCTTCGACAGCTCTGAGAAGAACAACGAGGGCAAGCCCACCGAGATTATGCTCAGCCAGGTTATCCCCGCATGGCAGGAGGCACTCGCCCAGATGCCCCAGGGCTCTGAGTGGGAGCTCTATGTACCCTACGACCAGGCTTACGGCAACCGCGACATGGGTGAGATCAAGCCCTACTCCGCACTTATCTTCAAAATCAAGCTCGTCAACGCCAACTCCGACGTAACGAAGTAGTTCAAAAGTTTAAACACATGAAACGCATATTCACATTCGCACTCATAACGCTGGTAGCCCTCGGCTCCGCCAGCGCACAGACCAAGGCCAAGAAAGCCAAGGCCAGCAAGAAAGCCAAGACAGAGCAAGTAGTAGCCCCCGAGGCTAAAGTGGACACCGTAAGCGTTGACCTATTCAGCTACGCCATCGGTCTCGCCAACAGCAACGGCCTCACCCGCTACCTCTCCCAGCGACTCAACATCGACACCACTCAGTATATGAACGACTTCATCCGCGGTTTCCAGGAGATGAGTCGTGCCAACAGCCCCGCGCTGAAGGCCTACGCTGCCGGACTGCAGATAGGCGACCAGGTGCTCAACCAGATGTTGCCCAACATCAACAAGCAGATTACCGACAACCCCGACTCCGCCTTCACCAACAAGGACGAGTTCCTGCGCGGATTCCTTGCCGGAGCACTTCGCACCGACACCAGCATCACCGCTGACTCCGCAGCAGCCATCGCTGACCGCCAGATGGAGTACTACCACAACCAGCTCATGGAGAAGAAGTATGGCGACAACCGTCGTGCCGGCGAGGCCTTCCTTGCAGAGAACGCCAAGAAGGACAGCGTAGTCACCCTGCCCAGCGGCCTGCAGTATAAGGTCATCAAGCAGGGCGACGGCGAGGTGCCCCAGGCTAATTCTAAGGTAGAGGTTAACTACGAAGGTCGCCTCATCGACGGTACCGTCTTCGACAGCTCCTACAAGCGCAACAAGCCGCAGGAGTTTGGTGTCAGCGGTGTTATCCCCGGTTTCTCCGAGGCTCTGCAGCTCATGCCCGTAGGCTCTGAGTGGGAGATCTACATCCCGCAGGAGCTCGGCTACGGCGACCGCGAGAACCCCAACTCGCCCATCAAGCCCTTCTCCGCTCTTATCTTCAAGGTAGAGCTCGTAGGCGTTAAGGCAGCACCCACACCCAAGGTGCCCGCACCCAAGAAGTAGCCTAGCGACTGCCTCTCGATTTTTCCCCTAAGCTATAGACTACAATTCTCCACCTTAGCAAGGGGGAGTACCCGCAGGGGGAGAGGGTGTGTCCTCTGAGACTTTGCGACTCTGAGACTCTGCGACTAACAAACTAAAAAACCAGCATGCGCTACGCAGTAATCGGCACGGGAGCCATCGGCGGCTACTACGGAGCTAAGCTCGCCCAGAGCGGGCAGGATGTGCACTTCCTGCTCCATAGCGACTACCGCCATGTGCTGGATTACGGACTGCAGGTCAACTCCTGCGACGGCAGTTTCCACCTCGACCATCCGCAGGTGTATGCCTCCACGGCAGATATGCCACAGAGTGATGTGGTACTCGTGGCCCTCAAGTCCGTCAACAACCACCTGTTGCCCACCCTGCTGCCACCGCTGCTAAAGAAAGATACCCTCGTCATCCTCATCCAGAACGGCCTCGGCCTAGAGGAAGACCTGCTACAGCAAATGCCAGACCTGCACCTCGCAGCAGGCCTGGCATTCATATGCTGTGCCAAGACCCAGCCGGGCACCGTTGACCACCAATGCTACGGCTATATCAACATCGGCAACTACAACTCTGTGGTTTGCCCCCCTAAGCCAGGAACTACGATTCTCCCCCTTAGCACGGGGGAGTCCCCGCAGGGGGAGGGGGTGTGCCCCCATAAGCCAGGAACTACGATTCTCCCCCTTAGCAAGGGGGAGTCCCCGCAGGGGGAGGGGGTGTGTGATAAAGTCCCGAGTGTCTCGCTAGTCGACCAGGTCGTCAGCCATTTCTGTGCCGCCGGCATCGACGCCCATACCGTGGAGTACCACGAGGCACGCTGGAAGAAGGCCGTGTGGAACATGCCCTTCAACGGCATGACCGTAGCCCTCGACACCCGCACCGACCTCCTGCTTGCCAACCCCGCCACGCGCCAGCTCATCTACAGCCAGATGCTCGAGGTCATACATGCCGCGCAGGCCTGTGGCGTAGAGAATATCGACGAGACCTTCGCCGACAAGATGATATACAACACCGAGCACATGACGCCCTACTCCCCCTCCATGAAGCTCGACCACGACTACGGCCGTCCTATGGAGATACACTATCTCTACACCCGCCCCCTGCAGATGGCCCGCGCAGCCGGCTGCCCCATGCCCCAGCTCGAGATGCTTGAGGCCGAGCTGCGGTATATGGAAAGTTGAAAAGACCCCCTCTTATCCCCCTCTAGGGGGAAGAAAGGGAAGGAGGAAGAGGGAAGAAGTTTTCTTATTTTTTGAGAATTTGGCTCAGACGCCTTGGCGTGCAGGACTCTTGGCGATAAGTCTAGGAGAACTCGTTCTCATAAGGCGAAGAGCAAAGCGGGCTGCAGAATGTGCGAAGCACATGAGCCAAATTCTATTTTCCTATTTTTTGTTTAAATAAGTTTTAGGAAATTTCGTTTTTTTCGATGTTTTCGCGATTAAAGAATAGCCATTTTCGTTTTCGTTATCGTTATCGTATCTGTGATTTCTGTGTGAGCCCCTTGAACTCTTAAACTATTGCTTTATTGCAGCAAGAACTGAAAAAGGCCAATGTAGCGAATTCCTTTGTCATCAGTATATTCTGCGATATCGTTTCCCACAATCACGATTTTCCTAAAGCTATCGTCAATCTTTAGGAGCGATTTCAGTTCTTGTTGCTTCTTCTCTTCAGTATCTAGTGCAAAAGCAGACTGGATATAATATTTATCTCTGCCATTGCTGGCTATGAAGTCCACTTCGTATTGTATATACTCCATTTTGCCATTGTGCATCTCGCGAGTTTCTACCACCCCTACATCCACGACATATCCACGCATACGGAGCTCGTTATAAATTACATTCTCCATAATGTGGTTAACCTCTTGCTGACGGAAATTGAGCTTCGCATTTCTTAGCCCCACGTCTGCCGCATAATATTTTTTGATGCTCTCGTAATACTTATTTCCCTTGATATTATAGCGCTTTGCGCCCTCAAACAGGAAAGCCTCTTCCAGATAACCGATATATTTGGCTACAGTATCAGGGTCTATTTTAGTCTTCTGCACACTCTGCAAGATGTTGCTCACACGATTGGGATTCGTCAGCGAGCCCACAGACGAACAGAGGGCGTCGGCCAAGGCTGACAAGGCCTCGCGATTCTTCACATGGTGCCGTTCCAGTACATCATCAAGATAAGTCTTATTCCATAGCCGCTGCAAATAGGCAACCTTCTGTTCCGGCGTACGCTGTTTGAGCAGCCCGGGCATCCCACCATAGGTATAATACTCTTTCCAAAGCTCACTAACGGTCTCTGTGCGATAAGTACAAAATTCCTTGAAAGAAAAAGGATGTACCCTTACCTCGTCACCTCGCCCCCGAAAGATTGTCTTGATATCGGAAGAGAGGAAGTGTGAGTTGCTGCCGGTAATATAAACATCAGTATTATCCTTGGCATTCAAGCCGTTAACGATTTTCTCAAACCCTTCAACCTCTTGCACCTCATCGAGTATGATATAATAAGGTGTATGCTCTGATGTTATACGGCTATAAAGATACGACTTCAATGCCTGACGATTGGTGAGGTCGCCATTCTCTTCCTCATCATCCACATCGAGCGAAACGATAATAATATTCTCCTCTGGTATGCCTGTCGATAACAGGTAATCTTTGAAAATTCTATTCAACAACCATGATTTGCCTGACCGTCTGGGACCAGTTATAATCTTCACCTCTCCATTATCCTTTTTGTCGATGAGTTGTTGGAGATAAGTCTCCCGTGGAATGTATTGTTCCATATCATTCGGATTTTTCTGCAAAATTACAACAAATTCCGAATACGACCAAACTTCTATTCGGACTTTTCTGTAAAATTACAATAAATTCCGAATGCGATCAAGATGTAAGAGGGAAGAGGGAAGAAGTGTTTTTTTATGTTTTTGCTTTTCAAGAGCTTTAGATCCGTCAGGATGTGACGGGGCTTCGGCAAGAGGATGACGGAAGTTCACTTACGGCCAGACTCGTGGCGATAGCCTCGGCCTCAGCACGAAGTGCTAAGCTCTTGAAAAGAGTTTTTCTATTTTTTTTAATATCTGTGTCAATTCGTGAGATTCGTGTTCGTTTCCGTTTTCGGTTATCGGTACATTATTCAATGAATTCCCAATATCCATTACGCTTACCGTTCACTCGCTTCACAATCAGTTTCTCTTGAAGCGCAACAGTTATAGACTTGACGGTTCGCTCAGACTTTCCTATTGCTGTAGCAATTTCTTTTTGGGTGGCTGTGGGATTCTCATGCATTATGCGAAGCACCGCAACCTCTTCCAAAGTGCAATTTTTGCACTTTGGAGACAGTTCGTTGCTCACTTTTGCACTTTGAACTGGCTTATTTGCACTTTGAGACTCATCTCCATCCGTCGCCTTGCCCCAATCCACATGCATGATTCTGTTCCTCAGATCGTGCTCTTCACCCAGCAACATGCTACGGAAGAACCGCTCCAGATAGAGCGTAGTCTCCGAGATTCCTGCTGTCAGGTCGCTGTAGTTGGCACGTACCAGCGCATTACGGAAATACCAGGAATTCTCTGCGAACACATCGTTCACTACATTAAATCCCAGCGTGCGCAGATACTTGATCATGAACACCGCCGTCGTCCTCGTATTGCCTTCGCAGAAAGCATGCACCTGCCAGAGGTTGGCACAGAAACGAGTCAGATGTCGGATGGAATCATCAATATTCATGTTGGCATAGTTGAACTCACGTTCCTGTCCCATGTCGTATGCGAGCGTGTCGCTGATAGTGTCGGCGCTGGCATAATATACCGTTTTTCCTCCAAGCACCCATTCGTTCTTCGTGATATTGTAGTCGCGAATACGTCCTGCCAATTTATAGATACCCTCAAACAATCGACGATGGATTGAGATCAGTTGTGCCGGCGTAAAAGAGAACGTCTTTTCTTCTATCAGTTCCGTTATGCGCGCAGCCACCTTGTCAGCCTCTTCCGTGCGGTCGCCTTCCACCTCTTTGCGCCCTGCTGCCGACTTGTAATAAGAGTCTATCAGCTCTTTTGCCTCGCCAATACTGATATCGCCCTCAATGTGGCGTTTTGCCGTATCAAGCAAGTACTCAGAAGTCTGAAGCCTGTCAACCTGTTGCAAGCCTATGGCTACCTTCCACGCCTCGCCACGCTCCCGTTGCTCCGGCTCTCCCTGACGGATATACTCGTCAAAGTTGATATACAATTGTTTAATATCTTTCATTGCCATCTCTAACTATATATGAACTCAAATCACGCTGCAAAGATACACAAAATTAACGGATATTGCGACCTTCGTCCGATGTATGATGTAAGATGTAAGGAGTAAGATGTTTTTCTATTATTTGCTTTCGCTCAGGTAGCAACCTCGCAGAGGTGGATGAAGGGGCTGGGGCTTCGCCTGCGAACTTGTTCATGAGGAGAAGCATACAGGCACTTCATCCGTTAGACGCAGTCTCTACCAGAGCGAAAGAGTTTTTCCTATTTTTTGTTTAAATAAGTTTTAGGAAATTTCGTTTTTTTCGATGTTTTCGCGATTAAAGAATAGCCCTTTTCGTTTCCGTTCCTTCGCTCTTTTACGGCTCTGCCGCCACCGTAGGCTCAGCGTTGGAGATTTCATAAGAATGCGACCGGCATACTTGCAGAATAGGAGCGTCAAGAGCATCCTCTATAGATACCAGCGTGTCAATCGTGAAGTTATGCGTTCCTCTCATCCACTTGCTTATCTCTGCCTCGCTCTTGTCCAATCGCAGAGCCAGATCTTTCTGTCTCAATCCCTTTTCCGCAAGAATCTCATGTATTCTGTCAACGATGCGAAACGACAAGGCAACCGATTGGCGCACATCTCGGTTAACTCTTTTGCGCCTTTGCTCTAAAACATTACTCCTTTTCATACCTTGTAAAATTTAAGTTTCCAACAATCTCTTTATCCACCAGCACCGATGTGCCATCCTTAATTCTTGACGAGATAAAACGACTTGTATCCACCAACAATTTAACGTATGGAGCCAACGTCTCGCTCTCTTGCCATGTTTTTGCATCCTTCTGGGAACTTCTCGAAGAAAGCCTCCAATTCCGTCAACTCCTCGCCAGCCATCCTGATGCTGTAGAAGTTGACATTCTCGTACTCTTCCAACAATTCAATGCTGTACTCTTGCCTCATACCTTATGTTAACTTATAAGTTATCTGGCTGCAAAGATATCACCTTTTTTCGATACTACCAAGAAATTAACTCATAAATTAAGTCGCCCGAGCTTTATGCCATTAAAAAATAGGAATTAGAAATTAGAAATTGAGAATAGAAGATTTTTTTCTTCTTTTTTGCGAATTTGGCTCAGATGCCTTGGCGTGTAGGACGCTTGGCGATAAGTCTGGGAGAACTCGTTCTCATAAGGCGAAGAGCAAAGCGGGCTGCAGAATGTGCTCAGCACATGAGCCAAAGTCTATTTTTCTATTTTTTGTTTAATTTCTGTGGTATCTGTGATTTCTGTGCGAAATTCCGGTTTTTCGTTATCGTTATCGTTTATCGTCCTGTCCCTCCGTCCTTCTCCGTCCTTAAAAAGACTTTTCCTCCCCACAACCTCTGAAGGAATTGTACTACTGGCCACACCTCAATTCCATTAAGAATTCTTGGCCTTTCCTCCATTGCCAACAAGATCAGCTTTGTTTCGGGATGCTCCTCGCCGAAGGCTTTCAGGCCCTTTGTGTCACTCGAAACAACATGATCAGCCGATTTCACCTCAATTGCCACATCCACCTTATTAGTCAGAGCGTCGCATATCAAGACATCAACTTCATATTTGTTGTCAAGAGTACGCCAATAGTTCATTATCTTATCCGTGCTAAAAGTATATGAAACGAAAGCCCTCAACTCCTGTACAACAAAATGCTCTAAAGCATGGCCATAAATATCTGTGCCAGGTTGTAGTGTCCTGCGATGCAAAAGATGGTTTGGGATTGCAACATCAAAATAATAGAATTTGGGTGATTGTATCAATTTTCGCTTAATCACCTTTATATATGCTGGTAAATAGAATCCGAGCATCGTCTCTTCGAGTATGGTGAAATATTCTTTCACCGTCTTAGCAGAAACGCCGCAATCCTGAGCTATATTAGTATAATTAACAATCTCAGTATTACTCAAAGCTGCTACCTGCAAAAAACGCGTAAATGCATCTAGCTGACGGACAATAGCCTCCTCAACAATTTCCTGTTGCAAATAATCACCAATATACGATTGTATGCGCTTCGACGGATCAGCCGCCAGATAATGGCGAGGCAACATACCGTTGTTTAATGCTCGACTTAGGTCAAAGTCTGGAATTTCTGCACTTACAAATGGAAACAACGTAAATCTTAATGCTCTCCCGCCCAATAGATTTGCGCCACTACGCCGAAGTTTACGAGCACTCGATCCACTAAGAATAAACCGCAATCCACGATTCTCCATCAACCAATGCACCTCGTCAAGTAGTGCAGGAACCTTCTGAACCTCGTCTATAACTACCAACTCGCCTTCATCAAGCAATTCGCACTCTTCACGAAGAAGAGCCGGGCGTAGTTGAAACGCCATGCGTACATCAGTTTTTAATAAGTCATAAAGACGGGCTTTGGGGAATAGAGCTTTTAGAAGCGTACTTTTTCCGGTCTGACGACTGCCCCATAAGAACAGACTGTCATTCTCAACTTCTCGCAGTTTTAATATTCTCTCTAACATACATAAAATAATTATGCCGCAAAGATAATAAAGAATAGTCTATCACCCAAGAAAAACGCAGAAAATCTGAAGTGCCACTCCCGAAATTCACCGAAAATCCGAAGTGCAAAGCCTATTTTCCTCGGTTTTTGTTATCTTTTTCGTTATCGTTTTCGTTATCGTTATCCTCCGTCCTTCATATCGACTGCAGTTTTTTTATTACCTCCACATCCGCAGGCAGCCACTTCACGCTGTCCAGCTCGTCCTTGGTGAGCCATCGTGCTGCCTCATGCTCGTTGAGATGCAGCGCCTCGATAATGAGTGAGCACAGGAAGCAATGCATCGTGAGGTGAAACTTTGGGTAGTCATATTCCACCGTACAAAGAAACCTGTCCACGCTTATCTCCGTCGACAGCTCTTCGCGTATCTCGCGCTTCAGAGCCTCCTCTGGTGACTCCCCTGGCTCCATCTTCCCACCAGGAAACTCCCACCAGTCCTGCCATTCGCCATACCTGTAAATAGTAATTGAAAAGTATACCACTATAATAATTGAAAAGTATACCATGTAGGTCATAGGATTTACGTTATAATAGTAGTTAATATGAGTGCTGTTTAACGTACAAAGAGAAAAGATGATCGACATGGACAAAAAA